>CAWJVK010000002.1:0-836743 GCA_963846305.1 uncultured Gammaproteobacteria bacterium
ACTGTGGATTGCTGGCCGCCGCATGAGGGCGGGCCACTCCTGCGGCAGTAAGCAGTGAGCAAGGTGCGGAGTACCCTTGGGCAGCTGCTGGGCCAGAAGCACATGCCCGCGCTGGACGCGATCAGGGCGGTGTCCGTGCTCCTCGTGGTCCTGACACACGCGCGTGTTGCCGGTGGTGGGAGTTTCGGTGTCAATACGTTCTTCGTACTGAGCGGTTTCTTGATCACGCATCTTCTGCTCAAGGAATACGAGGCGTCGGGATCGATCAGTCTCCGCGATTTCTACCTGCGCAGATCCCTGCGCATTTTCCCAGCGTACTACGTCTTTCTCGCTTTTTCGTTGGCGGTTGATCACTTTGCGGGCGACCCGCGCAGCCAGGCGGATGCGCTGGCTTCCGCGTTCTACCTCCAGAACTATCGAAACGCTATCGTCGGTCATTCGAACAGTTCCATCGCGCACTCATGGTCGCTTGCAGTGGAGGAGCAATTCTACGTACTTTGGCCGATTACCCTGATCGCGCTCCTCCGCGTAGGAGGGCAAGCTGTGGCGCGCCGTTTCCTGGTCGTGGCCATCGCGGCCGTTCTGGCGTGGCGTTGCTTTGCCTACGGCTGGCTCGGACTGTCGAGATTCTGGGCCTACAACGCGTTCGATTGCCGATTCGACAGCCTAGCGATGGGCTGCCTGCTTACGCTCGTATTGCGACAGGAGGAGGCGCGCGTGCGCTTCGATCGTGTGGCTGAGTCAGCCTTCGCAATCCCGCTGCTCATCCTGCTCCTGCTGATCCCCGGCTACCTGGCGCCGGTCTGGTGGCAGTTCTCGGTGGGATTTACGTATGAGGCGGTAATCGTGGCCTGCGCAATCCCTCTACTCATGCTTCGGGCGGGCCACGGTGCCTGGTCGTGGATGCAGTGGCGCGCGGTTACCTACATCGGCACGATCTCGTATTCGTTGTACCTGTATCACCAGTGGGGCCTGGGCTTGGGGCATAAATTCGCCTTCCTGCCGCAGTGGGCTCAGTTCTTTGCCGGCTGCGCGTTCTGCATAGCCCTCGCCTCGGGATCCTACTGGTTCGTGGAAATGCCGTTCCTGCGCTTGAAGGGTCGGTTCGGCCACAAGCACCGGGCTGCGACTACGGCGGCGCCAGCACCGCGATGAGGCCCTTCACGAGAGTGGCGAAGCGTCTGCTGGCCGGAACCCTGGCTTGGTCCGGACCGGCAGCGTGGCGACGCCGGCAGGATCCCGTACTGCTGGTGCTCACCTATCACCGGGTGCTACCGGACGGTCATCCCGATCGCGCGCACGAGCAGCCGGGGATGTATGTCCGTCCGGAAACGCTGGACATGCACCTGCGGACGCTGCGCGAATTCTTTGAGTTCGTGCACCTCGACGACTGGCTCGGGTCGCGCGCCGCGGGCAGGATCCTGCCGCGGCTCGCCTGCGCGATCACCTTCGACGACGGCTGGCGCGACAACTACCAGCACGCCTTCCCGGTGCTTATGCAAAATTCGGTGCCTGGCACCATTTTCCTGGTCTCTGGCCTGGTCGGCGGCGCGTATTCGTTCTGGCCGAACCGGCTGGCGCGGCAGTTGGCCAGGACCGACAGGTTTCTGGCCATGGCCGACTGGCCGGAGCCTCTGCGCGGCATCCTGGCGGCTTCAGGCATGCTCCAGGAGCCACAGGCACCGCGACCCGGCCCGGAGGGCATCGACCGCGCGATCGTGGCCTGTAAGGCCTTTACGGACGCCGAAATGAACGTGTTCCTCGACCGGCTGCCGCCACTGAAAGTTACCGCCACCCGCGACCTGCTCGATGCCGACGAGGTCCGGACGATGGCCGAGTCCGGGCTGGTACGTTTCGGATCGCACACCCGGCGCCACACGCGCCTGCACGCAGGCCTCTCACAGAACGCGTTGGCCGACGAAATCGAGGGCTCGGCGCAGGAGATCAAGCGTCTGGTCGGCCGGCGCCCGGCGCTATTCTGCTACCCGAACGGGGATTACACGCCTGAGGCCGTGAGCGAGGTTCGCAAGCAATACCAGGGTGCGGCTTCGACCAGCCACGGCTGGAACGACACCGGGCTGGACACGATGTACATTCGGCGCGTGGGCATGCATGAAGATGTGTCGGGCACGCGCGCCGAGTTTCTCGCGCGCATCGAGCAGGCGCGCTGGCGACGCGCGACCGCTGCCGTTTCGTAGCGGGTTCCACCGTGACCTTACTTTTCTGCAGGGGCCGCTGCACGGACACCGAGGTCCAGCAGGCAGTGTCTGGTGCCTGGCCGCGAACCCATACAGGCGGGCTCCGGCAGGTCGGCTCCGCTGACCCACCGTGGCGGGCTGCTGTCGCCAGTCACGCCGGTGATTCCTCGGTTTCGAGCGATCTCGCTGTGCTGGTATCCGGACATCCCCGCTGGATAAATGACGACGGGCCCGGGACCCGCCACGCGACGGCGGACTCCGTTGCCTCGGCGTGGCGACGTGGACGAGCGGGTGCGCTGGCCGGACTCAGCGGCGATTTTGCATTCGTGATCTTTGAGCCGACGACCGGTCGGCTGCACTTGTGCGTCGATAGGTTCGGCCTCAACTCGATGTTTTTTACCGTAGAGGAATCACGGGTACTCGCGGCTACCGAAACGGCACCGATCCTGCACCTGCGCGACCGCAACCTGTTCGACCGGGCAGCGCTGCAGGACGTGTTCGCGTATCGCTTCCTGTCCGGTGAGCGAACGCTCTGGCAAGGTGTGCGGCAAGTCGTGCCGGGATTCATGGTAACGATTGCGCCTGATGGCTTGGTATCCGAAGCGGAAGTACGACGCGTCCGGTTCAAGCCGATCGATGCTGGCCTGTCGATGGAGTCGGCGGTGGCGCAAACTCAATCTCTGCTCAAGTCCGCTTTCGAAGCGCGCCGGGACGAGGGCATGGCGGATGTCGCCATCCCGCTGAGCGGTGGGGTCGATTCTTCAATCCTCGCTGCGCTGGCGGTCCGGACGTTCCCGCGTGTTAATTCGTATACGGCACGCATCACGGGCTTCGACAACCCCGAACTGCCGCGCGCGAGCGAGGTGGCGGATCGCCTTGGTATCCCGCACAGGATCGTCGAGGTCACCGACGCGGACGTGTCGCGCGCCTACGAGCCGATGATCGGGTGTATCCAGGAACCGCCGCGCCATTACAACAACCTGGCGATATCGCGGCTGATGGAAGAGATATCGCGCGATTGCGAATGGGTCGCGTCGGGCGACTCGGCCGATACACTGTTCGGCAGTGGGTCGCTCTGGACGATAAACAACCTGGCACGCCGTCGCCGCGTGTTCGACAGCTTTCCCGGGTGGGTGCAGGCTGCCGTCGGGCGTGTGCTCGGCTTTTCGCTGGGCGCGCGTGGGCGGCGTGCGGAGCGGCTTGCCACGCGGAGCCTCGATGAATTGGTCCGGGAAATTGACCTGGTCAGCCGCGGCGACCGTGCCGATCGTGTGATGAAAGACCTGGCACTCGAGAATCAACCGTCACGGGAACTCATCAGCCGTCACTTCGAACCGGGTGGCAGTCCTTTCGAGACGTTTCAGAATTGGCACTCGAGGGTATTCTCGTCGGCAATTTACCGTCGCAACGAACGCCTCGCGCGTGCCCATGGCCTGCACTTCTGGTATCCGTTCAAGGAGGCTCAGGTCGCGGACTTCGCTATTGGTCTTCCGTCGCACCTGAAATTCGGCGCCGACGGTGGGCTGTCGAAGCCAATCCTGCGCGAGATATGTGGCCACTTGGTTGGCAGCGACGTCGGCATGTGGAGCAAGCTCGGTTTCCCCTCACCGGAACGCCGGTGGATGGAGGGTCCACTTCGTTCGCGTCTCGACGCGTGCCAGGCTCCGGGCGCCCTGTTAGGCTCGTTTATGGACATGAACAGGATCCGCAGACTGCCGATCAGTGAGGATCATCACGTGCTCTGGACCATCATGACGCTGGAGACCGTACTCTCGCAGGCGCCGAGGGTCGCGATCGGCGATTGACCAGGGGGGGGCGCCCGTGATCAGCGGCTCGGACGACCGAATCGCCTGCTGAGCAGGCCGCCTCCGATGTGCGCGGCGTTCACGAGGTTACGCCGCAGCGCAATCAACCCGGGTCGCGGGTCGCTGGAGAGGTAGTAGGCTGCGACCCTTGGCGACCGAATGTGCTTTCGATAATCTCGCATTACGGCGCGCAGTTTTTCGCCGTCGGCAAGACGCGAGTAGAAGTCGGCGAACAGGTCCAGGAATACCACGCCGTCTCGCTGGGTGGGCAGGTTCGAATCCAGCGAGTCACGACTCGCAACGCGGTAGGCGGCCAGCACGTTGTTGACGCCACAACACGTGTCGAACCAGTTGCACATGCCTATGCGCGGGTTGATCTCGATGTAGAGGTATTCGCCGGTCCCGGGATGCTGTTTGAACTCGAACATCGCGGGGCCGACATAGCCGAGCTCGCGGCCGATCGACTCCACGCGGGCGATGACCGCATCGTTACGGCGACTGACGGCCGACGAAGTGACCCCGAAATGCGCGGGCGAGGTGCGCAGCCGCTGGAAGCTGAACGCCGACACGAGACGGTGGCTGCGGTCAAAGGTGACATTGCAGACCCAGAGTTGAGAGTCATCCCCCGGGACAATTTCCTGGGCAATGAAACGGTCGGCCCGGCCCTGCATGCGTTCATAGGCGAGTTCGAGTTCGCCTCGGCCGTCGGCTGTGAGGTTCTTGGCGCCGATGATCCGCGAATCTTCGAACAGCACAGGCTTCAGGATCACTGGCGGCGATAGTTGCTGCAGCAGTTCGCCCGCCGTGCCAGGCAGGTGCAGGACGCTGCGGGGCACACTCGCGCCGATAGCCTGGATTCGCTCGACTTCGCGTCGCTTGTCCACCAGCAGTTCGCCAACCGATTTCGGTGGCGCGACCACACGCACGTCCTCTGGCAGTCCGGGTCGCAGGCGCGAGAGCAGGCTGACGCCGACGTCGGATGTCGGGATTACCACGCTGTTACGCGCGTGCTCGAGCAGGAACGAATTCCATGAAGCGTCGGAGCTATCGGGTGGCGCCTGCAGCCGGCGGCTGACATAGCGCGACGTCCAGGCCGAATCCCTGCTGTTCGAAAACACTCCGGTGACTTGTATGCCGGCATTGCCCAGGCTGCGCACCGCGCCCAGGCCGTTCAGGCCGTTGCAGAGTACTACGGCGCGTGAGTTGGTCACTGCGCGCCCTCTTCGGATTGCCGGTGTGCGACCGGCGTGTCAAGTTCAACACGCTGCCCTGGATTCCGCGCAGGCACGGTCGCCCGTCCGTACGTGATTGGTCGGGTTCGTACACCGACTCTCTCTCTGCTGGAGGCTCGGATTACTGACTGGAGGGCTGTCAAGCCGCGGAGGCTCCAGGTGCAAGTGGGGCATCAGGATACTATGACCGCCGGCTGCTGCCAGCATCGCCTGCGGCAAAATACGCAACTGCCGCGTCGGCCCACTCGGGCCGATCGGCGTCAGGGGCCGAACGTATACTCGAACCGTGCGATGTCGTCGGCGTACATGCGGGCGACCAGTTCTGTACTGGCCTTATCGTAATACTCGACATAAGGTCGGTGCCGACGAGCATTGACCTTTGGCATGGAGAGCCGCTCGGCATCTGGCAGGCCGATGTCCTCGAGAACCTGCGGTAATTCAGTTTTGGCGTGCTCGAGACGCACGACGCGCGTGACCAAGAGGTTCCCGCTTGCGTCACCCGCATATGCGGGGAGGCTATAGGTGCCATACCGTTGCCAGCGCTGGTCTGGCGGTCCGCCCCCGCCGGCTCCGTCCGGCTGGATGGTCTTGAGCCACGAGCGAAAGCCGTCAATCGAGGGATGCGCCGGGCCTGGCTGGAGCAGCGCGCCGATTCGCCGGGACCATCGCTCTAGCCGCCCGCCGCGAACGTCGTAGATCATCTGGTACAGCGACACCAGCCTCGCCCAAGGGTTGCGGACGAACGTGAAGCTGTAGTACTCGTCGTAAGGCCAGCCGCGCGCAGCGAACAATTCGCGAACCTCGCGCGGGCTGATGTGGGAGTAGAAAGGGTTCTCAGACGTTATTTCCCACATCGGCACGCCGCAGATGTCGCTATATGGGTCGAGCATGGCACGGACGCTCTCCGACCCGGTCTTCGGATTGGAGAAGAATACGAACCGGTAGCGGTGGGAAATTCTCATGCCGGCCTCTTTCGAATGACGACATCGTCGATGAGCCTGACATACGAATCCAGCATCGTCGCGGTTCCGTAGTGTGCGATTACCCGCGCCCGGCCCAGTTGCACGAGTCGGCGCGCTTCGGTTGGAGACCGCGCTATTTCAAGGATAGCCGCGGCGAGCCCTGCCGGGTCGTTCGGTAGCACCAGTAGCCCGCAGCGTCCGCCGTCCAGGATCTGCTCCGGCCCGCCGCTACGCGTAGAAATGACCGGCAGGCCCGCCGCCATGGCTTCGCAACATGCGATCGAGAAGCCCTCGGTACTCGAGCTGAGGACAAATGCATCGAGTGTCTTGAGCACGCCCGGTACGTCCAGACGCAGCCCGAGAAAATGCACATGCCGGTCCAGCCCGAGCGTACTGCGAAGCTGAAGCAGTTCGTCGTGCAGGGGTACGGCGTTGTCGCCGGCGATGACGAATCGCAAGCGTGGTTCCTGGTCGACGGCAATGCGTGCGGCGCGCAGCAGGACGTCATAGGCCTTAGGACGGCGCAGATTGCCTACCGCACCGACCAAAAAGGTATCGTTAGGGAGGTCGAGATCGGAGCGCAGCGACGCTGGTTCCGCGGCTGCGATGCGTGTCACATCCACTCCGTTCGGAATCACGACGCACTGCTTAGGGGCGAGGGCCAGCTTAGGCGCGAGCGCGTCCCGCAGCTGGTCCGAGACGAACACGACTCTCGACGCGCCTCGACGGACGAAGGTCGCTTTGGCTCCACGAAATCGCTCGGTCGGGCCGAGGTCACTCTGGCCGTGGAGGACCGCCACCACCGGCGTACCTGTCCAGAGGCTGGCCACCGAGCCATATACGGCGGGGCCAAGCAGGTGGGTGACCAGCGCGTCCGGCCGTTCGGCGCGGATCAGGCGCAGGATGCAGGCGAGGTATCGCCAATTCAGTGAGCCCTTGGCCGGCACGATACGGGGCTCGATGCCGCCCGACCGGAGTCGGCTGGCGAGCCATGCATCACGGCTGACCACGGCCATGTTGTCGAAACCGCGGGACGCCAACCCGGTCGCCAGCTGGGCAAAAACCGTCTCGGCGCCGCCGGGGCCGCCAGTGTCAATTAAGTGAAGGATATTGCCGCCGCGCTGGCTCATGGCGCCCGTCCCATCACACCGGCCACCCACTGGCGCAATTCCAGCCAGCCCGGCCCTGGATCGGACCGGCGGAGCACTTCCTGGCGGCAGCGCGGGTCGAAACTCGTGCCAACGAATCTGCCGACCACCGACAGCTTGTCCGCTACGCTGAGCGCCGGGTTTCTAATCTGCAATAGTACGTAGTCTAGGTCGCCCAGCCACCAGCGTAGGCGGCGTCCGACGTCATACTCGTGTAACGGTGCCACCGACTGGTCCATCAACAACTGGTAGTAGAGCCAGGGAAAATCCACGCCGCAGTCGATCGCCAGTTGCAGTGAGCCCCAAAACCGGGCGTTGACCTCCATCAGGTACGGGTGGCCATCAGTGCCAATACGGAACTCGACCATCGCCACGCCGCGATATTCAGCCGCCCTAAGCAAGCGCTCCGCGTAGTCCTTTAACACCGGATCGACTGCAACGCTCTCGCACAGCACACTCACGCCGCCCGAGGGCGGTTTCTCTCGGATCCGCCGGTGGGCGAACCAGGCGATCGCGTGATCGCGGTCGTGCAGGCAGAAGACCCCGGCGCCGTGCCCCGGGATGAACTCCTGGACGATAATGGGACAATTCGACAGCCACGGCGAATCATTTATAAACGCTTCCACCTCGGCGGGACATCTTGCCCTTCGCACCGAGGTTGATGCGATCTGATTTCCAATCAGCAACTTGGAGCGAGCCGGTTTCAATATAATTGGGTAGTCGAACTGTTCGGCCGCTGTACGAAGTGCCGCGGGACTCTCAGCGAAAACGCTTCGCGGTATGGGGACTCCAACGTCTGCAGCCATCCCAAGCAACGACGTCTTGCACGTGAGTTGGTCGTATGGTGTGCCATATTCCGGCGTGATACGCATTCCGGTCGTATCGGTTATAGGAATTACAAGGGCATCTTTCGACGCGCCAGCCAACCAAGTGTCGAAAGCGGTCACATCACTTTGTGGCGATGGATATACGCCTGTCGTAAGTACACCAGACGCGGCACCTGCAAGGCTGGGGTATACGTGCGACCAGGCGCGGACCTCGACGCGCCGGCGCGCCAGGGAGCGCGCAACGGCGAGCGCCGCTCGTTGATCCCCATCGAGCACCCAGACCTGATTCACCAATACATCCTACGTTTGCGCAGTCTTCGCAAGCAGGGCATCATCGCCCAACGGTGCGCGAAACTGCAATTTGACGCTAATGATCAAAATTCCGCCACGATACCGCCGCCGAGAGTGGTACCACGGGACGATGGCGAGAATCGGGGTCTACGCCAAGTACCGTGAGGTTCGCCTGCAGACCGTCCAGCGTCTTGTCTTCGTGTGTCGAGGAAACATCTGCAGGAGTCCCTATGCTGAGGCTTACGCGCGTTCTTTGGGGATCGAATCTGCCAGTTGCGGCCTGTCGGCCAAAAACGGCCTCGTCGCGGATGCTAGAGCGGTGGCCGCAGCGTCACGGCGTGGCACCCCTATTGGCTCCCACCAGACCTGTCGGTTCGATCCGGGAAGGTTGCTGAGTACCGATCTGGTAGTAGCAGCGGAACCGGCTCACGTAAGAGAAATAGGGCGCGATAATGCGGCGCACAGCGATCGATTTTCGCTTTTGGGCATTTGGGCACAGCCGGCCCAGCCGTACGTATTTGACCCATTTGGCATGAGCGATGAAGCGTTTGATAGATGCTTCGCGATTATCGAGATGTCCGTTGACGGTTTGGCTGAGGCTCTAAAGGATGCCGGGGCGAAAGTCGGCTTAAGATGACCCACTTTAAACAGACTAGATCGGGCGCAATACATGCCGGCAGCGCCACTGGATTGGGGGCTGGTACTCTGACATGACTATTGGAACGCCAAAGTCGTCCGAGCGATTTCGTGGTCTGGTCGCGTCATTGCTGGTGTCGCCCGCTGCTAGGGTGCTGACACGTCCGATGATGGCCCGACGCAGCACCATCTTCATGTTACACAGACGATCTGAGCCCAGCCTAAGCATCGTCGGACGCACCGAGGCCCAAGTTCGTGCGGCAATTGAGTCTGTGCGCGCAAGTGGGGCTCAAGTACTAGGACTGGACGAATTGGCACGTTTCCACGCAGACACCGGCAAGGTGGTTCCGAATTCAGTCTGCCTAACAATTGATGACGGGTACGCTGATCAGGCAGGCCTCGCGCGAGCAGCGCTGGCGGTGGGTTGTCCAGTTACAATCTTTTTGGTCACAGGGTTTCTGGACGGCTGTCTTTGGCCGTGGGACCAGAGGCTCTGGTACGCAGTGTCCAAGTGCCCTCGGCCGGTTCTTGAGTTACAAGCCAATGGAGGTCTCGTGCAATACTCGATGGCAACGCCCGACGATCGGAGGCGATCATGCGAGTTGATCACGGTCTGGGCGAAGGCATTGCCGCAGGATCAAGTGGAGGATGTCGTCACATACGTTGCCAAAGCCGCAGAGGTGGGTGTACCGATTTGCCCGCCGCTGGAGCACGTGCCACTTGCTTGGTCTGAGGTGCGTGCGCTGGAAGCTGAGGGAGTGCGTTTCGGGGCCCATTCGGTATCACATAGAATTCTCTCCCGGCTCTCGGAAAGCGAAGCCAGAGCAGAGATTTGTAATTCTCTGGCACGAGTAGAGGATGAGACGACCAATCCAAGTCAAATATTCGCGTGGCCGACTGGCCGCCAGGGCGACTATGGCCGACGCGAGCAAGAAATGGTAATGAATGCTGGTTCGGCCGCTGCCGTCTCTACCGGTGATGGATTCGCTGTCTGGCCAAGGCGGCAGGAGAGCAACATTGGTCGTTATGAACTCCAGCGATTCTCGTTACCCACTCAAACCTGGTCGGCGATTGAGTGCTCCTCATACGTTGAACGCGCCAAAGTGCTGCTCGGTCGATAGGCTGGGAGCACAACCTATCGAAGTCCAATCTCTAGTGTCGAGCCGCCAAGTGTGCGAAGGCCTGGCAGCGAGGCCACGGCGCTTTTCGCAGACATCGCGCTAATCAGCGCGAAGCGTAACGGACGCATCCACTTTTCTGGTGCCACGTTTCCGTCGTCCAGATATCCTAGCCATTCAAGCGCGTCACCCAGAAACGCCGTGAGCGTGGCTTGTTCCTTAGTCGACAATACACGGCGCCAGCGATCTAGGGCTTCGCGATCGTCTCGCCGATCTGTGCCGCGGAATGCAGAGTTTGGCTGATTGAGCGAACCGACGGTTGCAGTCGAGAAGTCTGTTGCGTGGATAGTCATATCTAGGAAGTCAGTCAGCGATCTTGCGACCGCCTCAGGCTCGGTAACAATCTGCTCAAATCTCAACTCGAGAAATCTCTTTGGGTTTGCGGCTTCGGCAGACCGAACTCTGTCAATTATCTGCATCCATGACGACGCGGCGAGTAGCAACGAAAGCATCGGGTTCGAGGATGGAAATACGGTCCATCCCAGCGCACGCCGTGACGCGGCGACACTGCGCCCGTCGCGGATCACATGAATTATTTTGGCATCGGGGAAGCGCTGCATTATCTTTTCGACATGACGCCAGTTGCCAGGTGTGCTATCCGACCACCCTTGGCGCGTCTGCCGACTGGCCATTGCCGCCATGAACTTATCTAATAGTTCGAAGTAGTCAGTGGACTCGTCGACTAGCCCCCGAAAGTCTTCCTCTGACAGGCCGCTTCGATAGTGTTGTCTGGATTGAAGCCAGTCGTCCAAAAAGCGCGAGCGGTGCGACGGTACCGACAACTTTCCATATTTTTGCTGACAGACAGTGAGGAGTAGCGGCTCCGCTTCGTAAACGACAAAGTGACCGCTAGCGAGTAGGAGTGAATTCAGAAGCGTTGTTCCCGATCGGGGAGAACCGATTACGAAAACAGATCGCATAGGCACTACGTGGACGAGTCAGGAAGGGCGAAACGATTTGACTAAGGCGCGCAGTGCTCAAGTCAACTATTGAACACGAACAGAGTTTGGCTTCTGTGGTTGCGGCCCCAGTGGCCAGGTGTCGCTTATAGAAAAGTCGTCCAGATAGAAAGTTGTTTCGCTTGAGTAGCCAGAGTTAGACCAGCCCATGAGATATCCATTAGTAAATCCAACCGGGCCGGCCGATGGCCAGAGCACCAGTCCCTCGGCGCGGTGAATTTGCTCCATATCGCCGTCCTCGACCCGGCGCCAGAATTCGATAAGGCCGTCGCTCTTGCCAGGGGCACTCGACATCTTGACGTGTTCAACGATAGTCATCCACTTGCCGCGATGCTCCTTGGGATCGATGAACGGTCGGTAATCCTTGTGCCCACTGCGTCCGTTCTGGTCGACCCATCGGTACGCGAGGCTTGAGGATCCATCTCCGCTGCTGCTCGGCCAGTACTCCCAACCTACGGAAAGACCGGCGAAGTCCTCGTATTCATTCGACCAAAGCATGAGCCACTTGGAATTGCCTGGTCTCTCTGGCCTGTGAAAGTAATTGGTTGGAACTCTAATTTCATAGGTTAGGTAGATTTCCGGCATGGGTTTGGCTAGTTTGAATCGTAGTTCTGCGGTCGAGTCGCTGCCTGCTGGCTTTGCGCGGTATGCGAATCCTGCTGATTCTTTGCCTTGTGCCGGGACTGTCTGCCTGCCGGTGACTGGATCTGTGCCCGCGAACACATTGTTGCCATGAGAAGCCCAAGAGAATCCACCGTGCTGGCCGGAAATTGTACCCGACTCAAAATCATCGGATCCGATGACCGCGCCATGTACCCCCAATGGGAGCGCCGCTAACAACAGAACGAGTGCCGAGGCGAAGGGTTGTATTCTCACGATGAAATCTCATCAATGGTAACGATTGCGATTAGAGTGCGACGGCCTCTGTTAGTTCACTTACTTACTTACCGTAACATGAGCTAGCGATGCAAATAATGTTGCCAATTGCCTCGCAGGATTGTGACCGTATCGTAGCGGAACGCCGACGAGTTGCGCTGCGCAAGACTAGATCGAAGGATTGAATGGGCTACCGAAGGATCGTTCGCCGGGCCTAATTGAAGGAATACCGAGTTCTTGTGTCAGGTTATGGGCCCTTTCGGACCATACCTTCAGGTACGCCGTTCGGGCTGCATCAGAGCCGGCGGAGATCCTGGAGTGCTGGATGCGCGCTTGGTCGATCGCGGAAGCGATCGACTGGGACTCCGGTTCAGCGAAGACCGCAATGCTCGTGAATAGCTGGCGAGTGGATGGATCGTCTGTCAGTACGATTGGTCGGCCAATCGCCAGAGCCTCGTATGCGCCACAGACCAGGCAATGCCTCCGCGTGCTTATGTCGACGATGACGTCGGACGAGGCTAGTAGTTTCCAATAGTCCGCATCAGGAACGAAGCCGGAGAATTCGACGTTTGGCGGTATGCGCCCACGGAAAGTCTTCCGCCAGCCGTCGGGCCGACCAGTGAATACGAATCGGTAGCAGGCTCCCAACGCTTCAGCAGCACTTAGGATTTCCTCAATCGGTTCATCTGCGGCGAACGTTGATATCACTGTTACCGCGGTCGACGTGGGGTCGTGTTTCGGCTCCGGCAACTGTCTCAGGTCTGGTTGTGGCAGGCAATCCGGCAGAACGATGGGGTTTCCGCGGTGCCGCTTCACAATTGCAGCCAATGGGGCATTGGTCACAATGGTGACATCCGCGTATCGCACAAGCGCGCGTGCTACTAGTCGTAGCAGCCAACCGCTAGCCTTAAGTTGTTCGATGGCCACGTTGTGCGCGTCAACCGCGACCTTCCACCTGCCGGTGAGTCGACCGAACGCGACGACCATCGCCGCTAGGACTATAGACGGGTTCTGTACGACGATCACAGGCGCCCGATAGGAAACGAGAAAGCTGAAAGTCTGAGGTATCAAGCGACTGTATCGCGCGAATCCGCCTTGTGGCGTCGTAAGTTCACGCAAAACCAGCGAGAATTCAGCCGCAATTCCGCGGGTGCGGCGGTGTCGCTCCCAGGTTAACAGCGCTACCCGCCGTGACTGCGGATCTGGCTCCGTGGGCATTCTAGGGGGCATCACGCCGGCGCTGATCGGATGATTTTGAAAAGGCTTGCAAAGTAGCTTACTCGATCAGTGCGATCAGTCGCTGACAATCGGTGTTGTGTTGCGATTACGCTGGGATATGCGGAGTGCATTGGCGGAATTGTCATCGAGATTCATGTCATCTTGTAGGTTCAGAATGAGTACCTGAAAACGACCAGGCTCGGCCGCGAACTGTTGCGCAATGCACTCTCTCGTTTCGGCATCGTATGCGGCTTTGTAGTCCGACGAGGTCGATCGCTTCAGGTGTGGTAGTTCTCGGCGCATGCCCAAGCGTTCGCAAACGTGGTTAAAATCTTTGGAAAGAGTCTCAAAGCGCCCTACAAAGTCGACTAGCAGGTGTCCGCTTTCGTCGGAGAGCCAGTTCACTTGAGGCATGAACATTCTCGGTTGATCGTAGTAACGTAGGTCATGATCTCCGTACGCGCGAAGTACCCAGTCTCGGAAGCTGATATGGCCGTCAGCCATTCCAGTCTGATTGGACTTGACGCGATACTGGTAGTGGGAAAACACCTTGTCCCATGGATTGCGAACAAAACCGAACTTGAACGCGCGGCGCCATCTCAGTGATCCGAGTTCGGCGCGTTTCTCTAGTGCCGTCTTGTGTTCGAATCTGAGGCCGAGAGCGCGCTCGATGCTTGAGCCGGCTGTTTTGTTGATGTGAATAAAAACGCACCGTGGCAAATACGCCATCCGAAACCGCGCCGTCAGTTCTGATAACCTGCGCATGACTTGGCGATCGGTCAGGCTGCCCGATTGGATGCCAATAGGTCTTCATAGAGCGAGCGGTATTGGCTCGCTGTGGCTGCTATCGAATATCTATCGGGCAATTTAGATGTGGCTGGCTGTTGCCGTGCGACGCAGGCCTCTCGGATGGCAGCGGCAATCAGCTCAGGATCCTGTATTTGGACGAGGCGGGAGTCCGTAGCCCCGTCCAACAGGGCAGGGATGCCTCCAACTGCGTGGGCGACAACCGGAATTCCGAGGGCGCGGGCTTCAAGTGCCGTCATTGGCAGTCCTTCATGGTCCGAGCAGAGCACGAGGCAGTGCATGGCAGCAAGCCACCGCGGCGCATTACTCTGGAAGCCGTGGAACGTGCAGTACCCTTCTAGGTTGAGGTCTAGGGTTTGCTTCTCCAGAATCTGACGAAGTGGCCCGTCTCCAACTATATGGAAGCGGTACCGGCCAGTGTCGGTCGTCGCCAATGCCGCGGCAGCTTGAATGAACAGATCCACGCGCTTGACCGGAACCAACCTTCCGAGAAAGGCTACGTGCAGTACCCCAGGTTCGAGCGTAATGGGTTCGGAGGCGCGCATTCGTACAAAGGTGGAATCGATCCCATTGGGAATGACGCTGACTGCGGTATTTCTCAGTTGCATGGCCAATTTATTTGCCAATTCGTCAGATACCGCTACTGCCCTTTGCTGCCACCGCCGGGCAACCAGCGCGTCAATGCTTCGCTGCGCGTGCTTCAGGACTTGCCACCACGAATGTGCATTTTCCGGTGCTCCATGAATGGTCCTCAGGCAAACCCTGACGTTCGCTGATCGGGCGGCGAGTGCACCGAGCACATTTTCTTTTTGCCGGTGAGTATGGACGACATCTGGTTTCCACTCTCTCATGAACGACACCAACTGCTGGTATAGTCGCCACGCGGAATGTTGGTTTTCGGGCAACAGACGAACGTCCGCGCCCGCCGCCCTGAGGCTCTCGTACAGCGTGCCTTCATTGAGAATCGCAGCTGCAACGGCAACGCCGGGCTGCCTTACAATCGCCTTGACTAACTCAGCGATTTGGACCTCGGCGCCTGCCCAAAGGTCGCCCGAAGCGACGTGCATGATCCGAAGTGCGCGCTGGTCCGCATTCATAATGTCGCAACTCAGTAAGATACGCGCATGATCCGAAGTTGCACGCGATGGTAGCACGCGCCTCAGACTCGACTGTGACCAACCGCTCAAAGGGCGCTTGCTTGATGGTGGCGAATTATGCCCCGGACGTGGGCTACGCGTGGTGGCTCATGGAACACTACTGGTGCCTCCTGGCGGAAGATCTCGCGAGGCAAGGTCGGTCAGCGTTGCTGGCTTATCCGAAACGCGGCGAGGTGCCTGTCCGGATCCGCGAGGCGCCGATTGAAGTTGTCTGGCTTAACTTTGGTGATCGTTCGGCGGCCGGCAGGCAAGCCCTTGCTTCGACGGTACGGAATGCGGCGGTTGAGAGCGCGTACCTCACGGATAGACCATACATTGACAGTACCTATACTCAGCTTCGCAGGCTGGGAGTTCGGACGATTGCGATGCACGACCACCGACCCGGAGATCGTCCTGCAGTAACCGGCCTCAAGGGCTGGGTTAAGGGGCGCCTCAGGCGTACACCGCTATGGTCCCCCGACGTATACGTCGCTGTGACAGAATTTGTGCGGGACAGAATGATTCACAATGCTCGGACGCCGCGGACTGCGACCTTCGTTGTGCCGAACGGCGTGATCTCACTAGACTATTCACGAGATGATCGAGCTTGGGCTCGGCAGAGTCTTGGCGTATGTGATGATGAAATTGTTGTCGGAATCGTTGGCAGGGCGCATCGCATTAAGGGCATCGAGTTTGCAATTCAAGCTGCGGCTGAAGTGCTGCGCCACGAACCGAGAGCCTTGTTTGTGTTCGTCGGCGACGGGCCTGATCTCGAGCGATTTCGCGAAAAAGCAGTCTTGATAGGCATAGGAAATCGCTTTCGATTTTTGGGGCGGCGTAACGATGTTCGCAGGCTTATGGCCGGCTTCGACATGGGGCTACATCCGTCCGCGGAAGAGGTTGGATATTGTCTTGCGATACTCGAGATGATGAATGCCGGGCGGCCGGTCATTGTTCCAGATCGGCCGTCGGTACGTGGTGCCACGGAAAGCGGGGTGACTGGGCTCTGGTACCGTGCGGAAGACTCGGCGTCATGCGCTGCAGCTATCCTGCAGCTAGTCGCCGACGCTTCCGTACGCAAACAAATGGGCGTGATCGCGCGTGAGCGTACATTGACTCGATTCTCACTCGACTATGCAGACCGGTCATTTCTGGACAATGTGGCGTCCCGGCTGTAATAGACGTAGTCCAAGAAATTTCAAACCAACGAATGTCAACAACACAAGTCAATTCGCCTGCAGCTCGAACCTCGTCGGGAAACCTAATACCGCCGATCGAGAGCCTGTATCGTCTCGGACTCGGCGACCTCTGGGCAGCGTTTCGGTGTCAGTCGCTGGGGTTCAAATTAGCCTGCGTATATTTGGTGCTAGAGTACGTGCGACCGCAAAGCATCTACACGCAATTCGACATCCTCCCGTGGTCCCAAATCACTATCTTACTGGGAGTTTTTGCTGTGCTTTCCGAGATAGGAAAGCGTGGTTTCGTCAGGACACCGACGACGAGCCAGATTGTGTTCTTCACGGCCGTGATCTTTGCATCGGTCGTCGCGGCCTACCAGCCGATGTGGTCGCTGTCGCGTTGGGATGTCTACCTGCCATGGTTCGTAATCTATTTCTTTCTGGTGAACGCCGTCGTCGGACGCGTTCGATTTCTGTTGTTTGTGCTTCTGTTTCTAATGTGCAGCTTCAAGATGTCGCAACACGGATTCAGGTCGTGGGCGGGCGTCGGATTTGGGTCGCGATCCTGGGGGTTTCCGGCGCTCCGGGCTTCTTCCGAAACTCGGGAGAAGTTGGGATCCAGATGTGCGTATTTCTCCCTATGAGCTTCATGTTTTTAGTTGGGCTTTGGCGTAATTTATCTCGGGCTTGGCGGGCGCTGCTGGCAATTCTGCCGTTTACGGCGGCAGCCACCATCATCGCCTCGAACTCGCGAGGCGCAGTTCTTGGTGGAATAGCTGCGGTGGTGTGGCTTACGCTGGTTGGACGGTCCAAGATCAAAGCGCTCCTCGGTTTCGCTGTTGTCGCGGCGATCGGCTGGTTGGTCACGCCAGCGAAGTTCTTCGATCGCTTCTCGGAAATGGGAACGGACGACACTTCGATTGCCAGGCGCACCTACTGGCGTCATGGACTCGAAATCTTGCGGGAACATCCAATTCTTGGTATTGGATTCGAGAATTGGGTTCCGTACTACTCCCGCTATTATGCGAATGCGGAAGGCGAGTCGGGCATCACTCAAGTCTGTCATAACATTTTCATTCAAGCGTCGTCGGAGCTTGGGTTATTGGGATTCGTTGCATTCCTGGTGATGGTTTTAACTACGTTCTATCTGAACGAGCGTTCCCGAAAATTGGCGACGTCATCCGGCGACGATTTTCTGGTGCGCATGGCTCACGGTTTCGACGCAGCAATGATAGGTTTTCTGGTCAGCGCCCAGTTCATCACGGTGCTGTATTACCCATATTTCTGGGTGGGTATGCCGATGACCGTAATGCTCTACACGGCGGCGCGGGAGGCAGCGGGGGTCCCGTTTACGTCTCGAGGAGCGGGTATCCAAAGGCCTCGATCTGGGGCCCAATCAGCGAGTTGATGGTCCGGACATCCTCGGGGGCGAGTCCCGCGATGCTATCCGTATTCATGTTGCGGATTGGTTCGCGCCGCTCGTGCACGCTCCAGGTCTGCCCTTGCTGCAGTTGCATCGTCTGCGGCAGCCCGACGAACTCGAGCGCCTTGGCGATGGACTCGGCGGTCGAGTTTACGAAGTCTTCATAGCGCAGCCACATGAATCGCTTGAGGTGGTTAGCATCTTCGGCCAGCACCTCGTTGGATCGCGCCCACTGGCGCGCGCACATCTCGATCGGCCAGCCAGCTTCCAGGTGTTGCGGATCGGCCTTGCGCCGGATGCCGTCGATGACGGCGTAGGGGTTTCTCAGGATACCGACGAAGTGGGCATTCTTGAAGTTCGCCTGCAGCCAGCGCGTCCGCGCCATGTTTGCTGGAGTCTTCTCCAGTACCACAGGTGACGTGTGCGGCAGGCGCATGGACCATTCCTTGCACATGCGGTGTATGTCGGGGCCCGTGCTGGTCTCGTCCATGCGGAAGAGATCTTCGCGCCCCACCCACATGCGCGGCAGGCCGATCTTGTAGTCCAGCAACAGCTGGTCGGTCAGGTATTGGCCCTCGTCTGGCAGGGCGGCGATCTGCGGATGCTCGCCCAGCACGTCGGCAATCAGCGTGGTGCCGGAGTTATAGCAGCCGACCAGGAACAGCCACCGATCCGGGCTGGCCGGGCGGGCCAGCGTTACACGCAGTTCGCGGTGCGCCCGGCGCGCGAATTCGTCCAGCAGCGGTAGCCAGCGAGTGCCTTTCATGCACATAGCATAACGGGCAGGCGGTCTCCCAATGTAGACCGGCTTCACAGCCCGGCGGCGGTGCTCGGGTATCATGCGTGCTTCTCAGACCCTCCCGGGAACCAGGATCTTGGCCGAAGGCCTACGCAAGACGCTCTCGCATTCGGTCGTGTATGGCATCGGCGTGGGTGCGCAGAACATCGTAAGCCTGATCATGCTGCCGATCTATACGCGCTTCCTGACGCCTGCCGACTACGGGACTATCGGGATGATGCAGATCATCATCGATATCGCCTCTGGTGTATTCGGCATGCAGGTGGTGCAAGGGGTGTTCCGAAACTACCACGCGGCCAAGACGCGGGAGGGCCAGGACACCGTCGTGGCTTCGGCGACCGCGTACGTGATCCTGTCGAAGCTGGTCGGTGTGTTCGCGCTTATGGCGCTCTCGGGTCCCGCGGCCAGGCTGTTGTTCGGCTCGGACGACCTGCAGCGCTACATGGCGCTCTTCGCGGTATCGCTGCTCACGACCTCGCTGTTTTTCATGCCGTTTCAGTATTTGCGGGTACTGGAGAAGCCCATTGCGTTCGTGACGCTGAGCGTTATGAAGCTGCTGATCCAGTTGAGTCTCAACATCTATTTCGTGGTCCACCTGCGCATGGGCGTCCCCGGTGTAATCTGGGCCACGGTGCTGACGGGCCTGTCGCTCGGCGGCGCCATGGCGACCTGGGTACTGATCCGCACCCGTTTTTCCGTGTCACGGCAGCAGATCAAGGATCTCATGGGGTTTAGCTGGCCGCTGGTGCTGTCGGGGCTGGTGGCGCTTTACGTGAGCTCCGGATCGCGCTTTCTTATTTCGCGGGTCGCTGGTCTATCGGAGGTCGGTCTGTTCATGCTGGCCAATCGACTCTCGGGAGTGATGGGGGCGACCATCTGGCGTCCATTCAACCAGGCATGGTCTTCGCAGCGCTTCAAGCTGGTAGGCACTGAGGACGGCGCCAATACGTACGCGCGTGGGTTCCTGATGGCCTCGGTGGTGCTGGTGTATGCGGCGGTTGCGCTTTCGATTTTCGCCCCCGAGGTGTTGCGGATAATGTCGCACCGGTCATTCTGGGGCGCGGCAACGCTGGTGCCATTGCTGACCTTGCAAAGCGTGATAATAACTGCGACGCGATTCAGCCGCTTCGGGCTGGTGATCGAGGGCAGGACGATCGAGTTCCTGAAGGCGTCGCTGGTCAGCGCGATTGTGGCCACTGCGGTCGGGCTGGTCCTGGCGCCGATGTGGGGCGCGATGGGCGTGGCCGTGGCGCTGGTGGTGTACGCGCTGGTCAATCTCTGGCAGCTCGAAGGCAAGACGCGCAGCAAGTTCGACGTGGAGCTGCCATGGTCGAAGTTCTGGTCATTGCTCGGAGTGGGTGCGGTCGCGTACCTCTTGTCGCGGCTGGCGCCGTCCGGGCTGTGGTCGTCGCTAGCGTTCAAAAGCGGCGTCTACGCCTGCTTCGTGGCCGTCGTGTATTGGTCGCCGATCGTCGGGCGTGCCGAGCGCCGAGCTGTTATGTGCCTTGCTCGAGACCTGTTCGGGCGGCTCCGGCTTAGGTCCAGCGCCTGAGCGGGCGGATTACCCGGGATGACGAACATCGGAAGCCTGAGGCCGGTCGGAGATCGGATTCGCTGCCCGGCAGCAGACTCGCTGGTGGTCGGCGAGCCGCTGGTGATCCCAGGCTATCGGTCCGAGTACCTGCAGAGCGGCACCGAGGCGCTGACGCTGGCGGTTCGAGCGGCGATCAGTCAGTCGGGCGCAGATGGTCGCCATCGCGTGCTGTTGCCTGCGTACACCTGCCCGGACCTGGTGTCTGCGATCGTGCTGTCCGGCGGCGAGGCTGTTCTCGTGGACCTGGAACGAGACCGTCCTTTCATGGACCGTTCAGGCGTAGAGGCGGAACTCGCGCTTGGTGGAGTTGCGGCAATCGTGGCTCCGCACTTCCTCGGCATGCCGGACGACATGGGGCGCTGGCGCGAACTGGCGACCGCAACCGGGGTCGTGCTGATCGAGGACAGTGCGCAACTTTTTCCGGCGCGCGCAGGGCACGCGCCGTCGGGCGATTTCGTGGTGTTGAGTTTCGGACGCGGCAAGCCGGTCAATGCCGGCGGTGGCGGTGCGCTACTGACGCGAGCTTCGACGGATTCGGCCGGCGGTCTCGGCTGGCCCGACATCGTGGCGCAGGCGGGGTCTGCCGTTGCGGACGCCTCTCGTGCATTGAAGCGCGTGGCGTTCAACCTCGCGATCCGTCCGTCCGCATACGGGTTGATGCGCCGGATGCCGGGTCTTGCGATCGGCGAAACGCACTACCGTCCTGCCAGAGAGCCCATGGCCATGGACCTGTTCACTGCACGGGTGCTTTGCAGCGCCACGGCACGGGAACCCCGAGCGCCGAGCCGAGCGCAGCGTGAATTCGAGCAGGCGTTTCGTGCCTTGCCAGAGGGTTGGATCGACCTTCCGAACTCCATCATCAAGGGCGACATTCCGGCTTTGCTTCGCTACGGGCTGCTGGCGCCGGACCGTTCGGTGCGGGATCGAGTTCTCGGGAAACTCGACCGATTCGGCGCCAGCCGGTTCTACGGCGTCGCGCTGCCCGATTTGCCGGGGATGCCGCCGATGGAGTCGTCCGGGATCGAAGAGGCCCGGCGCTTCGCGGATCGACTGCTGACTCTGCCGGTACATTCAGACGTGGATGAACCCGCCATCAAGGCGATCGTCGAGGGCGTGCTCGGAGGCTGATTCCGGCGCCAGGTTCAGCTCTGACTCCGGCTAGGCCCGGTGCTTCTCCAGCACGTCCAGGTAGATCCGGGCCAACCTGCGGCCGAGCACTGGCATTGAATAGCGCTCCTCGACCCAGCGGCGCGCGGCGTTCTGCCATTCGTGCCAGCGCTCCGGGTGGTCCAGCAGGGTCTCGACCTGGCGGGCCAGCGCCTCGGGATCTCGATCCAGCACCAGGAACGCCGAGTGACCGTCGTCGATACATTCCGGAACACCGCCGGTGCGGGTCGCGATGACCAGCTTGCCGCAGGCCTGCGCTTCCTGCAGCACCACGCCCTGGGTCTCCTCGTGGTAACCGTCCTGGCTGCGCACGCTCGGCAGCACGAACACATGCGCGGTCCGGTACTGCTCGCGAAGACCGGCGTCGTCCACCTCGCCGTGGAAGCGCACTGAATCCGTGATGCCAAGTTCCTGCGCCAGCTGCTCCAGCGCTGCGCGTATCGGCCCGATGCCCACGATGCTGTATTCGATATTACGGCCGCGTGCCTTCAGTTCGCGCACGGCGGCCAGCATGTGCCGATGCCCCTTGTCCTCGTGCAGGCGGCCGACGGTGAGCAGGCGTAGCGGCCCGGCACCCGGATGGGGCTGCGGCTCGAAAGGGAAGTCTTCGGGCGAAGTACCCTGGGGCAGTATCGCGATCCGTTCCTCGGGACAGCCGAGCGACGCAAGCTGCCTGCGTGCGAATTCGGTGTTGACCAACATCAGGCTGGCCCGGCGGAAGACCTCGGCCTGCTTTTCCTGGGCCACGAGATTGACGCCGTGCGGCGGCAAGCCGTGGAAGGTCATGATCAACGGCACACGCCAGGCATCGACCGCCGCCAGCAGCGGATAGGACATCTTCATCGAGTGCGAATGGATCAGCGACACGCGCTCGAGTCCCAACAGTGGTGCCAGCGCGATGTTCTTCACTCGCTGCCTCGTCCAGCCCTCTGCCTGCGAGCTGCCGACCGCGACGTGTCGCAGGCCGCGACGAGTTCGTTGCGCCAATGGCGCGTTTCCGGACATCGCCGTTGCCAGAGACCTGAGCGATGAGCGGACACCACTGATTCGCAGGTAGGTCGTGTGGTCGAGGAGCCGGTATTCGTCCACAGCTGCCTGGTAGGTCGTACCCAGGCGCCCGAACGCGCAGATCTCGGCCTCGGCGCCATTGCGCACGGACTCGACGATCCAGCTCAGCACCCAGGGCTGGGTACGGTTTGGAAACGTCGCGGCGCCGAAAAGGATTCTCAGCCCTTTAAGCGGGGTGTCTTGGGGCTGGCCCATGGGGCGTGCTTGCCTCGTTCGGGGTGGCGACATTGTCGATAGTCGCGCTAGGTTAAACTGCGCCGGGGATCACGCAATGCCCATGACCGATCCGGCAGATTGCCGGATGGCGGTTCGCACCCGCATAAACCGAATTTTGATGCCAGCAACGCTCTCTGACCTGCCCGAGTCCCTCAAGCGCCCGCTGCGCAGCGGCTACGACGCCTGCGCGGCCCTGGTCAGCCAGGGGCGGCGTGCGCTTGGACTGGCTCCGTGGCAGCACCTGCTGGTCTGCGGCTTCCCTCGCAGCGGCACGTCGCTGGTCTACAACATGTTGAGCGCGACGCTGCCCGGCTTCCGTTTCCTGGAGTTCGAGCAGGGCGCGGCCCACTGGATCGGCCGCCCCGGGTTCGTGGCCTCCAAGGCTCCGCTGGACGTGCTCGACGTGAGTCGCATCCTGTCGCGCAACCGCTTCGGCAAGGAACTGCTGGTGCTGGTGCCGCTGCGCGATGTTCGCGACGTGGTGACCTCCATTCACCCCAAGCTGCCGGACCGCTATTTCATCGGCTATGACCACAGCTGGTGGCCGCAGAAGGGCGGCTGGACGGAGTGGAAATACGATGCTGCCGGGGTGGGCCAGATCGCCGAAGCAATCCGCGGACTGGACGGCATTCCGGGCGCTCGGGTGATGAAGCTGCGCTACGAGGACCTGCTCGCGAACCCGGACGAGGGCCAGGCGCGCATCGCCGCTGCGTTCGGCCTCGAGTTCCAGGGAAAGTTCGCCGATTACCATCGCTCGGCTGACAAGCTGCCATATCGATACCAGGGATCGCATGCGGCCCGTGATCCAGGGCTGGTGCGGGAGGACAAGCCCGTGGATCTCTCGCGCGCGGGCAAGTGGCGCAAGCCCGAGCACCGGGCACGCATCGTCGAGCAGTTCACACGGTTCCCGCAGCTGTTCGATCTCCTGGTCGAGCACGGCTATGAGCCGGACCGAAGCTGGTACGAGTCGCTGGTCGCCGGCGAAGGTCGCGCGGCCGCGCAATGAACCCGATCCGCATCGAGGTCCAGGACGAAGCACGGTTTCTCGCGATGCGCGAGGAGTGGTCCGAGCTGCTCGCGCGCTCCGACGCCGACCCGCTGTTCGGGTCCTGGGACTGGCTCGCCACCTGGTGGCGCCATCATCGCGACGACTTCAAGCTCGAAGCACGACTGCTGCTGGCGCATGACGGCGAGCGGCTGGTCGGCATCGCGCCGCTGCTGCTGCATCGCGTCGTGCACCGCGGCTTGATCCCGGCGCGGCGCTGCGAGCTGATCGGAAACCTGTGGCGCACCAATTCCGCGGTGATGTCGGAGCGCACCGGGTTCATCGTCGATTCGTCCCGGCCCGATGTTCATCACCTGCTGGCCCGCGAAGTGCTGGCCACCCAGGGCTGGAGCGATTTCATGCTGGTTTACGCGGACGTCGCGGGCCCGACCAACGGCGCGTTACTGTCGGCCGCAAACCATGCGGGTGCGTTTTCGCGGGTCGTGGACCCGCTGACCGCATACCACATCAGCCTCGACGGCGGATTCGAGGCACTGCTGTCCCGGCTGTCGTCGCGCGCGCGCCGACGGTTGTTCAACGAGCGTCGGAAGCTCGACCAGCTTGGCGGCGCGTCGTGGGAGGCCGCTTGCGCGGCGACCGCGGACGAGTTCTGGACGGACCTCGACCGGGTGCACTCGGTGCGCTGGGGCTGGAGGGCCACGGCGGGGCGCCGCGGCCGGATGTACCGCGATTTCTGCGACTCTCGCTGGGCTGCCGGCAGTCCCGTGTTGCGCCGGCTGCGGGTGGGTGGACGCACGATCGCGGCGATGCACGGCTATCGCATCGGAGATCGCATCTACGAGATCCAGAACGCAATAGAGTCCGGCTTCAGCAAGTCGATATCGCCGGGCTACCTGCAGGCCGGCTACCTGCTGGAGGAGGCGGCTGCCAGTGGCGTTTCGGTCGTGGACCTGCTGGGCGGCCAGGGCCGCTCCACCGACTACAAGGCACAGCTGGGCTCGGCGGAGACACAACTCGGCTGTCTGCAGGTGGTGCGCGCGCCGTGGCTCAAGCTGTTCTACAAGGGCTATTCGCTGGTCAAGGGTTGAGCAGAGGCTCAGCGCGCCCGCGACGGCAGGTGCGCACAACGGGGCGCAGCTCGCTCCCCTCACCAGGGCAGCGAGGGGCTGACCAGCGGGCCGAGGCGATTGGCGACCACGAGCGGCAGCCGGCGCCAGGTGCCGGTCAGCAGGCGCCGCGAGCGGCCGCCGACGTCCGGGTCCGCTCCCAGGGCGGGTTCCTTCAGCGCGGACGATGACCAGGTAGCCCAGTGCAGCGGCACCGGCCGCGCACCCCACTGCAGCTTGAACCGGTACGGTCCGCTGTCCACCGTCGAGCGTCCGAAGTCGAAGCGCGTGTGGCTGCTCTCGATCGCGTGGCGCAGCACTTCCCAATAGAGCGCCATGTTGATCGACTTCGACTTCACGGCCGACAGCGTCGCCGCCCACGGGATCTCCAGCGTGCCGCGGTGGCTCACCAGGAAGGCGCCGGCGACCGGTGATCCGCCGAGATCGAGCAGCAGCACCCGGCACTGGTCGCCACAATCTTCGAACAAGGTCTCGAAAAACCGGCGCGGGTATACGGGCGTGCCGAGGTCTCGCATCACCTCGGCAAACACCCGGTAGAAATCCGGCACCAGTTCCGCGCCGCCGGTTCGTGCCAGCGGTTGCTCGCGCTGGGCGCGCTTCACCTGCGAGCGCAGCTTGGAGCCGACGGCCTTGCCGAGAGCCTCGACACTGGGCGGCAGGTCGAGCAGCAGCGTCGCCTTGTCGCGGCGCATGGGCCAGTCGACGGGCGGGGCGTCGACCTCGCGGACCTCGAGGTGCCTGGCACCTGTTTCCCGGGCGAGGGTCCTGGCCTGGTCGAACAGGGCCGCATGGATCGCCGGCGCGTCGGCCAGCGCGCCGCCATGGTTGAAATACGGCAGCGACGTCAGCCGGTTGCCGAAAATCAGACTGCGTTGGGCCACCAGCGGAAGCACCCCAGCCAGCGAGCCGTCGGGATGCCGCGCGGTGACGAAATGGGCCTGCTGCCCAAACAGCCGGGCAACGGCCAGCGGCCAGCGCGAGGCGTGATAGGCGGATGCCTGTGCGTGCGCGGCCACGTAGTCGTCCCAGCCGTCTGGCGGTCGTTGGTGGTGCGTCTCAATCGCAATTGCAGTCGCAATCGACATCTGTGCTGTGGGTCTCGCGTGGCTACGCGCGGATTCTACGCGATACGCTATTCTGGCCCGATGGCTGCGTTCCTTGTCATTACCGGTGCCGACGATGCGCGGCGCGTGCTGGACGATGCGCACCGCGACGCGGTGATTCGCGCAATGCACGAGCGCAGCAGCGGTGCGGTCACCGAACTCGCGGTGCCCGGGGCCGCGGGCTGGCACTGTGGTCGCGACGGCACGCTGGCGGTGCACGACGGCGTGCTGCTGGCCGTGGACGGCGTTCCCAGCATCATCGCCTCACGCACTGCGAACGGTATCCCGCCCCGGTTCGCGCCGGCCGACTGGGGCAGCCTGGGCAAGGACCTGCTGCCGACGCTCGATGGCGGGTTCGCGCTGGCCACATACGACCCGGCGAGCAGGGAACTGGTGCTGGCCCGCGATCGCTACGGCGTGCGGCCACTGTTCTGGGCTAGAAAGGACGGACTGACCTACGCGGCGTCCGAGGTCAAGATCCTCGCGGCTGCCGGCATCGACTTGCGGGTATCGGCCGAGGCGCTGCAGGAGGCGCTCGCCTGCCGCTGGCTGGTGCGCGACCGCTCGCTGTTCGACCCGGTGCGACAGGTGCCCGCCGCCTCGTGCCTGGTGTCCGGTCCGGGCGGCGAGCCGTCGGTGCGCCGCTACTGGCAGCTGCAGTTTTCGCCGGAGCCCGTGGCACCCGATTCGCTGCAGCACTACCGGGACCAGGCCAGGGACGCGATGCGTTCGTCGATCCTGGAGATCACGGGCGAGCGGCAGGTGGTCGGCGTGCTGTTGAGCGGAGGCGTCGACTCTTCCGTCATCGCGGGCGCGGCGCGCGAGGTCGTGGACAGGGTGGTCGGCTTCGCCGGCCGGTTGCCCGACGACTCGAACCAGGAACTGGACCGGGCAGCGATCGTCGCACGGCACCTCGGCATCGAATGCCGGGTTGTGGACATCGCGTTGCCGGATTTCGACGGCGACCTGCGGACGCTGGCCCGGCGCATGGAAGAGCCGCCGCGGCACCCGAACAATTTCCTGCTGCAGCAGTTGTTCCGGCGCGCGGCAGGCGAGGTCGACCTGGTGCTGGAAGGCGACGGGGCCGAGATGCTGTTCGGGCTCGCGGACGTGGGTCGGGTGGACAAGTTCCGCGCCAAGCACGAGGTCGTCCGGCACCTGCCGCAGTCCTGGCGCGTGGCGGGGGCGAGGGCCTTGCGCAGTTTCGACGGCGGCTGGGCGACCCGGCTTTCGAAGGTGCTGACCTGGGACCCGATTACTTACGCAGCGATGCTCGACGCGGTGGGTTACTCGCGCGCCGTGCGGCGCACGCTCGATGCGGTGACTGCTGGCACCGCGCCCGGGTACATGCCGCTCGAATACTTCTCGCGTTCGGAGGATTTCTCGGACGCGCTGCAGGCTTACCAGCTCTACACCTTCGCTGCCGTGTCGCTGGTGCGCCACGACCGGCTGGCGCAGCCTTTCGGTTTGAGTTCCGAATCGCCGTTCCTGCGCGCACCGATCATCGACCTGGCCTGCCGCATGCCGCGTGAACTGCGCTACCTGGACGGATCGAAGCCGGTCCTGAAGGCGCTCTGTGACCTCTACCTGCCGGCCGAGGTGTCGCGCTGGCCGAAACTGGGGTTCCCGGTGCCCTGGCAGGCGTGGATGCGTGCTGCGCTGCCGGACGGTGTCGCGCCCACCGAGATCCTGGACAAGGTGCTGCCGCCGGGTTGGCTCGCTGCCGCGAATGCGTCGTACGACGCGGAGGCGCTGTGGACGGCGCTCACGCTGCAGGCGGCCATCGCAGAGATGGGTGCCGTCCCGACGCCGACCTGAGCGTCGCTGGTCGACGATGCGCCCCAAGCTGGGCCCCCAAATAGAAAACGCCCGCAGCTTGCGCTGCGGGCGTTTCATCGGTTGCTTACTTCCGTGTGGCTAAGCCGATTGGTTCGCGAGTCCGATCAGTTCGCGCGGCGGCGCTTGGCCAGGCCGAGGCCCAGCAGGCCGAGGCCGAGCAGAGCCAGCGAAGCCGGCTCCGGGACCTCGGTGACCAGGTCCTGCTTGTCGGGCGTACCAAGGTTCGAGAGCAGGCGCAGGTTCGCCATCGGGCCCTGGCCGTCAAGCAGGGCAAGCCAGGCAGCGGCCTGGGTCACGGCGGCATACGTGGCGGCTGTGCCGGGCGCCTGGAAGTTGCCGGCCGACAGGTCGATCACGTTGTCCACGGCCAGTTCCCACAGGGCGATCTGGAAGGCGGCTGCTTCGACGGACGTGTCGACCGAGGAGTAGAAGCGGCCCCACAGCTCGCGGACGTCCATGTCGGAGATGATCGACACGGCGTAGCCGGCCCTGTCGAACGCGAGCAGCGGCAGCTCCGGCTCGATGCAGAAGGCCAGGAAGCGGGTCCAGTTGCCCGTGGAACCAGTGTTCCGGTAGACGAGGTCGAACACGCCCATGTCGTGATTTACCTGTTCGCCGTACACGTTCACGGCACCGCGCAGGTACAGGTTGGTCGGTCCGAAGACGCCACCCGAACCCTGGCCCACGTTCACGACGTCGCCACTGTTGAGGGAGTTGGCCGAGGCCGAGGCGGCGGTGAAAAGACCGCAGACCGCGGCAGCGCTGGCAATCCATTTTGTAGTCTTGAGCATTTCGGTGGTCCCTGAGTTGCTAAACCGTTTCAAGTGCAAGGCCAACATGGCCTGTGACGGGTGAAGATATGCAGGACCCGTGCCAACTTTGGCTTTTCGCAGGAATTTATTTTAAAAACAACGCGTTACGGAATTTACGTATCGCCATTCAGTGCGGCGAATTTGCCGACTGTAAGAAATTCCGACAGCCCGGCGGCAATCCGGGCGGCATTCACGGCCGCTCGGGCTGGGGGTGCCATGCCGTGATGCCGCCGCGGATGCGCTCGGACAACCGCACCGTGCCGGACGCATGGGCACTGTATACGACGAACCGGTCGTCCGGGTCGAGCGCGATGATGGACCAGCGCTCTAGCAGCCGGCGCGCCGCAGGGTGAACGGGATCCAACACGAGGTGACGCATTCCGTAGCGTGTCTCCTCCCGGTCGAGTTCGGCGTTCCACTTCATCTTGTATTGGAAGACGCCGTCTTCGAGGTACGGCGGCGTGCCGCCCATCTGTACACGTCGCAGCCCGAGTTCGCGTGCGCGCTGGATCGCGAACCAGTACAGCGCCGACAGCGCGCCTTGCTTCACCAGCGCGGGATCGCCGTGCAGCCAGCCCAGGCGTCCCATCCGGTAACCACCCGGATGCGGCTCGCAAGTCATCGCTGCGATGCAACGCTCGCCCTGTTTCACCAGCAGAAATTCCCAACCGTCGTGTTTGACGGACTTGGCGATCTCCCGGGCGGTCGCGACGAAGCCTTCGCTGCCGTGCCGCCCAGTGATGCTGATCATGTGGTAGTTGTGGACGAATTCGCCGGCCCAACCGGCGTCGCTGTGGTGCTCCGAGTAAAGCCCGTTCTTGCGGATCCGTCGCAGGTCGGAATGCACGGAATCACCGGAGAAACTGCTGAGAAATGCGTCTTCGGACTCACCGATATCGACCGTCATCGCGACGAATCGCGGCACGCGCAGCGCGATCGGCTTGAGACGCGCTGGCAACGGCACGCCGGCGATCACGACCAGGCCGTGGCGGCGTGCCATGCGCAGCGCGAGCGACGAGAAATCCGCGCGGTTGACGCCGCGACGACTGCGCAGCTTCGTCGGTGAGTCGAGATGGACGCGCGTGAAGTGCTCGATCGGTTCGGGGTTGCCGATGGCGCAGAAGGCGGCGGCGCTGTCGCCGCCTGGATGGCCTGTGTGGTCGCCGGTGATCACCGCGTGCGAGTGCGCTCGCCACCAGCGCCTGAGCTTGCGGCGATTGCCCGCAGGAAGGATGCGCTTGAAGTAGGAGAGCAGTCGACTCACTGACAGCCTTCCGGAAACCGGCGGGCGTGGTGGTGCGATGAGAAGCGGGGATATCTCGGCATGGCTCGCGGACGGCGCTGCGCTAGGAGGTTGTCGTTTCCGGAAGAGTAATCGATTCAAGCGAGGTAGCGACTCGCGTTGTGTGACTGGGGTCGAATCCTGGAGCGTTCGCGCGAGCAATGCCGTCGGCCGCCGTCGGCCGCGTCGTCGCCAAGTGGACCTGTGTCGCGCGGTGTATGAAGATGCGCTGGGCGCGGTCGCTCGGTCAGCGTGCCACGAGGCTGGTCAAATTGTATCCATTCGTACTGCCCGTAACGAAGTTCCGCGGCCGAGCCATGTGCGGTGCGCGTGCGCTCGCCGGATCGGCAGGGGCAGTGGTCGAGGTTATTCATCGTCGTCGCGCGCACGGTGGCCTGTTGCTGATGCTCGCCGCGGTCGGTGCGGTAGGCTGCGGTCACGCCGGCGCTGATTCGGCAGCGTCCGTAGGCGCGAGCAACCCCAAGCCAAGGAACGCCCCCGGGCCCAGTTCAATTCTCCGTAACTGGGACGCCGACAAGGACGGCACGATCAGTGCGACCGAGGCAGCTGCAATGAACGAGGCATTGGCTGCAAAGCCCGATCGCCCGTTGGCGGCGCTCGACAGCGACGGCGATGGCAAACTGGGTGCGCAGGAGATTGCGGCGCTCAATGTCCGCCTCGCGGAGTACGCGGTAAAGAAATCCGCTGCGCCGAAGAAGGCTGGTAATCGCGCGCCAAAGACCCCGGCCATCGATTGCGCCGCGGGCACTGGCACTGCGACGGTCACCTGGCAGCGACCGTCGGAGAACGTGGACGATACGCCGCTAAAGGACCTCGCGGGCTTCGTGATCCGTTACGGAACGAGTCCGCAATCACTGCCGTGCCGTGCTGCCGTCAAGGATGCGGCTGCGACGAAGTACGTGGTCGAGCGCCTTGGCGTCGGGACTTGGTATTTCTCGGTAGTCGCCGTCAATCGCGACGGTGTCGAAAGCCCGGCCAGCGACCTCGCCTCCAAGACCATCGATAAATAGGTGCCTGGCACCGAATTATAAATAGGTGCCTGGCACCTATTTATTGGCGCTGTCACGGGATCGTCTTCGAGGCCATCGCGGACGGTTCGCTCTCGACGCCGGTGTTGGTGTAGGAGGTGACGTTGAAATACCACGTGCCGCGCGTCAGTCCGCCTACCGTCGACTGCGTGACATTTGGACGGCTCACCTGGATGAGCCTGTCCAACGAGTTCCTGTTGGTCCCGTAACGGACCTTGTAGCCGGCAAGGTTGGTGAGCGCGCTACCGTCGGCGTTACGTGTCGGCGCAACCCAGCGGACCGTCGCCGACCCAGTACTGCTTGCGGCGGCCCGCACATCGATCCTGAACGAGCGGAGATAGGTGGAGGCCTTGCCGTCGGAGGCTGCGATCCTGATGTTCTTGTAGGTGCCGATGTTCGCTGCGGTCGGCCTGCCGTACAGGCGGCCGGTCCTGTTGTCGAATCTCGCCCACGACGGCTTGTTCGAGATGGCGAATGAAATTTTCTGGCCGTCCGCATCAGACGCCTTGGGACGGAATGAGTAAGCCTTGCCGACGACGACGGTCGCTGGAGGCGTACCCGTGATCGACGGTCTGCGGTTGGCGGTTGTCGCCGAACTGCCAAGGTTCACCGGGTTGCCAATATCTGCGGCGTCGCTTGCGGTGAACACGAGCAACAGGGTCGCCATCACGACGAATGGTCGAATCCTTGAGGGCTGGGGTATGTGCATTTTTCAGTCCTGTCGAACTGGCAGCCCCGCTATCCATCGCACGTGAGTGCGCTTGGACCGGAGGCTTTGCGTCCCCGCATTTCGGCGGGTATGCAGTCTCGGAGACGAGCCAGAAAATGAAACGGCGGCCAGGTCCAGCCGCGGGTCACAGGCAACTGGCGAGCGCTTGCGCTCGGTTCAGTGCGGTGGCCGGGACCGGACCCAGGGTGCCTCGGGGGCCACTACCATGGGCGGGGGCGGATTATGGGAAATGACGCGTCGCAACACAATATGTAGTGTGCAGAAATATTCGAATCTGGCGCGAGGAGGCGCCTTGTGCGTGGCGAGCGGCCCAGGGGGCGGCCCAGGGAGCGGCCCGGCCCGAGTGTGGCGGCGTTCCCGGTCCTTTTGGCGTTATTTGCCTTTATGTTCAGCAAGTTATGGCGCGGCGAGGACCACCCCGGAAAACCGGGATGTCCCCGCCCGCCCGCGGATCGAAAAAGGGGAATGTTCCCCCGGGATCAGGCCCTGGTCCGACGGCGCGCAAAACCCAGCCCGGCGAGGCCGAGCCCGAGCAGCGCCAGCGAGGCCGGTTCCGGCACCTCGGTCCTGTCGAAGGCTAGGTTGTCGAATTCGAACGCGTACTGGCTGGACGTCGCAACGATGCGGTTGAAGGCCAGGTCGGACAGGATGTTGACGTACAGCGTGCCGTTCACGCCCTGGTCTCCGTTCGGGCTGCCGACCACGCTGCTGCCGGTGAGCGAGCCGACCAGCGTTGCGTCGTTGTAGAACGACAGCGTGTTGTAGTTGTCAACGGAGCCCCAGAGCAGGCCGAAGTACTGGTGGCCGGCGCCCGGCAGCAGGATTTCGACAGACGCATTCGAGAACGCGCCGGTGGAACCGGTCGTTGCGTAGTGGGTCGTGTCCACGCCGTTCGCCTGGTTGGGGCTGCCAAAGCCTGTGCCGTTGCCGCCCGAGAGGAACGGCGCAGCGTACTGGCCGCTGACCGCGCCGGTCACGGTCTGGCCGTTGCCGTAGAAATTGACGTTGATTCCGCTCTGCGGCGATACGCCGCCGGTCGAGCCCAGGCTGAGCCAGTCGAGGTTGTCCTGCACCGAGCCAGCGGATGCACCGCCAACCGAGCCGCTGACAGTAAGCGTGGCGTGTGCGGGGAAGCTTGCCGCCAGCGTCGCCAGCACAGCGGTGGCCAAGGCCAGTCGAGTCTTGATGGTCATGGTTTACCTTAATCTTTCGCAGCAATAGCGCGAGCTTGCGCACGGTAGTTAATGCAGTTTGCGTGCCAGCTGCGTAAGTGCTTGATTAGGTACCGTGCGCCGGAAACCCGCGCCGTCGATGGGCCGTGCCGCCGCCCGCCGATGTAAGGGCGCGCGACAGTCGACTGGTTCACACTTTCTAAGAAGCCCGGTAAATCGGTGCCTGGCACCGAATTAATAAATAGGTGCCTGGCACCTATTTATTTGAATTCTTCGGGTTCGACGCCGTGGCGCGACAGTAGCTTGTAGAAGTCCGTGCGGTTGCGCTTGGCGAGCCGTGCTGCCTGGCTGACGTTGCCCTGCGTGACCTGCAGCAGCTGCACCAGGTAGCTACGCGTGAACTCGTCACGCGCTTCGTCGAAGCTCGGCAGCTGTGTCAACTGGCCCTGTGCCTCCTGCACCTGGTCGGCGGTAATCACCGCGCCTGCGCCGGTCGCGGCAGCCTGGCGCACGACCATGCGCAACTGCCGCACATTGCCCGGCCAGCGCGCGGAGGCCAGCAGTTCCATCGCCTCCGGCGAGCAGCTGCGCTTCGCCTGCGATGCTTCGGCGGCCACGTCGTCCAGGCACTGCTGGACCAGCAGCGGGATGTCCTCGCGCCGCTTGCTGAGCGGCGGCAGCTCGATGTGCACCGCACCGAGCTGGTCGATGAGATCCCGTGAATCCCGATCGTCGCCGGCCAGGTCGTCGGGCCCGCGGTCACTGCTGGCAACGACGCGCGCCTGCCGGCGGTCGAGCAGTCGCGCGAGGCATGGCCGCAGCGCCGTCGGCAGTTCGTCAACGTCGATCAGGAACAGCGTGCCTGCGCCTGCACTGGAAACCGCCGCGGTGATCTCTGCCTCGCCGGTTGCAGGGTCCAGCTGCCCGCAGTCGAGCGACACGAACGCCGCTTCGTTGCGGGCACTCGCCCGGTGGATGGCCTTGGCGAGCAGTTCCTTGCCGGTGCCCGGCTCGCCGGTGACCAGCACCGCTGCGTCGGTGCCCGCGACCATGTGCGCCTTCGCGAGGCGCTCTTCCATCAGCGGGCTGCGGGTCGCGAATTCGGCGCGCCAGTCATCGCCACCGCTGTCGGAAAAGCCCGAGGTCTTCAGCGCACGCCGGACCTCTTCGAGCAGCTGGTCCTTGTCGACCGGCTTGGTGAGAAATGCAAACGCACCCGACTGAGTGGCCTTCACCGCGTCCGGGATCGTGCCGTGCGCGGTCAGCATGATGACGTTCAGGCTCGGCCAGCGACGCTGCAGCTCGCGCAGCAGTGCGATGCCGTCCATCTCGGCCATGCGCAGGTCGGTCACGACGAGGTCGGGCCGGAAGCGCGACACGGCGGCCAGCGCTTTCGCCGGACCGTCCACGGGCTCGACCACGTAGTTCTGCGAGCGCAGCCGGATGGTGAGCAGGCGCAGCAGTCCCGGGTCGTCGTCGACGACGAGGATGTGCGGCGCGCGGCGGGCAGGGCGGGACATGGATGGTGGGGCGAGAAGAAATGGGGCGATCGGGGTGGAAATTGTGAATGAAGCCGGGGTGGCAATGTGGAGAATGCGTTTCGCGTGTCGATCCCAGCATCGATCGACGCCGTATCGCAATGTCGCGTTGATCCACGGAGGTGTATGATAATGCCAACCTATACACATCGTTCCGGAGCCGATCCCATGCGCACCAACATCGTCATCGACGACCGATTGATCGCCGAGGCCATGCGGCTTTCGGGGGCCGCTACCAAGAGGCAGGTCGTCGAGGACAGCCTGCGGCTGATGGTCAAGCTGAAGCGCCAGGAGCAGGTGCGGGAGTCGCGCGGCAAGCTGCGTTGGACGGGTGACCTGGACGCGATGAGGCGCGACTGACGCGGCGCGACCGTGATCGTCGTTGATACCTCGGTCTGGATCGATCACTTCAACGGTGAGGACACGCCGCAGGTGTCGCGACTTGCCGCGCTGCTGGGCCAGCAAATGCTAGCCGTCGGCGACCTGGTGCTGGCCGAACTCCTGCAGGGCTTCTCGACCGAGGCGGACGCCAGGGCCGCGCTGGCCTACCTCGCGCGTTTCGACCTGGTGGCAATGGCGGGGCCGGAGATTGCGATCGAATCCGCTGCCAACTTCCGTCGCTTGCGACGCCGCGGAGTGACCATCCGCAAGACCATGGACATGCTCATCGGCACGTACTGCCTGGTGAACAATCACGAACTGCTGCACGATGACCGCGATTTCGACCTGCTCGCGGAACACCTCGGACTCAGGGCGCTGCGCGCCTAGCAGCGGGCGGGATTCACGGCCGCGGCGGCGCCGCGTCGGGCACTGGCTCCGGCGCCTGGTCCTGCTCTTGTTCCTGCAGCGATCGCTCCATCTCGGCGACTGCCTCGAGCTTGCGGTTGGCTTCCGCGAGCTGCTTCTTCAGTCGCGCGTTGTCGGTCGCCAGTGCGTCGGCCCGCTTCAACGCGCCGCTGTCACTGGCCTTGAGTTTCTGCTCGGAATCCTCGCGTTGCCGCGCGAGTTCGGCGTAGAGCGCGACGCGCGCGTCGAACTCACGCAGGAAAGAGTTGGCGAGTTCGAGCTCCTGCGCACCGAGGTCGTTCGGCTCGGCCAGCAGGGTTGCCAGCAGTCGCTTCGCCTCGACCGGATTGCTGTCCTTGTGGCCGGCCGCGCCCAGCGCGAGCGCGTAACGAAGCTTGTTGGCCGCTGTCGGCGCCTGCCTTGCGGCAGCGAGCGCGGCGGCGAGCTCGGACTGCTGCCGGGCCGGGTCGCCGGGGGCCATGTCGGCGAGCGTTTCGAGGTATGGCGCCAGGCTCTCCGGGGCCGGGGCCAGCGCGGCAGGGGGCGGTTGCGGAGGCGGGGTCGCGGACCGTGGCCCCAGCCCGGCGCAGGCGCCCAGCAGTGCGAACGACGTCATCAGTGAGAGTGCGGTGGCTGCGCGTTGGGCTGTCATGGCGTGGCGGCTTGTTGCTGGGGGGGGCTGTTCGATTGGCTGGCGGGGGCGGTGAATGGTAGTGGCCCGGCCGACTGCCCGGCCACCTGCAGTTGCACGCGGAAGTGCGCGCCGGGGAAGTCGCCGTCCACCATCTCGATCGTGCCGCCGTGGGCCTGCACGAATTCCTGGACGACCGAGAGCCCGATGCCGGTGCCGCGCACCAGCCCGCCTTGCGGCGTCCGGCCCTGGTAGAAGGCTTCGAAAACGCGCGACCTTTCGTCGGCTGGGATGCCGGGCCCGGTGTCGGCGACGTCGATCGCGAGCCTCCCGCCGTCGAGTTGCGCGCGTACGGTGATGGTGCCGCCGTCGGGCGTGAACTTGACCGCGTTCGACACCAGGTTGTCCAGCACCAGTCGCAGCTTGGCACGGTCGGCCTTGATCTCGACGTCGTCGATCGCCAGGTCGAGCCCGAGCCGCCGCGCGCCCAACTGCAGGCGGTAGGGCTCGATTGCCGAGTCGACGAACGGCGCGAGCCTGAACGCACTCACGTCGAGACCGCCGCGCCTGGCCTGCCATTCGCTGTAGGAGAGCAGGTTCTCGATCAGGCGCTGCAGGCGCAGGCTGTTGTCGCGCAGGATGTCGGCGACCTCTCGCTGCCCGTCGTTCAGGTCGCCGACCGCGCCCTCGAGCATCAGCTCCGACCCTTCGCGGATGTTGGCGAGCGGCGTCTTCAGTTCGTGCGACATGTGGCGCAGGAAGCGATTGCGCTCCTCGGAGATTTCGCCGAGCCTCAGGCGCAGCCACTCGAGCTGGCGGGCGAGCGCCCGCAGGTCGGTCGGGCCCTGCTCGGTGACCGGCACGTCGAGGCGACCCTGGCCGATGCGCCCGATCGCCTCGTCGATGCGGCGGATCGGCCGCGCCAGGAACAGCGTGAACAGCAGCATCAGCCCGATCGTGACCGGGATCAGCGCCGCGCTCTGCCATAGGATGCGTCGCCGCGCGCCTTCGGTCTCGGCGCGCAGTGCCTTCAGCTCGCGATCGGTCTGGCGTCCGGCGAGTCGCGACAGCTCACCGGCGGCGCGCGAGAGCTGCGTGAACTGCCGCAGCGCCTCGTTGACGTCCGCCGCCTGCTGTGCCTCGAGGCCCTGCTCGATCGTCGTGAGCATGGTCCGCATGTGGCTGGTCACGCTGGCGCGGTCCGGGTCGCCGGGCAATTCCTCGAGTCCGCCGAGCGTCGTGTCGAGCAGCACGCGGTTTTCCTTGAAGATCGCCAGCAGCCCAGGCCGGCGCAGGATCTGGTAGAGGCGGGCGGTGCGTTCCAGTGACGCAACCTGCCGCACGATCGACTGCGTGTATTGAGTGGCCGCGACGCCGTTGGCCACCAGTCGTTCGCTGGACTGGGCGAGGTCGCGCATCTCGACCGCTGCGCCCAGCGTGCCGAGCAGCAGCGGCAGCGCCACCGCTGCGAAGCCGAGCAGGATCAGTCCGCTCAGCGAGCGTGGGCGCCAGGAGGGAAAACCGATGGGGCGGCTGCGATTCACGCGCGCATTGTGACGCGTTCGGCGCGTATATTCCTCCGGTGCCTTCGCAAGCGTCACGCGCCACCCCGCACCCGTATTCCACGTTGACGCCGGACGTCGTGATCGACGCCGTCGAGGCGATCGGCCACCGCTGCGACGGCCGCGTGCTGGCGTTGAACAGCTACGAGAATCGCGTGTACCAGGTCGGGCGCGAGGATGACGCGCCGGTGGTCGTCAAGTTCTACCGGCCCGGGCGCTGGACCACGCCCGCGATCCTCGAGGAGCACGCGTTCGCGCTCGAGCTCGCGGCGGCCGAGGTGCCGGTGATCGCGCCGCAGGTCCGCGAGGGTGAGTCGCTGCACGAGTCGCACGGGTTCCGCTATGCCGTCTATCCGCGGCAGGGCGGGCACTGGCCGGAACTCGGGACGCGCGACGAGCGGCAGTGGATGGGCCGCTTCCTCGCGCGCATCCACGCCATCGGTCGTACGCGGCAGTTCCGTCACCGCGCGGAACTCGACTGGCGGGTGCTGGGCGGTGAGACCATGGGTTACCTGCTCGAGGAAGGCTGGATCCCTGCGCACATCGAGCTTGCCTACGAGACGGTGGCGCGCGACGCGCTGATGCTCGTCGAGCAGCGCTTCGACGAGGCCTCGCCCTACCACACGCTGCGGCTGCACGGGGACTGCCACCCCGGCAACGTGCTGTGGACCGACGCCGGGCCGCACTTCGTCGACCTCGACGACTGCATGACCGGGCCGGCGGTGCAGGACCTGTGGATGCTGCTGTCGGGCCGCCCCGAGGAGATCCAGTCCCAGCTCGACGACCTGCTGGAGGGTTACGCGCAATTCGCCGACTTCGACTGTCACGAGACGCGACTGATCGAGCCGCTGCGGACGCTCCGGATCATGCACTACGCGGGCTGGCTCGCCCGGCGCTGGGAAGACCCGGCGTTTCCGCGGGCCTTCCCGTGGTTCGAGGAGCCCAAGTACTGGGAGCAGCACGTCCTGGACCTGCGCGAGCAGATCTCCGCGATGGAATAAATAGGTGCCAGGCACCGATTTAATTAATCGGTGCCTGGCACCTATTTATTGCGCCCATTCACGGAATTGTTTCCTGTTTCGCTTAGCATTGGCGTGATGTCCACGATTCTTGTCACCGGCGGAGCCGGCTACATCGGCAGCCACGTCGTTCGCCAGCTCATCGAGCGCGGCGAGCGAGTGGTGGTACTCGACAACCTCTCGAGCGGCTTTCGCAGCGCGGTGCTCGGTGCGCCGCTGGTCGTGGGCGACACGGCCGACCGCGAGGTGGTCGCGCGCCTGCTCGCCGAGCATTCGGTCGCGACGGTGATGCACTTCGCGGCGCACACGATCGTGCCGGAATCGGTGTCGAACCCGCTCAAGTACTACGGCAACAACACCAGCGCCACGCGGAACCTGCTCGAGTGTTGCGACCGTGCCGGCGTCGCGCACTTTGTCTTTTCGTCGACCGCCGCGGTCTACGGGATCCCTGCCGAAGGCCTCGCGCGCGAGGATTCGCCGACTGCGCCGATCAACCCGTACGGCCTGTCGAAGCTGATGAGCGAATGGATGCTGCGCGACCTTGCCGCGGCGTCCACGCTGCGCTACGTGGCGCTGCGCTACTTCAACGTCGCGGGCAGCGACCCGGGCGGGCGCATCGGCCACACCGCTCCGAACGCGACGCTGCTGGTCAAGGTGGCCTGCCAACAGGCGGCGGGCGTGCGCCCCGGGATTTCGGTCTTCGGCACCGACTACCCGACTCCCGACGGCACCGGCGTGCGTGACTACATCCACGTCGAGGACCTGGCGGCCGCGCACCTCAAGTCGCTCGATTACCTGCGTGCCGGCGGTGCCTCGACGACACTGAACTGCGGCTATGGGCACGGTTACAGCGTTCGCGAGGTGCTCAGCACGGTGGAGCACGTGAACGGCAAGCCGCTCAGGGTGAACGAGGGACCGCGCCGCGCCGGCGACCCGCCCTCGCTGGTGGCCCATGCCGCGCGGATCCGCGAGCTGCTCGGCTGGCAGCCGCAGTTCGACGACATTGCGACCATCGTTCGGTCGCAGCTCGAGTGGGAGTTCAGGTTGCTGCGGGAACCAGAGCTGCAAAGGAACTGAGCGGAACTGGCCGGCGGCCGAATGTAGCCTTAATTATCCGTGGTAATCATTTGAAATCATTGATATATCGTGCGTCTATCCTGGCGTCGGTGCTCGCCCTGTCGGCCTGTGGAGGCAGCGGCGGCGGTGGCGATGGTGGGGGCGGCAGCGGCCCGCCGCCTGCCACTGTCGCCGTCGGCGGCCGAATTACCTTCGACCGCGTCCCGTTCTCGGCGACGCCCGGGCAGGGACTCGATTACGCCCAGACCTTCGAGGCCCCGGCGCGCCGCATCGTGGTCGAGGCGCTGCGTGACAACGGCAACGTGCTTGCGACCACGGTCACCGACGACGCCGGCACCTACAGCGTGCAGGTGCCGGCGAGCACCAGTGTCCGTATCCGCGCCCGGGCGCAAAGCGTGGTCGCCGCGACGGCGGGCGCCCCTGCCTCCTGGAGTGTGTCGGTACGCAACAACACCGGCGGCGACGCGCTCTACGTGCTCGACAGCCCCGCGTTCAATTCAGGATCCGCCGCACAGACCCGCGACCTGCGGGCCGCCTCGGGCTGGGGTGGCAATTCGTACACGTCCACCCGGGCAGCTGCACCGTTCGCGCTGCTCGACACCGTGTATGCGTCGATTCGCTTCGTCGTGGACCAGGGTGGCTACACGGGCGCATTTCCGTCGCTCGACCTGTACTGGAGCCCGCAGAACATGTCCTCGTCGGACTTCTCCAGGACCAACGGGCGCATCGTGACGACCGGCTATTTCACCTTCGACGGCGGGGTCGGCGACGGGATGTACGTGCTGGGCAACGCCGCGCTGGGCGCGGCATCCGACACCGACGAATACGACCAGCACGTGCTGGCCCACGAGTTCCAGCACTACATCGAGGACAAGCTCAGCCGGTCCGACAGCATCGGCGGGGCACACTCGATCAGCGATCGACTCGACCTGCGAGTGGCGTTCAGCGAGGGATTTGCCGACGCGTTCTCCGGCATGGTGCTCGGCGATCCCTTGTACCGCGATTCGTATGGCGCGGGCCAGTCCGCGGACGTGCACGCCGACATGGAGGCAGACCCGGTCAACGTCCGCGGCTGGTTCGGCGAAGCCTCGGTCGCGTCCATTGCCTGGGACTTGTTCGATACGGCCCCGGACGGCGTTGACGCGGGATCGGTCGGCTACGCGCCGATGCTCTCGGTGTTCCGTAGCGAATTGCGGACCGGGGTGCCGTTCGACAGCGTCTTCGCCTTTGCAGCGGCGCTGAAGCAGCGAGCCGGGGTGGACACCGCCCTGGTCAACGCGGTCGTGTCCCGCGAGCAGATCGTGGCGGCTTCGATCAACCCCTATGCGAACGGCGAGACGCACGATGGCGGCTTGCCGGACACGCTGCCGGTCTATGCTCAACTGACGCTCAACGGGCCAACCGCCGAGGTGTGCGGCACGGCGGACGCGGGCTCCTACAACAAGCTGGGCAATCGTCGACTGCTGCGTTTCAACGTGCCAAGCGCGCGGCCCGTCGACATCTTCGTGACGTCGCAGGACCTACAGGTGCCGATATCGCCGGATCCGGACATCTACCTATGGAATGCCGGCTACTTCGATTCCTCGGAATGCGCTGGGCCAGGATCGGGCATCGGTTGCACGCTGCCGCAGAATTCGGAGCGCTACACCGGCGTGTTGCCGGCGGGGGACTACGTGCTCGAGGTTTTCGAGTACAGTCACGTTGATCCGGACCCGGGCGCCACACGCCGTGGCCGGACCTGCATGTTGGTAACGATCACCGGTTGAGGTTTTACCTGTCATGAAGCATCGAATTCGCGCGGGACACTTCGCCATGGGCCTTGCGTTGGCGCTGGCGGCGGCACTTGCGGCGGGCTGCGGCGGCAAGTCGGACGGCGATGCGGTCAGCAAGGCGGCAAATGGCGCCGACAAGGCACCTGCCACGCCGGCCCAGGAGCAGGTCAAGGCTGCGCAGCCGGAGGCGGAAAAACTGGCCAATGCGGTGGCGACCGGCAAGAGCTCGGCGCCGGTGGACCTCAAGTACGACATCCTGGCGAAGCCGGCCGTCGGTGAGCCTTTCGAGGTCGAGTTGACGCTGCTGCCGCGCCTTGCGGTGGATTCGCTGGACGTGGAGATCTCCGCGGTCGAGGGCCTGACACTCGTCGGCAGCGATCCGATCAGGTTCGAGAACGTGCAGGCCGGCGAGCGTTACACCGCGAAGGTCCTGGCCCAGTCGCAGGTGGCGGGCATGTACTACATCGGGGTCTCGGCGAAGATGACGACCAGTACGCAGAGCGAAGTCCGCGGCTTCTCGGTGCCGATCGTCGTCGGCGTCATTGCGGCTGCCGAGAAGCCCGAGCCTGCGCGCGATGCCAGAGGCGAGGCGGTGGAGTCGATGCCGGCGGCGTCGCCAGGCGACCAGGCCCAGCAAAATAAATAGGTGCCAATAAATAGGTGCCAGGCACCTATTTATTGCCGGCCATAGGGCATCCGCCGATTCGGGGGTAGGAGACATTCTCCATTTGCAGGGAGAATGTCCGCGGTTTCCCCGGTATACTCCGCGCCCTTTTCCCCGGGCGCCCCAACGTGACCGTCGACCCCACCAGACACCTTCGTAACATCGCGATCATCGCGCACGTCGACCACGGCAAGACCACCCTGGTTGACCAGCTCCTCAAGCAGTCCGGGACGTTCGCGGCCCGCACGGTCGTGCCGGATCGCGTCATGGATTCCAACGCGCTCGAGCGCGAACGCGGCATCACGATCCTCGCGAAGAACACCGCGATCCGCTGGAACGACTACCGGATCAACATCGTCGATACGCCGGGGCACGCCGATTTCGGCGGTGAGGTCGAGCGCGTGCTCTCGATGGTCGATTCGGTGCTGCTGCTGGTCGACGCGGTGGACGGCCCGATGCCGCAGACGCGCTTCGTCACGCAGAAGGCTTTTGCGCACGGCCTGCGCCCGATCGTGGTCATCAACAAGATCGACCGCCACGAGGCGCGCCCGAACTGGGTGCTGGACCAGACATTCGACCTGTTCGATCGCCTCGGCGCGACCGAGGAGCAGCTCGACTTCCCGGTGATCTACACCTCGGCGATCCAGGGCTTCGCGACCCACGATCCGGGCCATCGCGGCGGCGACATGACCACGCTGTTCGAGACCATCGTGAAGCATTGCCCGCCGCCGGACGTTGACCTCGACGGGCCGTTGCAGCTGCAGGTCTCGCAGCTCGACTACTCCAGCTACGTCGGCGCGATCGGCATCGGTCGCATCAAGCGCGGCACGCTGAAGAAGGGCATGCAGGTCACGGTGGTTGACCGGCAGGGGCGCGCCCGAAACGAGCGCGTGATGCAGGTGCTCGGCTTTCACGGCCTCGACCGCATCGAAGTCGATTCGGTGGATGCGGGAGACATCGTCGCCTTCGCGGGCATCGAGACCCCGGCCATTTCCGACACCTTGTGCGATCCGTCGAAGCCCGAGGCGCTGCCGCCGCTGGTCGTGGACGAGCCGACCATCGGCATGACGTTCGAGGTCAACACCTCGCCATTCGCGGGCAAGGAGGGCAAGTACCTCACCAGCCGCCAGATCCGCGAGCGACTGCTGCGCGAGGCGCTGACCAACGTGGCGCTGAGGGTCGAGGAGACCGAGGATCCCGACAAGTTCCAGGTTTATGGTCGCGGTGAACTGCACCTGGGCGTGCTGCTGGAGAACATGCGCCGCGAGGGTTACGAGATTGCGGTTTCGCGGCCGCGCGTGGTGATCAAGGAAATCGACGGCGTGCAGAACGAGCCGTACGAGATCCTGGCGGTGGACATCGAGGATTCGAGCCAGGGCGGCGTGATGACGGCGCTCGGCAGCCGCGGCGGACAGCTGCAGGCCATGCACCCCGACGGCAAGGGCCGCGTGCGTCTCGACTACGTGATCCCGGCACGCGGCCTGATCGGCTTCCAGACCGAGTTCCGTACGCTGACCTCGGGACTGGGCCTGCTGTTCCACGTGTTCGACCACTACGCGCCCGTGCTCGACAAGCCGATCGCGGCGCGCCAGAACGGCGTGATGATCTCCAACGGCCAGGGCATGGTGCTCGGGTATTCGCTGTTCAACCTGCAGGAGCGCGGACGGCTGATGGTCGGCCACGGCGACGAGGTCTACGAGGGCCAGCTCGTCGGCATCCACAGCCGCGACAGCGACCTGGTCGTGAATCCGCTGAAGGGCAAGAAGCTGACCAACGTGCGGGCCTCGGGCCGCGACGAGAACATCGTGCTCACGCCGCCGATCCGTTACACGCTCGAGCAGGCGATGGAGTTCATCGAGGACGACGAACTGGTGGAGATCACGCCGGCGTCGATTCGCCTGCGCAAGCGCGCGCTGAAGGAGCACGACCGCAAGCGTGCCGGACGCGCCGACGACGCATAAATAGGTGCCAGGCACCTATTTATTTAATTCGGTGCCAGGCACCTGTTTTTTGGGGCGGCCCCTGGGGCGTTTCGGACACGCGAAGTATCCGGGGTTCGACGACGTCTCCTCGATCCATCGCGGGTCCCCGAACGGGCGCTGGCGATTCACGCAGTCACGCAGTCCCTCAAGTTCGTCGGGCGACTGAGGCTCGTTGACCAGTTCAATCCAGTGGCCAGGCAGGTCCACTGGCGGGTCGGCAAGGCGGTTGGCGGGGTCGTCCACCAGGCGCAATGCAAGGCTGCCCCACGGCCAGTGCTCAGCCTTTTGCGCGAGCCCTGCGCGCAACGCATTGCGTTCCACGTAACGCATGACCGTCAGCAGGTGCGCGTCGTTCTTGATCGCGAAAGCGCGGAATCTTCCCTGCCACACGCTGCCCGAGGTACCGTAGATGAGGTGATGGCGATGCGTGTGCGTGGTCGTCAGCCAGTGCATCCAGCGGCTGATGTCATGCGGGCCGTCGGGCGACACCACCAGGTGGAAGTGGTTGGGCATCAGGCAGTAGGCCAGCACGCTGAGTGGCAGGCGTTCCTGGGCCCGGTCGATCAAGGCCAGGAATGACTTGAAGTCGGCGGACCGGCGAAAGACCACGGCCTTGTTGTTACCGCGGTTGATCAGGTGGTAACAGCCGCCGGCAACCAGCATTCGGGGACGTCTCGGCATCGGCCGAGCATGGGCCGTGCCGGCAGGCGGCGCTCTCGCTCAATCTTGCGGAATCGCCAATAAATAGGTGCCTGGCACCTATTTATTCGAAGACGACGGTGCGATTGCCGTAGGCCAGGACGCGGTGCTGAAGGTGTGCATGCACGGCGCGCGCGAGCACGATTTTCTCCAGGTCGCGGCCCTTGCGGACCATGTCCTCCACGGAGTCCTTGTGACTCACGGCAACGACGTCCTGGGCGATGATCGGGCCCGCATCCAGTTCCGCGGTGACGTAGTGACTGGTCGCGCCGATCACTTTCACCCCGCGCGCATGGGCCGCGTGATATGGCTGCCCGCCCGCGAAGGCCGGAAGGAACGAGTGATGGATGTTGATGATGCGGTCGGGCAGCGTGTCGATGAAGCGCGGCGAGACGATCTGCATGTAGCGCGCGAGCACCACGAGGTCGATCCCTTCCTCATGCAGTAACGCGAGCTGCCGGTCCTCGGCCGCGTCCTTCGTGTCCCGCGTAACCGGCACGTGTTCGAAGCGGATTCCATGGCGCGCCGCGACCGGCGCCAGGTCCAGGTGATTGCTGACGATCAGCGGGATGTCCGCGGACCATTCACCGGATTCCCAGCGCGACAGCAGGTCGTGCAGGCAATGCCCGTAGCGCGAGACGAACAGGGCGATGCGCTGGCGGCGATCCGCGCGCTCCAGCCGCCAGGTCATCGAGCAGGGCGCCGCGACCTCGTCGGCGAAGACGGTTTCGAAGCGCTCGCCGGCAGTCGGGTCGTCGGCCGGTGGTGTCCACTCGACGCGCATGAAGAACACCTGGCGCTGGGTGTCGACGTGCTGGTCCAGGTCGACGATGTTGCCACGGACCCTGCGGATGAGCGTGGTCACCGACGCCACGAGCCCTTCGCGGTCCGGGCAATGGATCAGCAGGATCAGGTTGGTTTTCATCGCATCGGTCGCCCGGCGCAGCGGAAGCGGGACATTGTCTGTTTTTCCACCGGTTTTCGCACCAGTCGCTGGCTCGGGTCACCGGGCCGGGGGACCCGGGATCGAAAATAGGTGCCTGGCACCTATTATTTCAGGCGGTCAGGCGGACGGTCGACGAGTCCTCGGCCAGCAGCGTGGCCAGCGACTCGACCGGCAGCGGTGGCCCGATGTAGTTGCCTTGCGCGTACTGGATGCCGATGTCCGCGAGCCGCGCGAGCACGCGGGCGCTGTCCACGCGCTCGGCGATGGTGCTGATGCCCATCGTATCGCCGATCTGCACGATTGCCTCGACCATGCTGCGGTCGATGCGGTCGTGGTTCACGTTGTGCATGAACTGGCCGTCGATCTTCAGGTAATCCACCGGCAGGCTCTTCAGGAACATGAACGACGAGAGGCCGCTGCCGAAGTCGTCGAGCGCGAAGCTGCAGCCGCGCCGGCGCAACTCGTCGATGAAGTGGGTCGCGGCGGCCAGGCTGGTCATGGCGCCGGCCTCGGTGAGCTCAAAGCACAGCGCCCCCGGGCTCAGGTCGGCCGCGGCGATCTCGTTGATCACGTAGTCCAGGAACTGCTCGTCGTTCAGCGTAGTGCCCGAGATGTTGATGCTGAGCGTGAACGGCGTCCGGTTCGCCGCGTCGTTGCGGCGGTGCGCAAGCCGGCTGCAGGCCTGTCGCACGACCCAGCGGTCGACCACTGGCATGAGGTTGAAGCGCTCGGCAGCCGGTATGAACTCGGCGGGCTGCACCAGCGTTCCGTGCTCGTCGCGCATGCGCAGCAGCAGTTCGAACCTGCGCTGCTTGTCCACGCCGGTGCGGATCGGCACGATGGGCTGGCACATCAGCACCATCAGGTCCTCGTCGCAGGCGCGGTTGATGCGCGACACCCACTGCATTTCGCGGTGCCGTTCCGGGGCCCGTCCCTGCTCGTAGGTCTGCACGCGGTTGCGGCCGGAGTCCTTGGCGGAGTAGCAGGCCACGTCGGCCGCGCTCATCACCGAGCCTGCGGTCTCCGAGTCGCCGGTGATCTCCGAGATGCCGATCGAGACGCCGATCTTCAGCACGCGCTCCTGCCAGATGAAGCGGTAGTCGCGAATTGCCTGGCGCAGCCCCTCGGCGATGCGGTGGGCGGTGTCGAGCGTGCAGTCGTGCAGCAGCACGCCGAATTCGTCGCCGCCGAGTCGTGCCAGCGTGTCGCTGGTGCGGATACGTGTCTGGACCACGCTGGTGACCTGCTTCAGCAGCCGGTCGCCGGCCTCGTGACCGCAGGTGTCATTGACCACCTTGAACTGGTCGAGGTCCAGGTACAGCAGCACGTGGCGCAGGCGGTCGGAGTCACGCGCTCCCTGCAGTGCGTCGCCCAGTCGCACCTCGAATTCACGGCGATTGATCAGCCCGGTCAGCGCGTCGTGTGTTGCCTGGTAGGTGAGGGCGCGCTGCAGGCGCCGCTCCTGGCTCACGTCGTGGAACACCATCACGGCGCCGATCAGCCGGCCGGTCCGGTCGCGAATCGGTGCCGCGGAATCCTGCACCGAGATCTCCTGGCCGCGGCGGTTGACCAGCAGCGCCGGCTCGGGCAGTTCCACGACACGGTCTTCGCGCAGGCAGCGCAGGATCGGGCTGTCGACCGGAACGCGGGTGACCTCGTTCAGCACCTGGAAGACCTGCGAGACCGGGCGGCCCGCGGCTTCTCCAGCGGTCCAGCCGGTGAGCTGCTCGGCCACCGGGTTCAGGTACTCGACCAGCCCGCCGGCGTCGGCGGTCAGGACGGCGTCGCCAATCGACTGCAGCGTGACCTGCGCCTTCTCCTTTTCCTCGGCGAGCTGTATCTCGGCGAGCTTGCGGGTGCTGATGTCGGCCAGCGTGCCTTCGTAGCCGGCAATTTCGCCGTCCAGCCCGCGCAGGACCCGCGCATTCTCCAGCACGGTGATCACGCGGCCGTCGCGGCAACGCAGCTGGTACTCGGCGCTCTGCACCCGCCCGTCGCGCCGCAGGGTATCCACCACTCGCTCCCGGTCGGCGGGGTCCACGTACAGCACCGACGTTGAAGGCAGCGTGAGCAGGTCCTCGTCGCGCTCGTAGCCCAGCATCGCCACCAGCGCAGGGTTGACCGACTCCAGCTGGCCGGACACGTCGGCCCGGTACACGCCCTCGATCACGTTCTCGAACAGGCCGCGATAGCGCGCCTCGCTGCTGCGCAGGGCCTCCTCGGACTGCCTGCGCTCGATCGCAATGCCGGCGAGCGCGGTGAGGCGGCCCATCAGTTCGAAGTCTCGCTTCAGCGGGCTGCGCGGCGTGCGGAAATACAGCGCGACCGTGCCGATCATGGGGCCGTCCGACGAGCGGATCGGGGTGGACCAGCACGCGCGCAGGCCGGCGGACAGCGCCGGCTCGCGCAGGTGCTCCCACAGCGCGTCGCGCGCGATGTCGGCCACCACGACCTGCCGTTGCAGGAACGTGGCGGCGGCGCAGGAACCGTTCCTCGGCCCGACCTCGACACGCTTCAGCGTGGCGAGGAACGGGGCCGCAATGCGTTGCCCGGCGACCACCCGAAGCACGTTCGGCACGGCTTCGTACAGGCTGACGGTGCACAGGGCATCGGGCGTGACGTGCTCCGCGGTCTCCGCGATCGCCTCGAGCGTCGCCGGCAGGCTCGCGTTGGCGGTGATGCGCTCGAGCACCAGCCGTTCGCCGGCGGCAAGGAATTCGCTGCGCTTGCGCTCGGTGATGTCGGTGATGCTGCCGCGGACCAGGCGTCGCTCGGAGGACGGCAGGCGGACCAGCCTGACCTCGCAGGGAATGACGTGCCCGTGCGCGTCGCGATGCAGCCACTCGAAGCAGGGCGCCTCGCCCTCGAGTGCGCGATCGAGGTAGCCGCGCGACACGCCGGCGGAAGGGGTGCCGTCGGCCTGGGTCTCCGGGCTGATATGCGCCGGTCCAACCGCAAGCAGTTCCTCGCGCGTCATCTTGAAGAAGCGCACTGCGTTCTCGTTGCACTCGACGAAGCGTCCGAGGTCGATGTCGAAGACCACCAGCACTTCCGGGGCGTTCTCGACCAGCGTGCGGTAGCGCGCCTCGCTCTCGCGGATGGCCGCCTCGGCAAGCTTGCGATCGGTGGTGTCGCGCAGGCACGCGATATAGATGCAGCGGTCGTCGAGCCGGACCTTGCTCACGCCCAGTTCGGCATCGAACAGGGTCCCGTCCTGCCTGCGCCCGCGCGTCTCGCGGGGCGCGAGGTCGATCTGCGTGTTTTCGAGGTACTCGGACAGTTCGTCCAGCGCCTCGGTGAGCACGGTGTTGCGGGCGAGCGACGGGATCAGCAGGTCCAGCCGCCGGCCGCGTGCCGCATCTTCCGAATAGCCGAAGATTCGTTCCGCGGTGCTGTTCAGCGTCTCGACCAGGCCCGAGGCGTCGACGGTCAGGATCGCGTCCTTGACGTGGTCCAGGATCGCCTGCAGCTGGCCCGTGGTGTCCGCGCAGCCTGCGGGTCCGGCGCGGGCGACGGGCGCATCGAGCTTCCCGGGCAGGCCTGGTTCCTGTCCCGGGCGCTCCACTGCGCCGTCCTTGCTGCGATCCCTGTGCCGAGTCATCGATGCCACACCAAGCCTGGCGCCCCGCAAACGGGGCAGGCGGTACCGGATACTAGGCGCCGCGTGCCGACCACCGATGTGACCCGGGTCGCAATCGGGCCGGCCGCTGCGGACTGCGGGTGCTGTGCCATCCGGTACAATTCCCGCGGTCGCTGCAGCAGGCTCCCAATGTCCCCAGACCCCACAGAGCGCACAGGCCACGCCGACCACGTTCCAGGCAGGCTGTCGCTGATCGGGCGTGACGACCCGCCACCCTTCGTGGTGCTCCACGAGCACGGCGCGGCGCCGGCGCTGGTGGTCTGCGACCACGCGAGCCGCGCCTTCCCCGGGGCGATGCAGCGGCTCGGGTTGCCGCCGCTGCAGACCTGGGAGCACGTCGCCTGGGACATCGGCGCGGGCGAGATTGCGCGAGGCATATCCAACGCGCTCGACGCGCCGGCCGTGCTGGCCGGCTACTCGCGCCTCATCGTGGACTGCAATCGACCTCCGTACCACGAGGAGTCGATCCGCGCCGAGAGCGATGGATGGGTCGTCCCGGGCAACCAGGCGCTCGACGAACTGGAGCAGCGCACACGGCTCGCCTGCTTCTTCGATCCCTACCACGAGGCGATCGCCGCGATGCTCGGCGGCTTCCGCGCACGCGGCGTGGCGCCGTTGGTGGTGTCGGTGCACACGTTCACGCCGCTGATGGCCGGCAAGCTGCGGCCCTGGCACGTTGGCGTCCTCTGGGACCGCGACGAGATTTCCGCGCGCTACATGATCGAGGGGCTCGGTGCGATCGCCGGTGTCCTGGTCGGAGACAACGAGCCCTACAGCGGCCGGCACCCGGCCGACTACACCGTCGATCATCACGCCGAGGGCGGTGGGCTGCGGCACGTCTGCGTCGAGATCAGGCAGGACCAGATCGAATCGCCCGCGGGCGTGGAGCGCTGGGTGCGCATCATGGCGCGCCTGCTGCGCGGCCTGATGTCGGATATCGCCGGCGCGGGGCCGGGCCCGCAGGGCGGGGCGTGAGCATGGACCGGCGGATATCGGTTGCGCCGATGATGGACTACACGGACCGCCACTGCCGCTACCTGCATCGGCTGTTGAGCCCCGGTGCGCTGCTCTACACCGAGATGGTGACCGCGCAGGCGCTGGCGCACGGTCACGTCGAGCGATTGCTCGGTTACGACCGGGCCGAGTCGCCGGTTGCGCTGCAGGTCGGCGGGTCCGATCCGCCGCTGCTCGCGCTGGCCGCCAGGTTCGGTGAGCAGTACGGTTACCGCGAAATCAACCTGAACGTGGGCTGTCCCAGCGACCGCGTGCAGGAGGGCAATTTCGGCGCGTGCCTGATGGCGGAGCCACAGCTCGTTTCCGACTGCCTGGTCGCGATGCGCGAGGCGGTCAGCGTGCCGGTGACGGTGAAGTGCCGCATCGGCATCGACGAGCTGGACGACTACGGGTTCTTCGACCACTTCGTGCAACTGGTGCGCCGCTCCGGCGTGACGGTGTTCGTGGTCCACGCCCGCAAGGCGATCCTGCAGGGACTGACGCCGAAGGAGAATCGGGAGATCCCGCCGCTGCGCTACGAGATGGTCGCGCGCCTGAAGCGCGAGAACCCGGACCTCACGGTGATCCTCAACGGCGGGCTGAAGACGATCGCGCAGGTGCGCGAATGGTGGAGCCAGTGCGACGGCGTGATGCTCGGGCGCCAGGTGTACCAGGAGCCGTACCTGCTTGCGGAACTGCACCGCGAGTTCGTCGATCGCGACTGGACGCCGCCCTCGCGCGACGCTGTCGTGGAACAGTACGCGGAATACGTCGAGCGCATGCTGGGCGAGGGCCACAAGCTCGGACTGATGCTGAGGCCGTTGCACGGCCTGTATGCGGGGTTCCCGGGAGCCCGTTCGTGGCGGCGATACCTGGCCGAGCAGGGCAATGTCCCGGGCGCCGGCGCGGGTGTCCTCCGGGAGTCGCTGCGCGTGTTCCAGCGCGCGGCATGAGGACGGGCGCGCGTGCCCCTGTATAATCTCCCGACGGCCGCCCCTGGCCGATCGAGTCATGCAGGGAATCGTCTCCTGGCGAAGATGAGCAACGAGACCGAGGTTGCCGTCCTGTTCGCGGACGTCGTGGGCAGCACGCGCCTCTACGAGGTGCTCGGCGACCTCAAGGCGCGCGACATGGTCGTCGCGTGCGTGGACATCATGCGCGCCGCGACAGAGCGCAACCGCGGCTCGGTGATCAAGACCATTGGCGACGAGATCCTGGCCATCTTCCCCACGGCGGACGACGCGGTGAACGCGGCGGGCGAAATGCAGCAGGACATCGGTGCCCGGCCGGAGTTGTCGGTGCAGGGGCAGCACGTCGCGATGCGCATCGGTTGCCACTTCGGGCCGGTGGTGCTCGAGAACCGAGATATCTTCGGCGCTTCGGTGCACACGGCGAACAGGATGACCAGCCAGGCCAAGGCCGGGCAGATCATCCTCACTGCGGAAACGGTCGGGCGCCTGTCGATGGAGTGGCGTGTGCTGACGCGGCAGATCGACGTTGCGCCGGTGCGCGGCCGCGCGGACGAGATGGAACTCTTCGAAGTGCTCTGGCAGCAGGAGGATGCGACCAGCATGCTGCCGTCGATCGAGATCGACGCGCGCACCGGGCACCGGCCGCAGCGTGTCCGGCTGCGCTACCGTGGCCGCGACATGCTGCTGGGCGACCGCCGCGAGAGCCTGACGATGGGACGCGCCGAGGAAAACGACGTCGTCGCGCAAGGGCCGCTGATCTCACGCATTCACGCGCGCATCGAGATCGCGCGCAACAAGGTGCTGCTGGTGGACCAGAGCACGAACGGTACATTCGTCGTCACCCAGGACGGCAAGGAGTCGTTCATCCGCCGCGACTCGCACCCGCTGGCGGGGCAGGGCACCATCGGCCTCGGCAAGCTGCCCGACCCGGCGGCGCCCGACGCCATCAAGTACCAGGTCGAGGACTAGCCAAATAAATAGGTGCCAGGCACCTATTTATCAGCCCAGCGCTTTCTTGACCCGCTGGCACTGCTCGAGCAGGGCCGGAGGTGTCCGCTCGCCGAACTCGCCGAGGTAGGCGCCGATCTCTTCGATCTCGCGGTGCCAGGCGTCGCGGTCCAGGTCGAGCAACTGCTGCAGCGCGCCGTCGGCGAGCTTGACGCCGTCGAGGTCGAGGTCTACCTGGTGCGGCAGGAAACCAATGGGAGTGTCCTGCGCCTTCGCACGTCCTTCGCAGCGGTCGATGACCCACGAAAGCACGCGCAGGTTGTCGCCGAAGCCCGGCCACAGGAACTTGCCGTCCTTGTCCTGCCGGAACCAGTTGACGTGGAACACCCTGGGCAATTGCTTGACGCGGCCCTCGAACGACAGCCAGTGCGCCCAGTAGTCGGCGAAGTTGTAGCCGCAGAATGGTTTCATCGCCATCGAGTCGCGGCGCACCACACCGACCTTGCCGACCGCTGCCGCGGTGGTCTCCGAGGCCATGCCTGCGCCGACCATCACGCCGTGCGCCCAGTCGCGGGCCTCGTACACCAGCGGTGCGAGCTCTCGGCGGCGCCCGCCGAACAGGATCGCGGAGATCGGCACGCCTTCGGGGTGCTCCATCAGGTGGTTGTACGCGGGATTCTGCTTGGCCGAGACCGTGAAGCGTGAATTCGGGTGCGCCGCCGGCCCGTTCGCCTTGTCGTAGGGGCGTCCCTGCCAGTCGGTCACCGGCGTGCCGCTGCTGCGGCCTTCCCACCACGGCTGGTTGTCGGCGGTGAGCGCGACGTTGGTGAAGATCGTGTCGTGGTGGATCATCTCGTAGGCGTTGCGATTGGTCTTCGGGCTGGTGCCCGGGACCACGCCGAAGAACCCGGCCTCGGGATTGATCGCGCGCAGGCGACCGTCCTTGCCCACGTGCAGCCAGGCGATGTCCTCGCCGATGGTCCAGACCTTCCAGCCGGGCATGTTGTCCGGCGGGATCAGCATGCCGAGGTTGGTCTTGCCGCAGGCCGACGGGAACGCGGCGGCGACGTAGTGGACCTCGCCTCGCGGATTCTCGAGCCCGACGACCAGCATGTGCTCGGCCAGCCAGCCCTCGGTGCGCGCCTGCCAGCTCGCGATGCGCAGTGCGTGGCATTTCTTGCCGAGCAGCGCGTTGCCGCCGTAGCCGGAGCCGATGCTCTTGATCGACAACTCCTCGGGGAAGTGCATGATGAAGCGGCGGTCAGGGTCGAGGTCGCCGACCGAGTGCAGGCCCTTCACGAAGCTGCCGTCCTTCTCGATCCGCGCCAGCGCCGCCGCGCCCATGCGAGTCATGATCCGCATGTTCAGCACGACGTACGGGCTGTCGGTGATCTCGACGCCGCAGCGGGCGTAGGGCGAGTTGATCGGGCCCATGCAATAGGGCACGACGTACAACGTCCGGCCCTTCATGCAGCCGTCGAACAATGCATCGATCTTGCGGTGGCCCTCTGCGGGGTCCATCCAGTTGTTGTTCGGTCCCGCGTCCTCGCGGTTGCTGGTGCAGATGAAGGTCAGGTGCTCCACGCGCGCCACGTCGGACGGGTTCGAGCGGTGCAGGTGGCAGTTGGGAAAGTTGTCCGCGTCCAGCTCGAGCAGGTCGCCGCTTGCGAGCATCAGGCGCGTCAGTTCGTCGCGCTCGACATCGGATCCGCTGCACCAGTGGATACGGTCGGGTTGCGTGAGCTTGGCGGTCTCGGCCACCCAGGTGGCAAGCGTGGAATTGGTCGTGGTCATCGGCTGCGTATCCTCTTCCGCCGGTCGCCGCAGAAGAAGCCGCAGCCCGGGTTGGTGTTGATCCTCTTGCGCGGATTATAGCCTTGCAGCGGCCCGGTCCCGAAGCCGCAATCGGCGCGAAGTGACAAATGTCAGGAAAAAAAGCCAAAAAAAGCGCCCTCCGAGGAGGGCGCAATCAGGGGGAGATCGTTGTGAGTTCTGTTGGCGACCGTTATGTCGCTCAGGCGGCCCGGGCAGTCTTGCGCGCGCGGGTCGTCTTGGTCTTGGCCTTGCGCACCACGCGCTTCGCCTTGCGCTGTGCAGTCTTGGCGACCGGGGCGGCCTTCTGCTCCGCCGTGTCGACGATGCGCTCGTAGACGTGCGTCGCGACGCCCTTCAGGTCACGGCCGGCGACCTTGAAGATCTGCACGGCGCGCTGCGCGTCCTCGACGACGCGGCCGCGAGTGGCGTGGGCCAGCTCGAACTGGTCGCGGACCAGGTCGACGATGCCGTCGGCGCGGGCGGCGCGCTCGAGGCGCAGCGCAACGTCCGACAGCGCAGAGGTCACGACGTCCGACTGCAGCTCGATGAGGCTGGCAACGGCTGTCTGCGACACGCTGGTCAGCTTGACGCCCGAGCGGGCGATCACGCGCACCGGCGACTTCAACGACTTGATGTTCTCGGCGGAATCGACGGCGGCTTCACGCACGGTGGCGGTGGATTCCTTGCGAATCTTCTTGACCTGGGTCGTGATGGCGGCGGTGCTCTCGCTCACGAATTCCTGAATCTGCTCGATCATGGCTGTGCTCCTGGTTGTGCGGCTGCTGCTGCGATGCAGCAATTGCTGCAGTGCACAATAACTCCGCGGCGCCCCGCTGTCAAATTCGGCAAACCCTGATAGGCGCCACCCAGGCGGCTTGCCTGTCGCGGCGCCCTCGCGCAGAGTCCGGCCCCATGCGCGCTCGCCCGATAAAAACGACGATTTTGCCCTGCATGTGCTGGCTTTTCCCGGCCGCGCTGGCTTTGGTTGCGCCTGTCCCCTGGGTCCTGGCGGATGCCGGGCCTGCGGCGGTGCCGGTGGTGCTGGCCACGGGCGATGGGCCGCTGGAGACCCGCATCGAGGTGCAGAAGCTGGTGACGCGGGAGGCGCCGGGCGGCGGCGTGGTCCGGGAGTTCGTGGAGGCGCGGCGCCTGAAGGCCGGCGAACAGCTCTATTACACGGTCCGCCTGACGAACCCCGGGCGGCGTCCGGTCAACGACGTGACGGTCACCAAGCAACTGCCGTACGGCGTCGATTATGTGCCCGGCTCGGCCGTGGGGCCCGGCTGCAGGATCGAACTGTCGCTGGACGGCGGCGTCGCGTTCGAACGGGCGGGTGGCAAGGGCGCGTATACGCACGTGCGATGGATTCTCGAGCATCCGCTGGCGCCTGGAGCGACGGCGCTGCTGCGATTCCGCGCGGTGTTCCTCTGACATGACCTCCGAGCTCGACGGACTGTTTGGCGAGGACGGTCCGCTGGCGCGGGCACTGCCTGGATACAGGATGCGCGACGGGCAGCTGGCAATGGCCGGGCAGGTGTCGGCCGCCATGGCGGGCCACGAGACACTGGTCGTCGAAGCGGGCACCGGGACCGGCAAGACCTTCGCCTACCTGGTGCCGGCGCTGGTCTCGGGCCGGCGCGTGATCATCTCGACCGGCACCCGCGCGCTCCAGGACCAGCTCTATCATCGTGATCTGCCGGCGGTGTGCGGCGCGCTGGGGCGGCCGGTGCGGGTGGCGTTGTTGAAGGGGCGGGCGAACTACCTGTGCCGTCATCGCCTCGACCTCGCGGAGCAGCAGGCGTACTCGCGCGGCCTGCGCCGCGAGGTGGCGACCGCGATCCCGAAGGTGCGCGCCTGGTCGCACACGACCCGCAGCGGCGACATCGGCGAGCTGTCGAGGTTCGGGGAGCAGGACCCCGTCTGGCCGTGGGTCACCTCGACGCGGGAGAACTGCGTCGGCACCGAGTGCCCGAAGTACGAGGACTGCTTCGTGCTGGCTGCGCGTCGCGAGGCCCAGGCGGCCGACATCGTGGTGGTCAATCACTACCTGCTGATGGCCGACCTGGTGCTGAAGGAGGAAGGCTTCGGCGACCTGCTGCCGGGCGCGGACGCGATCGTGATCGACGAGGCGCACCAGTTGCCGGACGTAGCCGCGCAGTTCCTGGGCTACAGCGTCAGCACGCGGCAGCTCGCCGCAATCGCCAAGGACGTGGCCGGTGAGTTGATGCTCGCGCAGCAGATGGGAACCGGCGTGGACACGGCGCTGACCGGTTTCGACGCCCAGGTTGGCGAGGTGGTCACGGCTGCCGGCGGCATGGACGCGCGGCTCGAACATTCGCAATGGCCGGAACGCATGGTCGAGGCGCTCGGCGGCCTCGCGACCCGCGCGGCGGAACTGTGCGAGGCGCTGGCGCCGCTCGCGTCCGACGGCCAGGGTGCGATCGAGCGCCTGCGCGAGCGGCTGTCGGAGAGCGCCGAGCGACTCGAGTCATTCACGCGCGAGGAGGCGGACGGTGGCGTGCGCTGGGCCGAGACCAATGCCCGCAGCGTCAGCTGCCACTACGCGCCGGTGGACGTCGCCACGCAGCTCGCGGCGCTGATGCAGGCGCAGGCCGGCGCCTGGATCCTGGCCTCGGCGACACTGGCAGTGGGCGACGATTTCTCGCACTTCAAGCGGCGCTCCGGCCTCTCGCACGCGGAGTGCGTTCGATTCGAGAGCCCGTTCGACTTCAGCGGCCAGGCGTTGCTCTACCTGCCGAAAGGCCTCGAGGAGGCCGGTTCGCCGGGCCACACGCGCAGCGTGATCGCAGCGGCGCTGCCGGTGCTCGATGCGAGTGGCGGGCGGGCGTTCCTGCTGTTCACCAGCCACCGCGCGTTGCGCGAGGGCGCAGAGGAACTGCGCCGGGCCTGGGGAGATTCGCCGCCGGTGCCGGTGTTCGTGCAGGGCGAAGGTTCGCGCGACCAGTTGCTGCGCATGTTTCGCGAGGCTGGCAACGCGGTGCTGTTGGGCACGGGCAGCTTCTGGGAGGGCGTGGACGTCAAGGGCACGGCGCTGTCGGTGGTCGTGATCGACAAGCTGCCGTTTGCGGCGCCGGACGATCCGCTGCTCAAGGCCCGGCTCGAGGAAATCCGCGCGCGGGGCGGCAACCCGTTTTTCGAGGAACAGGTCCCGCAGGCCGTGATCGCGCTGAAGCAGGGCGCGGGCCGGCTGATTCGCGACGAGGCGGACTTCGGCGTGGTGATGATCTGCGACACGCGCCTGGTGACCAAGGGCTACGGGCGCGCATTCATCACCAGCCTGCCGCCGATGAGGCGCACGCGCGAATTGCAGGAAGTGCGGCAGTTCCTGACGGAGCGGCTCGGGGCAGCAGTCCTCGAAAGCACCTGACCAGCGGCCGCGCTGCCGGCCTGCGCCTGGGTCGTTCGTCCGGCGGCGTGTTCGAGCATCGCCACTTTCAGCCTGCCTGCTTCTGCCGTACGCTCGCCGGATGCGGCTACTCGCCCTGGACACCTCTACCGAAGCCTGCTCCGCGGCGCTGATGCTCGATGACGCGATCCTGTTGCGTTTCGAGATCACCGAGCGCAGCCACGCCGAGCTGATCCTGCCGATGGTAGATTCGCTGCTCGCGGAGGCGGGCATTGAACTTGCGAGCCTCGACGGACTCGCGTTCGGTCGCGGGCCCGGCGGCTTCACGGGCCTGCGCATCGCGGCCGGTGTCGTGCAGGGGCTCGCGTTCGGTGTCGGGCTGCCGGTGGCGCCGGTGTCGAGTCTCGCGGCGGTGGCCGAGCAGGTACCGGCGGGCGAGGGCGAGCGCATCCTGGCCTGCAACGACGCCCGCATGGGTGAAATCTACTGGGCCGTGTACGCGCGGCATGGCGTTGCCGGCGTCGGGCGGGCCGGGGAAGCCAGCCTCGGCTCGCTGGGCGCGGAACACGTGTCGCCACCCCGACGCGTGGCGGACGGAATCGGCGACCTGCATCACGCAGCCGGCAACGGGATCGGGCGGTATCCAGAGCTGCGCGCAAGGCTCGAGGCAGCCGGGATTCACGTCCACCAGGACCTGTACCCCCGGGCGGACGCGATCGCTCGGCTCGGTGCCATCGAGCTTGCGGCCGGCCGCGGCGTGGACGCCGCGCTCGCGTTACCGATTTATGTCCGCGATGACGTCGCGCGGCCCGCGGCTGGGCCCGTAACCGTAGTGTCATAATCGACGGGCCTAATCCGGGCGTTTCCCCATGGTGGCCGAGGCGAGATGACGGGCAGGCAGATCCTGGTGGTTGAGGACGAGAAGCCCATCCGGGACATGATCTCCTTTGGCCTGCGGCGGGCCGGTTTCGAGGTGCTCGAGGCAGAGGACGCGTCGGCTGCGCGTGGCGCAATCGCGGATTGCCGCCCCGACCTGTTGCTGGTCGACTGGATGCTTCCCGACCAGAGCGGACTCGAGCTGACGCGGGCCATTCGCCGCAACAAGGAGACCGAGGACCTGCCGGTCATCATGCTGACTGCGCGCGCGGCCGAGCAGGACAAGGTCGCGGGACTCGAGGTGGGCGCCGACGACTACCTGACCAAGCCCTTCAGCACCCGTGAACTTGTAGCGCGCATCAACGCGGTGCTGCGTCGCGCCTTGCCGGGCGACGAGTCGGGCACGATGGGGTCCGGCGGCCTCGTGATGGACACCATGAGCCATCGTGTGACGGCGAATGGCACGGCCGTCACGCTCGGCCCCACGGAGTACAGGCTGCTCAAGTTCTTCCTGGAGCATCCCGAGCGCGTGTACACGCGCAGCCAGCTTCTGGACCGGATCTGGGGTGGCGCCGTGTACATCGAGGAGCGCACCGTGGACGTACACGTGCGCCGCCTGCGCAAGGCACTCGAGCCTTCCGGCCTGGATGCGCTGGTGCAGACCGTGCGCGGGTCGGGCTATCGGTTTTCGGCGCGCCCGGAGTAGCGCTGGCGCGGCGACGTATCGTGTCACGGCCCGCCATTCGACACGTCGTTGGAATCCTGCTGCTGCTGCTGCTGGCAGCCGTCGTCGGCTCGCTGTCCGGCCACGCGGCAGCGCTGCTCGCGCTCGCACTGCTGGCCCTGCTCGCGTTCGAGATTCGCAACCTGCTCCGGTTCGAGCGCTGGCTGCGCCGCAAGGACGTCGACTCGCCGCCCGACATCACCGGCCTGTGGGGCGAGGTGGTCGCCACGACCAGCCGCCTGCATCGGCGCAAGCTGTTCCACGAGCAGCGGGTGACGTCGCTGCTGCGCGAGTTCCGCCGCATGGCATCCGCCATTCCGGAGGGCGTGGTGCTGCTGACCCGCTCGCGCGAGATCAGCTGGGCGAACGCCGCCGCCGGCCACTGGCTGGGGCTGAACCGCAAGGTCGATCGCGGCATGCGGGTCGAGAACCTCGTTCGCCACCCGGTGGTCGTCGCCTACCTCGAGGACCCGGATGGCCGGCCGCCGCCGCGGGTCCAGATGCCGGGGCTGGACGAGCGCTGGCTCGAGTTCCACCTGGTGCGCAACCCGGCGGGGGAGCAGCAACTGCTGCTGGTGCGCGACGTGACCAGCGAGGCTCGGCTCGATGCGATGCGCAAGGACTTCGTGGCCAACGCCTCGCACGAGCTTCGCTCGCCGCTCACGGTGATCGGCGGCTACCTCGACGCGATGGAGGACGATGCGTCGCTCGATGCGGGCTGGCGGGAACCCGTGAAGGAGATGCGCCGGCAATCTGACCGTATGCGCGGCATCGTCGAGGACCTGCTCGAACTCTCGAAACTCGAGGCCCGTGGCGGTCCTGCCGAGAAAAGCCCGGTGGACCTGGCCGGCCTGCTGGCGGCGTTGCGCAAGGAGGTGCTCGCCCAGCCGGATCCCGCGCCAAGCATCGAGATTGCTGCGCAGGCCGACGCGTGCCTGCTCGGCTCCGAGGAGGAACTGCACTCGATCGCGTCCAACCTGGTCATGAACGCGGTCAAGTACACGCCGCCGTCGGGCAGCATCGTGGTCCGGTGGTGGGTGGACGCGCGCGGCGGCCACCTGAGCGTCAAGGACACCGGGATCGGTATCCCGGCCGAGCACCTGCCAAGGCTGACAGAACGCTTTTATCGGGTGGACGCCGGACGCTCACGCAAGCTCGGCGGCTCGGGGCTAGGCCTGTCGATCGTCAAGCACGCGCTGCAGCGACACGACGGACGGCTCGAGGTGGAGAGCGTGGACGGCAAGGGCAGTACCTTCACCTGCCACTTCCCGTCGGCAAGGGTCGGCCGCATCACGCACTGAGCAACGCGCTGGTTTGCGTCCAGCGCGCCCGGCTGCCTGTCCGTCAACAAGTCGTGGCATTCCAGCCACAAGCGCTGACACGTCTCTGTAACACAGCGCGCCTATAAAGACGCCCATCGAATCCGCTCGTGTGCGTCAGTTGCGTTGCGGGTCGTAGTCATGTCGTTCAGTTACCACTACCGTGAGGGGACCACCGTGAGAAATACCCTGCTTGCCGCGGCCGTTGCCGCGACACTCGCCATGGCTTCAGCCGACGCTTCGGCAGCCGCCAGCGGCAACGCGACCAAGGCGGAAATCCAGGCCATGCAGGCGCAGATGCAGGCGCTCGCCGACCGCCTGAACAAGCTCGAGGCCGCAAACAGCGCGCTGCAGAACGAGAACTCGCAGCTCAAGGCGGTCACCGAGCAGCGAGACTCCGAGATCGACTACCTGAAGGAGCAGACCAAGACGCTGCGCCAGGAGTCGGCCGAGGCGTCCGGCGAACTCAGCAAGGTCAAGGGCGCCGATTGGGCCAGCCGCATCAAGTTCAAGGGCGACTTCCGCATGCGCGAGGAATACATCGCCAAGCAGCGTGTCACGGGCAGCGCGCCCACGGAAACCGCGCCCTCCACGCTGTCGGTTGAGGATGCGGCCAACCAGTGGCGCACGCGGTTCCGATTCCGGCTGGGTGCCGAGGCCAAGGTCACTGATAACTCCAAGGTCGTATTCCAGATCGCGTCCGGCGACGGCGACCCGCGCTCCACGAACCAGACCTTCACGCAGGAGTCGTCGCAGAAGGGCATCTATATCACCCAGGCGTATGCCGACTGGAAGTTCATGGATGACGCGAACCTGCTGCTGGGCAAGCAGCCGCTTCCGTTCTGGCGGCCCGGGCAGAGCCTCTTCTGGGACGGTGACGTCAATCCTGAGGCGCTTGCGGCCACGTTCACCCGCGGCATGTTTTTCGGCAGCGGCTACGCCTGGATGGTGCAGGAGAACTCCAACAGCAATCCGAGCTACGTCAACGTCGACCCCACGATCTTCGGCACCCAGCTAGGTCTCGTGTTCCCGCTGTTCGGCGGCGAGACCAGGGTCGCGGCACAGTACTACAACCTGACCAATGGCAAGGGCAATGCGCCGTTCTACAACGGCAATGCGTTCGGCAACACGACATACAAGCGCAACCTGAACGGCTCCAGCACTGCCACGAACGTGCTGCTGTACGATTACGAGATCCTGCAGCTTTCCGGGCAGATGGGCATGACGGTGGCAAGCCTGCCATTCAGCGTCTGGGGAGACTACGCGCGCAACATGGCGTCCAACGTCAAGTACGACACCGCCTGGTCACTGGGCGCTACGCTGGGCAAAGCGTCGAACGCCAAGACCTGGGAAGCCGGCGTGCTGTACGAGTCGATGGATAACGACGCGATGTTTGCGCAGTTCATCGACTCCGACTTTGCCGGCGGCGTCACCGGCGTGGACGGCTGGGCATTCAAGGCTGGCTACGCGCCGGTCAAGAACGTCACGCTGAACGCGACGTACTTCCTGAACACCACCAACATCAATACCGCGGCAGTCAGCGGCAACGTCGCCAACGGACCGTACGCGGGCCCGTACGCGGTTGGCAAGGACATGAATTACGACCGGTTGCAGCTCGACATCAACTACAAGTTCTAGGGACCTGGCAGTCCACTGCGGCCCCGGTGCATTTTTCCGCGCCGGGGCCGCAATGCTGTGCAGAACCGGCAGCGAGGGCATACCGCTTGCCCCTTGCAACGGGCTGATGTATACGATCGCATCCTCTGGAGGCCCGCATGGAAACGTCCGACCTCTCGCATCACATCATGAGCCGCTTCAATGCGGACCTGGAGGGTGTGCGCTCCTCGGTCCTGCAGATGGGCGGCCTGGTCGAGCAGCAGTTGCTGGACGGGGTCAAGGCGCTGTACACGGGCGACAGCAGGCTCGGCGAGGAAGTGGTGCGCCTCGACCACCGGGTCAACTCCATGGAAGTGGCGATCGACGAGGACTGCAGCCGCATACTGGCAACCCGCAGCCCGACCGCGTCGGACCTGCGGCTGATCGTCGCAGTCATCAAGACCATCACCGACCTCGAGCGTATCGGCGACGAAGCGGAAAAGCTCGGCCGCGTCGCGTCCCGCATGGCAACGCTCGAGCGGCCGACCGACCGCTATCGCGAGATCAAGCACATCGGCGACCTGGTTGCAGACATGCTGCACGGCGCGCTCGACGCGGTGGCACGCATGGACACCGACGCGGCGCTCGCGGTGGCGCGCAAGGACCGCACCGTGGACGAGGAGTACGAGGCGGTGCAGCGGCAATGCATCACCTTCATGATGGAAGACCCGCGCTCGATCCGTCGCGCGCTGGACGTGCTGTTCGTCGCGCGGGCGCTGGAACGCATTGGCGACCACGCCAAGAACATCTGCGAGTACGTGATCTACATGGTGTTCGCGAAGGACATCCGCCACCTGTCCATCGAAGATGTCGAGACGCAGCTTGGTGCCGCGCGCGGTGCCCGGACCGGCGGTGCGGGCTGATGCTGGAGGGAACCGCGATGATGCCCGCATGGTTGAACCGTCGCACCGGTAACCTGCTCGGGTTCCTGGCCTGCGTGGGACTGATGTCCTATGCGCTGTTCGTGCAGTACGTGCTGCGCCTCGATCCCTGCCCACTGTGCATACTGCAGCGCATCTCGGTGATCGCGGCCGGCCTGCTGTTCCTCGCGGCGTTCCTCCACGATCCGGGCGACCGGTGGGCCCGGGTCTACGGCGTGCTGATCGACGTGGCGGCGCTCGGCGGCATCCTGGTAGCATCGCGCCACATCTGGATCATCGCCCAGCCGCCCGGGTCGGTCGCCGAGTGCGGCGCCAGCCTCGATTACATGATGGACGTGCTGCCCATGCACGAGGTGCTGGGCAAGGTGCTGTCCGGTTCGGGCGAGTGCGCGAAGATCGACTGGAGTTTCCTCGGCCTCAACATGCCGACCTGGGTGCTGATGTGCCTGGTGGGCGTGGGGCTGTGGGGCGTGCTGGTCAACTGGTTCGTGCCTGCGGCGAGGGCGTGATCGTCGTTCATCGCCCGCTGGTCACGCGGCACTATTGGCCGGCATTCCCGAGCACCCGCTCCATCACACGCTCGTAGACGAGCGACAGCGCATCCACGTCAGCGACGCGCACGCTCTCGTTCACCTTGTGGATCGTGGCGTTGGCGACGCCGACTTCGACCACTTGCGCGCCGGTCGGTGCGATGAATCTCCCGTCCGAGGTGCCGCCGGTGGTGGAGAACGCGGGCTTCACGCCAGTGACGTCGCTGACGGCCGCCGCGACGGCATCGGTGAGCAGGCCGGGCGCGGTGAAGAACGGCAGGCCCGACACGAACCACTCGAGCGTGTAGTTCACACGGTGGCGGTCGAGGATGCCGAGCACGGTGCGCTGCAGCGACTCCACCGTCTGCTCGGTCGAGAATCGCAGGTTGAAACGCACCTTCATCTCGCCGGGGATCACGTTCGGCGCGCCGGTGCCGGCCGAGAGGTTGGAGACCTGGAACGAGGTCGGCTGGAAATACTCGTTGCCCGGGTCCCAGTGCCGTGCCACAAGTTCCGCGAGCGCGGGGGCGAAACCGTGCACGGGGTTGTCGGCGAGGTGAGGGTAGGCGATGTGGCCCTGCACGCCGTGCACGGTCAGCCGTCCCGACAGCGACCCGCGGCGCCCGATCTTGATCGTGTCGCCGAGTTGTTCGTGGCTGGTGGGCTCGCCGACCACGCAATAGTCGAGCTTCTCGCCGCGCGCCTCGAGCACCTCGACGACCCGCCGCGTGCCGTCAATTGCCGGGCCTTCCTCGTCGCTGGTCAACAGGAAGGCGAGGCTGCCGGCATGCCGTGGATGACTGGCGACGAACCGTTCGGTCGCGGTGACCATCGCCGCGAGCCCGCTCTTCATGTCGGCCGCACCACGCCCGTACAGGACGCCGTCCCGGATCACCGGGTCGAACGGGTCCGTCTGCCAGTCTTCACGCGGACCGGTGGGTACGACGTCGGTGTGACCGGCAAAGCACAGCACCGGCCGGCCCGAGCCCCGCCGGGCCCACAGGTTGTCGACCGGCCCGGATTTCAGTCGCTCGACGTGGAATCCGAGCGGTGCGAGGCGCGCTTCGATCAAGTCCAGGCAGCCGTGGTCGTCGGGGCTGATCGAGGGCCGGCGCATCAGCTCAGCCGTGATTTCGAGCGTGGGTGACATTGGTTTGTAACGACAAGGTGGCAGGTTCCGCACCGGCCTGTGCATTCGGGCGCGGCAGGCGGTGTATATCGGAGCCGGCACGGTGGCACAAGTCACGGCTCTGCGGGCCGGCCTGTAATACTGCTGTCACACGTTGCCCGCACACTCCGCGCATCGATTGATCAGGCATCTACGGCACCCCAACGTTGCAGAGGGTTAACTCCATGAAGTTGTGGCATAAATTTGCGGTTCCGGCGCTGTTCGCCGGTCTCGTTGCGGTCGGCGTTCCCGGGCATGCAATGGCCCAGGCCGCGTCGATCAAGATCGACGGTTCCAGCACCGTGTTCCCGATCTCGGAGGCGCTGGCCGAGGAATTCCAGATCTCGAAGCGTGGCAAGGTCCACGTGACCGTCGGCATTGCCGGCTCGGGTGGCGGCTTCAAGAAATTCTGCCGCGGCGAGACCGACATTTCGAATGCGTCGCGCCCGATCCTGACCGAGGAAATGGAAGCCTGCCGCAAGGCCGGCATCACCTACATGGAACTGCCGATCGCGTTCGACGCGCTGACGGTGGTGATCAACCCGGCCAATACCTGGGTCAAGTCGATGACGGTCGCGGAACTGAGGAAGATCTGGGAACCGGCCGCCCAGGGCCGCATCATGAACTGGAACCAGGTGCGCTCCGGTTTCCCGTCCGAAAAGCTCGCGCTGTTCGGGCCGGGCACCGACTCGGGCACCTTCGACTATTTCACCGAGGCGATCAACGGCAAGGCGAAGGCGAGCCGCGCCGACTACACGGCCAGCGAAGACGACAACACGCTGGTGCAGGGCGTGGTGAACAGCAAGGGCGGGCTCGGCTACTTCGGCTTCGCGTACTACGCGGCGCACAAGGACAAGCTGACGGCGGTGCCGATCGACGGCGGCAAGGGGCCGGTCGAGCCGAGTGCCGAGAATGTCATCAACGGCACCTACCAGCCGCTGTCGCGACCGCTGTTCATGTACGTGAAGGTCTCGGCCGCGTCGCGTCCGGAGGTCCAGGAGTTCATCAAGTTCTGCCTGACCAAGGGCGCGGGGCTCGTGACGGAAGTGGGCTACGTGCCGCTGCCGGCGTCTGCCTACACCACGGTGATGCAGCACTTCGACGAGCGCAAGACCGGCACGGTGTTCGGCGGCGTGCCCAAGGTGGGCCTCACCATCGAGCAGCTGCTGACGATGGAACGCAAGCAGTAAACGGCCGCCCGGCGGCGTGTTTCGCAGCGGGGAGGCGCCGGCGACGGCCCTCCCCGCAATTTCGCCCACCGGGGTCGCGCGCATCGCCGGGTGCGGCTAGACTTTCGCCCGCCGGGGCACGAACAAGAGTGGGAAGGGTGGTTCGGTCATGAGCCGTTCACAAGCGCTGGATTCACGGGGCGCGTTCGCGTCGCTTGCGTACCGCAAGGCCCGTGACCGGGTCATCGAGTTCGTGCTGATGCTCGCCGGCCTGGTGGCGGTGTTCACGACCGTCGGCATCGTGTTCATCCTGCTGAAGGAATCGGCCGCGTTCTTCGAACACGTGTCGCTCCGCGAGTTCCTCACCGGCACGGCCTGGACCCCGCTGTTCGCGGACGCGCACTACGGCATCATGCCGCTGGTGGCCGGGACGCTGACCGTTACCGGGGTCGCGCTCGCCGTCGCGATCCCGCTCGGTACCGTCATCGCCATCTACCTGTCCGAGTTCGCGCCGCACCGGCTGCGCGAGACCGTGAAACCCATCCTCGAACTGCTGGGTGCCGTGCCGACGGTGGTGTACGGCTATTTCGCGCTGCTGATCGTCACACCGCTGCTGCAGAAGCTGATGCCGGACCTGCCGGGATTCAACATGCTGAGCCCGGGACTGGTGATCGGCGTGATGATCGTGCCGTACGTCGCGTCGCTCAGCGAGGACGCGATGCGGGCCGTGCCGCGCTACATGCGCGAGGGGTCCTACGCGATGGGCGCCACCAAGTACCAGACCGCGCTCGGAGTGGTGGTGCCGGGAGCATTCTCCGGGATCGCCGCCGCCTACATCCTCGGGATCTCGCGCGCGATCGGCGAGACCATGGTGGTGGCGATCGCCGCGGGCATGCAACCCAACCTGTCGTTCAACCCGACCGAGCCCTCCCAGACCATCACTGCCTACATCGTGCAGGTGAGCCTCGGTGACCTGCCGCACGGCAGCATCGGCTACCAGAGCATCTTCGCGGCCGGGCTGGTGCTGATGCTGATGACGCTGGTGTTCAACGTGCTGGGCTTTTTCCTCACCCGCAAGTTCCGCGAGGCGTACTGATGGTCGCAGACGCGCAGTTGACGCTCGAGCAGATCCGCCGCGGCCTGGGCTGGCGCAAGCAGGTCGACAAGCTGTTCGTGATCGTCGGGCTGCTGATCATGATCGGCTGCCTCGGCATCCTCGCCTACCTGTTCCTGGACCTGGTGCGCGACGGCGCGCCGCGATTCGGCTGGAAGTTCTTCGAGAATTTCCCGTCGCGCAAGGCCGAGAATGCCGGCATCCTCTCGCCGGCCGTCGGCACGGCGCTGATCATGGTCGTGACGGCGCTGGTCTCGCTGCCGGTGGGCGTTGCCGCTGCGATCTACCTCGAGGAATATGCGCCGAAGAACTGGTTCACCGGCATCATCGAGGTCAACGTCACCAACCTCGCCGGCGTGCCCTCGATCGTCTACGGCCTGCTGGCGCTCGGCCTGTTCGTCTACCAGTTCGGGCTCGGGCAGAGCATCCTCACGGCCGGGCTCACGCTGGCGCTGCTGATCCTTCCGATCGTGATCGTCGCCACGCGCGAATCGCTGCGCGCGGTGCCGAAGGCCATTCGCGAGGCGGCCTATGGGCTCGGCGCGACGCGCTGGGAAGTCACCAAGGACCACGTGCTGCCGTACTCGACTGGAGGCATCCTCACTGGCCTGATCCTCGGCCTGTCGCGGGCCATCGGCGAGACCGCGCCGATCATCACCATCGGCGCGCTGGCATTCATCGCGTTCCTGCCCCCGTCGCCGGTCACCGGCACCTTCCCGTTCCTCAGTTTCGAGTGGCTGAGGAGCGAATTCACGGCGATGCCCATCCAGATGTTCAACTGGGTCTCGCGGCCCGACCAGGCCTTCCAGTCGAACGCGGCGGCGGCAGGCGCGGTCCTGCTCGGCATGACGCTGCTGATGAACACGATCGCGATCGTAATCCGCTACCGCTTCCGCAAGCGCATCAACTGGTGATCGACATGGAAACGTCCGTGGCCACGCGATCCGTACCCCGCCCCAATGAGGCAGCATCAATGCAAGGCGACACCGATGCCCGGCAGTCCGGGACTCCCGCGGTTTCCATCACCATGGAAAGCCGCCAGCCGCTCCGCGCGAACCCGCCCAAGGCGTCCGCCGAGAAGTTGGATTTCTGGTACGGCACGAACCAGGCGCTGAAGAACATCAACATCTCGATACCGGAAAACCAGGTCACCGCGCTGATCGGGCCGTCGGGTTGCGGCAAGAGCACCTTCCTGCGCTGCTTCAACCGCATGCACGACCTGCAGCCGGACACGAAGTACTCGGGCGCCATCACGCTGCGGCCGGACAACGTCAACCTGGTCGGCCCGGAGACGGACCCGATCGAGGTCCGCATGCGCATCGGCATGGTGTTCCAGAAGCCGAACCCGTTTCCGAAGACCGTGTTCGAGAACGTCGCCTACGGGCTGCGCCTGCGCGGCGTGCGCAACCGGTCCGACCTCGGCGAGCGGGTCGAGAAGGCGCTGCGTGGCGCCGCGATCTGGGACGAGGTCAAGGACCGGCTCGACGACTCGGCGCTGGCGCTCTCGGGCGGCCAGATGCAGCGGCTGTGCATCGCGCGTGCGCTCGCGACCGAGCCTGAGATCCTGCTTTTCGACGAGCCGACCTCGGCGCTCGACCCGATCGCGACGGCCAAGATCGAGGAACTGATCACGGAGCTGCGGCAACGGGTCACGGTGCTGATCGTCACGCACAACATGCAGCAGGCAGCGCGGGTATCCGATTTCACGGCCTTCATGTACCTCGGCGAGCTCGTCGAAGTGGACGTCACGTCCAGGATCTTCACCAACCCGGCGAAGAAGGCCACCGAGGATTACATCACCGGCCGTTACGGCTGACGGAAGGACCATGCAGGTCGACGATCAGCTCGAGGCAGCATCGGACAACGGGCCGTTGGGGGCGCGCGAGACCCCGGGCGGCGACCCGGTCGAGGGCCACACCTCGAAGACGGTGGAGCAGACGCTGATCGGCCTGCGGATGCACGCGGTCGAGATGGGCGGGTTGGTCATCGACCAGGTCGGCGCGGCGGTGAAGGCGCTGCTCGAGCGCGACGCGCACCTGGCCGAACTGGTCCTGTCCCGCGAGCCGATGGTCAACGACTACGACAACAGGCTCGATCGCGACAGCCTGATGTACATCGCCCTGCAGCAGCCGGTGGCGAACGACCTGCGGATGGCGCGCGCGGTGGCGCGCATCGGCCTCGAGCTGGAGCGGGTCGGCGACGAATCGAAGAAGATCGCGCGATTCGCGCTGCAGCACGGCGCCGCCTCGGCGGGCGACCCGGTCGTGGCGGTGGCGCGTTACCTGCGGCACATGGCGGACCTTTCGATGGGCATGCTGCGCAGCGCCGTGCGCGCGCTCGACGAGAGCCGTCCGGAACTGGCAAGCGAAGTGCTGGCAAGGGACCGGGAGCTCGACCGGGAGTACGCGACCGCGCTGCGTCAGCTGATGTCCTACGTGATGCAGGATCACCAGTTCCTGAAGCCCACCATCGACACCATGTTCGCGTTGAAGGGCCTGGAGCGCGTCGGCGACCACGCGAAGAACGTCGCCGAGCAGGTGATCTACATGATGGAAGGGGAGAAGCCGGCCCGGCCGAACGCCGGCCAGGGATCCTAGGCCAGGCGCAGCAGCTCGTTGATTCCCACCTTGGCCCGGGTCTGAGCATCCACGCGCTTCACGATCACGGCGCAGTAGAGTGAGTATTTCCCGTCAGGCGCGGGCAGCGAGCCGGGCACGACCACTGCGCCGGCCGGAATCCGGCCGTAGCTGACCGCCTCGCTTTCCCGGTCGTAGATCCGCGTGCTCTGGCCGACATAGACGCCCATCGACAGCACCGCGCCTTCCTCGACGATGACCCCTTCCACGACTTCGGAGCGCGCGCCGATGAAGCAGCCGTCCTCGATGATGGTGGGGTTGGCCTGCAGCGGTTCGAGCACGCCGCCGATGCCGACGCCGCCCGAGAGGTGCACGTTGCGGCCGATCTGTGCGCAGGAGCCGACCGTTGCCCAGGTGTCCACCATCGTGCCCTCGCCGACGCGGGCGCCGATGTTGATGTAGCTTGGCATCAGCACGGCATTCCGTGCGACATACGCGCCGCGACGGACCACCGCGGGCGGCACCACCCGCACACCCTCGGCCCGGAAGCGATCGTCGTCGTGTCCGGCGTGCTTCAGCGCGACCTTGTCGTAGAAGCGCGTGAAACCCGCGTCGATGACCCGGTTGTCGTTGAGCCTGAACGAAAGCAGCACGGCCTTCTTCAGCCACTGGTGAACGACCCATTGGCCGTCGACCTTTTCCGCCACGCGCGCCTCACCGCGGTCGAGGAGGTCGATGGCGGCCTCGACCGCGGCGCTGACCTCGGCCGGGGCGTTGGACGGCGAGAAGTCGGCCCGTTGCTCGAAGGCTGCGTCGATGATGGCGGAAAGCCTCGAATGGCCGGTCATGCGGGTCCCATCCTGGTCGCGTTCGGCACGTCGAGCGCCACGTGCAGCTGTTCCTCGAGGCGCAGCCGCGCGTCCTCGGCCAGCGGTTGTCCCTGTTCGTCGGACACGTAGAACACGTCCTCGGCCCGCTCGCCGATGGTCATGATGCGCGCCGTGACGATGTCCACGCGCTCGGCGAGCAACACCTTGCCGACTTCCGAGAGCAGTCCCGGGCGGTCGCCGGCGATCAGCTCGATGATCGTGCGCTGCCGGTCCGGATCGTCGGCGAACGTGATCTGCGTCGGCGTGGAGAACATGCGCACCTGCCGGGGCGCCCGGCGCGTGACCTCCGGCCAGTCCCCTTCGGGCCGCTGCAGCGCGCGCCACAGCTGGCGCTCGATCTCGTGGGCGCGCTGCCGGTCGGTGATCGGGGCACCGGTGTCCTCGAGCACCAGGTAGGTGTCGAGGCTCAGGCCGCCCTCCAGCGGCGTGATGCGCGCGTCGAGGATGTTGAGTCCCATCTGATCGAGCAGCGCGGTGGTGCGGGCGAAGTTCTGCTGCGTGTGCGGCATGAACGTCAGCACCGGGTTGCCGCCGCGCTCGGGCGCGTCGCGCACCGCCACCAGCGGCGAGGTGTCGCCGGGCTCGCGATCGACGATCAGCTTCGAGTGCCAGGCGATCTCGGGCGGCGTGTGCTTGAGGAAATACTCGTCGCCCAGCCTCGACCAGGCGAGTTCGGCGCGCTCCGGGTCGACGCCGTCGCGCGCCAGCAGCTCGCGGGCCGCGGCGCGCGTCTCGGCGACCAGTTCGTCCCTGTCCACCGGCGCCTCCAGCCCGCGGCGCAGCGCGCGCTTGGTGCGCTCGTAGAAGTCGTGGAACAGCGAGGAGCGCCAGGAATTCCACAGCTTCGGGTTGGTGCCGCGCACGTCGGCCACGGTGAGCACGTAGAGATAGTCGAGGTGTTTGCGATCGCCGACCAGTTGCGCGAAGTCGCGGATCACGTTGGGGTCGGAAATGTCCTTTTTCTGCGCGGTGACCGAAAACACCAGGTGGTTGCGCACCAGCCAGGCGACCAGCCGCGCGTCGTAGCGGGACAGGCCCTGCTCGAGGCAGAAGGCCTCCGCGTCCACGGCGCCGAGCTCGGAGTGGTCGCCGCCGCGCCCCTTGGCGATGTCGTGGAACAGCGCCGCGAGCAGCACGATCTCCGGCCGCGGCAGCGACTGCATCAGCCGCGACAGGTCGGGGAATTCCTTCTCGAACTGCGGCAGCATCAGTCGCCGCAGGTTGCGCACCACGAACAGCGTGTGCGCGTCCACGGTGTAGGCGTGGAACAGGTCGTACTGCATGCGCCCGACGATGCGGCCGAAGGCGGGGATGTAGCGGCCGAGCACGCCGTAGAGGTTCATGCGCCGAAGTTCGTGCGTCACCCCGACCGGCGCGCGCAGCAGGTCCAGGAACAGGCGGTGGTTGCGCGGGTGCTGGCGGAACTCCTCGTCGATCAGCCACAGGTGCCGCCCCAGCGAGCGGATGGTCGCCGCGCGCACGCCGCGCAACTGCGGGTGGTCCTGCATCAGCCGGAACAGCTCCAGGATCGCCGACGGCTGCCGCGCGAAGACGTCGTCCGAGGTCACTTCGAGGTAGTCGCCGCGCATCTGGAAGCGCGAGTCGAGCGGCACCACCGGCGTCGCCGGGTCGGCGAGGATCGCCTCGCGGAACAGCTGCAGCAGCATCTCGTTCAGCAGGCTCACGTCCATGACCGTGCGGTAGTAGCGCTGCATGAACTGCTCGACCGCCAGCGTGTAGGCCGCGTCCTCGTAGCCGAACATCCGGGCGATGCGCGCCTGGTGGTCGAACAGCAGGCGGTCCTCGCGCCGTCCGGTCAGCGAGTGCAGCGCGAAGCGCACCTTCCACAGGAAGGCCTGCGCGGTGCGCAGCTTGCGCAGCTCGCCGGCGGTCAGGAAGCCGTGCTCGACCAGTTCGTCGAAGGTGCCCGCGCCGAAGTGGCGCTTGGCGACCCAGCCGATGGTCTGGATGTCGCGCAGCCCGCCCGGGCTGGTCTTGACGTTCGGCTCGAGGTTGTAGGCCGTGTCGTGGTGGCGGTGGTGGCGCACCTGCTGCTCGGCGACCTTGGCCTCGAAGAACGCCTGCGAAGACCAGATGCTGTCCTGCCCGAGCGCGCGGCGCATCGCCTGGAACAGGTGCTCGGGCCCGGCGAGCAGTCGCGCCTCGATCAGCGTCGTCGCGACGCTCACGTCCGCGGCGCTCTCGCGCTGGCAGTCGTCGATGGTGCGGACGCTGTGGCCGACCTCGAGGCCGATGTCCCAGAGGAAGGTGAGGAACCGCTCGATGCCCGCGTGGCTCTCCTCGGCGCCCGACTTGGGCAGCAGGATCAGCACGTCGATGTCGGAGCACGGGTGCAGCTCGCCGCGGCCGAACCCGCCGACGGCCACCAGGTCGACGTCCTTCGCCTCCGGCCCCGTGTGCAGGGCCCAGGCCGCGCGCAGCACCACGTCCACCATCCGGGCGCGGTCGCGCACCAGCGCTTCGACGGGCTCGTCGTCCTGGAAGCGTTGCTCCAGGTTTGCCGCGCCGTCCTCGAGCGCCACGCGGAACGCGGCGGTGCGGTCGTCGCCCGAATCGAGCGCCTCCGGCAATGTGCCGAGAAACGGCCAGCTGGGCAGCGCGATACGGCCGGCCGCCGCCTCGAAGTCCTCGATCTGCTCCGGGGGTGCGTTCAAGCCGGCGGCCGCTCGCCGGCGCCGAGTGTGAGCACCTCGCAGCCGGACTCGGTGACCAGGATCGTGTGCTCCCATTGCGCCGACAGCGTGTGATCCCGCGTGACGACGGTCCATCCGTCCGGCAGCAGCCGCACTTCGCGGCGGCCGGCGTTCACCATCGGCTCGATGGTAAAGGTCATGCCAGGCACGAACGTCATGCCGGTGCCGGCCGTGCCGTAGTGGACCACCTGCGGATCCTCGTGGAAGCCGCGGCCGATGCCGTGGCCGCAGTACTCGCGCACCACGGAGTAGTGGTTGGCCTCGACGAATGCCTGGATGGCCGCGCCGATGTCGCCGAGCTTCGAGCCGGCGCGCACGGTTTGAATGCCACGCCACATCGACTCGTAGGTCACGTCCACCAGTCGCTGCACGTGTGGCGGGACGCGCCCCACGCAGAACATGCGGCTGGAGTCGCCGTGGAAGCCGTCCTTGATGACGGTGACGTCCACGTTGACGATGTCGCCGTGCTTCAGTCGCCGGTCGCCCGGGATTCCGTGGCAGACGACATGGTTCACCGAGGTGCAGATCGACTTCGGGAAGCCCCGGTAGTCGAGCGGGGCGGGCACGGCCCGTTGCACGTTGACGATGTAGTCGTGGCAGATGCGGTCGAGTTCGTCGGTCGAGACGCCCGGGACCACGTGCGGCCCGATCATGTCGAGCACCTCCGCCGTGAGGCGCCCGGCGAGCCGCATCGCGTCCTGCTCGGCGGCCGTCTTGACGGAAACGCGCCCAGCGCTGTCGGGCTGCCCGTGGGTGGTCGCCGTCTCGGGGTGTTGCATGTCGGGAAGGTGGTTCCGGCGCCAGGGCAGGGCCCCGGGCGCGCAAGTGTTTGAACAAACGGAAACTTATGGTATAAAGCGCGGCCTTTTTTCACAACCAAAACCGCACACGTACCGGCACATGTGGCTGGGTGCCTGCCAGGCCGAGAGGCCTCGCGGGTTGCCACATGGGGTGCGTGGAGGCTCAACCCCACAAGGAGTTTTCGATATGAGCAGCATGTCCATGCGGCAGATGCTTGAGGCTGGCGTCCATTTCGGGCACCAGACCCGCTTCTGGAACCCGAAGATGGAGCCCTTCATCTTCGGCGAGCGCAACCGGATCCACATCATCAATCTCGAGAAGACGCTGCCCCTCTACATCGAGGCGGCCGGCTTCGTGAAGCACGTGGTCGCCGAGGGCGGGCGCGTGCTGTTCGTCGGCACCAAGCGCTCTGCACGCGACGCGATTGCGCGCGAGGCTGCGCGCTGCGGCATGCCCTGGGTGAGCCATCGCTGGCTCGGCGGCATGCTCACCAACTTCAAGACCATCCGGCAGTCGATCAAGCGGCTGGCCGAGATCGACGATCTTGCAGAGAGCGGCATGCTCGACCAGCGCAGCAAGCGCGAGGCGCAGATGGTGCGCCGCGAGCGCGAGAAGCTCGAGCGCAGCCTGGGCGGCATCAAGGAAATGGAAGGCCTGCCGGACGTGATGTTCGTGGTCGACGTCGGCCACGAGAACATCGCCATCCACGAGGCCCGCAAGCTCGGTATCCCGGTGGTCGCGGTGGTCGACACCAACTGCTCGCCGGAAGGCATCAGCTACGTGATTCCCGGCAACGACGATGCGATGCGCGCCATCGAGCTGTACGCCGGCGGCATCGCCGACGCGGTGCTCGAGGGCCGTTCCACGCTGCCCGAGGTCGCGGTGGGCGAGGACGAGTTCGTCGAGCTCGACGAGGAAGGCAAGCCGCGCGCCAAGGCCGGTCCGAAGCGCCGCGCGGCGCCGGCCCGCAGGAAGACGCCCGCGCGCCGCAAGCCCGCGGCGCCCGACGGCGAAGCCGCGCACGACGCGGTTGCGGAACTTGCCGAGGCCGATCCCGAGGAGAGCCCCGAGGCGTTCATGGCGCGCCGCGAGGCCGCCCGCAAGAAGGGACCGGCGGCTGCGCCGGTGGCTCCCGCGGCCGATGCGGTGGCTGCCGAAGCTCCGGCGGCTGCGGCGGAGGCCGCGGCACCGGCTGCCGAGGGAGAGTGAGCATGGCAGTCACGGCTGAATCGGTGAAGACGCTGCGCGAGCGCACCGGCGCCGGCATGATGGAGTGCAAGAAGGCGCTGGTCGAGGCGGGCGGCGACATCGAGGTCGCGGCCGAGGCCATGCGCAAGTCCGGTCTCGCCAAGGCGGACAAGAAGGCGGGGCGCATCGCCGCGGAGGGCGTGGTCGCGATCGATCGCGCCGCGGACGGCAAGGCGGTGGCGCTGGTCGAGGTGAACTCGGAGACGGATTTCGTCGCGCGCGAGAAGGACTTCCAGGCCTTTGCGACCGCGGTTGCCCGCGCCGCGCTCGAGTCGAGGCCGGCCGACCTCGAGGGGTTGCTCGCCGCGCGGATGGCGTCCGGGCAGACGGTCGAGGAGACGCGCAGGGCGCTGATCGCGCGCATCGGCGAGAACATCAGCGTGCGCCGCTTCGAGGTGGTCACCTCCGGCGCGCCGCTCGCCTCGTACCTGCACGGCAGCCGGATCGGCACCGTGGTCGTGCTGGAGGGCGGCGACGAGGCGCTCGGCCACGACCTGGCCATGCACGTCGCGGCGATCAACCCGCGCTACCTGTCGGCCGATGACGTCCCGGCCGACCAGGTCGAGAAGGAACGGGAGATCATCGTCGCGCAGGCGGCGGCCGATCCGAAGCTGCAGGGCAAGCCGCAGGAGGTGCTGGTCAAGGCCTCCGAGGGCAAGTTGCGCAAGTTCCTGGGCGAGATCACGCTGCTGGGCCAGCCGTTCGTGAAGGACGACAAGCAGGTCGTGGGCGACGTGCTGAAGCGGGCCAATGCGAGGATCCTGCGCTTCGTTCGTTACGAGGTCGGTGCTGGCATCGAGAAGAAGCAGGAAGACTTTGCCGCCGAAGTGATGGCCCAGGTCCGGGGAGCTTGAATCCCGACCGGTCCCGGCGAAACAACAGGAACCCCGCGCGAGCGGGGTTCCTTATAATGGCCCCCCGTCGGAGGTGACAGACTGCATGCCTGAACCAGCAGACGGAAAACCGGCGCATCGGCGCATCCTTGTGAAGCTGTCCGGCGAGGCCCTGATGGGCAACGCCGACTACGGCATCGATGCCGTGTTCCTGAAACGCCTCGCCTCGGAAATCGCCACCGTGCGCGAACGTGGCGTGCAGGTCGCGGTGGTGATCGGCGGCGGAAACCTGTTTCGCGGCGCCGGCCTGGCGCGGGCCGGCATGGACCGCGTGACCGGCGACCACATGGGGATGCTCGCCACGGTGATGAACTCGCTGGCGCTGCAGGACTCGCTCGAGTCGTTCGGGGTGTATGCCAGGGTGCTTTCGGCGATACGCATCAACGAGGTCTGCGAGGACTACATCCGTCGTCGCGCCATCCGCCACCTCGAAAAGGGGCGGGTGACGATTTTCGCGGCCGGCACCGGCAACCCGTTCTTCACGACCGATACCGCCGCCAGCCTGCGCGCCATCGAGATCGGCGCGGACCTGCTGCTGAAGGCAACCAAGGTCGACGGCATCTACGACGCTGACCCGGTCGGGAATCCCGCCGCGCGGCGCTACGACCGGCTCACCTACGACCAGGTGCTCGACGGGCGCCTGAACGTCATGGATGCGACGGCAATCGTGCTGTGCCGGGACCACAACCTGCCGCTTCGCGTGTTCGACCTCAACGACGCGGGCGCGCTGGTGCGTGTTGCGTGCGGCGAGGACGTCGGAACACTCGTCACGAACTGAGGCGGCCGCTGCCGCCGCTGGAGACTGCCCATGCTCGAGGACATCAAGAAAGACGCTGCGGACCGCATGGCGAAGTGCGTGGTCGCGCTCAGGAATGAACTGAAGAAGCTGCGCACCGGCCGGGCGAGCACCAGCGTGCTCGAGCACGTGCGTGTGGACTACTACGGCAGCGAGGTGCCGCTCACGCAGGTCGCGAACGTGGCGGTCGAGGACTCGCGCACGCTCACGGTGGTGCCGTGGGAGAAGCAGATGGTGCCGGCGATCGAGAAGGCGATCATGAAGTCCGACCTGGGGCTCAATCCGGCCACCGCCGGCACGGTGATCCGCGTGCCGCTGCCGTCGCTCACCGAGGATCGGCGCCGCGAGCTGACCAGGGTCGTGCGCCACGAGGGCGAAGTGGCTCGCGTCGCGATCCGCAACGTGCGCCGCGACGTGATGCAGGAACTCAAGGAGATGCTGAAGGAAAAGCTGATCTCCGAGGACGTGGACCGCAAGGCGCACGAAGAGGTGCAGACGCTCACCGACAAGTACGTCGCCGAGGTGGACCAGGTGATCGTGGAGAAGGAAAAAGACCTGATGCAGGTCTGAGCAGTGGCCGAGACGCACTCCCGCGAGCCGGGAACGCCGCGCCACGTTGCCGTCATCATGGACGGCAACGGGCGCTGGGCTGCGAAGCGCGCGCTGCCGCGCCATCTCGGGCATCGCGCCGGCGTGAAGTCGGTGCGGGCCACGGTCGAAGGCTGCGCGCGGCGCGGCGTCGAAGCGCTCACGCTGTTCGCGTTCTCGAGCGAGAATTGGGGCAGGCCGGCGGAGGAGGTCTCACGGCTGATGCAGCTGTTCGTCGAGGCGATCGAACGCGAGGTCGACGAGCTCGTCCGCAACGGGATCCGGCTCAGGTTCATCGGCGACCTCTCGACGCTGCGGCCGCACCTGCGCGACGGCGTCGCCCAGGCCGAGGCGCGCACGGCTGGCAACACCCGCATGACCGTCTACGTGGCCGTGTCCTACGGCGGCCGCTGGGACATCGTCGGCGCGGCGCGCAAGCTCGCTGCCGCGGTTGCCGCGGGCACGCTTCCGCCGGACGGCATCGACGAGGCGGTGTTCGCCCACGAACTCGCGCTCGGCGACGCGCCGGACCCGGACCTGTTCATCCGCACCGGCGGGGAGCAGCGCATCAGCAATTTCCTGCTCTGGAACCTGGCCTACAGTCGAGCTCTATTTCTGCGACTGCCTCTGGCCGGACTTCGATGACGCCGAGCTCGAGCGCGCGTTCCGTCACTTCGCGGGGCGGCAACGTCGCTTCGGCCTGACATCGCCGCAGGTTGCCGGTGGCTAGCGGACTCAGGCAGCGCATCGCGACCGCCCTGCTGCTTGCCGGGGTGGTCGTCGCGGTGCTGTTCGTGATGCCGCCGGCTGCGGCAGTGGCCGTGGTGGCGGTCGCGGTGCTGGCGGGCGCGTGGGAATGGGCGGGTTTCGCCGGGCTGCTGCGCAACGCGGCGCGCCTCGGCTACGTGGCCGCGATCGGCATCGCGGTGTTCGCCGCGTGGCGGCTGACCGCCGACGCCGCGGGGCTTGCGACGTTCCTGCGGGCGACTGCGCTGTGGTGGCTGGCGGCGTTCCTGTGGGTGGTCTTCGCGCCGGCGCGTGGCGGGCGACTGGCCGCGGCGCTGGCGGGCTTCGCGGTGCTGGTGCCGGCGGCAATCGGACTGTCTCGACTGGCGCTGGTCGAGCCCCACGGCCGCATGCTGTTCTTCTACCTGATCGTGCTGATCGCAGCGGCGGACGTCGGCGCCTATTTCGGCGGCCGCAGCCTCGGCAGGCACAAGCTCGCGCCGCTGGTGAGCCCGGGCAAGACCTGGGAGGGATTCGCGGCCGGGATGCTGGGCGCAGCGGTGGCAGCGGTGTCCGGCGCAGTGCTGTTCGGCCAGCCGGTGGCGGCCTGGCTTGCCGCATGCGCGCCCGTTGCCTTGCTGTCGGTGGTCGGCGACCTGGTCGAGAGCATGTTCAAGCGACGCGCCGGCCTCAAGGACAGCGGCGACCTGTTGCCCGGCCATGGCGGCGTACTCGACAGGGTCGATGGCCTGACGGCGGCGGGCCCCGCGTTCCTGCTCGCGCTGCAGATGATCGGGGTGGCGGCATGATGCGGGTCGCGGTCCTCGGCAGCACCGGCAGCATCGGCGTGAGCACGCTGGACGTGCTGGGGCGCCATCGCGACCGGTACGAGGTCGCGGTGCTTGCGGCGGCATCGAACCATGCGCGGCTGCTGGAGCAATGCCTGGAGCACCGGCCGAGGGTCGCAGTGCTGACGGACCCTGCCGCGGCCCGACGGCTGGAGTGCGGGCTGCGCGCCGCGGGGCTGGCGACCGAAGTGGCCTGCGGCGCTGCAGCGCTCGTGGACGTCGCGTCGGCGCCCGATGTCGATGCCGTGATGGCGGCAATCGTCGGTGCCGCGGGCCTGCCGTCCACGCTGGCGGCGGCGCGCGCCGGAAAGCGTGTGCTGCTGGCAAACAAGGAGTCGCTGGTGGTCGGCGGCGAGCTGCTGCTGGATGCCGCGCGCAGCGGCGGCGCCACGTTGATCCCGATCGACAGCGAGCACAACGCGATCTTCCAGTGCCTTCCGGGCGGGCTCGAGCCGGGACGCGCGGTGTGCGGAGTGCGCCGTGTCCTGCTCACCGCTTCGGGCGGGCCGTTCCTGCGCGCCTCGCAAGCCGAGCTCGCGCGCGTGACCCCGGAGCAGGCCTGCGCGCACCCGCGCTGGAAGATGGGCCGCAAGATCTCGGTCGATTCGGCCACGCTGATGAACAAGGGCCTTGAACTCATCGAGGCCTGCATGCTGTTCGGCATGGAACCCGCGCGAGTGGAGGTGGTCGTACACCCTCAGAGCATCGTGCATTCGCTGGTGGAGTACGTGGACGGCTCGATCCTGGCCCAGCTTGGGAACCCCGACATGCGCATTCCTATCGCGCACGCATTCGGCTGGCCGGAAAGAATTGCCTCCGGTGTAGAATCGCTGGACCTGGTGGCCGCGGCGCGCCTCGACTTCGAGGCCCCGGACCTCAGGAGGTTCCCGGCGCTCCGGTTGGCCCGCGAGGCGGCCGAGTCCGGCGGCACCAGCCCGGCAGTCTTGAACGCTGCCAACGAGGTGGCGGTCGCGGCATTTCTTGCTGGAACGCTTGGTTTTTCGCGGATCCCGGAGCTCGTCGAGTCGGTGCTCGGCTGGCACGACCGGGTGGCGGTGACAGGCCTGGAGGTCGTGCTCGAGGCGGACCGCCGGGCGCGTATGTTTGCGGAGTCCCTGCTCGTCGGGGCGGCGAGGTCTAGGGCATGACGATTCTGGGTTACCTGCTGGCATTCCTGGTTGCGATCGGCATCCTCGTCGCGGTGCACGAGTACGGGCACTTCTGGATGGCGCGACGGGTCGGCATCCGGGTGATCCGTTTCTCGATAGGCTTCGGCCGGCCGCTCTGGAAACGCCTCGATTCCAAGGGTACGGAATTCGCAATTTCTGCAATTCCATTAGGTGGTTACGTCAAGCTCCTTGACGAGCGTGAAGGTCCGGTCCCCGATGCCGAACTCTCGTCAGCCTACAACCGCAAGCCGGTCTGGCAGCGCATCCTCGTGCTGCTCGCCGGTCCTTTCGCCAACTTCCTGTTTGCGGTCGTCGCCTACTGGGTGCTGTTCGTGGCCGGGGTGCCAGCCCTGAAGCCGGTGCTCGGCGAGGTGACTCCGGACTCGGTGGCGGCCCGCGCCGGGCTGGTCGCAAATGACCAGATACTCGCGGTCAGCGGACACGCCACCGATGGACGCGAGGCCGTAATGCTCGCGATCCTCGAGCGCCTGATGGACGGCGGGCCGATCGAGCTCGAAGTCCGCTCGCCCGACGGTGGCACGCGCACCGCCCGCCTGCCGGTCGAGGGCAACACGCTGGCGCTGACCGAACCCGGGGCGCTGCTGCCCGGGCTGGGATTCGAGTTCTGGTTCCCGGAGGTGCCGGCACGCGTCGGGACCCTCATCGAAGGCAGCCCGGCGGAGCGCGCCGGCCTGCAGGTCGGCGACCTGGTCACCGCGGTCGACGGGGCGCCGGTCGCGGACTTCCTGGCGCTGGTGAAGCTGGTGCAACCCGCGGCGGGGAAGACACTGCTGCTCACGGTGCAGCGCGCGGGAGAGCAACTGGTGCTGCCGGTCGAGGTGCAGGCCGAGCGTGACGGCGCGCAGCTGATCGGCCGGATCGGCGTACAGCCGGCGGCCCCGGCGCCGGTGCCCGAGGACATGCGCACCCGCGAGCGCTACGGCGTGTTCGCCTCGGTCGGCAAGGCGGTCGGCAAGACCTGGGACATGTCTGCGCTCACCGTGCGCCTGCTGTGGAACGTGGCGGCCGGAGACGTGTCTGCCAAGAACCTCAGCGGCCCGATCAACATCGCGGAATACGCCGGTTTCTCGGCGCGACAGGGCATACTTGCGTTCCTGTCCTTCCTGGCCGTCGTTAGCGTGAGCCTTTTCGTGCTGAACCTGCTGCCCATTCCCATCCTCGACGGTGGCCAGGTCGTCTACCAGCTCGCCGAGCTGGCCAGCGGCCGGCCGCTGTCGGAACGCGCGCAGGCGCTGGGCCAGCAGGTCGGGATCGCGCTGCTGCTGCTGCTGATGAGTTTCGCCTTCTACAACGACATCTCGCGCTTGTTCAGCTGAGCCGCCCGCCATGCGATTCAAATACATGGCCGCGTTGCCGGTCCTGCTCGCCGTACCCGCCGTGTACGCCCAGGCCAACATGGGCGACTTCACCGTCGGCGAGATCAAGGTCCAGGGCCTGCAGCGCATCAGCGAAGGCACCGTCTTCAACTACCTGCCGGTCAACATCGGCGACCGGATGGACGCGCAACGCGTCGAGGAATCGCTGCGCGCGCTGTACGCGACGGGCTTCTTCAAGGACGTCGAGTTGCGCCGCGACGGCGGGACGCTGATCGTCGTGGTCAAGGAACGGCCCTCGATCGAGAGCTTCACCATCACCGGCAACAAGGACATCAAGACGCCGGACCTGGAGAAGTCGCTGCGCAACGTCGGCCTCGCCAAGGGCAAGGTGTTCAACCAGTCCACGCTCGACGAGGTGGACCGCTTCCTGACCGACCAGTACTACTCGCGCGGCAAGTACGGCGTGAAGGTCGACACCAAAGTCACCGAGATGCCGAACAACCAGGTCAGCATCGCGATCGACGTCAAGGAAGGCAAGCGCTCGCGGATCCAGCAGATCAACATCGTCGGCAACGAGGCATTCAGCGAGGACGTGCTTCGCGAGCAGTTCAAGCTCAATACGCCGAACTGGCTGTCCTGGTACCGGCAGGACGACAAGTACTCCCGCGAGGAACTGGGCGGCGACATCGAGAGCCTGAAGTCGTACTACCTCGACCGCGGCTATGCAGACTTCGACGTCGAGACCTCGCAGGTGGCCATCGCGCCCGACAAGGACGACATCTTCATCACGCTGAACGTCCGCGAGGGCGAGGTCTATCGCGTCTCGGACGTGAAGGTCGCCGGCGACCTGGTGGTGCCGGAGCAGGACCTGATGGCGCTGGTGCAGGTGCGCCGCGGGGACATCTACTCGCGCAAGTACATCACCGCGACCACCGAGCTGATGGCGCTGCGGCTTGGCCAGGACGGTTATGCGTTCGCCAAGATCGACCCGGTGCCGCAGGAGAACCCCGAGACCAAGGAAATCGCGATCACCTTCCTGGTGCAGCCGGGCAGTCGCGCCTACGTCCGGCACATCAACTTCGAGGGTACGACCGGCATCAACGACGACGTGCTGCGCCGGGAAATGCGCCAGATGGAGGGCGGCTACCTGTCGAATGCGGCGATCGAGCGCTCCAAGCAGCGCCTGCAACGGCTGCCATTCATCGAGAAGGTCGATGTCGAGACGACACCGGTGCCCGGCACGCCGGACCTGGTGGACGTCGATTTCCAGGTCAAGGAGGGGCTGCCGGGGCAGTTCAGCGGCGGCATCGGCTACTCGCAGTCGCAGTCGGTGATGCTGAACGGCAGCTTCGTGCACAGCAACTTCCTCGGCACCGGGAACCGCGTCGCGGCGGAACTGAACGCCGGCCAGTACAGCCAGGTGTACAGCATCTCGCACACCGATCCCTACGTGACGGTGGACGGAGTGTCGCGCACGGTCTCGGTCAGCTACCGGAAGTACAGCCAGTTCACCAGTTCCTCGTCGCAGTTCGACACCTCGACCGGGGCGATCGGCGTGGATTACGGCTGGCCGCTGTCGGAGTTCCAGTCGATGCGCGCGGGTGTCGCCGCCCAGCGCTCCGACCTGTTCACCGACCCGAACCAGAGCGCGCTGCAGTCGCTGCAGTGGGTGCGCAACAACGGCAACCCCTACACGCGCAGGTCCAACGTCGGTATCCCGCCGATCGAGTACACGTACTTCGGGACCAAGTTCGACACCTTCCCGCTGTCGGTCGGCTGGGGGTACGATTCGCGAAACCGGGCCATCTTCGCCAATCGCGGCGCGCGCCACCTGCTCAACGCCACCTACGCCGTTCCCGGCAGCGACGTTGAGTTCTATGCGTTGACCTACGACTACCTGCAGTTCCTGCCGCTGACCCGCTGGTTCACGCTGATGAACAATTTCGAGGCGGGGTATGCGGCGCCGCTCGGATCGACCACCGCGATCCCGCCGTACCGCAATTACTTCGCCGGCGGCGCCGAGAGCGTGCGTGGCTACCGGGCCAGCACGCTCGGGCCACGGGACACCTTCGGCAACCCCTACGGCGGCAACATCAAGCTGACGAACCAGTTCGAGCTGCTGTTGCCGATGCCAGAGAAGTTCACCGGGTCGGCCCGCGCCAGCCTGTTCTTCGACGGTGGCTACGTGTTTTCCAACGACGACGTGCCGTTCTTTGCCCCGGACAACATCACTCCGGTGGAATACAAGTTCAGTTTTGATAAACTGCGCTATTCGACCGGCGTGGCCGTCCAGTGGCTGGCTCCGATGGGCGTGTTCCGTTTCAGCTACGCCTTCGCGTTGAACGCCCAGAAGCAGATCTACAATGAGCAGTACAAGGACGAGACCGAAGGTTTCCAGTTTTCCATCGGACAGGCTTTTTGAGGTTCACGGCTCCATGACAATCAAGACAGCGACCCTTGCCCTGGTAATGATCGCCGCAAGCGCCGCGCCCTTCGGGGCCGCCATGGCGGAGACCAAGGTGGGGGTGGTCAACGTGACGCGGCTCCTGCAGGAGTCGCCCCAGGCGCAGGCTGCCTCGCAGGCGCTGGAAACCGAGTTCGCCGGCCGGCGCCGTGAACTCGAGAGCGCACAGAAAGACCTGAAGGCGAAGGAAGACAAGCTGCAGAAGGACGGCGCCGTGATGGCGGCCAACGAGCGCGCCAACGCCGAGAAGACGCTGCGCGACGGGCAGCGCGAGCTTGCGCGCAAGCAGAACGAATTCATGGAAGACCTGAACGTGCGCCGCAACGAGGCGCTCGGGCAGCTGCAGCGCAGCGTGCTGCAGGAAGTCCAGGCCTACGCGAAGACGGCCGGACTCGACGTGGTCGTCGCCGATGCACTGTACGCGAGCCCCTCGGTGGACATCACCAACCAGGTGCTTGCCGCGCTGCAGGCGCGCAAGGGCGCCCCGGGCAAGCCCTGAGGCCGGAGCAGGGGGCGCGGGCATGCCAGCGCGGCTCGCCGACCTGGCAGTCCGCTTCGGCTGCGAGCTGCGCGGCGACCCCGATGCCCTCGTAGAGCGCGTCGCGCCGCTGCAGGACGCTGGTCCCGGCTCGATCTCGTTCCTCGCCAACCCGCGCTACCGCCGCCACCTCGCGCACACGCGGGCGACTGCGGTCGTCATCGACGCCGCGTCCGCGGCGGAGTGTCCGGGCAACGTGCTGGTGGCGAAGAACCCGTACGCCGCCTACGCCCGCATTGCCCAGCTGCTGTATCCCGAGCAGGCCGTCGAGGGCGGGCGCCATCCGACTGCCATCGTCGAACCGGGTGCCGAGGTCGACGAAACCGCCCGGGTCGGTCCCAACGCGTACATCGCACGCGGCGCGCGCGTGGGCCGGCGCGTGGACGTGGGCCCGGGGTCGGTCGTGCTCGGGGGCGTCGAGATCGGCGATGATTCCCGGCTGGTGGCGCGTGTCACGCTGTGCAGGGACGTGCGCATCGGGGAACGCTGCATACTGCAGCCAGGCTGCGTGATCGGCGCGGACGGGTTCGGCCACGCCCGGGACAGCGGCGGCTACGTCAAGGTGCCCCAGGTCGGCGCCGTGATCATCGGCAACGACGTCGAGGTGGGGAGCAATTCCACGATCGACTGCGGCGCGATCGGAAACACGGTGATCGAGGACGGTGTCAAGATCGACAACCTGGTGCAGGTCGGCCACAACGTCCGGATCGGCGCGCACACCGTGATCGCGGCCTGTGTCGGCATCTCGGGCAGCACCACGATCGGGCAGCGGTGCATGCTCGGCGGCATGGTCGGCGTCGCGGGCCACCTCGATATCTGCGACGATGTGGCGTTCACCGGCCGCACGACGGTGTTCAAGTCGATCAGCAAGCCCGGCGTGTATTCCAGTTCCTTGTGGGCCGACGAGGCGAAGCGCTTTCACCGCAACGCGTTGCGGTTCGGCAGGCTCGAGGAACTCGCGCGCCGGGTGCGCCGCCTCGAGGGCGGCAATGACGCCAGCACGGGGGACGACGAGCATGACTGAGACCAGCGGATTCGGCCTCGACGAAGTGATGCGGCGCCTGCCGCACCGTTATCCGTTCCTGCTGGTGGACCGGGTCCTGGAATGCGTGTCCGGCGAGCGGATCGTCGCGTTGAAGAACGTCACGATGAACGAGGAGTTCTTCGTCGGGCATTTCCCGGGGCGCCCGGTGATGCCCGGCGTGCTGATCCTCGAGGCGATGGCGCAGGCGGCCGGCATCCTCACGTTCTTCACGGCCGGCGTATACCCGGACGAGTCCATCCATTTCTATTTCGCGGGCATCGACAAGGCCCGGTTCCGGCGGCCCGTGGTCCCCGGCGACCAGGTGATGCTGACCGCGATCCTGGAGCGCAAGATCCGCGCGATCTGGAAATACTCGACGTCGGCCACGGTGGACGGTGTCGAGGTCGCGCGCGCCGAGATGCTGGTCCACTCGGGCTGAGCAGCGATGACAGCGAGTGAACTACCGCGAATGACGGCCTCGATTCACCCGACGGCGGTGATTGCCGCGGATGCCGAACTCGCGCCCGACGTCGCGGTCGGCGCGTACAGCGTGATCGGCCCGGGCGTCAGCATCGGGCGCGGCACGATCGTAGGGCCGCACGTCGTGATCGAGGGATCGACCCGCATCGGCGAAGGCAACCACATCTTCCAGTTCGCCTCGGTCGGCGCCGACCCGCAGGACATGAAGTATCGCGGCGAGGCGACGCGGCTCGAGATCGGCGACCGCAACACGATCCGCGAGTGCGTGACGATCCACCGTGGAACGGCGCAGGACCAGGGCATCACGCGCATCGGCGACGACAACCTGTTCATGGCCTGCACCCACGTCGCGCATGACTGCGTCGTCGGCAGCCACTGCGTGCTTGCGAACCACGCGTCGCTGGCAGGCCACGTGCACCTCGCGGACTGGGTCATCCTCGGCGGCTTCTCCGGCGTGCACCAGTTCGTCCAGGTCGGCGCGCACGCGTTCATTGCCAACAACGCGGCCGTGACGCTCGACGTCCCGCCGTACGTGATGGCGGTCGGGCAGCCGGCGGCTGCGCACAGCGTCAATTCCGAGGGGCTGAAGCGCCGCGGGTTCGGGCCCGGGCAGGTGCGCAATATCCGTGCCGCGTTCAAGCTGCTGTACCGCTCCGGGCTGAAACTCAGCGAGGCTTCCGAGCGTCTCGCGGCACTGGCCGAGGAGCAGCCGGAGTTGCGCGCGCTGGCGGAATTCCTGCCGCGGGCCACGCGCGGCATCGTGCGCTGAGCGGGGTCGCCGGCTCGTGAATGCGGCGGCACAGGCGGGATCGTTCGGGCTCGTCGCCGGCGAGGCGTCGGGCGACAATCTCGGCGCGTCCCTGGTGGAGGCGCTCGCTGGTCGGGCGCCGGGCTCGCGGTTCTACGGCATCGCCGGGCCGCGCATGACTGCCGCGGGCTGCGAGGCCTGGCACCCGTCGGATGAGCTCGCGGTCATGGGGCTCGCGGAAATAGTGCGCCACCTGCCGCGGCTGCTGCGGCTGCGGCGCGAACTCATCGCACGCCTGGTCGAAGCCGCGCCGGATGCCTACGTCGGCATCGACTCGCCGGAGTTCAACCTGAGGGTGGCGAAGGCGCTCAAGGCCCGCGGCGTGCCCACCGTCCAGTACGTCAGTCCGCAAGTGTGGGCCTGGAGGCAGGGCAGGGTCCGCACGATCGGCAATGCCGTGGACCTGGTGCTGTGCCTGCTGCCGTTCGAGTCCGACTTCTATCGCGCGCACGGCGTGCGCGCCGAGTTCGTCGGCCACCCGCTGGCCGATCGAATCCCGCTCGAAAGCGATCGCGTCGCGTCGCGCGCGTCGCTCGGGATCGGCGACGGCGGTGCGGTCGTTGCGGTGCTGCCTGGCAGCCGCCGCGCGGAAGTCGGCCGCCTCGGCCCGCCCTTCGCGGCGACCATCGCCTGGCTCGCCTCGCGAAGGCCGGACCTGAGGTTCGTTGCCGCGATGGCCGGCGATGCAGCGCGGGTGTCCTTCGTCGCGAGTCTTGCAGTGCATGCGCCCGGCGTCGAAGTCCACGTCATCGACGGCCGGGCGCAGGAATGCATGGCCGCGAGCGACGCGGTGCTGCTCGCCTCGGGCACGGCCACGCTGGAGGCGACACTGGTCAAGCGGCCGATGGTGGTCGCCTACCGCGTTGCGCCGCTCACCAACTGGTTGCTGCGCGGGCTCGATCTCGTGAAGACGCAGTACTTCTCGCAGCCGAACCTGCTGGGGGGTCGCGCACTGGTGCCCGAGTTCTACCAGTCTCAGGTACGGCCGGAGCTGCTGGGCCCCGCGGTGCTGCAGCAGCTCGAGCGCCCGGACCTGCGTGAGCTCACCGACGCTTTCTCCGCGATCCACCTGGCGCTGCGCCGCGAGGCCAGCGCCCGCGCTGCCGACGCGATCCTGGATCTGGTCGCGGGACGGCGAACGCCGGCATGAAGGGTTGCGGTCACCCGCAGCAGGCCGGATTCGAGTGGCGAGGGCCGGGCTTGAGCGCGGGTGTGGACGAGGCCGGCCGCGGCCCGCTGGCCGGTCCCGTGGTCGCGGCCGCCGTGATCCTCGACCCGTCGCGCCGGATCGCGGGGCTGGCGGACTCGAAGGCGCTCACGCCTGCCCGCCGCGAGGCGCTCGCGCCGCTGATCCGCGCCCGCTGCCTGTGCTGGGGGCTGGGCTGGGCGGATGCCGCGGAAATCGACGCGCTCAACATCCTGCAGGCCACGATGCTGGCCATGCGGCGCGCGCTGCTTGCGCTGCGCCTGCCGCCTTCGCACGTCATCGTGGACGGCAATCAATGTCCGGACCTGCGCGGGCTCGGCTTCGAGTGCAGCGGCGAGGCGGTCGTCAAGGGTGATGCCAGCGTCGCCAGCATCAGTGCAGCCTCGATCATCGCCAAGGTCGCTCGCGACGAATACATGCGCGGACTCGACGGCGAATACCCGGGCTATGGCTTTGCGGTGCACAAGGGCTATCCCACTGCCGCGCACATCGCGGCCTTGCGGCGGCTGGGACCGTCGGCGGTGCACCGTCGCAGCTTCGGCCCGGTACAATCCTGCGATTCCCGCTGACGCGACCCGCCATGGCACGTTTCGTCCACCTGCGCGTGCACACCGAGTATTCGCTCGTGGACGGGGTCGTGCGCGTCAAGAGCGAGCACAAGGACGGCAAGCTGCTGCGCGAGGGCCTGGTGGACGCCTGCGCACGGCTGGGCATGCCGGCGGTGGCGGTCACCGACCAGGGAAACCTGTTTGCGCTGGTGAAGTTCTACACCGCTGCGCAGGCGCGGGGCCTGAAGCCGCTGGTGGGCGTGGACGTGCTGCTGCAGGAGGAAGGCGAGCGCGCGGAACCGAGCCGCTTGGTGCTGCTCTGCCAGGACGACCGGGGCTACCGCAACCTGACGCGGCTGGTCACGCGGTCCTACCTCGAAGGCCAGGGCAGGCACGGGCCGACGCTGCACCGGTCCTGGCTCGACGCCGACACCACGGCGGGTCTCATTGCACTGTCGGGTGGCCGCGAGGGCGACATCGGCCGGGCGCTGCTCGCCGGCCGCGAGGCAGACGCGCGTGCGGCGCTCGAGGCGTGGCTGGCACTGTTCGGTGACCGCTTCTACCTCGAACTGCAGCGGACCGGACGCGCGGGCGAGGAAGAATGCATTGCCGGCTGCCTTTCGCTTGCGGTGGCGCAGGGCGTGCCGGTGGTCGCGACCAACGACGTGCGGTTCCTGGCACGCGACGACTTCGAGTCGCACGAGGCGCGTGTCTGCATCCAGGACGGCACGTTGCTCGCCGACGCATCGCGTCCGAGGCGCTACAGCGAGGAGCAGTACCTGCGTTCGCCGGAGGAGATGGAAAAGCTGTTTGTCGACATTCCCGAGGCAATCGAGAACTCGGTGGAGATCGCCAGGCGGCTGAACCTTGAGATGCGGCTCGGCAAGGCGTCGCTGCCCGAGTACCCGGTTCCCTCCGGGCAGAGCACCGAGGACTACCTGCGCGAGGAGTCGCGCAAGGGGCTAGAGGCGCGGCTGGCCGCGCCGGCGACCACGCAGCCCACGCACAAGAGCGCCGCGACCAGCCGCGAGGACTACTTCGCGAGGCTTGCGACCGAACTCGACGTCATCTGCCAGATGGGGTTTGCCGGGTACTTCCTGATCGTCGCCGACTTCATCCGCTGGGCACGCGAAAACGGCGTGCCGGTCGGCCCGGGTCGCGGCTCCGGCGCGGGCTCGCTGGTGGCGTGGGTGCTGGGGATCACCGACCTCGACCCGCTGCGCCACGACCTGCTGTTCGAGCGCTTCCTCAATCCCGAGCGCGTGTCCATGCCGGACTTCGACGTGGACTTCTGCATGGAGGGCCGCGACCGGGTCATCGAGTACGTCGCCGACCGCTACGGCCGCGACCGCGTCTCGCAGATCATCACTTACGGCACCATGGCCGCCAAGGCCGTCGTGCGCGACGTCGCGCGCGTGCTGGGCATGAGCTACGGCCTTGCCGACAGCATCGCAAAGCTGATCCCGTTCGAGCTCGGCATCACGCTGGACGATGCACTCGAGAAGGAAGACGAACTCCGCAAGCGCTACAAGTCCGAGGACGACGTGCGCGAGTTGATCGACCTGGCGCGCTCGCTCGAGGGCCTGGTGCGCAACGCCGGGACCCACGCCGGCGGAGTCGTCATCGCGCCGTCGGTGCTGACCGATTTTGCGCCACTCTACCGCGAAGACGGCGGCACGACGGTCGTCACCCAGTTCGACAAGGACGACGTGGAGGCCGCGGGCCTGGTCAAGTTCGACTTCCTTGGCCTGCGCACGCTCACGATCATCGACTGGGCAGTGCGCACCATCAACACCGCGCGCACCGCGGCCGGCGAGGCCGCGCTCGACATGACCGCGGTGCCGATGGAAGACCCGGAGACGTACGCGCTGCTCAAGCGCTGCGAGACCACGGCGGTGTTCCAGCTCGAGTCGCGCGGCATGAAGGACCTGATCCGGCGCCTGCAGCCCGACTGTTTCGACGACATCGTGGCGCTGGTCGCGCTGTTCCGCCCGGGTCCGCTGCAGTCGGGCATGGTCGAGGACTTCATCAATCGCAAGCACGGCCGCGTCGGCGGCGCCGTCGACTACCTCCACCCGGACCTGAAGCCGGTGCTGGCGCCGACCTACGGCGTGATCCTGTACCAGGAACAGGTGATGCAGATCCCGCAGGTGCTGGCGGGCTACACGCTCGGCGGCGCCGACCTGTTGCGCCGGGCAATGGGCAAGAAGAAGCCAGAGGAGATGGCCAAGCAGCGCTCGATCTTCGTCGACGGCGCGGTCGCCCGGGGTGTCGTCGAAGGCAATGCCGCGCACATCTTCGACCTGATGGAGAAGTTCGCCGGCTACGGCTTCAACAAGTCGCACTCCGCGGCCTACGCGGTGCTGTCGTACCAGACCGCGTGGCTGAAGACGCATTACCCGGCGGCGTTCATGGCCGCCGTGCTGTCCTCCGACATGGACAAGACCGACAAGGTCGTCACCATCATCGACGAGTGCAACCGCATGGCGCTGGCGGTCGAGCCGCCGGACGTCAACGCGTCGCAGTACATGTTCACGGTCTCGGGCCCGCAGGCGATCCGCTACGGCCTGGGCGCGATCAAGGGTGTCGGCCAGGCGGCGGTCGAGAACATGCTCGCGGAGCGGGCGGCCGGCGGCCGCTTCGGCGACCTGCTCGACCTGTGCCGGCGGCTGGACCTGAACCGCGTCAATCGCCGCGTGCTCGAGGCGCTGGTGCGCGCGGGTGCGCTCGACACGCTGGGCGAGAACCGAGCGACGCTGATGCACCAGCTGCCCGACGCGATGAAGGCGGCGGACCAGACGGCGCGGGCCGAGGCGGCCGGGCAGGACGACCTGTTCGGCCTGGCGGAACCGGCGCAGCCGTTGCTGCGCGACCCCGATGGGGCGCACGAGAAGCTGCCTGACTGGAGCGAGGCCGTGCGACTGGCCGGCGAGCGCGAAACGCTGGGCCTGTACCTGACAGGTCATCCGATTACCGAGTACGAGCGCGAACTGCGGCCCATCGTCAGCGGCCGCATCGCCGACGTCGGGGGTGCGCGCCCGGTCGGGTCGAACGAGGGCGGCTGGCGCGGACCGGGCCGTACCGTGACGGTCGCGGGCCTGGTGCTCGAGATCCGCAAGCGCGGCGGGCGGACAAGTTTCGTGCTCGACGACCGCAGCGGGCGGATCGAGGTGACGATGTTCGAGGACGTCTACCAGCAGTACCGTGCACTGGTCGCCAGGGACGCGATCCTGGTGGTGGACGGCAACCTGCGCTGGGACGATTTCATCGAGGACTGGCGGGTCGCCGCAAAACGGATACTCGACGTGGACCAGGCCCGGGACCAGTACGCGCGCCGCGTGGTGCTGCGCTGGCCGCGTGGCGAGCGCGCAGCCGACGGACGCCGGCTGGTGACGGAGATCGAGCGTGCACTGCAACCCAGCCGCGGCGGGCGCTGCTCGGTGTCGATCCGTTTCTCGAGGAGTGACGCTGCGGCGCTGGTGAACTTCGGCGAGGAATGGACGGTCCGGCCGTCCCGGGAACTGGTCGAGCGCCTGGGACAGATCGTCGGGCGTGACGGCGTCGAAATCGTGTACGCGCCCCGGGTCAGCGGCTGAGGCGGTTCCGCGCGGCCCTTTCCTTTGCGGGTCCTTCCGAGGCATTCTCTGCCCCATGGCACTCAGCTTCCTGGATTTCGAGCAGCCCATCGCCGAGCTCGAGGCGAAGATCGAAGAACTGCGCTTCGTGTCGTCGGATGCGGAGGTCAACGTCGGCGAGGAGATCGCCCGGCTCAGCGCCAAGAGTCGCGCGCTCACGACCAGTATCTTCGCCAACCTGTCGCCCTGGCAGGTGGCGCAGCTGGCGCGTCACCCGCAGCGGCTGTACACGCTCGACTATGCCGCCACGATCTTCGAGGATTTCCGAGAGCTGCACGGCGACCGCATGTACGCCGACGACCAGGCCATCGTGGGCGGGCTGGCCCGGCTGGCAGGCCGCCCGGTCATGCTGATCGGCCACCAGAAGGGCCGCGACACCAAGGAACGCGTGCGGCGCAACTACGGGATGCCGAAACCGGAGGGCTACCGCAAGGCGTTGCGGCTGATGAAGATGGCCGAGCGCTTCAGGCTGCCGGTGGTGACGCTGGTGGATACGCCGGGCGCCTATCCGGGCGTGGGGTCGGAGGAGCGCAACCAGAGCGAGGCCATCGCGCGCAACCTGTTCGAGATGGCCCGGCTTCGGGTCCCGGTCATCACGGCCGTGATCGGCGAGGGCGGCTCGGGCGGCGCGCTCGCCATCGGCGTTTGCGATCGCCTGGTCATGCTCCAGTACAGCGTGTACTCGGTCATCTCGCCGGAAGGTTGCGCGTCCATCCTGTGGAAGAGCGCCGACAAGAAGGAGCTGGCGGCCGAGGCCATGGGAATCACGGCGGAACGCCTGATGCGGCTCGGCCTGGTGGACGAGGTGCTGAAGGAGCCGCACGGCGGCGCCCACCGTGACCCGCAGGCGATGGCGGAGTCCTTGAGAGAGGCGCTGGTGCGGCACCTGGGCGAGGTGTCCGCCTGGCCGGAGGACGAACTCGTGGAGCGCAGGTACGCGCGGCTGCGCGCGCAGGGCGTGTTCACAGCGGCCTGACGCGGTGGCCTTTTCGCCCGGGCGACTGTCGCGTGCGCTCGATGAGTGCGTGGCGACCATCGACGCGCCGATGTCGGGCCTGGTTATTGCGTTGAGCGGCGGCCTCGACTCCATTGCGCTGCTGGCCGCGCTCGCTGCCGAGCGGGCAGCGAGCGGCCCGACGCCCATTCGTGCGATTCACGTCGATCACGGGCTGCACGCGGACTCGGCGCGCTGGGCGGCGCACTGCGCGGCGCAGGCGGCCGCGTTCGAGGTGCCATACGAGCAGGCAAGTGTCGACGCGCGGCCGCGGCGCGGCGAGAGCCCGGAGGCTGCGGCGCGGATTGCGCGATACGCGGCCCTCGCGGAGCGCTTGCTGCACGGGGAGGTGCTGCTGACCGCGCATCACGCGGACGACCAGTTCGAGTCCATCCTGCTGCAGTGGCTGCGCGGCGGCGGAGTGCGCGCAGTGGCGGGCATGAAGGCGGTCGGCCGGTTCGCCGACGGCTGGCACGCGCGGCCGATGCTGGGCTTCACGCGCGACGAGCTGCATGCCTGGTCCGCGGCGGCTGGTCTGCAGTGGCTCAGCGATCCGTCGAACCTGGACCCGCGTTTCGACCGGAACTACCTGCGACTCGAGGTGCTGCCCGCGGTGCGCCGGCGCTGGCCCGCGGCTGCGCGAACGGCGGGACGTGTCGCCGCGCACGCCGCCGAGATGCTGGAGATGGAGGCGGCGATCGCCCGCGCCGACCTGGCGCTCGCGGCGGACGGCCGAGCGCTGTCGCTCGAGCGGCTGGAACTCCTCCCGGCGGCTCGCCAGCGATGGGTGCTGCGCGCCTGGTTGCGTGCCCAGGGGCTGCCGGTCCCGGCAATGGCCACGCTGGCTGCGGCAATGCGCGACATCGCGCTGGCTGCCGCAGACCGCGTGCCCTGCGCAAACTGGCCGGGCGCACGACTCTATCGCTATCGCAATCGCCTCTACGCCGAGCCGGAGGCGTCGTGCGCCGCACGACTGCCGCAGGGCGCCTGGCGTCGGGGCGCGGTGTTCGAACTCGGCGTCCTCGGGAGGCTGGAACTGGTGCCTGGCACGGGCAAGGGCCTGGACGGGACACTGCTTCCGGAGGTGCTCGAGGTCACCGGGCGGACGACCGGTGAGCGTTTCGTGGCGGCCGGCACGCAGCATGGCCGCCCGCTGCGCAAGTGGCTGCAGGAGCACGGGGTGCTGCCCTGGCGCCGTGCCCAGGTGCCGATACTCCGTGCCGGCGGCGAGATCGTGGCCGTCGGCGACCTCGCTTGCGCCGCGCGCTACGCGGCCCGGCCCGGCGAGCCGTCGTGGACCATCGCCTGGCGCGGGCGACCGGAAATCACCGCGACCGAGGCGGCAGAAGTCAAGCTCGACGCAGTCGATCGATTCGACGGCGACTGAACGGCATCGGACGACCGCTTTCGGTGGCCGCGAGTTGGGCATTCCGATAGACTGCTCTCCCGTCGTGCTTCTCCTGCGACGGTGATCCCTATGACAAAATTCGTCTGCGTGACCGGCGGTGTGGTTTCCTCGCTGGGCAAGGGCATCGCCGCCGCCTCGCTGGGCGCGATCCTCGAGGCCAGGGGCCTCAAGGTCGCGATGGTCAAGCTCGACCCGTACATCAACGTCGATCCGGGCACCATGAGCCCGTTCCAGCACGGCGAGGTGTTCGTCACCGACGACGGCACCGAGACCGACCTCGACCTCGGCCACTACGAGCGCTTCGTGCGCACCACGACCGGCCGCAACAGCAACTTCACCACCGGGCGCATCTACGAGCGTGTCATCGCCAAGGAGCGCCGCGGAGATTACCTCGGCGCGACCGTGCAGGTGATCCCGCACATCACCGACGAGATCAAGCACTGCATCCGCATGGGCGCGGGCGACGCGGACCTGTGCATGGTGGAAATCGGCGGCACGGTGGGCGACATCGAATCGCTGCCGTTCCTCGAGGCGATCCGCCAGCTCGGCGTGGAAATGGGGCACGACAACGTGCTCTACATGCACCTGACGCTGATCCCGTACATCGCCACCTCCGGCGAGATCAAGACCAAGCCGACGCAGCACTCGGTGAAGGAGCTGCGTTCGATCGGAATCCAGCCCGACGTGCTGCTGTGCCGCTGCCAGGACCCGCTGCCCAACGAGCAGCGGCGCAAGATCGCGCTGTTCACCAACGTCGAGGACCGGGCGGTGTTCTCCGCGGTGGACGCCGACGACATCTACAGGATCCCGATGCTGCTGCACGAGCAGTCGCTCGACGCGATCGTGTGCGAGAAGCTGCGCATCGAGGCGCCCCCGGCCGACCTCAAGGAATGGCAGCAGGTGGTGGCCGCCAAGGGCAACCCCGACCTGACCGTGAACGTGGCCATGGTCGGCAAGTACGTGAACCTGAAGGACGCCTACCTTTCGCTCACCGAAGCGCTGATGCATGCGGGGCTGCGCACCCGCACGCGCGTCAAGCTGCATTTCGTCGAGGCGACCGACATCGAGAAGCACGGCACCGGGTCCCTCGAGGCCATGGATGCCGTGCTGGTGCCGGGCGGCTTCGGCGAGCGCGGCGTCGAGGGCAAGATCCAGGCCGTGCGCTACGCGCGCGAGCATCGGGTGCCGTATCTCGGCATCTGCCTCGGCATGCAGCTTGCGATCATCGAGTACGCTCGTCACGTCGCGGGCCTCGAAGGCGCGCACAGCACCGAGTTCAACCGCGAGACCGCGCACCCGGTGATCGCGCTGATCACCGAGTGGCAGGACCAGAAAGGCACGGTCGAGGCGCGCAGCGAGCAGTCCAACCTCGGCGGGACGATGCGCCTCGGCGCGCAGGAGGTGCGCGTTTCGCAGGGCTCGCTGGCCAACGCGGTGTATGGCGCCGACACGATCCGCGAGCGGCATCGCCACCGCTACGAATTCAACAACAACTACCTGCAGCGGATGATGAACGCGGGGATGCGTTTCTCGGGCTTCTCGTGCGACGGGCTGGTCGAGCTCGTCGAGCTTCCGCAGCATCCGTTCTTCATCGCGAGCCAGTTCCACCCGGAGTTCCGCTCGACGCCGCGCGACGGGCATCCGCTGTTCACCGGCTTCATCCGCGCGGCGCGTGACTACCGGGCGGCGCAACTGCCGGCCGCGGCAGGCGCATGAAGCTCTGCGGGCACGAGGTCGGCCCGGACCGGCCGTTCTTCCTGATCGCGGGTCCCTGCGTGATCGAGAGCGAGGCGCTGGTATTCGAGGTGGCGGGGCGCATGCGCGAGATCGCGCGCGAACTCGCGATCCCGTACCTGTTCAAGGCGTCGTTCGACAAGGCGAACCGCTCGTCCGGGTCGAGCTATCGCGGTCCCGGGCTCGACGCAGGCCTTGCGATCCTGGCCAAGGTCAAGAGCGAGCTCGGCCTGCCGGTGCTGACCGACGTGCACGAGGACACGCCGCTGGCCGAGGTGGCCTCGGTGGTGGACGTGCTGCAGACGCCCGCGTTCCTGTGCCGACAGACCAACTTCATCCTGGGCGTGGCCGCGGCCGGCCGGCCGGTGAACATCAAGAAGGGGCAGTTTCTCTCGCCCTGGGAAATGTCCAACGTGGTGGACAAGGCCCGCTCGACCGGCAACCAGCAGGTGATGGTCTGCGAGCGCGGCTTCAGCTTCGGCTACAACAACCTGGTCTCGGACATGCGCGGCCTGGCGGTGATGCGCGCGACCGGCGCGCCGGTGGTGTTCGATGCCACGCATTCCGTGCAGTTGCCGGGCGGGCAGGGCAGCGCATCGGGCGGGCAGCGCGAATTCGTGCCCGTGCTCGCTCGCGCCGCGGTCGCGGCGGGCGTGTCGGGACTCTTCATGGAGACCCATCCGGAGCCGGCCAAGGCGCTTTCGGACGGCCCCAACGCGTGGCCACTCGACCGGATGCGCTCGCTGCTCACGATGCTCAAGCAAATTGATGCCGCGGTGAAATCGCGGCCGTACGAGGAATCCAGCCTATGACGAAGATCATCGATATCCGGGCCCGCGAGATCGTCGATTCGCGCGGCAATCCCACGGTCGAGGCGGACGTGCTGCTCGAGGGTGGCGCAGCCGGACGCGCGGCCGTGCCGTCGGGTGCATCGACCGGCACGCGGGAGGCCGTGGAGCTGCGCGACGGCGACAAGACGCGCTACCTGGGCAAGGGGGTACGCAAGGCGGTCGCGAACGCGAACGGCGAGATCCGCGACGCGCTGCTCGGCCGCGACGCGCGGGACCAGGCGGGTCTCGACGCGCGCATGATCGAGCTCGACGGCACCGAAGCCAAGTCACGGCTGGGCGCAAACGCGCTGCTCTCGGTGTCGCTGGCCGCGGCGCACGCGGCGGCTCGGGCGTCCGGGCAGGGCCTGTACCGGCTGGTCGGCGGGCCGGGGCCGAAGGTGATGCCGGTGCCGATGATGAACATCATCAACGGCGGCGCGCACGCGGACAACAGCGTGGACATCCAGGAATTCATGATCCTGCCGGTGGGTGCGCCCAGCTTCAGCGAGGCGCTGCGCTGCGGCACAGAGATCTTCCACACGCTGAAGAAGGTGCTGCACGAGCGCGGGCTGGCGACCGCGGTCGGCGACGAGGGCGGCTTCGCCCCCGACCTGCCTTCGAACGAGGCAGCGCTCGAGACCATCCTCGAGGCGGTGGGGCGCGCCGGTTATTCGGCCGGGCGCGACGTGTTCCTCGGCCTCGATGCGGCCGCGTCGGAGTTCTACGGCGACGGCATCTACGATCTCGCGTCCGAGGGCCGCAAGTTCACGTCGGCGCAGTTCGTGGACTACCTGGCGGGGCTGGTCGACCGCTTCCCGATCATCACCATCGAGGACGGCATGGCCGAGCAGGACTGGGACGGCTGGTCGATCCTGACGCAGCGGCTCGGCCGCAAGGTGCAGATCGTCGGCGACGACCTGTTCGTCACCAACACGAAGATCCTGCGCGAAGGCATCGCCCGTGGCATTGCCAATTCCATCCTGATCAAGCCGAACCAGATCGGCACGCTGACCGAGACACTGGCGGCGATCGACATGGCCAGCGCCGCGGGATACACGTCGGTGATCTCGCACCGCTCCGGCGAAACCGAGGACAGCACGATCGCGGACATCGCGGTCGCGACCAGCGCGACCCAGATCAAGACCGGGTCGCTGTGCCGATCGGACCGCATCGCCAAGTACAACCAGCTGCTGCGCATCGAGGCCGAGTTGGGCGCCGATGCGAGCTACGCCGGCCGCGGCGCGTTCCCGGTGCCGCTGCCGGCTGCGGGTGCCTGACCGGCAGGGGGCTGCACGCAATGGTTTCTGGTAATCTCCCGCGCCCATGATCATCCGCATCGTTGCCGGACTCCTGCTTGCGGCCGTGATAGCGCTGCAGTACCGGCTCTGGGTCTCGCCCACCGGCATGCGTGACGTGTGGCGCACCGAGAAGGCAGTGGCCGCCCAGGTCGAGGAGAATGCGCGGCTCCGGGAGCGCAATCGCACACTGGCAGCCGAAGTGCGTGACCTGAAGGAAGGCCGGGCGGCGATCGAGGAGCGGGCGAGGACGGACCTCGGCATGATCGGCTCGAACGAGACCTTCTTCCAGGTCGTCCCGCCGACGCCGGTCGCCGGCGAGCCACCGGCCGAGCAGCGGCGAACCGCGCAGGCCGAGCCGCAATGAGCAGGCCGGCGCGGCGCTGGGCCGTCGTCGTGGCGGCCGGGCGCGGCGAGCGGTTTGGCGGTTCCACGCCGAAGCAATACACCCCCCTGCTTGGCCGACCGGCGCTGTCATGGTCGCTGCAGGCACTGCTGGCATCGCCGGCCGTCGACGGCGTGGTCGTGGCGCTTGCGGCGCGGGACCGTCGCTGGAAACGCCTGGCGGAATCGCGCGATCCTCGCGTCAGCACGTGCATCGGGGGCGACACTCGCGAAGCCTCGGTGAGCAATGCGCTGCTCGCCCTCGGCTCGCGGGCTCGCGACGACGACTGGGTGATGGTGCACGATGCGGCACGTCCCTGCCTGCGTCGCGAGGACCTGGATGCGCTGTTCGCGGCGACCGGCGGCGACCCGGTCGGTGGACTGCTGGCGGTGCGGGTCCCGGACACGCTGAAGGTAGACGATGGCCACGGACGCAGCGCGCGCACCGCCGACCGCGCCGGCCTGTGGCGCGCGCTGACCCCGCAGGTGTTCCGCTTCGGGCTGCTGCGCAGGGCCCTGGCACTCTGCGCCGAGCGCGAGCGCGCGGTGACCGACGAGGCATCGGCCGTCGAGGCGCTGGGCCTCAGGCCGCGCCTGGTGCCCGGGCGCACCGACAACATCAAGCTGACGACGCCCGCCGATCGCTTGCTCGTCGAGGCGATCCTGCGGGCAGGGAGCCGCCGATGAGGGTTGGAATCGGCTATGACGTGCACGCGTTCGGGCCCGGCAACCACGTGGTGCTCGGTGGTGTCCGGATCCCGTACGAGCGGGGCATCGAGGCGCACTCCGACGGTGACGTGCTGCTGCATGCGCTGTGCGACGCGCTGCTCGGCGCCATGGGACTGGGCGACATCGGGCAGCATTTCCCGGACACCGACCCGCAGTGGCGGGGCACGGACAGCCGGCATTTCCTGCGTCATTGCGCCAGGTTGCTGGCCGAGCACAAATGGCGGCTGGTGAATGTCGACGCCACGGTCATCGCCGAGGCGCCGCGACTGGGCGAGCATCGGGCGCAGATGCGCGTGCGGATCGCCAGCGATCTCGGTTGCGCCGAGGAGCGGATCAACGTCAAGGCGACCACGCACGAGGGGCTCGGTGCGCTCGGCCGCGCCGAGGGACTGGCAGCGCAGGCAATCGTGCTGCTCGCGCGCGCCGACGCGCCGAAGCACGGTCGCTGAAGCCGTGGAACTGCCGCTCGCGCACGGCGCGCCGCCGCTGGCCGGACGATTCCGCGTCGAGCCCGAGGACTTCCGCGTCGAGGAAGTGCTCGGCTTCGATGCCGACGGCAGCGGCAACCACGTGCTGCTGCTGGTGGAGAAGCGCGACGCCAACACCGGCTGGGTCGCGGCCGGGCTTGCGCGCGCGGCGGGCATTGCCGCGCGCGACGTCGGTGCCAGCGGTCAGAAGGACCGGCGCGCCGTCGCGCGCCAGTCGTTCTCGTTGCCCTGGCCGGCCGCGGCACCGCTGGACGCGTGCCTGGCGTTTCAGGGTGAGGGCTTTCGGGTGCTGGCGGCGCAACGTCATGGCCGCAAGCTTCGGCCCGGCTCGCACCGCGCGAATCGCTTCGTGATCCGGGTCCGCGACGCCTCGGGCGAGCGCGCGACCATCGAGGAGCGACTTCAGGCGGTTGCTGCCATGGGCGTGCCGAATTATTTCGGGCCGCAGCGCTACGGTCGCGGGCAGTCGAACCTGGCGAGCGCTCGCGGCTGGGCCACCGGCGGCAACGCGCCGCGCGGCAGGGCGCAACGAGGCTTCGCCCTGTCCACTGCCCGCAGCGAACTGTTCAACCTGGTGCTGGCGGAACGCGTGCGGCGCGGCGACTGGAACCGCCTGCTGCCGGGCGAGGCCGTCATCCTGGACGGGCGACGCAGCTTCTTTCGCGCCGACGAGGTCGATGCGGCGCTGCTCGAGCGCTGCGGCGCGATGGACCTGCACCCCAGCGGCCCGCTGTGGGGTCGCGGTCCGCTCGAGGTCGGCGCCGAGGTGCTGGCCGTCGAGGAAGCCGCGGTGACAGGGGAGCCGGCGCTGCGCGCGCTGCTCGAGGCCGAGGGCATGCAGCAGGAGCGTCGCAGCCTGCGACTGCCGCTGCGATCGTTCGAGTGGCAATTCGCGGAGGATTCGCTGTACCTGTCGTTCGAACTTCCGCGCGGCACCTTCGCGACCTCGGTGCTGCACGAGGTCCTGCGGGGCGCATGGGACGAGGGCGAGTCAAGCGCGGTCTGACTCGCGCGTTGGCGGCGCGCGGCGCCGGTCGCAAGGCCCTGCCTCAGGTCGTGATCACCAGGTGAGGTCGTCGGGCACCGCGAAATCCGCGTAGGGATCGTCCTCGGCCGCCGCTGGCGCAGCCGACGGGTCCAGCGATATCACCGCGGCGGCATCACGTTCGCGGACCAGCGCGGCCGCTTCGGCAGGCACCATGTCGTAGCGCCCGTCGCAGCGGGCGATGAGCAGCGTGCCGGCGACCAGCCTTGCGCGCAGGCCGCCGTCCACGGCAATGCGGCGCACTTTCCCGCCGTCCACGAAGTTGAAGTATTCATCCGTCTCGGGGCTTGGCACCCTGTGCTGGTCGATGATCTGGCGCAGTTGCGCGCGCCGCGCCCGCGCCTCGATCTTCGCCTGCTGCACGCGATTCAGCTCCCTGTCGCGCGCGGCTTTCGCGGCGCGTGCGGCGTCGTCGGCGGCCTTGTTGCTGGTGCCCACGGGCGGATTGCGGCCCTTGCCGCCCCGGAACGGCTGTTTTGCCCGCTCCGTCCTGGCTGCCTCCTTCTTCGTGACCAGTCCCGCCTTCAACAACTGGTCGCGCAGCGAATCGCTCATGGGTGTCCTCGAGTCCTGTCATTGTGCCGGGCCGTCGCTACCGGCGGCCGGAGCGATTCCAGTATAGTGCCGCGAATACCCAGCGGTTTCCCAGCTTGAGAATCCTTGTCAGCAACGACGACGGCTACCGCGCCGAGGGTCTGCAGCGCCTGGCCGAGGTGCTGCGCCCGCTGGCGGAGGTCACGGTGGTCGCTCCCGACCGCAATCGAAGCGGCGCCAGCAATTCACTGACGCTCGACGTGCCGGTGCGCGTGTTTCCGTTCGGCGACGGCATGTATTACGTGAACGGGACGCCCACCGACTGCGTGCACCTGGCGATCTCGGGGCTGTTCGACTTCGACCACGACATGGTGGTCTCCGGCATCAACGACGGCGCCAACCTCGGCGATGACGTGCTCTACTCGGGCACGGTGGCCGCGGCGGTGGAGGGGCGCTTCCTCGGCCTGCCGACGCTGGCCGTTTCGCTGGTGGTACGCCAGGGCCGGCATTTTGCCACGGCCGCGAGGGTTGCCAGCGAGCTGGTGATGCGGCTGCAACGCAGCCCGCTCGACAGCGCGATGATCCTCAACGTCAATGTCCCGGACCTGCCCTACGAGAAGCTGCGCGGTTTCCAGGTCACGCGGCTCGGCCAGCGGCACAAGTCGGAGCCGGTGGTTCGATCGTCCGATCCGCGCGGGCGCGACGTGTACTGGGTCGGGCCCGCAGGCGAGGGCGCGGACGCCGGCGAGGGTACGGATTTCCACGCGATTGCCAACGGATTCGTGTCGGTGACGCCGTTGCAGGTGGACCTGACGCGTCATGCGGCGCTGGTCGAGGTCGGCGAGTGGCTCGCGGGACGCGCGCCGTGAGCCGGGACACGGCATGAGCGCGCCGAGCATGACCGGCATAGGCATGACCTCGGCTCGTACGCGAGACCGCTTGATTGCGCGGCTGCGCGAACAGGGAATCGCCGACCCGAGCGTGCTGGAACGCATCCGTGGCGTGCCGCGGCACGTGTTCGTCGACGAGGCGCTCTCGAGCCGCGCCTACGAGGACACGGCATTGCCGATCGGCCATGGGCAGACGATTTCGCAGCCCTACATCGTTGCGCGCATGACCGAGGCGTTGATCGAGGGCGGTGCCCCGCGCAAGGTGCTCGAGGTCGGGACCGGCTGCGGTTACCAGACCGCGGTGCTCGCGCCGCTGGTGACGACGCTCTACAGCGTGGAACGCATCGCGGCGCTGCAGCTGCGCGCGCGCCGCTCGCTGCGGGACCTGAGGATCACCAACGTGTTCATGCGCCACGGCGACGGGTTCGAAGGTTGGCCGCCGTACGCTCCGTACGACGGCATCATCGTCGCGGCCGCGGCGATGGCGATACCACCGGCCCTGCTGGGCCAGCTGGGCAACGGCGGCCGGCTGATCATGCCGGTCGGGCCGGACCGCGAGCAGCTGCTGGTCCGTGTCACCCGTCGCGGCGAAACCTACGAGCGCGAAGTGCTCGGGGCAGTGACGTTCGTGCCGTTGTTGCAGGGACTGGGCTGAGGCAGCCGCGGCAATGGCCCGAACGGGCACGATGACGCCGGACCGGCTGCTGCGCGCCATGTTTGACGGGGCACGCGAGGCGGCGCGTCCCGAAGCCTGCATTCCGGGCTGCCTGCCGCGCGCGCCACGCGGTCGCACCGTGGTGGTCGGCGCGGGCAAGGCAGCGGCCGCGATGGCGCTCGCGGTCGATCGTCACTGGGACGACGAATTGTCCGGTGTCGTGGTCACCGCCACGGGTCACGGCCTGCGCTGTCCGCGAATCGAAGTCATGGAGGCAGCCCACCCCGTCCCGAGCGAAGCCGGCGAGCGCGCCGCGCGCGAGATATTGCGGCGCGTGACGGGTCTCGGCCCCGATGACCTGGTCCTCTGCCTGCTGTCGGGCGGCGGCTCGGCGCTGATGTCGCTGCCGGTGCAGGGTCTCGCTGCGAGTGAGAAGCAGGCGATCACCCGCGCGCTACTGCGCTCCGGCGCCACGATCGCCGAGATCAATTGCGTTCGCAGGCATCTTTCAGGCATCAAGGGCGGGCGACTCGGCGTCGCCTGTCACCCGGCCCGCCTCGTGACGCTGGGGATCTCGGACGTGCCGGGCGACGAGCCGATGGACATCGCCTCGGGACCGACGGTCGCCGATCCGACCTGTTGCGCCGACGCGCTCGCGGTGCTGGATCGCCACGGCATCGGGGTCGAGTCCCGCGTGCGGGACGCGCTGCTGGATGGCCGCTGGGAGTCCGTGAAGCCCGGCGATGCACGGCTCGGGCGATCGGAATATCGACTGGTGGCCACACCGAGGCAGTCGCTCGCCGCTGCAGCTGCGCTGGCACGGGCCCAGGGGGTGACACCGTACGTGTTGTCCGACCGGCTCGAGGGGGAGGCGCGGGTGGCGGGTCGGGAAATGGCGGCGCTCGCGCTGGCAGTGGCGCGCGGGGAAGGGGCGCTGCGCCCGCCGTGCGTGCTGCTGTCCGGCGGCGAAACCACGGTCACGGTCCGGGGCGGCGGCCGCGGCGGCCGCAACGTCGAGTTCCTGCTCGCGTTCGGCATCGCGCTCGGGCCGGCCGCGAACATCCATGCGCTGGCCTGCGACACCGACGGTGTCGACGGCACCGATCCGATCGCGGGCGCCGTCTGGTCACCCGGCACGCTGGCGCGTGCGGGCCACATGGGACTTTCTCCGCAGGCATTTCTCGACGCCAATGACGCGCACTCGTTCTTCGAGGCACTCGGCGCCGGGGTCGTGACGGGCCCGACGCGCACCAACGTCAACGACTTTCGCGCGATCCTGGTACTGCCGGCGGCGTGATCGTCGCCGCTCAACCCGCCGGTTCGATGATCAGCGCGGCCGCGACCTCCCGGCCTTCGGCGGCCAGCACGTTGTAGGTCCGGCAGGCGGCGCCGGTGTCCATGACCTCGAAACCGAGGCCGCTCGAGTACAGTGCGGCCATCATTTCGCGCCCGGGAAAGACCTGGCGCAGCCCGGACCCGATCAGCACGACCTCAGGGCGCAGGCGCAGCAGCGGCTCGAGGTCCTGTTCGCAAAGGTCGGCGATCGACAGCGGGCGCCAGCCCTCGACCAGCCTGCCTGGCGTGACGATGACGCTGCGCTCGAAGCTGCGGTCGCCGATCCGGACAACGCCGGGGCCGTAAGCGCGCACCACGTGTATCGTCGCAGGCTGGTCGAGAGTGATCTTCATGGCGTTAACATACTGGATGCGGACCGGGCAGGTCACCGGTGCCGCAATCCAGGTCCAGGAGGCAGCTACGTGATCGAGCGCGGCCAGGTCCGTCTGCGCCAGGGGCGTTTGCGCGTTGCGCTGCCCTGGCTCGAGGCATCGCTGGGCGCTGCGGCCGCCGACGGCCGGGCGTGCGGGCCCGCGCCGGCCGCTGAATGGCTGGTCGCGCGCGGACAGTTGAATGCTGCAGCGGGCCATTCGTGGCGCGAGTGGCTGCTGGCGCCGATCGCCGCGGGGCACGAGATCCTGCGCAGGTGTCCGGCAGGCCCGGGTGTACGGGCGACCGTCACCGGTAAGCCGCCGGCGGGCACCTGGGCCTGCGCCAGGGCCGTGCACCTCGCGACCGCCATCGAGCACCTGCGGCTCGCCGCGGAGGACGTGGACATGCAGGCAGGGGAATCGGCGGCGCTGGTCGAGGACATCAACCGGCACCTCGAGGGGCGCGGGTTCACGCTGCACGTGCAGCCCCACGCGGCAGACTGGATGCTGGAGTGCCCGGGATCGATCGAATGCAGCAGCGTCGAGCCGGGCCTGGCAGCCGGCCGGAGTGTCCGCGACCTGATGCCGGCCGGTCGAGACGGTGCCCGGATTCGTTCGCTGGTCAACGAGATCCAGATGCTGCTGCACGAGCATCCGGTGAACCTGGCTCGCGCGGCGCGTGGACGCCCGGCGATCAACACGATGTGGCCGTGGGGTTTTGGCCGCTTCGAGGAGATGGATGACGTGTCGTTGCCGACCCTGTACACCGACGATGCCTGGCTGTCCGGCGTCTGGGGCCTGCACGGTGCACGCGCCCGACCACTGGATGAATTCGCGGGCCAGGTCGATGCGGACGGGCACGCCGTCCTGGTCGCCGGATCACGGCCACCGCAGGTCGGCGTCCCGGCGGACGCCAGCGGCGGCGCACTCGCGTGGGCCGAGCGGACTTGCCTCGCGCCGGCACTGGCCGCACTGTGTTCGGGCGCGGTCGGCGGCGTGGACGTACTGCTGGGCGGGCGCGCGTGCGCCGTCGGGCGCGGTGCGCGACTCAGGTTCTGGCGACGCTCGAAGCCGCTTGCAGAGGCGTTGGCATGAGCCGCCGCATCCTGCGGCGTTCGACCGACTTGCAGCGCTTGCCCGCGGCGGCTGCGCAGCTTCATCCCGCGCTGCGTCGCGTTTACGCGGCGCGCGGCCTGGAGGCTGCCGAGGATCTCGACCTCAGCCTCGAGCGACTGCTCCCGGTCGGGACGCTCGGCGGCGCGGACGCAGCCGCGGACCTGCTGCTCAGCTGCCATCGCAATGGCGGGAAGGTGCTGGTCATCGGCGACTTCGACGCCGATGGCGCGACCAGCACCGCGGTCGTCGTGCGGCAATTGCGCCGGCTCGGATTTGCGGACCCCGGATTCCTGGTTCCGGACCGGTTCAAGTTCGGTTACGGGCTCACGCCGGAGATCGTCCGTGTCGCGGCGCAATCCGGCCCGTCGCTGATCGTGACCGTGGACAACGGCATTTCTTCGCTGGAAGGCGTGGCCGAGGCGAATCGCGCCGGCATCCAGGTGCTGGTCACGGACCATCACCTGCCGGGACACACGCTGCCCGAGGCTGCGGCCATCGTGAACCCGAACCTCCCGGGCGAGCGCTTCGCCTCGAAGTCGCTGGCCGGGGTCGGTGTCGCGTTCTACGTGATGGCGGCCCTGACGCGCAGGATGCGCGAGGCAGGCGCGGTGCCCGCGGGCGCCGACACCAATCCCGCGGACCTGCTCGACCTCGTGGCGCTCGGCACGGTGGCCGACGTCGTGCCGCTGGACGTCAACAACCGCATCCTGGTCGCGCAGGGACTGCGCCGCATACGTGCCGGCCGCTGCGCGCCGGGGTTGCGCGCGCTGCTCGAAGGTGCCGGGCGTACGGTGGAGGGTGTCTTTGCCCAGGATCTCGGCTTCCAGGCCGGGCCGCGACTGAACGCCGCAGGGCGTCTCGAGGACATGTCGATCGGCATCGAGTGCCTGCTGACCTCGAGCCCCGCCGAGGCAGCCGCGATCGCTGCGCGGCTGTCGCAACTCAACGGCGAACGCAGGGAACTCGAAGGCCGCATGCAGTCAGAGGCGCTCACCAAGGTCGATGCGCTGGTCACGGGGCTCGAGGGACAGCTGCCCGCGGGCCTGTGCCTGTTCGATCCGGGCTGGCACCAGGGCGTGATCGGCCTGGTCGCGTCGCGAATCAAGGACCGGGTGCATCGGCCGGTGATCGCGTTCGCGCCGGGCGATCCAGGCTGGGTCAAGGGCTCCGCCCGCTCGGTGTCGGGCGTCCACGTGCGCGACGTGCTCGACGCGGTCGCGACGCGCAATCCCGGCATGCTGGAGAAATTCGGCGGGCATGCGATGGCCGCGGGCATGACGCTGCGCGAGTCGCTGCTGGCCGACTTCGGGCGCGCCTTCGCCGCCGAGGTCGAGCGGCGTGTCGAGCCGCACACGCTGGGCGGCGACCTGCACAGCGACGGGCCGCTGCTTGCGGGGGAGTTCAACCTCGACACTGCGCTCGCGCTGCGCGACGGGGGGCCCTGGGGCTCCGGGTTTCCCGAGCCCGCGTTCGACGGGTGCTTCGGCGTCGTGGACACGCGGGTCGTCGGGGAGCGGCACCTCAAGCTGCGCCTGAAGGCCGCCTCGGGCGAGTTTGCCGACGCAATCGCGTTCCGCTACCTCGACGACCCCGCTGCCGCGGCACCCCGGCCGCAGCAGCAGGTCGAGTTCGTCTACCGCGCGTCGTTGAACGAATACGCCGGTTCGCGACGGCTGCAACTGGTGTCGGAATGGCTGCGTCCGTTGCCGTGATAAACTTGGCAGTTCATCCCGACCACCCGGCTCCCCGATGGAAACGAACCCGATCCGCCGCTCCCTCGAAGACCTCGCGCAGCGCTCCGGTGCGCTCAGGGGGTATCTTTGACTACGAGGGCCGCAGCGAACGACTGACCGAGGTCCTGCGCGAACTCGAGGACCCGACCATCTGGAGCAAGCCGGAACGAGCCCAGGAACTCGGCCGTGAACGCACCGCGCTCGAGGCAATCGTCGGCACGCTGGACAGGATGCACAAGGGGCTGTCCGAGGCCAGCGAGCTGCTTGAACTCGCCGAGGCGGAAGGCGACGAGGGGACGGTCCGGTCCGTGGAGCAGGATGCCGCGCGCATCGAGCGCGAGATCGCGCGCCTCGAGTTCCGGCGCATGTTCCCGGGCGAGATGGACCCGCACAACTGCTTCCTGGACATCCAGGCGGGCGCCGGCGGTACCGAGGCCCAGGACTGGGCGCAGATGCTGATGCGGATGTACCTGCGCTGGGCCGACAAGCAGGGCTTCAAGGTCGAGATCACCGACCAGGGCGACGGCGAAGTCGCCGGCATCAAGAGCTGCTCGATGCTGATCCAGGGCGAGTACGCCTACGGGTGGCTGCGCACCGAGACCGGCGTGCACCGCCTGGTGCGCAAATCACCGTTCGATTCGAACGCGCGCCGCCACACGTCGTTTGCATCGGTGTTCGTTTCGCCCGAGGTGGACGACGATATCTCCATCGACGTCAATCCCGCCGACCTCGAGATGGACGTGTACCGTTCGAGCGGCGCGGGCGGCCAGCACGTCAACAAGACCGAGTCGGCGGTGCGCATCCGGCACATGCCGAGTGGCATCGTCGTGGCATGCCAGAACGAGCGCAGCCAGCACAAGAACCGCGCCACCGCGATGAAGATGCTTAAGGCGAAGCTCTACGAGCTCGAGGTCAACAAGCGCAATGCCGCGGCCAAGGTACTCGAGGACTCGAAATCGGACGTGAGCTGGGGCAACCAGATCCGTTCGTACGTGCTGGACCAGTCGCGCATCAAGGACCTCCGCACGGGCGTCGAGATCGGCAACACGGGCGCGGTGCTCGACGGTGACCTCGACCCGTTCCTCGAGGCGAGCCTGAAGCAGGGGCTGTAATGACCGAAGAAAGAGCCGAGATCGAGGTCAATCACCTGGTCGCCGAGAGGCGCGCCAAGCTCGCGCGGCTGCGCGAGCAGGGCAACGCCTACCCAAACGACTTCCGCCGTGACTCGACCTCCGAGGAACTGCACGTCGGCTACGACGCCCATCCGCCCGAATGGTTCGAGGCCAACCCGACGGTGGTGACGATCGCGGGCCGGATGATGTTCAAGCGCGTGATGGGCAAGGCGAGCTTCGCCAAGCTCAAGGACCGGACCGGCTTGATGCAGGTGTTCCTGCAGCGCGAATCGCTGGGCGAGACCTACGAGGACTTCAAGGGTTGGGACGTCGGCGACCTGGTCGGCGCCGAGGGCACGCTGTTCAAGACGCGCACCGGGGAACTCTCGGTCCGGGTCGAGCGCCTGCGGCTGCTGGTCAAGTCGCTGCGCCCGCTGCCCGACAAGTGGCACGGGCTTTCCGACGTCGAGCAGCGCTACCGCCAGCGTTACGTCGACCTGATCGTCAACGACGACGCGCGGCAGGTGTTCGTTGCGCGCAATCGCATCGTGCAGTTCCTGCGCAGCTTCCTGGAAGCGCTCGACTTCATGGAAGTCGAGACGCCGATGATGCAGGTCATCCCGGGCGGCGCGGTGGCCCGTCCGTTCGTGACGCACCACAATGCGCTCGACCTGGACATGTACCTGCGCATCGCGCCGGAGCTGTACCTGAAGCGGCTGGTCGTCGGCGGCTTCGAGCGCGTCTACGAATTGAACCGGAATTTCCGCAACGAAGGATTGTCGACCCAGCACAATCCCGAGTTCACGATGCTCGAGCTGTACCAGGCCTACGCCGACTACCGCGACCTGATGGACATGGTGGAGCGGATCTTCCAGGGCCTGGCGGATACGGTGGTGGGTGCGCGGCAGTTCGAGTACCAGGGAGAGACCCTCGACTTCGCCGCTGCGTTCCGCCGGGCGACGATCGAGGACCTCGTCGTCGAGCACGTGGCGGGCTTCGATCGCGTGCGCATCCGGGACCTCGAGTACCTGCGCGAGGTCTGCGGCCGGCTTGGCATCGGCATCAATGCGGCGGACGGTCCCGGCAAGCTGCAGGTCGAGATTTTCGACAAGACCGGCGAGCACCTGCTGCGGCAACCGACCTTCGTGTGCGCCTATCCCGCCGAAGTCTCGCCGCTGGCACGCCGCAATGACGACGACCCGTTCATCACCGACCGCTTCGAATTCTTCGTCGGCGGTCGTGAGCTGGCCAACGGGTTCTCCGAGCTGAACGACCCGGACGACCAGGCCGCGCGCTTCCGCGACCAGGTGGAGCGCAAGAGTTCCGGTGACGAGGAGGCGATGTTCTACGACGCCGACTACGTTCGTGCGCTCGAGTACGGCCTGCCGCCCACCGCGGGCCTGGGCATCGGCGTGGACCGCATGGTCATGCTGTTCACCAACCAGCCCTCGATCCGCGACGTGCTGCTGTTCCCGCACATGCGTCCCGAATAGCGGCCCCACGGTCGGCGCCCTTGGGCAACCTGCAACTGTTCGTCGCCTGCGTCGCGATCTGGGGCACGACGTGGCTCGCGATCAAGTTCCAGCTCGGTGTGGTCGCGCCCGAGGCCAGCGTCGCCTACCGCTTCCTGCTGGCGTCGCTGCTGCTGTTCGCGTATTGCCGCGCCCGCGGGCTTTCGCTGCGGTTCTCGCGGCGCCAACAGGCGTGGATCGTGCTGCAGGGCCTGCTGATGTTCGGCGCGAGCTACGTGTTCGTGTATTTCGCCGAGCGGCACCTCGCCTCGGGCCTGGTCGCGGTCGGCTACTCGGCGAGCCCGCTGCTCGGAATGCTGGGGCTGCGGCTGTTCTTCGGCACGCCGGTGACCGCAAGGGTGGCGATCGGCTCGCTGCTCGGCATCTGCGGCATCGCGCTGGTGTTCGCGCCGGAAATCGCGCGGGCCGGGGTTGCGGCCCCGCCGATCTCGGGAATCGTCTTCACGGTCATGGCGGTGGTGCTGTCGTCGCTCGGCAGCCTGGTCGCGCACCGCAATCACGACGCCGGCATCCCGATCTGGCAGAACATGGCGCTCGGCATGTTCTACGGCGCGAGCTTTGCGGCACTGCTGAACCTCGTCGCCGGCAACTCGTTTGCGTTCGAGGCGACCCGCCCCTACGTGCTGTCGCTGCTGTACCTCGCCGTCTGTGGCTCGATCCTGGCGTTCGCCGGTTACCTGACGCTGATCGGGCGCATCGGCGCCGCGCGCGCCAGCTACGTCGGCGTCATGGTGCCGGTCATCGCGCTGGCGATGTCCGCGGTGTTCGAGGGCTATCACTGGCAGCTGCTGACCTGGGTCGGCATGGCGGTCGCCGTGGCAGGCAACGTGCTGGTGCTGCGCAATGCCGCGCGCCGCTGAGCTGCTCAGTCATCCCCGGTGCCCGGGACGAGGTAGGGCAGCTCCACCGGTTCCGCGGTGCGGCCGTCCTCCGCAACGAGGGGCGATCCGCGCGCCTCGAGGCTGGTGACGGCGAGCAGGTGCACGCCGTCGCCCTGTGCCGACGACAGCAGGATCTCCGCGACCTTCGTCCCATCGCGATACAGGCCCGCCTGGGGGGCGGGCGCCGCGCCAGGCGGCAACCTGTAGCCCAGCAGCCTGCGCTTGATGCGGCCGAGGTGCTGCGTCCGCGCGATGATTTCCTGGCCGGTGTAGCAGCCCTTGGTGAAACTGATCGCGTCGAGCAGGTCGAGGTTCAGCATCTGCGGCACGAAGGCTCCGGAGGTCGCGGCGAACACCTGCGGCAGCCCGTCGGCAATGTCCATTGCAAGCCATTCCTCCTGCACCTGACGGCCGGCGGCAATCGGCGCGACATCGGTCAATGCTGCCGCGGCCTCCGCAGGCATCGCGACCACCCAGCGGCGCCGGGCATAGGGCAATGCGATGACCGTGCTCGCAGGCGTGTCCGGAACAGGCGACGACGCAGGGGTCCCCTCCCGACGGCCCGATTCACTGCCGTCCGGCCCGGTCCAGACCACATGCAGTTCACTCGCGATCCGCAGTTGGACCTTCGAGCGCAGCACGAACCGTCGCAGCAGCGCGTGCACCGGTTCGAGCAGCTCGGTCGGGAGCAGCGCATGGACGGTCTGCCCGACCAGGACCAGCCGTGGGAGCGCGATCACGCGGCCCTGGGGCGTATTCAGCGCCGCGAGTTGCATCCGGCCATCCGCGAGCAGGCGCACGTCGTTGCTGAGCTGGCCCTGCAGGAACCCGAGCGTGTCCGGCCCGCTGATGCTGAGCACGCCCAGGAATGGCAAAAGGGCCGGCGGGGAGAATCCAGGGGTATTGTTCATGGTGCTGGCGCCATTCTACGGGGCCGGGGCCGCGCCATAGTCATCCGTGGCGGCCACGTTGTCCGCGAAGCGCCCTGCAATGCCCCGCCCGGGTCCAGGACACGCCCGGACCCCTTTCTGCAAGGCAAATTTGCCTTTGTTTTCAAGATGGTGAATGGATGATGGATCTGGCAGACTTCATGGCTGTGTCAAAGATTGCACCGCAAGAAAAACGACCCGAACCCCAGCCACCCCAGCCTGCCCCCCTGACCCCGGAGGCCGCGGCGCCTCGTGAGATCGGCGGCCGGGACGGCCCCGAGCCGACCCGGTTCGGGGACTGGGAAAAAGCCGGGCGCTGCATCGATTTCTAGCGGCCGGTCCAGGAGGTAATCGAGCATGGCCCAGCGCGAACGGCCCTTGTCCCCGTTCATGCAGTACCGTTGGCAGTACACCAACACCACGTCGATCCTGCACCGGATCACGGGCGTGCTGCTCAGCGTCGGCTTCCTGGTGCTGGTCTACTGGCTGTCCGCCCTGGCCGGCGGCCCGGAGCGCTACGCGCGCGCCATGGACTGCCTCGGGTCTCCGCTGGGCCAGGTCACGCTTGGCGGCGCGCTGCTGGCATTCTGCTTTCACCTGCTGAACGGCGTGCGGCACCTGTTCTTCGACGCGGGCGTGGGCTTCGAGCGTGCGACCGCGCTGCGCAGCGCGCGCGCCGTGTGGATCGCCGCGGTGCTGCTGGCGCTGGCCGGCTGGATCGCGCTGCGGCATTCGCTGGGGGGTGGAGCATGAGTCTCAGGAGCCCCCTCGGTCGCGTGCTCGGCTACGGGTCCGCCAAGGGCGGGTCGGCACACTGGTACTCGCAGCGCGTGACGGGTGTGGCGCTGGTGCTGCTGGGCTCGTGGCTGGTGCTGTCGCTCGCCTGCCTCGGCGGGACTTCTTACCAGCACGTCGCGCAGTGGCTCGGTTCGCCGCTCAGTTCGGCGATGATGGTACTGCTGGTCGCCGTCGCGGCCTGGCACGCGGCCCTGGGCCTGCAGGTGGTGATCGAAGACTACGTTTCGTCGAGCGGCCTGCGTGCCGCCGTGCTGGTTGCAGTCAAGTTCGCGCTGGTCGCGGCCGCCGTGCTGGGCGTGCTCGCCGTGCTGCGCATCGCCTTCGGAGTCGCTGCATGAGCGAATACACGTTCACGGACCACACCTACGACGTCGTCGTGGTCGGCGCCGGCGGCGCGGGTCTGCGTGCCACTTTCGGTCTCGCTGAGGCGGGTCTTTCCACCGCCTGCATCACCAAGGTGTTCCCGACCCGCAGTCACACGGTGGCCGCGCAGGGCGGCATCAGCGCGGCGCTCGGCAACATGGGCGAGGACGACTGGCGCTTCCATTTCTACGACACCATCAAGGGCTCGGACTGGCTCGGTGACCAGGATGCCATCGAGTTCATGTGCAAGGAGGCGCCGGCGGCGATCCTCGAACTCGAGCACTACGGATTGCCGTTTTCGCGCACCGAGGACGGCAAGATCTACCAGCGACCGTTCGGCGGCATGACGACCCACTACGGCAAGGGCGTCGCGCAGCGCACCTGCGCCGCGGCCGACCGCACCGGCCACGCGATGCTGCACACGCTGTACCAGCAGTCGCTGAAGCACCAGGCGCGGTTCTTCGTCGAGTACTTCGCGATCGACCTGATCATGGAAGACGGCGAGTGCCGGGGCGTGGTCGCGCTCGACATGGCCAGCGGCACGCTGCACCGTTTCCGGGCGCACAAGGTGATCCTTGCGACCGGCGGCTACGGCCGCGCGTTCTTCTCCTGCACCTCCGCGCACACCTGCACCGGCGACGGCGGCGGGATGGTGCTGCGCGCCGGCCTGCCGCTGCAGGACATGGAGTTCGTGCAGTTCCACCCCACCGGCATCTATGGCGCCGGTTGCCTGATCACCGAAGGTTCGCGCGGCGAGGGCGGCTACCTGACCAATTCGGCCGGCGAGCGCTTCATGGAGCGCTACGCGCCGAATGCAAAGGACCTCGCCTCGCGCGACGTCGTGAGCCGCTCGATGACCATCGAGATCCGGGAAGGCCGCGGCGTCGGGCCGGAAAAAGACCACATCCACCTGCACCTGGAGCACCTCGGTGCCGCGGTGATCCACGAACGGCTGCCCGGCATCGCCGAGACTGCGCGAATCTTCTCCGGCGTGGACGTCACCCGGGAGCCGATCCCGGTGTTGCCGACGGTCCACTACAACATGGGCGGAATCCCCTGCAACGTGCACGGCGAAGTCGTGGTGCCCCAGTCGGGTAACCCGGATGCGGTCGTGCCGGGCCTGATGGCGATCGGCGAGGCGGCCTGCGTCTCCGTGCACGGCGCCAACCGGCTCGGTTCGAATTCACTGCTGGACCTGGTCGTGTTCGGCCGTGCAGCCGCGCACCAGTGCGCGCGCACCGTAAAACCGGGCACCGGGCACAGGCCGCTGGCGAAGGACGCCGGCGAACTCGCGGTCAGCCGGCTGGACTGCTTCCGCAACGCGAAGGGCGCGCGTCGCACCGCCGCGATCCGCCTCGACATGCAGCGCGTGATGCAGAACCACGCGGCCGTGTTCCGCACCGGGGAATCGCTGGCGGAAGGCGTCACGAAGCTCGGCGCGGTGTTCGAGTCGTTTCGCGAAGTGCAGGTGAGCGACCGCTCGCTGGTGTGGAACACCGACCTGGTCGAGACGCTCGAACTCGACAACCTTCTCGGCCAGGCGGTCGCCACGATGCATTCGGCGGAAAACCGCAAGGAAAGCCGCGGTGCGCACGCGCGCGAGGACTACCAGGACCGCGACGACCGCGAGTGGCTGAAGCACACGCTGGCGTGGGTCGACGCCGCCGGTGCGGTGCGAATCGACTACCGCCCGGTGCACCTGAACACGCTGACCACCGACGTCGAGGCCGTTCCGCCGAAGGCGCGGGTTTACTAGAGTCGTTTACGCCATGGCCCAATTCAAGCTGCCCGAGAATTCGCGCGTCCGCCCCGGCCGGGACCATCCTGCGCCGTCGGGAGCGCAGGACGTCCGCACATTTCGCATCTACCGCTTCGACCCTGATTCGGGCGAGAACCCGCGGCTCGATTCATACCAGGTGGACATGCGTGCCTGCGGCCCGATGGTCCTCGACGCGCTGATCAAGATCAAGAACGAGGTGGACCCCACGCTCACGTTCCGCCGTTCCTGTCGCGAGGGGATCTGCGGTTCCTGCGCGATGAACATCGACGGTGTGAACACGCTGGCCTGCACCAAGGCCAGCGGCGAGATCGGTGGTGACGTGAAGATCTACCCGCTGCCGCACATGCCGGTCATCAAGGACCTGGTGCCGGACCTCAGCAACTTCTATGCGCAGTACGCCTCGGTAAAGCCCTGGCTGCAGACGCGCACGCCGCCGCCGCCGGACGGAGAGCGGCTGCAGTCGAAGGAGGACCAGGAAAAGATCGACCGTCCGTCGGCCTGCATCCTGTGCGCCTGCTGCTCGACCAGTTGCCCGTCGTACTGGTGGAACAGCGACCGGTACCTGGGTCCCGCCGCGCTGCTGGCCGCCTACCGCTGGATCATCGACACCCGCGACGAGGCCACCGGCGAGCGCCTGGACGAACTGGAGGACCCGTTCCGCCTGTATCGCTGCCACACGATCATGAACTGCGCCGAGGCCTGCCCGAAGGACCTGAACCCGGCCCGGGCGATTGCCGAGATCAAGAAGCTCATTGCAGAACGACAATACTGAGCCCCGGGGTGGCACCGTGGCACCCGTCCAGGCCGAGGAGTTTTCGCGGCTCCGCTGGCGCTGTCGCCGCGGCATGCGGGAACTCGACGAACTGCTCACGCGCTACCTCGAGCTGGATTACCGGCAGGCGGCGCCGCGCGATCGAGAGGCATTCGGGCGCATTCTCGACCTGCAGGACCCCGAGATCTTCGGTTATCTTCTGGGTCGCACACCCGCTGAGGACGCATCACTGCGCCATGTCATCGCACGGATCCGACGCGTTGAGGATTGAACTAAGGCCCTGGCTGGTCGCGGACCGCGCCGCTGCGGGCCTGGTGGTCGGTTGTGCGTTGCTGATCGAGGTCGTCGGCTCCCGTTACCCGGACCCCCAGCCATGGCTCGGGGTGGCGGCGGCGGCGCTGCTGGCCGGATGGTTCTGGTACCGCCGCAAGCGTGCCGCCGGCGTCACGGGCCTGTCGGTCGGTCCCGACGGCCACTGGCTCACGATTTTCGAGGACGGACGGGCGATCCCGTCGGAGGTGCTGCGCGGCACACGGCTGCTGGGACCCACGGTTGCACTGCGCTGGCGGGCGGGGCGTGGGGCCGTGCGCCAGGCATGGCTCACACCCTGGGACGTCCCGGCCGGCCAGCTGCGTGAGCTGGCGGTGCGGCTGCGCACCGCCGCATCCCGGGAAAGCGCGTGACGGCGCCCGGTTTTCCGGGGCGCCGAAAGCAGCAAATGGCGAACTTTCCCCCTTCCGACGGGTCTATCCAGTCGCACGAGACTCAGGATGACGAGGCCCGGCCCGCATCAGGCGTCGAGCAGAGCGACCTCGAGCTCGTCAGGCGGGCACAGCGGGGCGAACGCGGGGCGTTCGACCTGCTCGTGCTCAGGTACCAGCACAAGGTCGTAAAGCTCGTGGCGCGACTGTTGCGTGACCGGACCGAGGCAGAGGACGTCGCCCAGGAGGCGTTCGTCAAGGCCTACCGTGCGCTCGGCTCGTTTCGCGGGGACAGCGCCTTCTACACATGGCTCTACCGGATCGCCGTCAACACCGCCAGGAACACGCTTGCCTCCCGGCAGCGCCGCCCGTTGCAGTACGAAGCGGGCTTGAGCGAGGGCGAGCAGGCTGCGGTCGATTCGCGCATGCGCCACGTGGACACGCCCGAGGCGAACGCGCTGTCGGACGAGATCCACGAGACCGTGAACCGGGCCATCGGCGAGTTGCCGGAGGACCTCCGCACGGCCATCGTGCTGCGCGAGGTCGAGGGACTGAGCTACGAGGAAATCGCCGCGGCGATGGACTGCCCGGTCGGCACCGTGCGCTCGAGGATTTTCCGGGCCCGGGAAGCGATTGATCGCACCCTTGCGCCCCTGATCGACTGAGTTGAAAACATGACAGACCAGATACGCGAACAGATCTCGGCACTCATCGACGGCGAACTGCCAGGCGACCAGGTGGGCCTGCTGGTGCGAAGGCTGGAGCGCGACGAGCAGTTGCGCTGCACTTTCAGTCGCTACGTGCTGGCCGGCGAGGCGGTCCGCTCGCCCGGCAGCCCCCTCGCGAGTTCAGGCTTTGCCGCCCGGGTGAGTGCGGCGATCGGTGACGACGCGATGGCCGCGCCGGAAATCCGCGCCAAGCCGCCTGCCACGCCGGGCTGGTACAACCGGCCGGCCTTCGCCACTGCGATCGCCGCAAGTGCCGCAATCGTCGCCGTGCTGCTGGTCGGGCGCGGATACCAGCAGGTGGGCCAGGTGGCGCAGGGCTCGCTCGAGCGGATGCGGGACAGTTTTGCCGCGCTGCCTGCGATCGGCCAGGCGTCGAGCCCGACGGCCGCGCACAGCCAGAGGCTGGCGAGCTACCTGGTCGCGCACGGCCAGTTCACCAACCCGATCGGGCGGCGCACTGCCTGGTCGAGCGTGCTTGCGTCCGATCCGGGGCTCGCCCGCACGGCGTTCGAGAACCTCGAGGCGCCCTGAGTGCGGCACGCCTGGCTTGCCATCCTCGCGACAACCGGGCTGCTCGCGCTGCCGGCGCGGGCGTCCGACGACGACCCGCACCACTGGCTTGAGCGAATGAGCGAGGCGCTGTCCTCGCGCAACTACACAGGCGTGTTCACGCACGCCACGCGCCGCCAATCGGAGACGATGCGCATCGTGCACCGGGTGGGCAAGGGCGCGAGCACCGAGCGGCTGGTGTCACTGGACGGCAACGGCCGCGAGATCGTGCGCACCGCCGGGGAGGTCCACGTCTATCTTCCGGACCGCCGCGTGGTGCTGGTCGAGCAGCGCTCGGAAGGCGGCTCGCTGTTCGACGCCTTGCCGGAGCCCGGTCCGGAGCTCGATGCGATGTACGTGCTCCAGCTTCGTGACGGCCACAAGTTGCTCGGGCGTGACGTCCGGGTGCTGGACATCATGCCCCGCGACGGCCTGCGCTATGGCTATCGGCTGTGGCTGGACGAGGAAACGGCGCTGCCCTTGCGCACCATGGTCCTGGACCATGGTGGCCGCCCGGTCGAGGTGATCAACTTCACGCAGATCGAGATGCCGCGCCACATCGACGCGAAGGCGACCGAGCCGTCGATCGACGCATCCGGCTTCAAGTGGGTGCGCACTGCACGGCGGCCGCCAGTGGCGCCGCCGGCGCTGGTCACCTGGCGGCCGACGCGGCTGCCACCCGGGTTTCGCCTCGTTGCCAGTCGCGTGCAGGTCGTGCCCGGCGTCGAGTTCCCGGTGCAGCACCTGATCTTTTCCGACGGGTTCGCGTCGATTTCCGTGTTCATCGAGCCGGCCAGGCCTGCCGGGCCCACGCCGCCGGAGTCGTCCAGCGTCGGGTCGGCGAACGCCTTCTCGACGGTCGTCCATGGACGGGTCGTAACGGCCGTCGGCGAGGTGCCACTCGAGACCGTCCGTGACGTTGCAAGGTCGGTGGCGCCGGACGTGGCCCCGCCCGGCGCCGTCGTTGACGAGGGTGCAGTCCCGGCACCGGGCATCGCCGAGCGCGCCGTGTCCGCGCCCGGCGCGGCCGCGCTCCAGCCGCACTGACGCCATGGAAGCCACGGCCCGAGTGCTCGCTGTGGGTGACGGCCGCGCCCGCCTTGCCTGCGAGGTCCAGTCGTCGTGCAGGTCCTGCGGCGCGGGCCGCGGCTGCGGGCTTCGCTTGCTGGCCCGCGCCCGGGACACGGTCCTCGACCTGCCCGAGCTTGCGGATGGGGCGGCGAAGCTGCTGCCCGGACAGCAGGTGACGATCGCGATCCCGGACACGGAACTGCTGCGTGTCGCGGCGCTGGCCTACCTGCCGGTGCTGGCTGGGTTGCTCGCCGGCGCCCTGGTCGGCAACTGGCTGGGGTCCGGCGGTGACGGCCCGGTGGCCTTCGGCGGACTGCTGGGTGCGACCGGCGGCTGGCTGCTGGCCCGGGGCAGCGTGCGACGGCGGCGGCCGCGGGTCAGCGTGCGACCGGTCTTTCGAGCCGACGCCGCGTGACGCCGCCGGCAATCGCGGGAACGGCCCCCGGCGCCACGGGCGGGGCCAATGGCCTGGTGCTCTACGTGCGCGAGGGTTGCCACCTCTGCGACGCTTTCCTGGTCGACCTGGAACTGGACCCGGACCTGCCGGGCGCCCGCGCAATGCCTGAGCTCGTCGACGTGGATGGCGATCCCACGCTGGCCTTGGAGTTCGGGCTCCGGGTTCCGGTGCTGGTGCTGGCCGGCAGGGTGCTCTGCGAGGGTCGTTACGACTCTGCGCGGGTCCGCGGCGCGCTGCAGGTATAATCGCGCGCTTTGTTCCGGCTTCCTGCCGGGATGCCGGGACCGATGAACAAAATCCGCAACTTCTCGATCATCGCGCACATCGACCACGGCAAGTCGACGCTGGCGGACCGTTTCATCCAGGCCTGCGGCGGCCTGCAGGACCGCGAAATGCAGGCCCAGGTGCTCGACTCGATGGCGCTGGAACGTGAACGCGGCATCACCATCAAGGCCCAGAGCGTCTCGCTGCGCTACAAGGCGCGCGACGGCGAGACCTACCAGCTGAACATGATCGACACGCCGGGGCACGTCGATTTCTCCTACGAGGTCTCGCGCTCGCTGGCGGCCTGCGAAGGCGCGCTGCTGGTGGTCGACGCCGCCCAGGGCGTCGAGGCGCAGAGCGTGGCCAACTGCTACACGGCGATCGAGCAGGGGCTCGAGGTCGTGCCGGTGCTGAACAAGATCGACCTGCCGTCGGCCGACCCGGCCAAGGTGATCAAGGAGATCGAGGAGATCATCGGCATCGAGGCCGAGGACGCCGTGCGGGTCAGCGCCAAGACCGGCGAGAACGTCACCGAACTGCTCGAGGAACTGGTGCGGCGCGTCCCGCCTCCGCACGGTGACCCCGAGGCACCGCTGCAGGCGCTGATCATCGACTCCTGGTACGACAGCTACGTGGGCGTGGTGTCGCTGGTGCGGGTGATGAACGGCACGCTGAAGACCGGGCAGAAGATCCAGGTGTGGACCACGGGTCGCGCGCACCAGGTGGACAAGCTCGGTCGCTTCACGCCCAAGTCCCTGGCCGCGGACGCGCTGTACACCGGCGAGGTCGGGTTCGTCGTCGCCGGCATCAAGGAGATCGACGGTGCGCCGGTCGGCGATACCATTACGACCGACTCGCGGCCCTGCGCGGCCCCGCTGCCGGGCTTCAAGGAGATCAAGCCGCGGGTATTCGCGGGCCTGTTCCCGGTCAGCTCCGACGACTACGAGGCGTTCCGCGACGCGCTGCAGAAACTGAAGCTGAACGACTCGGCACTGCGCTACGAGCCGGAGGTGTCCACCGCGCTCGGCTTCGGCTTCCGCTGCGGATTCCTCGGCCTGCTGCACATGGACATCGTGCAGGAGCGCCTTGAGCGCGAATACGAACTGTCGCTGGTGACCAGCGCGCCGACCGTGGTCTACGAGGTCCTTACGCGCGAGGGCGAGATCGTCAACGTCGACAACCCCGCGAAGCTGCCGCCGGTCGACCGGATCCAGGAGCTACGCGAGCCCATCATCATCGCCAACATCCTGCTGCCACCGGATTACGTCGGGCCGGTGATGAAGCTCTGTCTCGAGAAGCGCGGCGTGCAGAAGAAGTTGCTCTACCTCGGCAACCAGGTTTCGATGCAGTGGGAGTTGCCACTGGCGGAGGTGGTGCTGGACTTCTTCGACCGCCTGAAGAGCTGCAGCCGCGGCTACGCTTCGTTCGACTACGAGTTCGAGCGTTTCCAGGCCGCACCGCTGGTGAGGCTCGACATCCTGATCAACGACGACAAGGTCGATGCGCTGTCGATCATCAGCCACCGCGACACCGCCTACCAGCGCGGCCGTGAACTGGTGGACAAGATGCAGGAACTGATCCCGCGCCAGATGTTCGAGGTGGCGATCCAGGCCGCGATCGGGGCGCACGTGATCGCGCGCTCGACGGTCAAGGCGCTGCGCAAGAACGTGCTGGCGAAGTGCTATGGCGGCGACATTTCCCGCAAGCGCAAGCTGCTGGACAAGCAGAAGGAAGGCAAGAAGCGCATGAAGCAGCTCGGCCAGGTGGAGATTCCCCAGGAGGCCTTCCTGGCGGTGTTGCAGGTCGGTCGCAAGGAATGACCGAAATCCCTGCCGGAAAACAGGTGCCAAAAACAGGTGCCAGGCACCTGTTTTCCGCTGCCTGCGATTGAGTCCCGGGTGCAAGGCATTGATGCGCCGCGGGAAATACAGAATACTGCCGCGATTCGAGTGAGGTGACGCTTGGTACTGGATTTTTCGTTCTGGCTGGTGGTCGCCACGCTCGTGACGGGTCTCGTCTGGGCGGTCGATGCATTGGTGTTCCGCCCGCGCAGGCTGCAGCGTGCGGCCGCCGGCGCGCTGCCCGGCGAGCCAGTGCTGGTCGAGTACGCCCGCTCGTTCTTCCCGATCATCCTGATCGTGCTGGTCATACGCTCGTTCCTGTTCGAACCGTTCCGGATCCCCTCCGACTCGATGATGCCTACTCTGCTGGATGGCGACTTCATCTTCGTGAACAAGTTCACCTACGGACTGCGCCTGCCGGTCGTCAATCGCGAGATCGTGCCGCTGGGGCAGCCCGAGCGCGGCGACGTGGTCGTGTTCCGCCTGCCGTCCGACCCATCGGTGAACTACATCAAGCGCCTGGTCGGCCTGCCCGGTGACCACATCGTGGTCAGGGAGAAGCGCGTCTACGTGAACGGCGAGCTGCAGCCGGTCACGCCGGACGGCATGTACCCGCCGTTCAACAGCACGCCGCTGGCGCAGATCGCCGGCGAGCGGCTCGGCGCCAGGGACCACCAGGTGCTATACATCGCCGAGCGGCCCTCGGTCGACTTCGACGACGTGGTCCCGGCGGGTCATTTCTTCTTCATGGGCGACAACCGGGACAACAGTCGCGACAGCCGCTTCCCCGAGGTCGGTTTCGTGCCTGCCGACAACGTCGTCGGCAAGGCGGTGCGCATCTGGCTCAACTGGCGGCTGCCCCATGCACCCATCTGGAGCCGCATCGGCGACGCGGTTCGTTGACATCACTGGAGTCCGAAAAATGAGACCTCATCAGCGCGGCGCGACCTTCCTCGGCATGGTCATCATCCTGGCAATCCTGGGCGCGGCCGTTTACGCCGGCATCCGTCTGGTTCCCATGTATCTCGAGTACACCAAGGTCGTGCGCGCACTGGAGCAGGTTCGCGACGAGGTGTCCGCCGACAACACCAGCGTGCAGATGATCCGCAACGCACTGGAGCGGCGCTGGGACGTCGAGGACATCGAGAGCATCGGCTGGAAGGAAGTCGACATCCGCAAGGTCAACGACGGCTACGAGATCGAGGCCGACTACACCGTGGAGAGGCCGTTCGTTGCCAACGTGTACCTGCTCACCAAGTTCGACAAGCTGGTCACGGTCCAGCAGTAGGCGGGATTGCTGACCTCCGGCGAATGGTCCGAGGCGCGTCTCGGGTACCGCTTCGGCGACCCGGCACTGCTCGATGCGGCGCTCACGCACCGGAGCGCGGGACGCGCCAACTACGAGCGCCTGGAATTCCTGGGCGATTCGGTGCTGAATTTCGCCGTTGCGGTGCTGGTGTATCGCACCTATCCGGAGGCGGATGAGGGCGACCTGAGCCGCTACCGGGCCTCGCTGGTCAGTGGCCAGTCGCTGGCCGAGGTCGCTTCCGAGCTTGGGCTCGGCGAGCAGTTGCGGCTCGGCAGCGGGGAACTGAAGACCGGCGGCTTCCGGCGCAGTTCGATCCTTGCCGATGCGCTGGAGGCGTTGTTCGGCGCGGTCTACCAGGACGGCGGCTTCGACGCGGCGCGCGCGGTGATCGAGCGCTTGTTCGCCGGCCGGCTGGCGCTTCTGCCGGAGGCGCGCGACCTGAAGGATCCGAAGACGCGGTTGCAGGAGTTGCTGCAGGGCCGCGGACGGCGGCTGCCGGTGTACGCTGTCGAGGACGTGAGCGGCGAACCGCACGAGCACTGGTTCGTCGCCAGCTGTGAAGTCGACGAACTCGGCCTGCGCGAGCGGGGCGAGGGGACGAGTCGTCGTCGCGCCGAGCAGGCCGCCGCCGAGCGGGTGCTTGGACAGTTGTCCGAAAGAGGGCTGGATCGATGACGGGCAATGATGACATCGGGACCACTGGCGCGAATGGCGCGGCCGCGGCTGGCGGGAGCCTTGCGCGGTGCGGTTTTGCGGCGCTGGCGGGGCGGCCCAACGTCGGCAAGTCCACGCTGCTGAATGCGTTGCTGGGCCGCAAGGTCAGCATCGTCACCGCGCGGCCGCAGACCACCCGGACGCGCATCCACGGCATCCTGAACCGCCCCGGCATGCAGATCGTATTCGTGGACCTGCCGGGCATCCATGCGAAGCAGCCTCGGGCGATCAATCGCTACATGAACCGCACGGCGCTTTCGTCGCTGGCCGACTCGGACGTGAACCTGTTCGTGATCGAGGCGCTGCGCTGGACCGAGGAAGACGAGCGCGTGCTGGCGGAGTTGCGTGCCGCCGGCCGGCCGATCCTGCTGCTGATCAACAAGGTGGATCGGGCCCAGCCGCGCTCGCGGCTGCTGCCGTTCATCGCCGAGATTTCCTCGAAGGCGGATTTCGCGCAGGTGGTGCCGCTGTCGGCGCTGAAGCGCAAGAACATCGACGCGCTGCCGGAGCTGATCGCCGGGTATTTCCCGGAGTCGCCGCTGTTGTTCCCGGCCGACCAGGTGACCGACTCGAGCGACGCGTTCATGGCGGCCGAGATCATCCGCGAAAAGTTGACGCGCCGCTTGCAGGAAGAAGTTCCCTACGGCCTGGTGGTCGAGATCGAGGGCATGGGCCAGGCCGAGGACGAGCCCGGCAAGCTGATCGTGCAGGCGGCGATCTGGGTCGAGCGCACCGGGCAGAAGGCGATCGTGATCGGCAAGGGCGGCGAGCTGCTGAAGGAGATCGGGCGTGCGGCGCGTCTGGACCTGAAGCACCACTTCGGTCGCCCGGTGCACCTGGAGCTGTGGGTCAAGGTCCGCGAAGGCTGGTCCGACGACGAGGCGGCGCTGCGCAAGTTCGGGCTCGAATCGTGAGCGGCACGGCGCGGCGCGTGGCGCTCGAGCCCGCCTTCCTGCTGCACCACTATCCCTGGCGCGACTCGAGCCGGATCCTCGAGCTGCTGACCCGCGAGCACGGGCGCGTCTCCGTGTTCGCGCGCGCCGCACGGCGCGGCGGATCCTCGCTGCCGGCGGCGCTGCAGCCGTTCGCGGAACTGCTGGTATCGTGGACGGCGCGCGGCGAGGCGGGCCAGCTCACCGGGGCCGAGCGGGTGCGTGCCGCGGCGCCGATCGACAGTGATCGACTGATGAGCGCGTTCTACGCCAACGAGCTGCTGGTGAAACTGCTGCCGCGCCACGATCCGCACCCGGCGCTGTACGACGCGTACGCGGCGCTGCTCGGCCGTCTCGCCGACCCCGCCGAGCGGCCGGCGCGCGCCTTGCGCCTGTTCGAGAAGCGGCTGCTGGAGGAACTCGGCTGGGGCCTGTGCCTGGAGACCGAGGCAGCGGCCGGACTGCCGATCGAGCCCGGCTGCTGCTACCGCTACCGGATCGACGGCGGCCCGGAGCTCGTCGAAGGCGTGGCGGAGGGAAGCCTGGTGTTCTCCGGCGCTTCGTTGCTGTCACTGGCCTGCAACGAGCTGCGCGACGAACGCAGTCTCGGCGACGCAAGGCGATTGCTGAAGGCTGCGATCGACCAGTGCCTGGACGGCCGGCCGTTGCGCACCCGCGAGGTGATGATGGCTATGCGCGCCCACGGCGGCGCGCAGGGAGGTTGAATCGTGCTGACCCATCCGCTGCGGCTCGGCGTCAACATCGACCACGTGGCGACGCTGCGCCAGGTGCGCCGCGCCTGCTATCCGGACCCGCTCTTCGCGGCGCTGCTGGCCGAGCAGTCGGGCGCCGACAGCATCACGCTGCACCTGCGCGAAGATCGCCGCCACATCCAGGACAATGACGTGACGCGCATGCGCGAGGCGCTGCAGACGCGCATGAACCTCGAGATGGCTGCCACCGAGGCAATGCTGCGCTTCGCGCGCGACGTCCGCCCGCAGGACTGCTGCCTGGTTCCGGAGCGACGCGAGGAACTCACGACCGAGGGCGGGCTCGACGTCGCGGGCCAGCTTGACCGGCTGAAGGACTGCTGCGCCGGCCTCGACGACGCCGGCATCCGCGTGTCGCTGTTCATCGACCCGGAGCCCGAGCAGCTCGAGGCGGCGCTGGAGTGCGGCGCACCGGTGGTCGAACTGCACACCGGCGCCTACGCCGAGGCCAGCGGTGAGCGCCAGGCAATGGAACTGATGCGGATCACCGAAGCCGCGCGCTTCGGCTCGCGCATCGGGCTCACCGTGCACGCCGGCCACGGCCTGCACTACCACAATGTGCAGCCGGTCGCCGCGATCCCGGAGATCGTCGAGCTGAACATCGGCCACGCCATCGTCGCCCGGGCGATCGTCGACGGCATCGGTCCCGCGGTGCGCGACATGAGGGCGCTGATGGACGCGGCGCGCCGCGGTCTCAGGGTCTCGGCCTGAGTGCGGGCGTGATCTTCGGCATCGGCACCGACGTCGTGCGCCTCGACCGCATCGAGGCCGTCTATGCCGACCACGGCGAGCGCTTCGTGCGGCGGCTGCTGATGCCGCAGGAAGAGGCCGCGTTCCGCGGCTACAAGCGCCCGGTGCGATTCCTGGCCATGCGCTTTGCCGCCAAGGAGGCCATCGTCAAGGCGCTGGGCACCGGGTTCGCGCACGGCGTGTGGATCCGCGACGTCGGCATCGCGCCCAACGCCTGGGGCCGTCCGGAGGTGATCTGGTCGGAGCGCGGGCTCAAGGTTCGCGACGAGCTTGGCGCCGGGGAGGGGCACGTCACGCTCACCGACGAGGCGGGCCTGGTGGTCGCCGTGGCAGTTCTCATGCGCAGGGGGGCATCGTGACCATCAGCAACGTGTTCGCATTCGACATCGAGACGGTCCCCGACGTGGAGTTCGGGCGCCGCCTGTACGGGCTGGACGGCCTGTCCGACAAGCAGGTCGGCTACGTGATGCAGACCCGGCAGCGGGAGCAGACCGGCTCCGAGTTCCTGTCGCTGGAGCAACAGCGCATTGTCGCGATCTCGGTCGCGATGCGCACGCGCGACGGATTCAAGGCCTGGAGCCTGGGCGAGTTGGCGTCGCCGGAGGCCGAGCTGGTGAGCCGCTTCTTCGATGGCATCGCGCGCTACAGCCCGACGCTGGTGAGCTGGAACGGCAGCGGCTTCGACCTGCCGGTGCTGAACTACCGTGCGATGCGCCACCGTGTGCAGGCCCATCGCTACTGGGAAACCGGCGACGAGGACCAGTCGTTTCGCTGGAACAACTACCTCGGCCGCTTCCACTGGCGCCACATCGACCTGATGGACGTGCTGGCCGCGTACCAGGGACGTGGCCGCGTCGGCCTCGACCGCATGGCGCAGCTGATCGGCCTGCCCGGCAAGCTCGGCATGTCCGGGGATGGCGTGTGGGACGCGCACATCGAGGGCCGCACCGAGGACATCCGCAACTATTGCGAGACGGACGTCATCAACACCTACCTGGTCTACCTGCGCTTCGAGCTGATGCGCGGCCGGCTGACGCCGGAGGAGCACGATCGCGAGTGCGGCATCGTTCGCGAATGGCTCGGCGGCGCGGGCAAGCCGCACCTGGCGGAGTTCCTGGCGTCCTGGCCTGGCGATTCCACGTGAGCAATCAGCACGTGCAATCTGCGCCGGCCGGTGTGAAGTGCCGCTTGCCATGACGTCCTGCCCGGCATGAAGCGCCTCAGCGTCGCGCCGGAGGAGGCGGACATCGTCGATCTCTCGCACGAGGGGAAAGGCGTCGCCAAGTTGGAGGGCAAGGCAGTTTTCGTCGCGGACGCGCTGCCCGGTGAGCGTGTCGTCATGCGTCGCGTGGGCCGGCACCGGCGCTTCGACGAGGCCGTGCTCGAGCAGGTGCTGCGCGCGAGCGCCGACCGCGTGCCTGCCGAGTGCCCGCACTTCGGGCTCTGCGGCGGCTGCGCGTTGCAGCACCTCGTGCCGGCGGCGCAGCTGGCGTTCAAGCAGGCGCAGCTGATCGAGAACCTGGCACGGCTGGGCGAAGTCGAGCCCGCCGGCGTGCTCGAACCGTTGACTGGTCCGGTGTGGGGGTATCGCCGGCGCGCGCGGCTGGGCGTGAAGCTGGTGCCGAAGAAGGGCCGGGTGCTGGTCGGCTTCCGGGAGCGCAGCGCGCCCTATGTGGCCGACCTGCACGAGTGCCGCGTGCTGGTGCCGCCGGCCGGGGCGCTGATGGATCCGCTGGCGGCGCTGGTCTCCGCGCTCTCGATCGTCGCGCGTGTTCCGCAGGTCGAAGTCGCGGTGGCCGACGATGCCTGCGCGCTGGTGCTGCGCGTGCTCGACGAGCCGTCGACCGCGGACCTCGATTTGCTGGCGGCGTTCGAGCGCGAGCACGCGGTGCGTCTCTATTTGCAGCCGGGCGGCATCGAGACCATCCGGTCGTTGGATGCCGCCGCCGGGCCGCTGCACTATTCGCTTCCAGCCTTCGGCCTGCGCATCGAGTTCGAGCCAGCGGACTTCATCCAGGTGAACGGTGCGCTGAACGAGGCGATGGTCGCCCGTGCGGTCGAGCTGCTCGACGGCGGTCCCGGGCACCGGGTGCTGGATCTCTTCTGCGGCCTGGGAAATTTTTCGCTGCCGCTCGCGACCCGCGCCGGCCAGGTCGTCGGCATCGAAGGCGAACAGGGGCTGGTCGAACGCGCCCGAGGCAACGCCGCTCGCAACGGGCTGGCGAACACGGCTTTCCACGCCTCCAATCTCGCCGCCGACATGAGCGAGGCGACCTGGGCCAGGGGTGGCTATGACCGCGTGCTGCTCGACCCGCCGCGCGCCGGTGCGCGCGAGGTGCTGCCGGTGGTGGGCGCGAGCGGCGCGTCGCGCGTGGTGTATATTTCCTGCCACCCGGGCAGTCTCGCCCGGGACGCGGGGATCCTGGTCCATGAGCACGGATTCCGCCTCGCGGCGGCCGGGGTCATGGACATGTTCCCGCACACGACGCACGTCGAGGCGATGGCGGTCTTCGAACGGTGAGCCAATGCTGGTGCGACTCGAAGCAAGGCCGGGCCCCGCGGTGATTCGCGTCGCGAGCACACCGTGACGCTCGGACCCGTCATGGTGGACGTTGCAGGCACCGCGCTGACCGATGAGGACCGGCGCGTGCTGTCACATCCGCTGGTCGGGTCGGTGATCCTGTTCACGCGCAACTTCGAGAGCGTCGCCCAGCTCACCGAGCTGGTCCACGAGATCCGTTCGATCCGCAAGCCGCCACTGCTGGTCACCGTCGACCACGAAGGCGGACGGGTGCAGCGCTTCCGCAACGGCTTTACCGTGCTGCCGCCGCAGCGCTCCATCGGCCACGCTTACGACCTCGACCCCGACGCCGGACGGCGCCTCGCATGGCAGTGCGGCTGGCTGCTGGCGGCCGAGTTGCGCGCGGTGGGCGTGGACATGAGCTTTGCACCCTGTGTGGACCTGGACTACGGCGTCAGCGAGGTGATCGGCGATCGCGCCTATCACCGGGACTCCGAGGTGGTCTCCACGCTGTCGGTCGCCTGCATGCAGGGGATGCGCGCGGCCGGCATGACGGCGGCCGCCAAGCACTTCCCGGGGCACGGAGCGGTGGTGGCCGATTCGCACAAGGCCTTGCCGGTCGACCGTCGCACGCTGGCGGAACTGGGCAACGACCTGCTGCCATATCGCCGGCTGGTGGCCAACGGCCTGGCCGCCGTGATGGTGGCGCACGTGCTGTTCCCGGAAGTGGACGAGGCCCCCGCGGGGTTCTCGCCACGCTGGATCAGGCAGGAACTGCGCCACGGCCTGGGTTTCACCGGTGCGATATTTTCCGACGACCTCAGCATGGGGGGGGCCGCGGTGGCGGGCTCGGTGCCGGAGCGGGCGCGGCGGGCGCTGGCGGCAGGATGCGACATCCTGTCGGTCTGCAACGACCGGGCCGCGGTGCTTGCGACGCTCGATGAGCTGGAAGGGGAGTCGGACCCGGTGAGCCAGGTCCGGCTGGTGCGCCTGCATGGCAGGCCCGGCCCGGACTGGGGTTCACTGCTGGCCGGTGAGCGATGGGCGCAGTGCAGGGCCGCGGTTGATCACTGTCGTGACGCCCCGAGCTTGCAGCTCGACGCCTGACAAGCGATAAACTCCCGCATGATCACGACGGACCCGACCCTGCCGGCCGACATCCTGCGCCACGCTCCCGACGGCATCGTGGTCGTCCAGGGCAGCCCGCCGCGGGTTCACTACGCGAACGAAACGCTGGCCAGCCTGCTGCAGCTGCGAGCCCCGGAACTGGCGGGGCGTGCGCTCGAGGAACTCGAGATCGAGGCGCCGCTGGACGCGACGGCCACGGCCGGCTGCGGTTCGATGCGCGTGCAACTCAAGCGCGCGGACGGTTCGGTCGTCGCCTGCGAACGCTGGGCCGTGCTGCTGCCGGACGGGCGGCTCGCGATGTATTACCGGCCGCTGCAGCGCATGGTGGCTGCCACGGCCATCGACCGTGCGAACGGCCTGGCGACCGCCGAGCACCTGCTGGAGACGCTGCGGCGCGACTGGTCCATCGGCCAGCGTGACGGACGTGCAATCACGCTGCTCAGGTTCGACGTGGACGGTTGTCGCGAGTATTGCGAGGTCTTCGGCCAGGGCGCGACCGACAACGTGCTGAGGCAGGTCGGCAGGACCATCGCCGCGACCATGCGCAGGGCCAGCGACGTCGTGGCGCGTTTCGGCGACGACGAGTTCGTGGCGCTGGGCGTGGCCATGGAGCCGCCGAGCGCAGCCGCATTCGCTGAAACGATCCTCGGTCGCATCCGCGCGCTGGCGATCCACCACCCCCGTTCGCGCACCGGACGCTTCATGACCTTGAGCGCCGGCGTGGTGACCGCCGTGCCGCCGCGCGGCCGCGACTGCGAGGTGCTGCTCGAGGCGGCGCAGCGCGCACTGGAGCGCGCCAAGCATGCCGGCGGCAACCGGGTCGAGGACGGGGCGATCTGAACGCCTAGCGCGGGACGCAGCCAGCGAGCGCCGCAAGCTGTGCCTGCGCCACGGCGAATCGCGCCTCGGGGTCCGCGAGCGCGCCACTGAACCTGAGCTTGCTCGGGCCGTCGAAGCGCAGGGCCCGTCCGCTGTTCTGCACCAGCAGGATCAACGCGCCTGGATCCACCGGCGTGTCGGGACCGAAGGCCACCGATCCGCCCCCGTGGCCCACGTCGAGCCGCTCGATCCCCAGTCGCGCCGCGGCGACCCGCAGGCGCGCGATGCGGAACAGGTTCTTCGCCGGCTCCGGAAGCAGGCCGAAGCGATCCATGGTCTCGGCCTGCAGGTCGTCCAGGTCCGCCTCGGTGGCCACGCCCGAGATGCGCTTGTACAGCACCAGCCGCGCATGCACGTCGGGCAGGAATGACTCGGGCAGCAGCGCCGGCACGTGCAGGTCGAGTTCGGGGCCGTGGTGCAGCGGCTGCTCCAGTTCCGGAACCCGGCCGGCGCGCAGCGCGGCGACGGCCCGCTCCAGCAGTTCGGTGTACAGCGCGAATCCGATTTCGTGGATCTGGCCGCTCTGGCCTTCGCCCAGCAGTTCGCCGGCGCCGCGGATCTCCAGGTCGTGGGTCGCGAGCACGAAGCCGGCGCCGAGATCTTCCAGCGACTCGATGGCCTCGAGCCTTTTCACGGCGTCCGCGGTCATCGCGTTCTTCGGCGGCGTGACCAGGTAGGCGTAGGCCTGGTGGTGGGAGCGGCCGACGCGGCCGCGCAGCTGGTGCAGTTGCGCCAGCCCGAAGCGGTCGGCGCGGTCGATGATGATCGTGTTCGCGGTCGGCACGTCGATGCCGCTCTCGATGATCGTGGTACAGAGCAGCACGTTGGCGCGCTTGTGGTAGAAGTCGAGCATCACCTGCTCGAGGTCGCGTTCGCGCATCTGGCCGTGGCCGATCGCGATGCGCGCCTCGGGAACCAGCTCCGCGAGCACGCGCCCGGTGTTCTCGATGGTGTCCACGGAGTTGTGCACGAAGTACACCTGGCCGCCGCGCCGCAGTTCGCGCAGGCAGGCCTCGCGCACCACCGGTTCGCTCCACTCGCTGATGAACGTCTTGATCGACAGCCGGCCGACCGGAGGCGTCGAGATCAGCGACAGGTCGCGCAGGCCGCCGAGCGACATGTTCAGCGTGCGTGGAATCGGCGTTGCGGTCAGCGTCAATACGTCCACCTCGGAGCGCACCGCCTTCAGCTTTTCCTTGTCGCGCACGCCGAAACGGTGTTCCTCGTCGATGATCAGCAGGCCGAGGTCCTTGAAGCGCACGCCGGTCTGCAGCAGCCGGTGCGTGCCGACCACGATGTCGACCTTGCCGTCCGCGAGTCCGGCCAGCGCGGTCTTTGCCTGCGCGTCGCCGCGAAAGCGCGACAGCAACTCGACCCGAACCGGCCAGTCCGCGAAGCGATCTGCAAAGGTCTGGTAGTGCTGCTGCGCGAGCAGCGTGGTCGGCACCAGCACCGCGACCTGCTTGCCGCCCTGCACAGCGACGAACGCGGCGCGCAGCGCCACCTCTGTCTTGCCGAAGCCCACGTCGCCGCACACCACGCGGTCCATCGGCTGCGGCGAGCGCAGGTCGGCGACCACCTGTTCGATCGCAGCGGCCTGGTCCGCGGTCTCCTCGAACGGGAAGCCCGCCGCGAACGCCTGCAGCTGCGCCTCGTCCACCGCGAACGAATGACCCTGGCGCGCCGCCCGGCGCGAGTACACGTCCAGCAGCTCGGCCGCAGCGTCGCGGATCCGGGCTGCCGCACGGCTGCGGGCCTTGGCCCACTGGTCGCCGCCGAGCTTGTGCAGCGGCGCGGATTCGGGGGCCGCGCCCGTGTAGCGGCTGATGCGCTCCAGCGACTGCACCGGGACATAGAGCTTGTCGCCGTCCGCGTACTCCAGCACCAGGAACTCGGCGGCGAGGCCGCCCGCGTCCATGGTCGTGAGCCCGAGATAACGACCGACGCCATAATCCTCGTGCACCACCGGTGCGCCGGGTCGCAGGTCGGCAAGTTGCTGGATGATGCGCGCGGGGTCACGGTCTGACCGACGTCGGCGTCGTTCCTGCCGCGCACGCTCGCCGAACAGCTGCTCTTCGGCGTACAGCGTGATCGGCGGTTCGGCCATCGCCAATCCGGAGGCGAGCGGCGCGACGGTGAGCGCGATGGGCGCGTCGCCGGCGAGAAAATCCTCCCAGCTCGCGACCACGCGCGCGGTGACGCCGTGCGGGCGCAGCAGGTCGAGCAGCAGTTCGCGCCGGCCCGCGGACTCGGCCGCCAGCAGCACGCGGCCCTGGTGTGCTGCCAGCCGCGCGGCGAAGTCCCTGATCGAGCCCTCGTGCCGCTGGTCGATGCGCAATGCCGGCGCTTCCGAGGTTCGCAGGTCCAGGACCGGCACCTCGTCGCGGTCGGCGGAGGTGCCGGCGTCGTCGACGATGTGGGCGTCTCCGCTGGTCGCGCGATCACCGGCCGGACGGCGGACTCCGTCGCCGAGCAGCAGGCGCGGCGAGCGCGCCAGCGCCGCCTGCCAGTCGGCGGGCGGCAGGAAGATCTCGGCCGGCGCGAGCACCGGATGCTCGACGTCGTACCTGCGCTCCTCGAATCGTTCTTCCACCGAGGCCGCGGCCGAGGCGAGCACCGCTGGGTATTCCGTCGGCAGCGCGACGACCGCGTCGGCAGGCAGGTAGTCGAACAGGCTCGCCGTCTGGTCGAAGAACAGCGGCAGGTAGTATTCGATGCCGGCCGGTGCCAGCCCTTCGCCCACGTCGCGATAGAGCGGCATGCGCGTCAGGTCGCCCTCGAAGCGGGTCCGGAAGCGACGCCGGAAGTCGCGCACCGAATCCGCGCCGAGGCCGAATTCACGCGCGGGCAGCAGGTCGATCCGCGGCAGCTGCTCCCCTGAGCGCTGCGTCTCGGCATCGAAGCTGCGCACGCTTTCCACCCTCAGGTCCATCAGGTCGATGCGCAGCGGCACCTCGCTGCCCATCGGGAACACGTCGAACAGCGAGCCGCGGATGGCGAATTCGCCGGGGGCCCCGACCTGGGGCACGCTCGCGTAGCCGGCCGCCGCGAGCCGCAGCCTGAATGCAGCGAGGTCGAGGTCCTGGCCGACGTCGATGGCGAGCGCGTGGCCGTCGAGGAACGACCGCGGCGGCAGGCGCTGCAGCGCGGTCGGCAGGTCCGTGATGACGATCGCGCGACCCAGTGCCGGCAAGCGGGCCAGTGTCCGCAGGCGCTGGGAGATGATGTCCGGGTGCGGTGAGAACTGGTCGTAGGGCAGGGTCTCGTAGCCCGGAAACGCCAGCACCGCCAGCGTTGCGGGGGCGAAGAACCTGATCTCTTCCTCGAGTCGCGTGGCCGCGGCGGCGTCAGCGGCAACCAGCAGCAGCGGTGCGCGGATTCCAGCCGTGGCTCGCGCGAGGTGCAGCGCGGCGCCGGCGCCGGCGAGGCCGCTCCATCGCAGGGTCGGGCGCTGATGGTCTGGCAGGTTGTTGTATTTTATATTAGTCAAAACAATAGCTTATGATCGAATCATGAGATTCGTTCTATGTGTGGCAGCAGGACGGGCCTGTCCCGCCGGGCTGGGGGAGATTACCAGACCAGTCCGGGACGCCGCAGGCCTGGGCGAGCGGCCGGGGCGGCCGCTGCACCGTCTTCATTGGGCCGCCAGTGGGCCGCTACGCGGTCGTCAGCCGGCTGTCAGTTGCCGGGCGTAGCGCCCTGGGACGCGACCGCATGGATGACCAGGCTGTGCTCGAAAAATACCACGAAGGTCGGGTAGACCCAGCGCGTGATCGGGGGCTGTCCAACGGCGGCAAGGCGGCTCGCGGGCGCGCCGTAGCGCTGCTCGACCTGGCCCATCGTCAGGCCGCGAGCCGGCACATCCGCCTGGGCCCGGGAAGACGAGGCGCCGGCCGCCTGGACTTGCTGCTGGGCCTGCGCGAGCGCGAAACCCAGTGCCAATGTCACTCCGACCGCCGCCAGCACAATCTTGCGCATGTTCAAGGCCCCTGCTGGAACTACCTTGGCAATATAGCACCGGCTTGGAGCCGCCGGGCGTGACCGAGTGCCGGTTTGCACCGCTCCAGGTGCGACGCCGCCGTCGATGCGGCGTGCAAAACAGGGTGTCCGCGGGTAGCCTTGCGGCCTTTCGCCAGGACCCAGCATGTTCCATCCCCTGCCAGTATTCCTCGGGCTGCGCTACGTACGGACCCGGCGGCAGGGGTTCTTCGTGTCCTTCATTTCGTGGGTGTCGATGCTGGGCGTGTGCCTGGGCGTCGCGGCACTGATCACGATCATTTCCGTGATGAACGGATTCGAGGGCGAGCTTCGCGGCCGGCTGGTCGCGCTGACGGCGCACGCGACCGTCACGGGTCCGCCACAGCAGATGTCGGACTGGCGGGCCGTCGCCAACCGCGCACTGTCGGTGCCCGGCACGGTCGGTGCGGCGCCCTTCGTGGACGTGCAGGCCATGGTCGGACGCTCGGGTTACCTGATGCCGGCGGTGCTGCACGGCGTCGACGTGCAGGCCGAGCCCGGCGTCTCCAGCATCGAGCAGCACCTGCTGGAGGGGCGCCTCGCGGACCTCACGCCGGGCTCGCGGAACGCGATCGTCGGCCGCGCGCTCGCCTGGCAGCTGGGCGCGCAGGTCGGCGACCAGTTGACCGTGATGGTCCCCGGCCGCGACTTGCTCACCGGCGGCCGGCCGGCGCTGCAGACCTTCGACGTGTCGGGTTTCTTCGAGGTCGGCTTGCAGGATCACGACGGCTCGCTGGTGCTGGTGCCGATGCAGGATGCTGCCGACCTCGGCGGCGACGGCACGGGCCCGGCGGGAATCAGGCTGCGTTTCGACGACGTGATGGCCGCGCCTGCGCGCGCCGCGGCCGTGGCTGCTGCGCTTGGCCCGGGCTTCGAGGTGCGTGACTGGAGCCGCGAGCATGCCGCGTACTTCCGCGCCATTCGCATCGAGAAGACGATGATGAGCCTGATCCTGATGCTGGTGGTCGCGGTGGCCGCCTTCAACATCGTCGCGGCGCTGGTGATGGTGGTGAATGAGAAGCGCTCCGACATCGCCATCCTGCGCACGCTCGGGCTCGCGCCGCGCGGCGTGGTGGGCGTGTTCCTGACCCAGGGGCTGGTGATTGGTGCGATCGGCACGCTGGTCGGCACCGTGCTCGGGGTGCTGGTCGCGAAAAACGTCGGTGTCATCGTGCCCGCACTGGAGGGCGCGTTCGGCTTCCACGTGATGGACCCGACCGTCTACTACATCACCGAGCTGCCGTCGGAGCTGCGGGCCGGGCAGGTGGTGACGATTGCATCGGTTGCGTTCCTGCTCACGGTGCTGGCGACGATCTACCCGGCCATTCGCGGTGCCGCGACCGAGCCGGCCGAAGCGCTGCGGTACGAATGATGGCCGGCCAGGTCCCCTTCGAAATCAGCATCGGGCGGCGTTACCTGCGTTCGTCCGGAAATCGTTTCCTGTCGTTCATATCGCTGATGTCGATGCTGGGCGTGGCGATCGGCGTTGCGGTGCTGATCGTGGTGCTGTCGGTGATGAACGGCTTCGAGACCGAACTGCGCAGCCGGATACTGAGCATCACCTCGCACGCGACGCTGGCCGCCTTCGGCGCGGGTGCCGAGGACTGGCCGGCGATGCGCGCGACGGCGCTCGCGGATCCGCGTGTCCAGGCGGCCGCTCCGTACGTCGAGGGCGAGGCGCTGCTGATTGCCGACACACCGCGGGGCAAGTCGGGCCCGGCCAGCGTCCGCGGCGTCGATCCGGCGATCGAGGCCACTGTCTCGGCAATTGCCGAGCGGCTGCAGAGCGGCTCGCTGCAGGCGCTGGAACCCGGCTCCTACCGCATGCTGCTCGGCTCGGAGCTTGCCGCCCACCTCGGCGTCGTGCCGGGCGACAGCGTGGTGATGGCGATCGCGCAGGGTTCGGTCACGCCGGCCGGCGTGGTGCCGCGCATGCGCCGGTTTACCGTGGTCGGCACCTTCTATTCGGGCATGTACGAGATCGACAACGGGCTCGCGCTGGTGAGCCTCGCCGACGCGCAGCGCGTTTTCCGGCTGGGCGACAACGTGAGCGGGATACGGCTTTCGGTCATCGATCCCTACCAGGCGCCGCAGGTGGCGCGCGACGTGGCGCGCCAACTCGGGGGAGGCTTGTGGGTCGAGGACTGGACCCAGCGGCAGGCAAACTTCTTCCGGTCCATCGAGCTGACCAAGCGGATGATGTTCTTCATCCTGCTGCTGGTGGTCGCGGTGGCGGCGTTCAACATCGTGTCCACGCTCGTGATGGCGGTGAAGGACAAGCAGCCGGACATCGCGATCCTGCGCACGCTCGGCGCCCGCCCGTCGAGCGTGCTGGCGATATTCGCGACCCAGGGCACGGTGATCGGGCTGGTCGGCACGCTGGGGGGTGTCGCGCTCGGCATCCTGCTGTCGCTCAACCTCGAGTCGCTGGTGCACGCGCTGGAGCGAATCCTGGGCACGCGCTTCATGGATGCCAGCGTCTACCTGATGAGCGACCTTCCGGCTCGGGTCGAGCCGGGTGACGTCCTGCTGATCGCGGGCACGGCGTTCGCGCTGTGCTGCCTGTCCACACTCTATCCCGCCTGGCGCGCGGCGCGTACCAACCCGGCGAGGGCATTGCGACATGACTGACGGCGAAATCCTGGGATGCGTGGACGTGCGTAAGCACTTCGATGAGGCCGGCCAGCGACTGGAGGTGCTCACCGGCGTGCAGCTTTCGATCGGTCAGGGCGAGACGATCGCGATCGTCGGCGCGTCCGGGTCCGGCAAGACGACACTGCTGCAGATCCTCGGCGGGCTCGACCTGCCTTCCTCGGGCACGGTGCGCATCGCCGGGCAGTCGCTGGCCGACATTTCGGACTCGGAGCGCGGCGTGCTGCGCAATCGCGCGCTCGGCTTCGTCTACCAGTTCCATCACCTGCTGCCCGAGTTCACGGCGCTGGAGAATGTCGCAATGCCGCTGCTGGTGCGGCGCGACCCGGTGTCGGCGGCGCGGGCCGAGGCCCGGGCCCTGCTCGAACGCGTAGGGCTGGCGGGGCGACTCGGCCATCGGCCCGCGCAGCTCTCCGGGGGCGAACGCCAGCGCGCGGCGGTCGCGCGGGCGCTGGTGACGCGACCGAAGCTGGTGCTCGCCGACGAGCCCACTGGCAACCTCGACGGCGGCAATGCGCGCGGTGTGCTGGACCTGATGCTGGAACTCAATCGCGAACTGGGCACCAGCCTGGTGATCGTCACGCACGCCGCGGAGATCGCCGCGCGCATGCAGCGAGTGCTGACGCTGCGTGACGGCAAGTTGGTGGCGGGCTGAAACTGCGCGAAGTCGCCTGATTCGCGCGGCGTCCGCCGCCGCCACGAGGCGCATCCTGCCGGTCCGGAATGGCGGAGTGCAGCCAACGATGGTCCCGACGGCGCTTGGATTGCTCGGCGGCACCTGTCTGCTGCTGTCCCTGCCGCTGCCGGCGTTACCGGCCGGCTGGATGGTGGTGGTCGGCGTGGCCCTCGGGACCTGCCTGGCGCTTGCAGCGCGCCACCCGCTGCCACTGGCGTTCGTGGTCGGCTTCGCCTGGTGCTGGTTCGCGCTTGCGGGACGACTCGAGCGACGGCTGGACCCGGCGCTCGAGGGCAGCAGCGTCGAATTGCGCGGCACCGTGGCGTCGGTGCCGCAGGTGCTCGCGGCCGGGACGCGCTTCCGGTTCGCCACCGAGCCCGCGCCTGGCGTGCCGCCGCTGGTGGAACTCACCTGGTACGACAGGTCCGCCGCGCCGAAGGCCGCCGAGCGCCTGGTGCTGGTAGCGAAGCTGCGCAGGCCGCGCGGGTTCTCGAATCCCGGCGGTTTCGACCAGGAAGCCCGCTTGCTGCGGGAAGGGATCGGCGCTTCGGGCTACGTCAAGTTCGCGAGCAGCGAGGGTCGCGGCTGGCGCGACGTCGCGCGCAGCCCGGTGCTCGCGGCGCGCGGCGCGATCGCCGATGCCATCCGCGGCGGGCTCGGCACACGCCCGGCGACCGGCATCGTCGCGGGGCTCGCGGTCGGCCTGCAGGACGCGCTCAGTCGCGAGCAGTGGCGGGAGCTTGCACGCAGCGGCACCAGTCACCTGATGGCCATTTCCGGCATGCACATCGGCATGTTCGCGACCGTGACCGCGTGGTTCACCTTGCGCGTGCAGCGCTGGCGCCAGCGACGAGGCGTGCGCGGTGCGCGGCGTGACGCGGCGGTGCTGGCCGGGACGCTGGCCGCGTTCGGTTACTCGCTGCTGGCCGGGTGGTCGGTGCCGACGCAGCGCACGATGATCATGATCGCCTTGGTGGCCATGGCATTGCGGCTGCGGCGCCGGGTCGGCGTCGCCGATGCGCTGGCGCTCGGCGCGATCGCCGTGTTGCTGCTCGACCCGCTCGCGCCACTGGCGGTCGGGTTCTGGCTGTCGTTTGGCGCGGTGGCGGCGATCCTGCTCGCGAGCGCGGGCGGACTGTCGAGAACCGGGATCGCGGCGGGCTTCGCCGAGGCGCAGCTCGCGGTCACCGTCGGTCTGGTTCCGGTGCTTGCCGCCTGCTTCGGCAGCGTGTCGCTGGTGTCGGCGCTGGTCAACATGGCCGCGATCCCGCTCTACACGCTGTTCATCGTGCCGGCGATCATGGTGGCCACGGCACTCGCGCTGGCCGTGCCGTCGGTCGGCGCAGTGGCCCTTGGCGGCATCGCGTGGGTGATCGAGTTCACGTGGCCGGTGATATCGGTACCTGCCGCCTGGCCGCTCGCCACCTGGGGGATCGCGTCGCTTCCGGCCTGGGGCTGGGCCACGCTGGTCGCCGGTGCGGCTGCCGCGATCCTGCCGCTGCCGATGCCCGGGCGAGTCGCCGGCGCGCTGATCGTGACGGCCCTGTGCGCGTGGCGTGCTGCGCCACCGGCGCCAGGCTCGTTGCACTTTGCACTGCTGGACGTGGGGCAGGGACTTGCCGCAGTGGTCGAGACCAGGCGGCACCTGCTGGTGTACGACACGGGGCCCGCGTTCCGCAGCGGGACCGACACCGGAGTGCTCGTCGTCGAGCCGTATCTCCGCAGCCGCGGCCTGCGCCGCCTGGACCTGCTGGTCGCGAGCCATGACGACGGCGACCACACGGGCGGCTCGGCGTCGCTGGCCGGACTGATGCCGGTGCGGCGCCTCGCGGCCAGTGGCAAGGCGTTGGACACCCTCGGTCGCGGGCGTGCAGAGCGCTGTCGTGCAGGCGTGCGCTGGACCTGGGATGGTGTCGATTTTGAATGGCTGCACCCTGCGTCGCCATTGCTTCCGACCGACAACGACCGCTCCTGTGTGCTGCTGGTGCGTGCGGGCGACGACGCACTGCTGCTCACCGGGGATATCCAGCGGGACGCCGAAGCGGAGATCCTGGCGCGCGGCCTGCCGGCCGGCATCTCGGTGGCGGTCGTGCCGCATCATGGCAGTCGCACGTCGTCCGGGCAGGGGCTGGTCGACTCGACCCGCCCGCGCTGGGCGCTGGTATCGGCCGGTTATCGCAATCGATGGGGATTTCCCGCGCCCGGCGTCGTGGATCGCTGGTCGCAATCCGGCGCGCAACTGCTCGGTACCTCCGCGTCCGGGGCCATCGAGATCGAACTCGGGTCCGCGCAGGAACCGCTGGCACCGATGGAGTGGCGGCGGTCGGTGCAGCGGCCCTGGCGCGACCGCTGAGGGTATCGGGTCGCGGCGCGCGCCCGCGATCAAGTATCATCACCGGGCTAAGCGGCAAGGGGCCAGTACCAGGACATGTTCGAGATCGTGAAGGCCGGCGGCATCGTGATGGTGCCGATCATCCTGTGTTCCATCCTGGCGGTGGCCATTACGCTCGAGAGGCTCTGGACCTTGCGAGCGCAGCGGGTCGTGCCGGCCGAACTGGTAGACAAGGTCTGGCAGTGGGTCGAGAACCGCGCGCTGTCGGACAAGCAGATCGCGGCACTCCAGCAGCATTCGCCGCTGGGCAGGGTGCTCGCGGCCGGGCTCGCCAATCGTCACCGCGACCGGGCCGTGATGATCGGCGCGATCGAGGACGCGGGGCGCCACGTGACGCACGACCTCGAGCGCTTCCTGAATATGCTGGGCACGATCGCGGCCATCTCGCCGCTGCTCGGGCTGCTCGGCACGGTCACCGGCATGATTCGCACCTTCAAGGCAATCACGCTGGCCGGGGTCGGCAACCCGACGGCCATGGCCGGCGGCATCGCCGAGGCGCTGATCACCACGGCCGCCGGCTTGCTGGTCGCCATCCCGGCGCTGGTCGCCTATCGCTACCTGCGCGGGCGGGTCGACGCGCTGGTGATCCAGATGGAGAAGGAGTCCATCAAGCTGGTGCAGGCGATCGACCGCGCGAGCGGCACGACGCCGCACCTCGAAAAGGACACGCCTGAGTGAGGTTCCAGCCGCGCCGCAGCGAGGAGCCCGAGCTGAACATGACGTCGCTGATCGACGTCGTGCTGCTGCTGCTGATCTTCTTCATGCTGTCGACCAAGTTCATCGACGAGGGCCGCCTGAAGATCCGGCTGCCGGAGGCAGGCATCGCGCCGGACGCGGAGTCGCAGCGCGAATCGCTGGAGATCGACGTCACCGCGGCAGGCGCCTACCGGGTGAACGGTCGCCCGCTGATCAACAACAGCCCGGAGACGCTGGCCGCCGCGCTCGGCAAGTTTGCGCAGGGCGACCGCGCGATGCCGGTCACGGTGCGTGCCGACGCGCGGGCCATGCACCAGTCGGTGGTGACCGCGATGGAAGTGGCCGGGCGCGCCGGGTATCGGCAGATCAATATCGCGACGGTCAACGATGAAGCCCAGGGAGATTAGCGGCACCAAGGCGGCTGGCGTTGGCGAACTGCGCCTGAAGCCCGGTGCGCTGAAGACCTACCGCAGGCTTCTCGGCTACCTGCGCGAGCACCGGACCATGTTCATGGTGGGCGTGCTCGGCATGGTCATGTCGGCCGCGTCCGACGCCGGTTGGGCCGGCTTCATCAAGTTGTTTCTGGACGGGACCTTCGTCCACAAGGACCCGCGCATGACCTGGCTGGTGCCGGTCACGCTGGTCGGGCTGTTCGTGTTCCGCGGCATCGGCGACTTTCTGCAGACCTACGGCCCCGGCCACGTGGGCCGGCACATCGTCAAGAAGATGCGCGCGCAACTGTTCGACAGCTACCTGCACCTGCCGATCAGTTTCTTCGACCGCGAGGCGTCTGGCGCGCTGCTGTCGCGGCTCACCTACAACACCGAGCAGGTGGCCCAGTCGACCACCGACTCGATCACGGTGTTCATCCGCGACACGCTGACGATATTCGGGCTGGTCGGATACCTGGTGTGGCAGAACCCCAAGCTGACGCTGATCAGCCTCACGGTCGGGCCGCTGATCGCGTTCATGATCCGCCGCGTAAACCAGCTGTTCCGGCGCTACAGCCGCCGCATCCAGAACTCCATGGGCGAGGTCACGCGCGTCGCCAAGGAAGCGATCGAGGCGCCGCGCGTGGTTCGAGTGTTCAACGCCCAGGCGTACGAGACCGAGTTGTTCGAAGAGGTGATCGAGCACAACCGGCGTTCCTACATGCGGTTGATGCTGACCAAGGGCCTCAGCAATCCGATCGTGATGCTGATCGCGGCCAGCGCGATGGCGGGCGTGCTCTACGCCGCCACCAGCGATGCGATCAAGGGCAACATGACGGTCGGCGACTTCACCTCGTTCATCGCCGCGCTGGGCCTGGTCTCTGCGCCGCTGCGCCGGATCGTCAACGTCGCAGGGCCGCTGCAGCAGGGCATCGCGGCGGCACAGAGCATCTTCGAGATCATCGATACCCCGCACGAGGACCCGGGCGGCAGTCGGCCGATCAAGCGCGCCCGTGGCGACGTCGAGTTTCGCCACGTGACGTTCCGCTACGCGGCCGGGGCGAGCGACGTGCTGTCGGCAGTCAGCTTCAGCGTGCGTGCCGGCGAGACCCTGGCCATCGTCGGTCGGTCCGGCAGCGGCAAGTCCACGGTGGTGAACATGCTGCCGCGGTTCTACGACGTTGCCTCCGGCAGCGTGCTGCTCGACGGCCACGACGTCCGCGAGTACGGACTTGCCGAGTTGCGCGCGCAGGTGAGCCTGGTGAGCCAGGACGTGGTGCTGTTCAACGACACGGTGCGGCGCAACATCGCCTTCGGCTTTCCCGCCAGCGACGCGGAGATCGAGGCGGCGGCGGTCTCGGCGCGGGTCACCGAGTTCACCGACTCGCTGCCGGCGGGGCTCGATACCGAGGTGGGCGACCGCGGCATCCTGCTTTCCGGCGGGCAACGGCAGCGCATCGCCATCGCGCGCGCGATGCTGCGCAACACGCCGGTGCTGATACTGGACGAGGCGACCTCGGCACTCGATACCGAGCTCGAGCGCCAGATCCAGGAGCAGCTCGAGATGCTGATGCAGGATCGCACCACGCTGGTGATCGCGCACCGCCTGTCCACGGTCGAGAAGGCCAGCCGGATCCTGGTCATGGACGGCGGCAGGGTGATCGAGACCGGAACCCACGAGGAGTTGCTGGCCCGGGACGGTCAATATGCGGTGTTGTACCGCATGCAGTTCAACGAATGAGCTCAGGCGCGCGACTGCAGCAGTTTTGGTACGGCCCTGCGTGGCAAAGCCTTCCACTGTGGCCGCTGTCGTGGATCTTCGGGCTGCTGGTACGCGTGCGCAGCGGGCTGTATCGAATCGGCGTCCTGCGGCGTGTGTGGATCGGCGTGCCGGTGGTGGTGGTCGGCAACCTCAGTGTCGGCGGCACCGGCAAGACGCCGGTAGCTGAGTGGCTGGTGCGCGAACTCGCGCAGCGAGGGCACCGTGTCGGCGTCGTACTGCGCGGTTACGGGGCCCTCCATCGCGGCAGCCCGCGCACGGTCGCGCTGGGGGACGACCCGGTCGAGGTCGGTGACGAGGCGCTGCTGCACGCCCGCAACGGCGCGCACGTGGTCGTGATCGGCGCAGACCGGGCCGCCGCGGCGCGCCTGGCGGAGGAACGGGGCGCGGACATCGTGGTCGCCGACGACGGCCTGCAGCACCTGAGGCTCGGTCGTGACTTCGAGATTGTCGTGGTGGATGCTGCGCGCGGCTTCGGCAACGGCTGCCTGCTGCCCGCCGGACCGCTGCGCGAGCCGGCAGGCTGGCTCGAGCGCGCCGATGCAGTCGTGCTGGCCTGGCGAGGCCCGTCCGGCGTGTCGCGCGTGCAGCCGGACCAACCTTTCGTGGCCGAGGCGAGGCTGTCACCCGGGGATGCCGTCAACCTGCGGACCGGTGAGCGCAGGGAACTGGCGCAATTTCGCGGCCGACGCGTGCATGCGGTGGCGGGCGTGGGCAACCCGCAGGCGTTCTTCGACGCGCTGCAGGCGACCGGACTGGACGTCATCGCGCACCCGCTGCCAGACCACGCCGCGATCGACCCGCTGGCGTCGTCATTGCCCGAGGGTGCGACGGTCCTGATGACGGAAAAGGATGCCGTAAAATGCCTCGGGAATGCCCGGTCCGACTGGTGGTACGTGGAGTTCGTCCTGGGCATGGAGCGTGCAACCGCACGCGACCTGCTGACCCTCGTCCTGGAACGCGCCGAACTGACCGGCGCCGGAGTCAACCTTGGATAGCAAGCTGCTCGACATACTCGCCTGCCCCGTGTGCAAGGGGCCACTGCAGTGGCACCGTGACGTGCCGTGCCTGGTCTGCCGCGCCGACCGCCTGTCGTTTCCGGTCAGGGACGGGATCCCGGTGATGCTGGAAGACGAGGCAACGCGGCTTGCGATGGACGACTCGCTGCTGAAGGACTGACCGTGCATTTCCACGTGGTCATACCGTCGCGCTACGCCTCGACGAGGTTGCCGGGAAAGCCGCTGCTCGACATCGGCGGCCGCGCGATGATCCAGCGGGTCGTCGAACAGGCCTGCGCCAGCGGCGCGGAGCGGGTCGTGGTCGCGACCGACGACCTGCGGATCGCGGCGGCGGTTCGCGATCCCGGTGACACGAGCAGGGTGGTCGCGATGATGACCGATCCGGACCTGCCGTCCGGCACCGACCGCGTGGCGGCGGTTGCGGCGGCGCTTGGCTGGGATGAAGGCGCCGTGGTCGTCAACGTGCAGGGCGACGAGCCGTTCATGCCGCCTGCGTTGATCGAGCAGGCGGCCGCATTGCTGCAGGATGACACGACGGCCGGGATTGCAACGCTGGCGACTCCGATCCGTTCGCTGGCGGAGTTCAACGACCCGAACGTGGTCAAGGTGGTCGCGTCGGACGATGGCGCGGCGCTGTATTTCAGCCGTGCCCCGATTCCATGTGCACGCGATTCCGCGGCGGGCGCTGCAGGTGTGGAGCAGGCATTCGACGGCGCGCGGCGCCATGTCGGCATCTATGCCTATCGAGTCGGTGCGTTGCGCCGTATCACGGGCCTGCCGCCGTCGAGTCTCGAGCAGCGCGAGAAACTCGAGCAGCTGCGCGCGCTGCAGCACGGGATGAGGATCCTGGTCGGAACCTGTTGTGAGCCCCCCGGCCTCGGCGTGGATACGGAAATTGACCTGCAACGGGCCCGGGCGTTCGCGGCCGGGCAGGGCGTCGAGTCTGCTGGAGAATCGAAATGAACGAGGTCCTGCACACGGCGTTCGGCATCACCGTCACGCCGTGGAAACTGGTCGGCTACCTCGGCGTGGCGCTGTTCGCAGGCCGGTGGTTCGTGCAGATGGCGTATTCCAGGGCCCACGGCAAGCCGGTGGTGCCGACGGTGTTCTGGTTCATGAGCATCTCGGGCAGCCTGCTGCTGCTCTCCTATTTCATCTTCGGCAAGAACGACTCGGTCGGCATCCTCTCCAACCTTTTTCCCGCGGGCGTGGCCGGCTACAACCTGTACCTCGACCTGGCTCACAAGCGCTCGCTGCGCGAGCCGCCCGGCAACGGTTGAAACGGCCGGCGGCTGCCCGCCGCCGCGGGTCGGCCCGGTCGTTGGTTCACTTGCCGGTCGTCGACGGGTGGCGCGTCCGCAGCCCCAGTGTCTTCTTTGGTTTCACCAGTCCCCGGATCTCCTCGGGCGTCAGGTTGCGCCAGCGGCCGAGCGGCAGGTCACCGAGCCTGACGTGCATGACGCGCACCCGCTGCAGCCCGCGTACGGTGTAGTCGAAATGTTCGCACATGCGCCGGATCTGGCGGTTCAGGCCCTGCGTAAGGACGATGCGGAAGGTGTTGCGTCCGACCTGCGTCAGGCGGCATGGATTGGTGACCGTGTCGAGCACAGGCACACCGCGCGCCATGCCGGCGAGGAATTCCGGCGTGAGGGGCCGGTCCACCGCCACCACGTATTCCTTCTCGTGCTCGTGCTCGGCACGCAACACGGTGTTGACGACGTCACCGTCGTTGGTGAGCAGGATCAAGCCTTCGGAGTCCTTGTCCAGCCGGCCGATCGGGAAAATGCGTTCGCGGTGCGCGACGAAGTCGACGATATTGCCGGCCACCTCGCGGTCGGTGGTGCACTCGATGCCGACCGGCTTGTTGAGCGCGAGGTATACCCGCGTCGGTCGTTGCGGAAGCGGCTGGCCATCCACCAGCACCACGTCGCCCTCGGCCACCTGGGTGCCGAGCACCGCAACCTGTCCATTGACCGTCACGCGGCCGGCGTCGATCCACTGGTCGGCTTCACGTCGCGAACAGGTACCCGATTCACCGAGGTACTTGTTCAGGCGGATTGTTGGATTTGCTCGCATCGGGTGAGACGCTGCCGAGGCGCGCTGCAGCTGCGACTACACTAACTGACCAGAATCGATATTGCAGCGCGGCTGTCGGCAGTCTTCGATGGAAGACGACGCACGCGACGCACCCACGGCCTGGGCACGAAGCAAGAAGCAAGAAGCCCGTCGCCGGGACGGGCTCCTTGCCGGGTGGAGGCAGCTGTCTATGCCTTGCGGCGCCGGACCAGGCCCAGGCCTGCGAGGCCGAGTCCGAGTAGCGCGAGCGAGGCTGGTTCAGGCGCCTCCGTGCCGCCGCCCGGAATTTCCGAGCCGAAGGTGATGTTGTCGTACCCGGTGTAGTTCGCAGTGCCGCCGAAGTTGATCGAGCGCGCAGTCCCCTCGAATGTCACGCCCACGGCGGTCCAGTTGCAGAAATCGCCGTTCGGGTCCCCGGAGCAGTTGTCAAATCCCTGCGCCAGCAGGTTCAACGTGCCGAGAAGCGTGCCGGTGCCGCCGACATCGCTCCAGATCGTGACCGCCGCTTCGGTCGAGGATGAGTAATAGAACGAAAATCCGGTGTCGAATCCAGTCGCAAAGTCCAGGATCGCGTTGTCGGCCTCCAGGAAGAACATCACAGTGTTCGGCGAGGGTTCATTGGCAAAATTTCCATCGCCGCCCGCGTCGAGATCGACCAGTGCCAGGGTCGCCGGCGAGAACGAGACGCCGTAGTTTGGTCCGCCACTACCGTTGTAGTAGTTGCCCACTGGGTTGTAATTACCGATCCCCTCGAAATCGAGCGTGATGACGTCGGCATTGGCGGCGCCAGACAGCACGCCCAGCGCAAGCAGTCCAAAGATCCTTGAGTTCATTTTTACTTCCCCGGTATGTCAATCGGCCTGTTGCCCGGTGAATTCATCGGGCGTGGGGGGGAGAAGCAAGATCCGAGCCAGAAATAAATTATGCATTTAAAACAGTAACATGTGGATCATAGTTGAGATAGACGCATCTCGTGGGGGTCGAGCTTGTAAACGGTTTCGACATGCCAGGGTCCCGTGCTCAACCTCCGGAGCGTCGCACCGTGAAGCCCAGCCTGCCGAGTTCTGCGACGAGTGCGTCGCGGTGGTCGCCCTGGATCTCGATCACGCCTTCGTGCACGGTGCCGCCCGACCCGCACCTTTTCTTGAGGCGCGTGGCGAGTTCCGCGAGTGCTGCGCCGGCAAGCGGCAGGCCGGTGACGACGGTGACGCCCTTGCCCTTGCGCCCCTTGGTCTCGCGCCCCACCCGCACGACGCCATCGCCGCTGGTTGCGGTCGGCGGCGCCAGGTGCGCCGGCTTGCTGCGCCTGCAGCGGCAATCAGTCACCGGGCGAGCGCACTCGGGACAGAGCCTGCCTTGGCCGGTGGAGTAGACGAACCTGCTGCTAGCCATGACTACCGAGCGTTGTCGCGTTGCTGGCTGCGGTCGCGTTAGGGCGCGCGGCGGTTGTCAACGACCGCCAGCCGGTACCACGCGGTAGATCGCGCCGGCGTAGTCGTCCGCGACATACACGGACCCGTCCGGCCCCTCGGTGACGCCGGCGGGGCGACCGATCACGCCCGAGTCGTTGAGGAAGCCGGTGAGGAAATCGCGTTCTTCGATCGAACCGTCGTCGGCCCAGTGCAGTGACACCACCTTGTAACCATCGAGCACCGAGCGGTTCCAGGAGCCGTGCAAGGCCGCGACCGCCGCCCGCTCGTATGCCGGCGGCCTGGCGGATGAGCGCAGGAAGGCGAGGCCGAGCGGGGCGTTGTGCGCGCGGAATCCGTGCGCGGGCGGCTTCGACGTCGTGAGCAGCGCTTCGTGCCCGCGTCCGAGGTCGGGATCGAGCACGTTGAACCCGTTCACATAGGGCCAGCCGTAGAACGCGCCGCGCTCGATGCGGTTCAATTCGTCGGGCGGGAAGTCGTCGCCGAGCAGGTCGCGGCCGTTCTCGGTGGCGTACAGCGAGCCGTCCCAGGGTGCCCAGTCGAAGCCGACGCTGTTGCGCAAACCGGTCGCGTAGATCTCGCCCTGCGAGCCGTCAGGCTCGAAGCGCATCATCGTCGCGCGGCGCCGGTCCTTTTCCTCGCAGACATTGCAGGTCGAGCCCTGCGAAAGATACAACTTGCCGTCGGGGCCGAATGCGATTGTCCGGGTAACGTGATTGCCGTCACCGGTGAGGCCGGTGATGATGCGCTGGTAGGCACCCGACGTGGTGGCTGTCTGCTGGTCGAAGCGTATGCGGCCGACTGCAGTCTTCTCGGCCACATAGAGCCAGCCATCGCGTATCGCAAGTCCGTGCGGCCGGTCCAGGCTGGTGAGCAATACACGACGGCTGTCCGGATGTCCGTCGCCGTCCCGGTCGCGGTCGAGCAGCATCACCTCGTCGCCGCGGGTGCGGGCAACGATGAGGTCGCCGGCGGCGGTGAGCAGCAGCCACCGCGCCAGCGGGATGTCCCCCGCGTACAGGTCGACCTCGAATCCCGGTGCGGCTCGAAGGTGCCTGGCGACTTCGGCCGGCGAGGGAGTCGTTGCGCCATTGCCGAACAGTGATGCGAACAACATCCTGGGGCTGCCGAGCCTGGGCGGTCCCAGCAAGGCGTAGCCGATGACCGCGCAGGTCACCAGGGCGAGCGTCGCTGCGAGAACCAGGGCCGATCGACCAGGACTATTGCGCATGAATCCAGCCGCGTGGCATCGAATGCGGGAATTTTAGCAGGGCCGCGGCGCCGGGCCGGTACAATCGGGTTATCGTGTCAGTGTTGCCATACCTGGAGCGAACCCATGAAAACCCTGTCCCTGCTCGCGGTCCTGCTCGTGATCCCCTTGAGTTCAATGGCTGACGACAGCCTGGCCATCAGGATGAATTTCGTCGATGCCAAAGGCATCGGCGAGAGCGCTGGGACGGTGACCGTGACGGAATCGAAATACGGGCTGGTGTTCACCCCTGGGTTGAAGGGCCTGCCGCCGGGCCTGCACGGTTTTCACGTCCATGAAAATGGCAGTTGCATGCCGGCCGAGAAGGACGGCAAGGCGGTGCCTGCGCTGGCTGCAGGCGGGCACTACGACCCGGCGAAGACGGGCCAGCACGGCTATCCGTGGGGCGAAGGGCACCTCGGTGACCTGCCGGCCCTGTTTGTCAGCGCCGATGGCGTAGCCGACCAGCCGGTGCTGGCGCCGCGGCTCAAGCTCAGCGACCTGCCCGGCCATTCGCTGATGGTGCACGTTGGAGGCGACAACCACTCCGACCATCCCGCGCCGCTGGGTGGAGGCGGTGCCCGCATGGTCTGTGGCGTCATTCCATGAACGCTCTTCGCGGCTGAACGGCCATGCTGATCGTCCACCACCTGGAAACGTCGCGTTCGCAACGCATCCTGTGGCTGCTCGAGGAACTCGGCGTTCCGTACCAGCTCAAGGTGTACAGGCGCAATCCGGCCACGCGGCTCGCGCCGCCGGAACTGAAGGCGACACACCCGCTCGGCAAGTCGCCGGTGATCACCGACGATGGCGTGGTGGTCGCGGAATCCGGCGCGATCATCGAGTACCTGGTCGAGAAATACGCGGCGACGGCTGGCGGTGAACTGGGAAGGCTGGACCCGCCTGCCGGCACTGCGGAACGTCGCCAGTGCCGCTACTGGATGCACTACGCGGAAGGCTCGCTGATGAACTGGCTGGTGATGAAGCTCGTGTTCTCGTCGATTCCGAAGCAGCCCATGCCGTTTTTCGCGAGGCCGATCGCGCGTGCCATGTGCGGCAAGGTCCAGCAGCAGTTCATCGATCCGAACCTCCAGGCGTCCACGGCGTTCATCGAGGATCACCTGTCGAAGAACCGCTGGTTTGCGGGTGATGCTCTTTCGATGGCGGACTTCCAGATGAGCTTCGCAATCGAGGCGCTGCTGTCGCGTGCCGAAGGCCTCGGTGAATGCCCGAAACTGCGCGAATACCTTGCGAGGATCAGGGGGCGGCCGGCCTACCAGCGTGCCGAGGCCAAGGGCGGTCCGGTACTCATGCCGAGTTGACCCGGCGTCTGCTGCCGATTGCGTGCGAGGGCCGGATGCACCTGCCATCTGCTGAAATGCTCGGGATCTGCTACGGGTTGTCCGAGGTGGCGCTCGGGCTCTTCAAGCGTTCGAGCTCGCCGTCGCGGGCGACGGACCGATCGTCGCTGCGCCTGCTGTGGATGGTGATCCTCGCGAGCATCGCACTTGCTGTCGTTGCGGCCAGGACATTGCCGCAGTTCGAATCGCGATTGCTCCAGGGCTGGTACGTGCCGGGAGTGCTGATCTTCCTGGCGGGCCTGGCGCTGCGCTGGTACGCGATCATCTACCTTGGCCGCTTCTTCACCGTCGATGTCGCGATCGCGGAAGATCACCGGGTGGTGGAGTCTGGCCCGTACCGGGTCGTTCGCCATCCCTCGTATACCGGAGCCTTGCTGGCGTTCCTGGGCTTCGGTACCTGCCTCGGAAACTGGGTATCGCTTGCAGTGGCGACGCTGCCGATTGCGTTGGCATTCATGCGGCGAATCCACGTGGAGGAGGCGGCGCTCGTCCAGGCGCTTGGTGAGCGCTATTCGGCCTACGCAGGCCGCACCAGGCGGCTGGTGCCATGGGTTTACTAGCTGCCGGTCGGATGCTTCAGAATCGCGCGACGTCGCCGGCAGGTCAGGTCCACAGCATGATTCCAATTTCGATCCTCGACCTGGCGCCGGTCGCCGAGGGCAGTGACGCGCGCCGCGCGTTCGCGAACATGGTCGAACTCGCGCGGCTCGCTGAACGGGCAGGCTACAGGCGCTACTGGCTCGCGGAACACCACAACATGCCCGGCATCGCCAGCGCTGCGACATCGGTGCTGATCGGGCACGTGGCCGGCGCGACGACGACGCTGCGCGTGGGCGCCGGAGGCATCATGCTGCCGAACCACGCACCGCTCCAGGTCGCGGAACAGTTCGGGACCCTGGGTTCGCTGTTTCCCGGCAGGATCGACCTCGGGCTGGGGCGTGCACCGGGCACTGACCAGGCTGCAGCACGCGCGCTGCGCCGTTACTACCAGGGCGCGGAAGAGTTTCCAGCCGACGTGATCGAGCTGTTGCAGTATTTCGAGCCGGTGCAGCCAGGCCAGGCGGTGCGCGCGGTACCCGGGGCCGGAGTCGAGGTGGAAGCGTGGATCCTGGGCTCCAGCATGTTCGGCGCGCAGCTTGCCGCAAGGCTGGGACTGCCCTACGCGTTCGCGTCGCACTTTGCGCCGGAGATGCTGGAGCCGGCGCTCGCCACCTATCGCGGGACGTTCCGGCCCTCGCCACGCCTGGAGCAGCCGCACGTGATGCTGGCGCTGAACGTCGTCGTCGCGGACAGTGACGTGGAGGCGCGCAGACTCTTCACGACACAGCAACTGGGGTTCATCAATCTCCGTCGCGGCCGGCCCGGGCTCGTGCAGCCGCCGGTCGATGACATCGCGGCGGTGAGTACACCCGAGGAACTGGCAGGCGTCGACCGGGCACTGGCGTGCGCGGTGGTTGGCGCGCCGACGACGGTCAAGCGGGGCGTGGCGGACTTCGTCGCGCGGCACCGGCCCGATGAGCTGATGCTGACCGCAAACCTGTTCGATCATGCCGCGCGGCTGCGGTCCTTCGAAATGGCGGCCGGCGCGCTGCGTATAGCCGCCATCGCCGGCACTGGCAACGACTGACGACAAGCTCGGGGCGTAGACATGAAAGTGCTGTTCGTCTGCATGGGCAATATCTGCAGGTCGCCGACCGCAGAGGGGGTGTTTCGCCGGCTGGTCGCGGAGCGCGCGCCCGGAATGGACGTCGAGATCGATTCCGCGGGCACGCACGACTACCACGTGGGCGACCCGCCGGATGAACGTGCGGTCGCGGCCGCTGCGCGGCGCGGCATCGACATCGCGGCCTTGCGGGCGCGAAAGCTCGAGCAGGCGGATTTCCAGCGCTTTGACCTGCTGGTGGCGATGGACCGGCTGAACCGCGAGATCCTGCTCGATCGCAGTCCGGAGCAGTACAGGAGCCGCGTGCGACTGTTACTGGAGTTCGCTCCGGCAATCGCGGAGGACGACGTACCGGATCCGTACTACGGCGGGGCGGTGGGATTCGAGCGCGTGCTGGACCTTGCCGAGGAAGCCTCGATCGGCCTGCTGCAGGAACTCCATTCTCGGGCGACGGAGCGACGCTGATCGCCCCGCCATCGATGGGTGCTAGGGGTGCGCGATCGGGTCTTTCGTGAATAGATAGTCCTTGAGCTCTTTCGAAAATGCGCCGTCCTTGCGGCGTATCCACTCGAGCACCATGGCCGCGTGCTCTTTCTCCTCGTCGCGATTGTGGGCCAGTATTGCCTTCAGTTCCGGACACTTGCAGGCGTCGACGCGCTGCTGGTACCAGTCCACCGCCTCGAGTTCTTCGATCAGCGAGGTGATCGCGCGATGCATGTCGATGGTGGCCTCGCTGAGGTCGCCGGCCGCTTCGTGAAGGCCTTCATTGCTCATGGTCCGTCTCCTGCTTGAATGTTGCTCGTCAGCCGCAGCCGCAGTTGCCGCAATCGCCGTCGTGATCGTGTTCGTGGTGGTGTTCGTGACTGGCCGAGTGGGAATGCGCCGCGGCCTGTGGCAATGAGCCCGCGAGCCACAGCTGCACCGCGCGTTCCGGGTCGGTTTCGCTGGTCACCAGCGATGCGATCCCCTTGCGCGCCAGCCGGGACTGCAGGCCCTGGCCCATGCCGCCCGCGATCAACAGGTTTACGTCATCGAGCGGGTGCGGCGCGTGCGGCAGGCTGTCGTGAAACGATGCCTCTTTCGGCAGCTCCCGCAGTGACTGGCCGGTGACCCGGCCATCGACCACGTCGAAGACGCGGAAGTTCCGGCAGCGCCCGGCGTGCTGCGTTATATCCTTGCGGTTCTGGCTGGTGACGGCGATCTTCATGTCTGGTACCTCAGGGTGATGAATTCGTCCCGGCTGAGGCCGGCGATCGAGGGATTGCGCTCGCGCTGCTCGGCGATCGTCGAGACTGTCCGGCCGCGACGGTCGTGGCCCGGGAACACGAGCGTTTCTCCCGGCAGCGCGAAAAGCTGCCGGGTGATGCTGTCGTAGAGCGCGCCTGCGTCCGCGCCGCACAAGTCGGTGCGTCCGCAGTTGTCAATCAGCAGCGTATCGCCGGTGAAAACGCGGTCGTTCCACAGGTACGAGACCGAGCAGGGCGTGTGTCCCGGCGTGCCGATGACCCGTATCGTATCGTTGCCGAAGACGATCTTCTCGTCGTGCTGGACACCCTTGCTGGCGCGGCCCGCGCCTGCCACGACCCGCGCGCCGGTGCGCTCGGCGAGGTGCGCAGCATCGTCCGGTGCGGAATCGTGCACGTGGGTCTGCAGTACGTAGCGCAGTTTCAGGTCGAGCTCGGCCAGCATTGCCAGCAGGGGCATGGTGGCTGCGTCGTCGCCCGGGTCGATCACGACCGCCTGGCCGGACCTGTTGTCGCCCAGCAGGTAAGTGAAGGCGCAGCTGGCCGGGTCAAAAATCTGCCGGAAGTTGTGCATGGCCTGCCATGTGTCGGTATCGGTCAGCCGACTTCGGCGTCCCGCCGGTCCTCGGCGAGTTCGCCCCACATCGCGTTCAGGATCGCGAGCAGGACCGCAAATCCGACTCCGAGTACCCAGGTGAAGTACCACATGAAAACTCCTCTCTCAGTAGGTGCCGCGCTGGTTGGCCTGCACGTAGGCGGCAGTGACCTTGCCGGACATCACGCCGTATGCCCAGCGCGTGTAGAAAATGATCAGGGGCATGAACAGGATGACCGCCCAGAACATCAGGGCGAGCGTCAGTTGGCTCGAGGTCGCGTCCCATGCCGTAAGGCTGGAGTTCGGTTCCGAACTCGATGGCATGACGAACGGGAACATCGAGACTGCAGCTGTGCCGATCACGCCCGTCATCGCGACCGAGGAGGCGATGAATGCGGCCAGCGTCCAGCCGCGTCGCGCCAGCAGCAAGCCCGCCAGCGTGCCGACGAATCCAGCGGTCGGTACCAGCATCGTGAGAGGCCAGCGCGAATAGTTGTTCAGCCACGCACCCGGGTAGGCCAGGACGGTCTTGGCAAGCGGGTTGGACAGGCCCGACGGATCGGCGCCTGAGGTGATCAGGTACCCTCCGATCCCGTTGCCCACCCATACGCCGGCCAGCGCGAAGGTCGCCAGCAGCAGCAGGCCGAAGACCAGCGATGCGGTACGGGCCCGGCGGTAGATGTCACCCTCGGTCCGGTGCATCAGGTAGTTCGCGCCGTGGAACGTGATCATCGAGAGGCTCACGACACCACAGAGCAGCGCGAACGGATTCAGCAATTGCCAGAACGTGCCGGTGTAATTCGGCCGCAACGTGGCATCGAAGTGAAACGGGACGCCCTGCAGCAGGTTGCCGAATGCCACGCCGAAGATCAGGGGCGGCACGGCACTGCCGATAAAGAGGCCCCAGTCCCAGCCCGACCGCCAACGCGGATTCTCGAGCTTGCTGCGAAAGTCGAATCCCGTCGGCCGGAGGAACAGGGCCCAAAGCACGGCAAGCATCGCCCAGTAGAAGCCTGAGAATGCGGCTGCGTAGACCAGCGGCCAGGCGGCGAACACGGCGCCGCCGGCGGTGATGAACCAGACCTGGTTGCCATCCCAGTGCGGTCCTACGGTGTTGATGACCACGCGGCGCTCGACGTCGCTGCGGCCGACAAAAGGCAGCAGCGTTCCGACGCCCATGTCATGGCCATCCATCACGGCGAAGCCGATCAGCAGCACCCCGACCAGCAGCCACCAGGTGAACCTCAGCGTTTCATAGTCGAGCATGGCGAATGTCCCTCAGCCGCGAAGCGGTTCTCGGTCGTAACGGCCGGTACCGAGCGAGCCGGGTCCCTGGCGGGCAAAGCGGGTCATCAGCAGGACGTCTGCGACGGCGAGCAGCGTGTAGAAGACCAGGAAGCCGATCAGCGATCCATGGAGGTTGCCGATTGACAAGGTAGAGACCGACAAGTGCGTGGGAAGCACGCCGTAGATGGTCCATGGCTGGCGGCCGTACTCGGCCACGAACCAGCCGAGTTCCGCCGCAATCCAGGGAGCAGGCAGGGACAGCAGTGCGGACCAGAGCAGCCAGCGCTTGTTCGCGAAGTCGCCTCGCAACGTGTAATAGAACGCGGCAGAAAATAGTGCGAGCAGCGCGAATCCCAGTCCGATCATGACACGGAATCCCCAGAAAACCGGTGCGACCCGGGGGATGGTGTCGGCCGCGGCCTGGTCGATCATCGCGGGCGTCGCCTGTCGCACGTCGGTGGTGTACTTCTTCAGCAACAGGCCGAATCCGAGGTCGGCCTTGCGTTCCTCGAAGGCCGAGCGCGCGGCCTGGTCCGCCGGGTCTGCGCGCAGCGCCTCGAGTGCGGTCACGGCCTCGATGCCGGAGACGATGCGCTCGCGATTCTTCACCTTGATTTCGACGATTCCCGGAATCACCTTGGTGGTCGAGCGCGTTCCGATCAATCCCATCAGGTAGGGGATGGAGATCTCGTAGTCGTTGCGCATCTCGCGCTGGTTCGGGATCGCGAAAAGGGTGAGCGCGGCCGGTGCCGGCTCCGTGTGCCACATCGCTTCCATCGCCGCGAGCTTGGTCTGCTGGGACTCGGTGACGGTATAGCCGGACTGGTCGCCGAGCACGATTACCGAGGCGGCCGAGGCCAGCCCGAAAGCAGCTGCGATACGAAATGAGCGCCTGGCGAACTCGATGTTCCTTCCCTTCAGCAGGTACCAGGACGAAATGGCCAGCACGAACACGGAACCAGTCACGTATCCGGCGCTTACCGTGTGCACGAATTTCGCCTGGGCCGTCGGATTGAACACCACCGACCAGAAGTCGACGAGTTCCATGCGCATCGTTTCGTAGTTGAAGGTGGCCCCGACGGGATCCTGCATCCAGCCGTTGGCGATCAGGATCCACAGCGCGGATAGATTGCTGCCGATGGCCAGCAGGATCGTCACCATCAGGTGCCCGGGCTTCGACAGTCGGTCCCACCCGAAGAAGAACAGGCCGACGAATGTCGATTCGAGGAAGAAAGCCATCAGTCCCTCGACGGCGAGCGGCACACCAAAGATGTCGCCCACGTAGTGGGAGTAGTAGGCCCAGTTGGTGCCGAACTGGAATTCGAGCGTCAGGCCGGTGGCGATGCCCATGGCGAAGTTGATGCCGAACAACTTGCCCCAGAACTTGGTCATGTCCTTGTAGACCTGCTTGCCGGTCATCACGTAGACGCTCTCCATGATGACCAGCAGCCACACCATGCCGAGCGTCAGCGGCACGAACAGGAAGTGGTACATGGCGGTCGCGGCGAACTGCAGGCGCGACAGGTCGACGAGGGTATCGCTGATCATCTTGCGGACTCCGGAGCGGCTGAGGCGGCCTGGGGTGAGGCTTGGAGGACGGCTGCAGCCACGTCGCTGGCGTCGGGATCGGGCTGGCCGTCCCTGATGAAGGCCCACCAGATCACCGCCAGCAGGAAGACCTTCGCGACCACGACGATCGTCACGTGGCGGCCAGTGCGGTCACGCCAGAGTCTGGTCAGGCAGGGTCCTGGCGGAGTCATGACGGTACTGCTGCACATGGCGTGCCACGTCTTGTGTTGCAGGCAAATCCAATAAAAACATATGATTATCGTTCCATGATCGACATCGGGTCATGATTACTGTCAGCGCGACAGCTGCCATTGGCAGAATGTGTGGCAGTTAGTGTGCGGTCCAGGCCGGGGGAGAGACGCATGAGGCGGGTTGGAAGCGAGTTGCTGCCGGAACTGACCTCGTTCATCGAGGGCCTCGCCGAGCCACGCATACTGGTCGATCTCGACTACCGGATCCTCGCTGCGAACAAGGCCTATCGGGAAGTGTACGGCGCGCGGCAGTCGCTGGTCGGCCGCCGCTGCTACGAAGTCTCGCATCACTATGCGAGGCCCTGCGATGAGGCGGGGGAATCCTGCCCGCGCCGCAATGCACTGGCGTCGCGCCGCACCGAGCGCGTGCTTCACATCCACCATACGCCACGCGGCGACGAGCACGTCCAGGTCGAGCTGACGCCGGTACGCGACGCCAGTGGCGAAGTCCGGTACTTCGTCGAGCGGATGGAATCGCTGCCTACCGCGCGGGCGGCCGCTGCGACGGACGGGTTGATCGGACGGTCGGAACTTTTCCGCCAGATGCTGGAACTCGCGGCGCTGGTGGCGCCGACTGACACCTCGGTGCTGCTGCTGGGCGAAACAGGTACCGGCAAGGAACTGGTGGCGCGACTGGTCCACGAAAGCAGTCGGCGCGCCGCCGCGCCGCTGGTGGCGGTGGATTGCTCGGGCCTCACGGAGACCCTGTTCGAGAGCGAGATGTTCGGGCACGAGAAAGGCGCGTTTACCGGGGCGAGTTCGCGCAAGACCGGGCTGGTCGAAGCGGCCAGCGGTGGCACGCTGTTCCTCGACGAGATTGGCGACATCTCACTTTCCCAACAGGTGAAACTGTTGCGGCTCATCGAAAGCAGCAGCTACCGTCGCGTTGGAGGCGTAACCCCGCTGCGCGCGGACTGCCGGCTGGTCGCGGCCACTCACAGGAACCTCAGGGCCATGGTTCGCGAGGGGACATTTCGCAGCGACCTGTACTACCGCCTCAGCGCATTTCCGATCCGCATGCCGGCGCTGCGCGAGCGACGCGAGGACATCCTGCTGCTTGCCGAGTCGCTGCTCGGGCGTGTCCGGCCGGGGCAGGCCTTTACGCTGGCCGACGATGCGCAACGGGCATTGCTGGCCTACGACTATCCGGGCAACGTCCGCGAACTGCGCAATGTCATCGAGCGTGCGAGCCTGCTCGCGTTCGATGGCATCATCCGGGCCCGGCACCTGCCTGAAGATGTCGTGTCACCCGGCTCTGCTGCAGCGACCGGTACCGGCGAGTGCACGCCGGGCCGGCGCCCGGCGCCCGGCCTCGACCGAGGGTCGCTCGAACACGTGCTCGAGGAGCATCATGGCAATCGCCGCGCCGTGGCCGAGGCTCTTGGCATCAGCGAGAGGACACTTTACCGGCGGCTGGCGGAGCATGGCCTCGCGGCGCGAGCGCGGTGAGGCCGTTTCACCGCCTGGGATTCCACCGCACTCTGGCAGCGAGGCCGCTATGAACAAGTTCGACCCGATCCAGTCCTTCGCCAACCTGCGCCACGAATTCGGCGAGCACGGTGGCGTGAACATGTCGGTCGAGGCCAGCACGACGTTCACGGTGATCAACCCGACGACGATGCCCGAGATATTCCAGGGGAACCTCGGGCCGGACGTGGGCGGGTGCTACCTCTACGGGCGCCATTTCAACCCGACAGTCTATGTGCTCGGGCGCCAGATCGCCGCCTACGAGGGCGCGCAGGCCGGCTACTGCACCGCGAGCGGTCTTTCGGCCATCGCCGCCACCGTCATGCAGCTCTGCGACACCGGTGACCACGTGGTCGCAAGTCGCACCGTCTATGGCGGCACCTTCGCGCTGTTGCACGACTACCTTCCTGCCAAGACCGCAGTGACCACGACCTTCGTGGACGTCTCGGATCTTGCGGCGGTGGAACGGGCGTTCACGCCGCGGACCCGCGTCCTCTACTGTGAGTCAGTGTCCAACCCGACACTGCGGGTCGCCGACATCCCGGGCCTCGCGGACATCGCGCACCGCCATGGCGCGATGCTGGTGGTGGACAACACGTTCACGCCGTTGATCATCGCGCCGATCCAGCACGGCGCCGACGTCGTGGTGCACAGCCTCACCAAGTTCATGAACGGCGCGAGCGACCACATCGCCGGAGCGGTCTGCGGCAGCACTGAATTCGTCATGCGGCTGATGGACCTGCACATGGGCTCGCTGATGTTGCTGGGCCCGACGATGGATCCGCAGGTTGCGTTCGACGTCAGCCTGCGACTCCCGCACCTGGGCCTGCGCATGGCGGAGCATAGCCGCCGGGCCGCTTGCATCGCGTCGCGACTCGACGAGCTTGGCCTGCCGGTGATCTATCCGGGTCTCGCGACCCACCCTGACCACGGCCTGCTGGCGCGGCTGGCGCATCCGGACTTCGGCGCGGGAGGAATCCTCGCGCTCGACCTGGGGACTCGCGAGCGTGCCTTCGAATTCATGGGCCTGCTGCAGAATGAACACCAGTTCGGCCTGATGGCCGTAAGCCTGGGGTTCAGCGAGACGCTGATGTCGTGCTCGGCGGCGTCCACCAGCAGCGAGATGTCGGAGCGCGACCTGGAAGATGCGGGTATCCGGCCCGGCCTGGTGCGCATGTCCGTCGGTTATACCGGCGCGCTGGAGCAGCGCTGGACGCAACTGCACTCTGTGCTGCAGAAAATGGGGCTGCTGCGCTGAGTCGCGGCGCGACGTCCGCCGGGGAGGTCCGGATCGGCCTCCCCGGCGGGCTGGAGTCATGCTCGGCAGCGCGGCGTGTTGCGCCGCACGACCTCATGGCTCGTCGCGCGGCGCCTCCCGCGTAGCATCGTTGGGCGGCGCCGGCGTCCACTCCTGGATGTCATGTGGCGGCCTCACGACCGGGAGGGCGGGAGGCTCATACCGCGCCGGCTCGGGCCGGTGCTCGAAGTCGAACGCGCCAGGCCGCGGGGCCTCGGCCACCGCCACGCCATTGGGCACTTCGGCGCCGTGCATATCTGGCCGCGCGGCGTGTGGTTCGCCGGATCCCGTGACTTCGCCGCGCGGCTCGCCGCTGGCCGACGCCTCGCCGGGCTCGCGACGACGGCGACGTCCGCCGCGGCGTGACCGGCGTCCGGTACGCTCGCTTCGCTCGCCCTCCGGCCGGTCTCCCTGCTCGGGCCGCTGGCTTTCGGCCGGTCCCTGGGTCTCGGTGCGCACCGGCTGCGCAGCCGCGGCCTGCGCGGCCATTGCGGCCTCCGGGCGCTGCTGCGGTGGCTGTTGCTGTGGTGGCTGTTGACGCTGTTGCTGCTGCGGCTGTGCGTCCGGGCGGCGCTCACGCTGCCCGCCCTGCTGGGACCCCTCGGCCCTGCGGCCGCGCTCGTCGCCACGCTGCTGGTTGCGCTGCCCGTCGCGCTGCCCGTCGCGCTGGCCATCGCGCTGGCCATCGCGTTGCCCTGGACGCCGGTCGCGATCACCCCGGTCCGCGCGCTTTTCGTCACGTCCGCGCTCCTCACGGCGGCCGTCGCGGCGTCCGCGATCATCACGGTCGCGCGAGCGACTACGGTCACGCCCGCGGTCGCGCGTACGATCAAGCTCTTCACTTCCCCGCGCCACTTCCTTCTTTTCGGGTTCTGGGGCGCGCTTGTCGCCCACCAGCCAGCGCCACATGCGCACCAGTACACCTTCGCGCGGGCCGAACTGAGGTTGCGGGGCAGGGGCTACCGCTGCCTGCACCGTGACGACCGGTTCGGGGGCCGGGGGCGGCGCAGGCGTGCTCGGCACGACGGTCGTGACGGCGGGAATCGGCGGGGGCGCAGCCTTCTCCTCGGCCGCGATGGCATCGAGGTCGATCTGCGGCTGCACCGCCATCTGGTGGCTGATCACCGAGAACTCCGGCATGTCCGCCTCGTCGTCGCGAACCCGGCGCAGCTCGTAGGCGGGCGTCTCAAGGTAGCGGTTGGGGACGAGGATCACGTCCACTTCGCTCTTGCTCTCGATGTTGTTAAGCCAGTCGCGCTTCTCGTTCATCAGGTAGGTTGCGACGTCCACCGGCAGGTGCGCGATGACCTTGGCGGTGCGGTCCTTGCGCGCCTCCTCGCCGATCAGGCGCAGGATCGCCAGGGCCAGCGACTCGACGCTGCGGATCACGCCCATGCCGTTGCAGCGCGGGCAGGTGATGTTGGTGGACTCGCTGATCGAGGGACGCAGTCGCTGGCGCGAGAGTTCCAGCAAGCCGAAGCGCGAAATCCGCCCGATCTGGATGCGCGCGCGGTCCTGCTTGACCGCGTCCCGCAGCCGGTCCTCGACCGCGCGCTGGTTCTTCTGCGACTCCATGTCGATGAAGTCGATGACGATCAGGCCGCCCACGTCGCGCAGGCGCATCTGGCGGGCGATTTCGTCAGCGGCCTCCAGGTTGGTGTTGCAGGCGGTCGTCTCGATGTCCGTGCCACGCGTGCTGCGCGCCGAGTTGATGTCGATGGAGACCAGCGCCTCGGTGTGGTCGATCACGATGCTGCCGCCCGAGGGCAGCGTCACCTTGTGCGAGTAGGCCGACTCGATCTGGCTCTCGATCTGGTAGCGGGTGAACAGCGGGACGTGGTCGTCGTAGTACTTGAGCTTGCGCAGGTTGCCCGGCATGAAGCGCTGCATGTAGTCCTGCGCCTCGGCAAAGATCTCCTGCTTGTCGACCAGGATTTCACCGATGTCGTCGGACAGGTAGTCCCGCAATGCGCGCAGGATCGCCTTGCTCTCCTGGTAGATCAGGAACGGCGCGGGGCGTCCCTCGGTGGCCTGCTGGATCGCATTCCAGATGTCCACCAGGTTGTTGACGTCCCACTGCAGTTCCTCCGCCGTGCGTCCGACGCCGGCGGTGCGCACGATGGCGCCCATGCCTTCGGGGATCTGCAGGTTGTCCATGGCTTCGCGCAGCTGGTCGCGATCGTCGCCCTCGATGCGGCGCGAAACGCCGCCCGCGCGCGGATTGTTCGGCATCAGGACCAGGAAGCGCCCGGCCAGGCTGACGAAGGTCGTGAGGGCCGCGCCCTTGTTGCCGCGTTCCTCTTTCTCGACCTGGACGATGACTTCCTGGCCTTCCTGGATCAGTTCGCGGATGCCGGGACGACCGTTGCCGTCGCCTTCCTGCGCCTTGAAGAATTCGCGGGCGACTTCCTTCAACGGCAGGAAGCCGTGGCGCTCGGCGCCGTAGTCGACGAAAGCCGCTTCGAGACTGGGTTCGACCCGGGTTATCCGGCCCTTGTAGACGTTGGCCTTCTTGGTTTCCCGCGACGGGATCTCGATGTCGAGGTCATAGATCCGCTGGCCGTCAACCAGCGCTACACGCAACTCCTCTTCCTGTGTTGCGTTGACGAGCATTCTTTTCATCGGTCCTCGCTGAATACGAGTTATTGACCGTGAACGCCCGGGCGGGTGGTGCGGTATCCACGCGGAGAGGTCTTGCAGCGGCTTTTTTCATCTTGCTGTTGCTTTCGCGCCAGCGCCCGTCAAGGCGCTGGCGTTCGACCGAATCCTGGTTCTCTGGCACCGATCCCGCCGCGGTTCGCGCTGGTCCTGGGCCCGCCGGGGCTGCGGTACCTGCGCGTGTACACGGCAGTGCGATGGTCTGAGGCATCAGAACCAACTAAGATGCGCGCGCCACGGAACCTAGGGCCCGTGGTCGCAACGCGGGGTTTGGCGCCCGCCAGCCCGCAACGGCGGTCAGGCGGCGCTTCGACCGTGGACTCTAGCAAGCGAACGCCGGCGAATCAATGGCTTACGAGAACAACAAGACGGAGACTCCAGCCCCGCCCCCGGGAGGCGGCGTCCAGTACGTCGAGGCGGGCGAGGGCGACGACGGGCAGCGCCTGGACAACTTCCTGCTGCGGGTGCTGAAGGGCATACCTCGCACGCACGTGTATCGGCTGCTGCGCAAGGGCGAAGTCAGGGTCAACAGCAAGCGTGCCAAGCCCGACCAGCGGCTCGCGGCCGGCGACCGCGTCCGCCTTCCGCCGGTACGTCGCCCCGAACCGGGCGCCGGCGCGACACGTCCGCCCAGCCAGTCGTTGCAGGACCTGCTGCTCGCCTCGATCCTGTACGAGGACAAGGATCTGCTGGTACTCAACAAGCCGGCCGGAATCGCGGTGCACGGCGGCAGCGGCACTTCACACGGGGTCATCGAGGCCCTGCGCGCCGCCCGACCCGACGAGCGGGAACTCGACCTGGTGCATCGCCTCGATCGTGACACCAGCGGCTGCCTGATCGTTGCCAAGCGGCGCGCGGCACTGCGCGACCTGCACGCCCAGTTGCGCGACGGCACGACCGAGAAGCTGTACCTGACGCTGGTCTGCGGCACCTGGAACCTGGGGCAGAAACGCATCGAGCTCGCGCTTGCGACCGGCGAGCGGCGCGGCGGTGAGCGCCACGTCGCGGTCCGTGGGCACGGCCAAGGCCAGGTCGCGGTGAGCACCTTCAGGCCGGTGCAGTTCTTCGGCAACGTCGCGAGCCTGATGGAAGTCGCGATCGACACGGGCAAGACGCACCAGATCCGCGTTCACGCGGCCTACGCCGGCCACCCGGTGGCGGGCGACGACAAGTATGGCGACCGGGAGAAGAACGCCGAGCTGCGGAAATTCGGCCTGAACCGCATGTTCCTGCACGCGGCGTCGATCGGCGTGACACGGCCCGGCTCGAAGGAGCCGCTGCAGGTGAGCGCTCCGCTGGGCGACGAGCTGGGCGCCGTGCTCGACGCGCTGCTCAAGGCACCCGGATCCCCGCGCGGCGCAGCGCGCCGCAGAGCCAGATCAAGGGCAGACCGGTGAGCCCGGTCGGGTCGTCCGACTCGATCCGCTCGAACAACGATATGCCGAGCGACTCGGCCTTGAACCCGCCGGCGCAGTCGAGCGGGTTGTCGGCCGACACGTAGCGCGCGATCTCGTCGTCATCAAGTTTTCGAAACCGCACCACGGTGCGGTCCACGTGCCTGTCGATGGTCGCCATCCCTGCACCGATCACGTGCACCGCCGTGAGAAAAACCAATTCGCGGCCGGACGACCTGCGCAACTGGTCGATGCAGCGCTCGACCGTCCCGGGCTTGCCGAGCACGTGTTCGCCGAGCAGGGCGACCTGGTCGGAGCCGATCGTCACCGCGTCGGGCCGGGTCGCCGCGACCGATTCGGCCTTGAGTCGTGCGAGCCGGCCGGCGAGGGCTGGCGGCGATTCGTCCGCAAGAGGAGTCTCGTTGGTCGCGGGTGAAACACACTCGAATTCGAGGCCGAGTCGCCCGAGCAACGCGCGGCGATAGGGCGAAGTCGAGGCGAGGACCAGCCGTGGCCGGGACCCCGTCGTCATGCCGGGCACTCGCCGGCGCTATGGTCCTTGAAAAACAAGGGTTTAAGCTCGCTACGTTTTGACATGGGGAGGGCGCCTCACTATTATACGCGGCCCATGTCGGCAGCCAGGGCTGATCAGGTCAACGCGATCGAACTGGCGGGCCGCTCGGCCGCGCTTGAGCGTGAGCTTGGCCTTACACAGATGCCGCGGTTGGTCGAGGCGGGAGCGCTCGACGGTACCCGCGTGCGTGCGGTGCTGGAGTTCGGCAGGTTCGAGGGCCGGCCGACGGTCGACCTGGGGGTGAAGGGCAGCGTGCTGCTCACCTGCCAGCGATGCATGCGGCCCTGCGAATGCCGTATCGATGACACGGCCCGGCTGATGATCGTCCCGGACGGTGACGAGCAGGTGGCCGGCGGATACGAGGCCGTGACGGGTGACGCGGAACGGCTGGTGCTGGCGGACCTGGTGGAGGAGCAGGTGTTGCTCTGCATGCCGCTGGTGCCGATGCACGAGGACCAGGCAGGTTGCGGCGAGTCCGCACCGGCCAGCACCGCCGTCGAAGTGGTTTCGACGGCGGAGAAGAAGCAGAGACCTTTTGAGAACCTGCGGGAGTTGCTCGGCAAGGGCGAGCGCTGACCCGCCACAGGAGTAGAGAGCATGGCAGTCCAGAAGAGCCGCAAGTCGCCGTCGAAGCGTGGCATGCACCGGTCACACGACGGCTTGTCGAAGCCGGCGCTGTCGGTGGACCGTACCAGCGGCGAGACCCACCTGCGTCATCGCATCACGCCCGACGGTTTCTACCGCGGCAAGCGGGTAATCGAGAAGCCGGCGGCCGACGACGGCCAGGAATAGTCCTGGCCGCCCGAGCATGACCGCCGGGCTCGTCATCGCCGTGGACGCCATGAGCGGCGACCACGGCGCCGAGGTCGCCGTTCCCGCGGCGCTCGATGTCCTTTCAGCAACACCGGACCTGGAAATCGTGCTGGTCGGGCGCGAGGACGTGCTGCGTCCGCTGCTCGGGCCCACGATGCCCGGCCGCTGCTCGATCGTCGAGGCCAGCGAAGTGGTGGCCATGGACGAGCGTCCGCAGGACGCGCTGAGGCGCAAGAAGAATTCCTCGATGCGTGTCGCCATCAACCTCGTCGAGCGAGGCGAGGCGGCGGCCTGCGTGTCCGCCGGGAACACTGGCGCGCTGCTCGCGACCGCGCGCTTCGTGCTCGGCATGATCCCCGGCATCGACCGGCCTGCGATCGTTTCCGCCGTCCCGGCCGTGCACGGCCACACCGTGATGCTCGACCTCGGCGCCAACCCCGACTGCAGCGCCGACAACCTGGTGCAGTTCGCGGTCATGGGTTCGGTCATCGCGACCGACCTGCACGGCCTGGAACGCCCGCGCGTCGGCCTGCTCAACGTCGGCGAGGAAGACATCAAGGGCACCGAGGAGATCCGGGAAGCGCACCGGCGGCTCACGGCCGCGCCGATCAACTACGCGGGCTTCGTCGAGGGCGACAAGATCTTCTCCGGCGACGTGGATGTCGTGGTGACCGACGGGTTCACGGGCAACGTGGCGCTCAAGTCAATGGAAGGGCTCGCGCGCTTCATCAGCGGCGTGATGCGCGAGGAATTCACCCGCAGTCCGCTGCGCAAGCTGAGCGCGCTCGGCGCGGCACCGGTGCTGAATGCGCTCAAGGTCAGGCTCGACCCCGGCGCGCACAACGGCGCCAGCATGGTCGGCCTCGCGGGCGTGGTCATCAAGAGCCACGGTGGCGCAAACCGTGCGGCGTTCGCGAATGCCGTGCGCGTGGCCATCACCGAGGCGCGCAAGGGCGTGCCGGGGCAAATCGAGGAAATGATGGCCCGGGTCGTTGCCGCCGCGGAGCCGCCGCCGCAGGCCTGACGGGGCTCAGTGCCGGCGGCCGGCCAGGCGGTCTTTCTGCCGGCGTCGCCGCATCCGCGCCGCAAGCGCAACGCGGCGCCGTTCCAGGCGCGGGTCACGCGCGGCCGGCCGACCGCGCCCGGCCCGTGCAGTGCGCAGCAGGGACTTCCGAAAGCTGACGAAATCGTCGTACGCCGCGATTTCATGCCTCAGTTCCCGGGAAACCAGTTCAATCATGACGGCGTCGTCCAGCAGCCCGATCCCGGGGATGCTGTCGGGGATCACGTCTTCCGGGTCGCACAGGTAGGCCAGTGCGGCGAGCACCGGCCCGCGCTCCTTGTCGTCCAGCCGCCAGTCCGGATCCGCCAGCATTTCCAGCAGTTTCTGCAGCTTGCCGAATCGTTCCGTCACGAAATCCGGCAGCCTTGATGCCTTGAGCGACGCGACGAGGTCCCTGGCGGCGGAGAGGATTTCCTCGTCATCGGCGATGCGGACCGCCTTGCGGGCCTTGCCGAGTTCGCGCCGGAAATGGCGCAGGTCGCGGTCGGTGAGTTCAATCGAGATCTTGAAGGTCATGGTCCCCCCCCGTCGGGCGTGCAGGCTACTGCCCGGCCAATACCCGGTCAACGCATCGTGCCGGCAGCCGTTAGAATGCGCCAATCGATGAAAAGGTTGCACCCCATGTCCCGTTTCCGTTCCGCTGCGGCACGGTTGATCGCGCTGCTGGCGGCGCTGCTGCCGGCCTTGCTGGCGGCCGGCCCGACCGGCGCCGCCGAGTACCTGTTGCCGACGAATGGCGACAACGTCATCGGGCGCAATTCGACCGTGATCGCCATGCACGCCGACACTCTCTTCGACATCGCGCGTCGCAACGGGGTTGGTTACGAGGAAATCGTGTCCGCGAACCCGGGCGTCGATTCCTGGCTGCCGGGGGAGGGCACCGAGATCCTGATCCCGTCGCGCTACATCCTGCCCGACGCGCCACGCAGCGGCATCATCGTCAATCTTCCCGAGCATAGGCTCTACTACTTCCCACCGGCGCGGAAGGGCGAACCTGCCGTCGTGCGCACCTACCCGATCAGCGTGGGCAAGATGGACTGGAAGACGCCGATCGGCACGACACGAGTCGTCTCGAAGCAGGCGAAGCCCAACTGGTATCCCCCGGCGTCGGTGCTCAAGGAGCACGAGGAACGCGGCGATCCGCTGCCCAAGGTGGTCCCGGCCGGCCCCGACAATCCGCTCGGCGCATATGCGATGCGGCTCGACATCCCGGGCGGCTCGTACCTGATCCACGGCACCAACAAGCCGGCCGGCGTCGGCATGCAGGTGACCCACGGCTGCATTCGCCTGTACCCGGAGGACATCGAAGAGTTGTTCCCACTGGTGCCGGTGGACACGCGGGTCAACCTGATCGACCAGACGAACAAGGTCGGCTGGCAGCGGGGCACGCTGTTCGTCGAGCGCCACGCCCCGCTCGAGGGCACGGAGGACGCGCGGGACATGGACCCGGCGCTGATGGACGCGCTGATCACTGCCGCGGCAGCGGGCCACAGTGTCGAAATAGACTGGGCAGGTGCCCGGCAGGTGTTCGAGCAGGCAACCGGGGTGCCGGTGCCACTGTCCGTGCCGGTGCGCGCCGAACTGCGCTGAATCGCCAGTCACGCCCGCGCGGGTTGCGCGTGGCCCGCGCCCAGTCAACGAAATAAAACGCTGCTCGACAAAAGAAAACGCCGCGGGGTTGCCGCGGCGTCTTCACTCGAACTGCGAGCAATCGCGATGCGATTACTTGCCCATCGACTTCTGGAACGCGCGATCGAGCTTTTCGCTGTTCGCGTCGCAGCAGGCCTGCGCAGCCTTCGCAGCCTGGCCCGCCTGGTTGGCGGTGTTGTTGGCCATGGCAGCAGCGTCGGCAGCAGCCTTGGAAGCGTCGGCAGCAGCCTTGGCGGTGCTGGCGGCGGTGGCGGCTTCCTGCTGGGCAGCCTTGACGGCGGCGTCGTTGGAGGCGACGTACTCGTTGAACTTCGACTCACTGACGCAGCCGGCGAGGGCAACGGCAGCAGCGGCGACGGTCAGGACCTTGGCGATGGCAGACTTCATGGGATTCGTTCCTTCGTGTGACATTGTTTATCGACAGCCAACCGCGCCCGCCCGTGCGTGCCGGGAAGTCGGGTCTGCAGTAGTGCAGCGCAATGCTAACCCATCTGGGACGCAGGTAAAAGGCGTGGCGGCATTTGGCCCTGACGCCGGTCCGGGCTTGCATTGCGCCCGTCAACTGTATATAAAAACAGTTACTGTAAATAAAAACAGGTACAGCCATGGACGACCTCACCCCGCGCCAACGCCAGGTCCTGCGCTTCATCCAGGAGGCCGTGATCGAGCACGGCATGCCGCCCACCCGTGCCGAAATCGCCGAGGCAATTGGCTTCAAGTCGGCGAATGCGGCCGAGGAACACCTGCGCGCCCTGCAGCGCAAGGGGGTATTGGAACTACGCCCGGGCGCCTCACGCGGCATCCAGCTCCGCGACTCGCTGCGCGAGCAGCTGGGCCTGCCGCTGATCGGCCGGGTCGCCGCCGGCCGCCCAATCCTCGCCGAGGAGAACATCGAGGCGCATTACCAGATCGATCCGCAGCTCTTCCAGCCGCGTCCGCATTACCTGCTCAAGGTGCGCGGCATGAGCATGAAGAACGCCGGCATCCTCGACGGCGACCTGGTCGCCGTGCATCGCACGCCCGAGGTGCGCAACCGGCAGATCGTCGTGGCGCGGCTCGAGAACGAGGTCACGGTGAAGCGCTACCGGCAGGACGGCACCATGGTGTGGCTGCTGCCCGAGAACCTGGACTTCGAGCCGCTGTGCGTCGACCTGAGGAACGAGTCGCTGATCATCGAAGGCGTGGTGGTTGGCGTGGTGAGGCAGGAGGCGGGCAGGGCGTGAATGTCTTCGTTCGACGACCTGCTGCGTCACCCGGGCCTCTGGCGTGCACGGGAACAAGCCGGGACAACGGCTGAGCCGTCCACCCTGCCCACCGGTCATGCGGCTCTCGATCGTTGCCTGCCCGGCGGCGGCTGGCCACGGCAGGGACTGATCGAGATCCTTGCGGATCACTGCGGCATCGGCGAGTTGAGCCTGCTGATGCCGGCGCTCGCGTTGCTCGGTCGCGATGCGCACGAGGATGGCTGGTTTGCCTGGGTTTCGCCGCCGCACCAGCCCTACGCGCCGGCGCTCGCGGCGCGCGGCATCGACCTCGACCGCCTGCTGATCGTGCGTGCGCAACCGGCGGAGTGGGCGATGGAACAGGCGCTGCGCTCCGGGGCCTGCAGCGCCGTGATCGGCTGGGCCCCGTTCCGTGACCGGCAGGGAATGCGTCGCCTGCAGCTTGCCTCGGAGCAGTCGCGCTGCATGACGGTGCTGTTCCGCGGTCTCGCCGACGGCGGGCAGCCGTCGCCTGCGGTGTTGCGCATCGCACTCACTTCCGGTCCCGGCGGACTCGAGGCACGCATCCTGAAGAGTCGTGGCGGGCGGCCGGCAACCATCCGTCTCGGCTGGCTCGACGCAGCGGCGCAAGCCGCCGCGCACTGACGTGTCGCTGCCCCGCAGACACCGGGCCACGCCCGGGGGCCTCCCATCCCCGGCAATTGGCCACGACCAACCCCGCTTGCGGCCGGCGCCTCCGGGCGGGCGCGGGCCGGGTGAGCCGGCCCGCGCGGTTTCAACGGGTGCCGAGGTCTGGCTTGCGATACACCTGCCGCACTACGTGTTCGAGTCGCTGCGCAGCCCTGCCATTGCGGAACCCATCGCCAGCCAGGCGCTCGTCGCGGCCAGCGTCGTGGTGGACGTGAGCGACGGGGGCAAGGTGGTCTGTGCCTGCGATGCCGAAGCGGTCGCAGCCGGCATCGCGCGCGGCATGGCGCTCAACTCTGCACTGGCGCTGCGGCCGGGACTCTCGGTGCTGGCGCGCGCGGTTGCGCGGGAGCGCGCGCTGCTCGAGGCCATCGCCACGTTCGCGGAGGACTTCACGCCGCGCGTCGCGCTCGAACCGCCCGACGGCGTGCTGCTCGAGGTGCGCGGCAGCCTGGGGTTGTTCGGCGGAGTGCGGCGGCTGGTCAGCTGCGTGCGCGAGCGCCTGCAGTCCGCGGGCGTCGAGCCGCAACTGGCGATTGCGCCGGCGCCGCTCGCTGCACTGTGGTTCGCGCGCACCGGCAAGGAAGTCGCGCTGCGAAGCCGGGACAGCCTGGCGAGCCGCCTTGCGCCGCTGCCGCTCGCCTGCACGCGCTGGCCTGCGAAGAGCCTCGAGTCGCTCGCCACGATGGGCGTGCGCACCGTTGGCGACTGTCTCAGGCTGCCGCGTGACGGCTTCTCCCGCCGGTTTACGCCGCAGATGCTGCGCACACTCGACCGTGCCCTGGGCCGCGCCCCCGACCCGCGCGCTGCGTTCGTGCGGCGGGGGCACTACGTGCAAAGCCGGAACCTCGAGCCCGAGATCTCCGACAGCGATCGTCTCGGCCGGGTGATGACTCCGATGCTCGGCGAGTTGTGCGGGTACCTGCAGGCCAGGGGATGCGCGGTGGACGCGCTCGAGTTCCGGCTCACTCACCGTGACGCGCCGGCAACTCGCGTGCTGCTGCGATTCGCCGAGCCCGTGGCGCAGGCGGAACCGGTGGCCGGGCTGCTGCGTGAGCGGCTCGCGCGCACGCAACTGCCCGAGCCCGTGCGCGCGCTGCGGCTGAAGAGCAGCCCGCTGCGGGAGGCGCGCGAGGTGGCCGGTGACATGTTTACGCGCGGCCGGCGCGGCGCGGCGGGCGTGCCGCAGTTCATCGAACGCCTGCGTGCGCGCCTCGGCGCAGACGCGGTGCACGGCATCCGCCTGGTGTCCGAGCACCGGCCCGAGGCGGCGTGGGCGGTTGGGGCAGTGGGGGAGATTCTCCTTTCCCCCGCTCTGCACCAGGAACGGGCGGACGAGACGAGACCAGCAAAAAGGAGAATGTCCCCCGCTACAGAGAATGTTCCGGCTTCCCGGCCGCTGTGGCTGCTCGCGGAGCCCCGGTTGCTCGATGGCCTGGACTGGCCGCACTACGAGGGACGGCTCGAAATCGAGGACGGGCCGGAACGCATCGAGTCGGGCTGGTGGGATGGTCGGGACGTGCGCCGCGATTACTACGTTGCACGCACGAGCGGCGGCACGCGCCTGTGGGTGTTCCGCGAGCGCCAGCCAGGGGGACGCTGGTTCATGCACGGCGTGTTCGGCTGAGCACACGGACGCAGCACGACCGGACCAGCCCGATGAGTTACGCCGAGCTGCACTGCCTCAGTAATTTCAGTTTCCTGCGTGGCGCTGCGCACCCCGAGGAGCTCGTCGAGCGCGCCGCGCTACTTGGCTACGAGGCGCTCGCGCTCACCGACGAGTGCTCGGTCGCCGGCATCGTGCGCGCCCATGTCGCGGCGCGCGAGCATCGCCTGAAACTCATCGTCGGCAGCGAGTTCCGCCTGGCCGATGGCCTGCGTTGCGTGCTGCTCGCGGCGAATCGCGGCGGTTACGGCCGGCTCTGCCGGCTGGTCACGCGGGCGCGGCGTGCGGCGCCGAAGGGGAGCTACCTGCTGGAACGAGGGGATTTCGCGCTGCAAGCGGATGCGGATGGTGAGTTGGGCGCAGCGGGCGGCGAAGAGGCGCCTGGCGACCAGCGGCCGGCGGTTTCCAACGGCCTGCTTGCGCTCTGGCTTCCGGGCACGACGCCGGATCCGGCCGAAGCCCGCTGGCTGGCCGGCGTGTTTCCCGGCCGCCTGTGGATTGCGGTCGAGTTGCTCACCTCCGGCCGCGACCGGCGCCGGCTCGAGTCACTCGGGCAACTCGCCCGCGACCTCGACCTGCCGCTGGTGGCCGCCGGTGACGTGCACATGCACGTGCGCGGCCGCCGGGCACTGCAGGACGTGCTGACGGCGACACGGCTCGGCACCACCGTGGACCGTGCCGGATATGCGCTGCAACCGAATGGCGAGCGGCACCTGCGCCCGCTGTCGCGCCTCGCGGAGGTCTATCCGCCCGGGTTGCTGGCGGCGACGACCGAGATCGCGCGGCACTGCAGCTTCTCGCTGGACGAATTGCGCTACGAGTATCCGCGGGAGATCGTGCCCGACGGCGAAACGCCCGCAGGCTGGCTCAGGCGGCTCACGGAACAGGGCGAGCGGCGGCGCTGGCCGCAGGGTACGCCGGCGACGGTCCGTGCGCTGGTCGAGCACGAGCTCGCGCTGATCGCGGAACTCGGCTACGAGGCGTATTTCCTCACCGTCCACGACATCGTGGACTTCGCGCGCGGCCGCGGCATCCTCTGCCAGGGCCGCGGTTCAGCCGCCAACTCCGCCGTGTGCTTCTGCCTCGGCATCACCGAGGTGGACCCGGCGCGGATGTCGCTGCTGTTCGAGCGATTCATCTCGCGCGAACGCAACGAACCACCCGACATCGACGTGGATTTCGAGCACGAGCGGCGCGAGGAGGTGATCCAGTACATCTACGCGAAGTACGGGCGCCACCGCGCGGCGCTTACCGCGACGGTGATCTGTTACCGGCCACGGAGCGCGCTGCGCGACGTGGCGAAGGCGCTCGGCCTCGACCCGCTGCAGGTGAGCGCGCTGGCGCGTTCCATGCAATGGTGGGACGGCTCGCAGATCGACGCGGAGCGCGTGCGCGAGGCGGGTCTCGATCCCGACAGCCCGGTGCTCGCGCGAGTGATCACGCTGGCCCGGGCGTTGCTCGGTTTTCCACGCCACCTTTCGCAGCACGTCGGCGGCTTTGTCATCGCGCGCGACCTGCTCGAGGAACTGGTGCCGGTCGAGAATGCGGCGATGCCGGACCGCACGGTCATCCAGTGGGACAAGGACGACCTCGACGCGCTCGGCCTGCTCAAGGTGGACGTGCTGGGGCTCGGCATGCTCGCCGCCATCCGGCGCGCGTTCGCGCTGGTCGAGGGATTCCGCGGCGTGCGCTGGACGCTGGCCGGCATTCCTGCCGAGGACCCCGCGGTGTACGACATGATCGGCCGCGGCGACACGATGGGCGTGTTCCAGATCGAGTCGCGGGCCCAGATGGCGATGTTGCCACGCCTGAAGCCGCTGAACTACTACGACCTGGTGATCGAGGTGGCCATCATCCGCCCGGGTCCCATCCAGGGCGACATGGTGCACCCCTACCTGCGTCGTCGCGGCGGGCTGGAACCGGTCAGTTACCCGAGTGCCGAGGTCGAGGGCGTGTTGAAGCGCACACTCGGTGTGCCGATCTTCCAGGAGCAGGTGATGCAGCTCGCGGTCGTGGCCGCCGGCTTCACGCCGGGCGAGGCTGACCAGCTGCGGCGTGCCATGGCTGCATGGAAACGCAAGGGGGGCTTGAGTCACTTCGAGGATCGGCTGATCCAAGGCATGCGCGAGCGGGGTTATGCCGAGGAATTCGCCCGGCAGATCTTCCGCCAGATCCTCGGGTTCGGCGAGTACGGCTTTCCTGAATCGCATGCCGCCAGCTTCGCGCTGCTGGTGTACGTGTCGGCATGGCTCAAGCGGCACGAGCCGGCGGCCTTCGCGGCGGCGCTGATCAACAGCCAGCCGATGGGGTTCTACGCGCCGTCCCAGCTGGTGCAGGATGCGCGGCGCCACGGTGTCGAGGTGCGGCCGGCCGATGCGCTCGCGAGCGACTGGGACTGCACGCTGGAGCGCCGCGGGGACGGCACGGCCGCGTTGCGGCTGGGGCTGCGGCTGGTGAAGGGCCTGTCGCGGCAGCCGGCGCTGCGGCTGGTCGCGGCGCGCGGCGAGCGGGGCTTCGGGAGCGTGCAGGATCTCGCCGCAAGGGCGGCACTCGACCGCCGTGAACTGGGTTGTCTTGCGGCGGCGGGCGTGCTTGCGGGCTTCGCCGGCCATCGCCACCGCGCGGCCTGGAACGTTGCCGGCGTGGAGGCAGCGTTGGCGTTGCTGCCCGAGCCGCGAATCGCCGAGGGCATTCCGCTGCTGCGGGCACCGCGCGAGGGCGAGGACATCGTCGCCGACTACGCGCACACCGGGCTCACGCTGCGGCGCCATCCGCTCGCGCTGCTGCGCCCGCGGCTCGAGCAGCGCGGTATCTCGACCGCCGGGCAGCTGCGCGGGATGGGCAACGGCGCGACGGTGCGCACGGCGGGGCTCGTGATCACGCGACAGCGGCCTGGCAGCGCGCAGGGCGTCACCTTCGTGACGCTCGAGGACGAGACGGGTTACGTCAACCTGATCGTGTGGCGGGACGTCGCCGAACGGCAGCGGCAGGCGCTGGTCGGCTCACGGCTGATGGGCGTGGCCGGTGAATTGCAACTCGAGGGCGAGGTGATGCACGTGATCGCGCGCCGGATTGTTGACCTGTCGAGCTGGCTCGGACGGGTCGCTATCGCGTCTCGCGACTTTCACTAGGCGGCCCGGCGCAACGCCCCGGGCCAGCCGTTACCGCAGAGACCTGGGCGCTAGCGCTTGCGCGGCCTGCGGCCGTCGCCGATGTCGTAGTCGTCGAAGTCGCTCAGCAGTTCCGAGGTGCGCTTCTGCTCCAGCAGGCGCTCGAGCTTGCGCCACGCCGGCTCTTCCACGCTGCGCGCGGCACCACGCTTGCGCTTGTCCAGGTCCTGGATCAGCCGGTCGACGTCGAGCGACTCCTCACCGGCGTCGTCGTCGGATTCTTCGTCTTCGAACTCGTCGGACTCTGGCTTTTCTGCCATCGCATGGCCCAGGAGTGGTCGTCGGGCGGTTCTCGCGGCTTCTTATACTTCGGCCAAATGAGCCGGGCAAGTGGCGCGCATTGCCGGACCCCTCAGTGCAGCAGGCTCGCCATCCTGCGCCTGTAGCCGGTGGTGAGTTCGTGGCCTTCGCCCAGCACCTCGAACGCGGCCAGCATGCTGCGCCGGGCCAGTTCATCGCCGAACCGCCGGTCGCGGCGCAGGAGTTCCAGCCACTCCGACAGCGCGGTCGCGTAGTCGCCGGCCAGCGCGTGATGGGCTGCCAGCGCGTGCCGCGACGCCAGGTCCGCGGGATCGCGCTTCAGCGCGGCATGCAGGCCGGGCACGTCGGGCCGGGCGATCGCCGCCTCGGCAAACCCAGTCAAGGCGCGCAACGCCGCCAACGCCGGGTGGTCGGCCCGGGCCGACTCAAGTTGCTGCAGGGCCGCGCGTGCCGCTTCGACGTCGCGAGCCTCGAGCGCCGACTCCACCTGCGCGACCAGCGGCTCGCTGGTGTCCGGGCCGCTGTCGGCCGCCGGGGCAAGGTACTTGTCCAGCAGCGCGCGTATCGTCGCTTCCGGCTGGACGCCCACGAATTGTTCCACGGCCGTGCCCTGGTGGAACAGCATCACCGTGGGGATGCTGCGGATGCCGAACTGGCCAGCCACCTGCTGCTGCTCGTCGGTGTTGACCTTGGCGAGCGCGAAGCGGCCGCCGTAGTCGTCGGCGATCCTGTCGAGCAGCGGCATCAGGGTCCGGCACGGGCCGCACCATGGGGCCCAGAAATCCACCAGCACAGGGCGCTGCGCGGATTCCGCGACCACGACTACTGCAAAGTCCGCGTCGGTCGCGGAGAACTTGTAGGGCACCTGTTCCATTCCTTCATCCTGTCCGGGCTGGCGCTGGATTTTCCCGGCCGGCGGTCCGACGCGCAAGTGCGCGGCGCAGCCCGTCACCGAAAGTGGCATTTCATTGGCTATACTCCGCGGCCCGATTTTTTGTCCGGTCGAAGAGGTGCCCCATGTTCACGAAAATCAACACCACGATGCTGGCGCTTGCGGCGCTTGCAATCGCCCAGCCTGCCCGGGCGGAATGGTCCGGCAAGGCCGAGCTGGGCGCCTCGATGGCCACCGGTAACAGCGAAAACAAGTCCGCCAATGGTGCGCTCGAAGTTACCCAGAAAACCGACAAGTGGCAGAACGTGCTGGGCTTCGCGGGCAATTACGGCAACGATGGCAACACCACGACGGCCCAGCGATGGGAAGTCCGCGGGCAGACGAACTACAGCCTCACCGAACGTGCCTACTGGTTCGGCGCGGGTCGCTATGATGATGACCGTTTCAGTGCCTTCGACTACCAGGCGTCGCTCGCGACCGGTCTCGGCTACAGGTTCTTCGACACCGACGAGACCAAGCTGTGGGTGCAGGGTGGTCCCGGCTACCGTATTTCCAAGGAGCGTGAAACCGGCGACAGGATCGACGGCGTCATCTTCCGTGGCAACATTGGCTTCGAAAGGCAGATTACCGAGACCACCAGGATCGTGGACCTGTTCCTGGTCGAGGCTGGCTCCGACAATACCTACCTGCAGAACAACCTTGGGCTCGTGGTGACGATCAAGGGCTCACTCGGCCTTCGGGTGGGATACGAGGTCCGCTACAACACCGACGTGCCGCCGGGCATCGACAAGACCGATACCCTGACCACGATCGGGCTCTTGTACGAGACGAAGTAGCCTTGCCAGCGCGGCCCGCGGGATCCGGACCCGCGGGCTGCGGCATTTCGCTAGAATCAGCGCACACGAAGAGCGAGTGCCAGCGCCATGTCCAATCGGCCAGGGGAAGATTATTCGCGGGGAGTGCTGTTTCCCGATGCCGCGGATTTCCTGACGCCCACCGGTCGGGCCATCAACGACGATTTCCTGGCGGACGAGGAGCCGATCGTGCGTCGCCTGGCGAATGCGACGCGCATGAGCCCGGTCGACGCCGCGCAGGTGGTCTCCACGGCCAGCCGGCTGGTCGAGGCCGTCCGCAAGGCGCCAAGGGGCAAGTCGGGCCTCGATGCGTTCCTGCGGCAGTACGACCTGTCCTCACAGGAAGGCGTGATCCTGATGTGCCTCGCGGAGGCGCTGCTGCGGATTCCAGATGACGAGACCGCGGACCGGCTGATTGCCGACAAGCTCCGGGCGGGCGACTGGGCCAGCCACCTGGGTGACAGCCGGTCGCTGTTCGTCAATGCGTCGACCTGGGGACTGATGCTGACAGGGCGCATCGTCCGGCTCGAGGCAGCCGACGTGGCCGCGCCGCAGGGTCTGGTCTCGCGCGTCGTCGGCCGCATGGGCGAGCCGATGGTTCGCACCGCGATCCGGCAGGCGATGCGCATCATGGGCCACCAGTTCGTGATGGGGCGGACGATCGCCGAGGCGCTGGATAATTCGCTGAAGGGCGACAATCGACGCTACCGCTACACCTTCGACATGCTGGGCGAAGCCGCGCTCACCGGCGCAGATGCAGACCGGTATTTCGCTTCCTATTCTGACGCCATCGAAGCGCTGCGGTCGCGCGTCGGCGAGTACGATAATGTGGAATCGTGCCCGAGCATCTCGGTGAAGCTTTCGGCGCTGCACCCGCGTTTCGAACGCGCGCAGCGCGGCCGGGTCCTGGCGGAGCTGTCGCCGCGACTGGTCGATCTGTGCGTCGCGGCGCGGGACGCCGGTGTTGCGCTCACGATCGACGCCGAGGAATCGGAGCGCCTCGAACTTACGCTGGAGTTGCTCGAGGCGACTTGCCGGTCACCGCGCCTCGAGGGCTGGTGCGGCGGCGGTATCGCCGTGCAGGCTTACCAGAAGCGCGCACTGGCGGTGCTGCGCCACCTCGACGGCATGGCGCGCGACACACGGCGCAAGCTGAACGTGCGACTGGTCAAGGGTGCCTACTGGGATGCCGAAATCAAGCGTGGCCAGGAACGCGGTCTGCCGGGTTATCCCGTCTTCACGCGCAAGGCGAATACCGACGTCTCCTACCTTGCCTGCGCGCGGTTCGTGCTCGAGCAGGGGCAGGAACTGTATCCGCAGTTCGCGACGCACAACGCGCACACGGTCGCGGCCGTGTGGCAGATGGCGAAGGCTGGCGCGCGGGAGTTCGAATTCCAGCGCCTGCACGGCATGGGCGAGGAGCTTTACGCCGAGGTTACACGCCCGGATGGGCTCGACGTCCCGTGCCGCGTGTACGCCCCGGTCGGGGAGCACGAGGACCTGCTGCCCTACCTTGTGCGGCGGTTGCTGGAGAACGGCTCGAATACCTCGTTCGTCAACCGCATCGTCAGTGACGATGAGCCGGTCGAGAGCATCGTGGTCGATCCGGTGCAGACCGTGGACGGCTACGCTTCCGCAACGCACCCGCGCATTCCGCTGCCCGCGGACGTGTACCGGCCACAGCGTCGCAACTCGGGGGGCCTGAACCTCGCCGACGGCGCCGTGTTGCTGGAACTCGCCGAGCGGATGACGCGTGTCGCACGGCGCCCCTGGGTGGCGAGGCCCTGCGTCGCGGGCCGGGAACTCGACGGCCACGCAGAGCCAGTCCGCAACCCGGCCGATACCGCACAGGTGGTCGGCACGGTCGTGGCGGCCAGTGCAGCGCAGGTGGACGAGGCGATCGCCGTGGCTGCGCGGGCCCAGCCGGCCTGGGATGCCGCCGGGCCCGAACCGCGCGCCGCGGCGCTCGAGCGCGCGGCCGATCTCTTCGAGCAGCAGACCCACGAACTCGTGGCCATGTGCGTGCGGGAGGCCGGCAAGTCGGTGCCGGACAGCATCGCAGAGCTGCGCGAGACAGTGGACTTCCTGCGCTACTACGCCGCGCGGGCGCGCGAGGACTTCGGCAAGCCGCTGCGCCTGCCCGGGCCGACGGGTGAGAGCAACGATCTCTACCTGGCTGGCCGCGGCGTGTTTGCCTGCGTGAGCCCGTGGAATTTTCCCCTCGCAATCTTCACCGGGCAGGTCGCTGCGGCGCTCGCGGCCGGAAACACGGTGGTTGCGAAGCCGGCAGAGCAGGCACCGCTGGTCGCGGCGCAGGCGGTCAGGCTGCTGCTGCAGGCCGGGGTTCCCGGCGAGGCGCTGCATTTCCTTCCAGGCGACGGCGCCGTGGTCGGCGCACGCGCGGTGTCGGACCCGCGCGTGGCCGGTGTCGCATTCACCGGGTCCACGGAGACTGCCAGGCGCATCCACCGCGGCCAGGCTGCGCGCGACGGCGCGATCCCGGTGCTGATCGCCGAGACCGGCGGGCTCAATGCGATGATCGCGGACAGTTCGGCGCTGCCGGAGCAGGTCGTGGTCGACGCGGCGTACTCGGCGTTCAACAGCGCCGGACAGCGCTGCTCCGCATTGCGCATCCTCTGCGTGCAGGAAGACATCGCGCCCAAGGTGAAGCGCTTGCTGGCCGGATTGATGCACGAACTGGTGATCGGCGACCCGGCGCTGCTGGCCACCGACGTCGGGCCGGTGATCGACGAGGAAGCGCGCGCGATGCTGGAGCGGCACGCGCAGGCCATCGTGCAGGGCGCGGCCTGGCACCACCGCTGCGAACTCGGTGCCGCGACCCGCGCCGGGACATTCTTCGCGCCGCTGGCGGTGCAGATCGCGTCGCTCGACGTGCTCGAACGCGAGGTGTTCGGGCCGGTCCTGCACCTGCTGACGTACCGGGCCAGCGACCTCGAGGGCCTCGTGGACGCGATCAACGCGACCGGCTACGGCCTGACCTTCGGCATCCACAGCCGCATCGACAGCACGGTTCGGCGGGTCGCCGCGAGGGTGAGCGCCGGCAACGTGTACGTGAACCGTAACATCATCGGCGCGGTGGTCGGCACACAGCCGTTCGGCGGCTGCGGGTTGTCGGGCACCGGGCCGAAGGCGGGCGGGCCGCGCTACCTGCATCGATTCGGTCACGAGCGCACGGTCACGATCAATACGTCCGCGGTCGGCGGCAACGCGTCATTGCTTGCGATGGAATAGGGCGGGACAAGCGCATGAACCTGAGCGTGCTCGATATCTTCAAGGTCGGAGTGGGGCCATCGAGTTCGCACACCATGGGACCGATGAACGCGGCCCGTGAGTTCGTGCACGAGCTGCATGCGCGCAGGGTATTCGAGCGAACCTCGAAGGTCGGCGCACAGGTCTACGGATCGCTGGCACTCACCGGCAAGGGCCACTGCACCGACCGCGCAATCCTGCTGGGCCTGGAGGGCCAGCGACCCGACACGGTCGACCCGGAGGCGATGGAGCCGGCGCTGGAGCGGATCCGCGCATCGGGTCGCCTGCGCCTGGGCGGGTCGCGGGAAATCGAGTTCGACGAGCCGCTGGACCTGCTGTTCCACCGCGACCAGGTGCTGCCATTGCACCCGAACGGGATGCGCTTCACCGCGTTCGACTCGAGTGGCGACGTGCTGTTTCGCGACGAGTACTACTCGACCGGTGGCGGTTTTACCGTGCGCGCGGCGGAGTTCGGCCAGGTCCGTGACGACGCGCGACAGGTGGTGGTCCCGCACCCGTTCGAGTCGGCGCGCGAGCTGCTCGAATCCGCCCGCGCGCTCGGACTCGAGTTGCACGAACTGGTGCTCGCGAACGAAGGAGCGTTCCGCAGCGAGGCGCAGACACGGGCCGCACTGCTGTCGACGTGGTCGGTGATGAGCGACTGCATCGAGCGGGGTTTCGCCGGCACCGGTCTGTTGCCGGGGGTGCTCAACGTGCGCAGGCGGGCGGGGCGCATGCGGCGCGTGCTGGTCGAATCGGCTGACGCGCGTCCCCCGGACGGGATGGACTGGGTCAATGCATTCGCGCTGGCGGTCAACGAGGAGAACGCCGCTGGCGGCCGGGTCGTCACCGCGCCGACCAATGGCGCAGCGGGCATCGTGCCGGCGGTGATCGCCTATTACCGCCGCTTCGAGCCGGGTGCCGGCGACGACGGAATCGTGCGCTTCCTGCTGGTGGCAGGCGCCATCGGCATGCTGTACAAGAAAAACGCCTCCATCTCCGGTGCCGAGATGGGCTGTCAGGGCGAGGTCGGCGTTGCCTGCTCGATGGCGGCGGCGGGACTGGTCGCGGCGCTGAACGGCACCAACGAGCAGGTCGAGAACGCTGCCGAGATCGGCATGGAGCACAACCTCGGCCTCACCTGCGACCCGATCGCGGGGCTGGTGCAGATACCCTGCATCGAGCGCAATGCCATGGGCGCGGTGAAGGCCATCAACGCGGCACGGCTCGCCAAGCGCGGCGACGGGACCCACAAGGTATCGCTCGACCAGGTGATCGCGACCATGCGGCAGACGGGTCACGACATGAGCTCGATCTACAAGGAAACGAGCCAGGGCGGACTTGCGGTCAACGTGCCGGAGTGCTGACGGACGCTGGGCACGCGACGGGCGACGGACAGGACGGAGTTGTAGCCATGGAAATGCAGGATCGCGTGGTGGTGGTGACGGGTGCCTTCGGCACGCTGGGTTCCGCGGTCGCGCGTTGCTTTTCCGAACACGGCGCCAGGCTCGCGCTGCTCGACCTGGCTACGCCCCCGGCCGACCTGCAGCAGAAAATAGGTGCCAGGCACCTGTTTATTGGCGGGGTGGACCTGGCCGAGATGGAAGGAACCCGCAAGGCGGTGGCGGCGGCCGCGATGCGTTTCGGCGGGATCGACGTGCTGGTCAACGTCGTTGGCGGCTTCCAGTGGCAGACGCTTCTGGAAGGTTCCGTCGACACCTGGGATCAGCTCTATCGCATGAACCTGCGCACCGCGGTGGTGAGTTGCAAGGTGGCATTGCCGGCGCTGATCGAACGCGGCGGTGGCAGCATCGTCAACGTCGGCGCAGGTGCGGCGGCGGGCCGCGCGAGCGCCGGCATGGGTGCGTATGCAGCGTCGAAGTCCGGCGTGCAGAAACTGACCGAGAGCCTGGCCGAGGAGTTGAAGGACTACCGCGTCACGGTCAATGCCGTGCTGCCTTCGATCATCGACACGCCGCGCAACCGTGCCGACATGCCGGATGCGGACTTCGCGCGATGGGTCAAGCCGGAGGCGATTGCCAGCGTGGTGGCGTTCCTCGCCTCCGACGGGGCGCGGGCCGTCACCGGCGCCACGATCTCGGTGCCCGGACGCGTGTAGCCGGCAGCGCTCGCCCTGGCCGCGCTGGATAGCGGTCGACGGCGCCTATGCGAGGTTCCTGGGGTAGTCGAACGCGACGTCCTGCCCGCTGCCCCATGCGAGATCGCTCCACGCCTCGATCGCGAAAGTCGCGGTGAATACTCCGCAGGTCGGCATGTTGTCCATGGTCTCGCCGGCCGACAGGCGGTTGGCGCAGTCGGTGATGCCGGGATTGTGGCCGAAGATCATCAAGTGCGGCGCGTGCCCGCCGAGGTCGTGGATGACCGCGAGCAGGTCGGCCGGCGAGGCGAGGTACAGCCGCTCGTCCTGGCCGACGACGGTTGCCCGGACCTTGAGTTCGCGCGCCATGATCGTCGCGGTGGTCAGTGCGCGCACGGCCGGGCTCGAAATCACCAGGTCCGGTTTCAGCTTCCGCGCCCGCAGGCGTCGCGCCATTTCCGGCGCGTCGCGCTGGCCGCGCCGGTTCAGCGGGCGATCCCAGTCCTTCTGTCCGGGCAGCGGCGTGTCGGATTTCGCATGCCGCACAAGTGTCAGGCGCATCACGGTTCCCGTACCTCCACGTTCCCATCCACGACGCGGGTCCGGTAGCAGCGCACCGGCTCGTAGGCGGGCGGGGTCAGCGCGCGACCGGTGCGCAGGCAGAATCGCGCGCCGTGCCGCGGACAGACCACCTGGTCGCCCTCAACCGGCCCGCCCGACAGCCCGCCGCCGTCGTGCGTGCAGACGTCCTCCACCGCAAGGAACTCCCCGCCGACATTGAACACGGCGACGAACGTGCCATCGACCTCCGCCGAGGCATGGTCGCCCGGCGGAATCGACGCGACTGGTCCGACGCGCACCCAGCTCACATCATGCCCGTCTGCAGCCGAGCTGCCTCGGACATCATCGACTGCTCCCAGGGTGGATCGAACACCAGTTCGACGTCGACGCGCTTGACCGTCGGGATGATCTCGACCTTCTCGCGCACGTCCTGGACCAGCACGTCACCCATGCCGCAGCCTGGAGCGGTGAGCGTCATCGTCACCGCGATCACCCGGCCATCGGGCTCGGAGCTGACGTTGCACGAATACACCAGCCCGAGGTCCACCACGTTGATGGGTATTTCCGGGTCGTAGCAGGTCTTCATCTGCTGCCAGGCGAGTTCGCGCACGTCGTCGTCGCTCGCGTTCGGCGGCAGCTGCGGCACGTCCACGGCTTCCTTGCCGAGGGCGTCCGCGTCCTTGCCCGCCACGCGGAAAAGGTTGCCCTCGACGTACACGGTGAAACTGCCGCCGAGCGCCTGGGTGATGAATCCGTCCTGGCCCTGGCGCAGCTTCACGGCCAGGCCCGCGGGCACGATGATCGCGTCCACGTCGCGGGTGAAGGTGACCGGCTCGTTGTCCTGTCGATACACGGATCGCTCCCTGGTTACTCTGTTCGCACCGGTTCGGCCTGGCGGTGCAACGCCGCGTCGAGCGTGTGCCAACAGAGGCTGGCGCATTTCACTCGTGCCGGGAATGCGCGCACGCCGGACAGCGCGCCGAGCTTGCCGAGGCTCGCCACGTCCACGTCCGCGTCGTCCCGAGTGAGCATCGCGTGCATGGTCCCGAACAGGCGCTCGGCGTCGGTGATCGAGCGGCCCTTGACGCTTTCGGTCAGCAGCGACGCGGATGCGACCGAGATGGCGCAGCCGCTGCCCTGGAACGACACGTCGCTGATCACGCCGTCCGCGAGCCGGACGTAGATCGTCAGCCGGTCGCCGCACAATGGGTTGAATCCCTCGGCCTGGCAATCGGCGTCCGGCATCGGGCGGAAATTGCGCGGCTTGCGGTTGTGATCGACGATCACGTCGCGGTAGAGGTCGGCGAGGTCCATCAGCCCAGAATCTCCTGCGCCACGCCGAGCGCCGCGACCAGCCGGTCGACTTCGGCCCGCGTGTTGTAGAACGCAAATGACGCGCGCGCCGTCGCCGGGACGCCGTAGAAATCCATGACCGGCATCGCGCAGTGATGACCAGTGCGGATTGCGACGCCTTCCATGTCGAGGATGGTGCCGAGGTCGTGAGGATGCATGTCGCGCAGCTTGAACGAGACGACGGCGGCCTTCTCCGGGGCGGTCCCGACGATCTCCAGGCCGTCCACACCGGCCAGGCTGGCCGTGGCGTATTCGAGCAGTTCCTGTTCCGCCGCGGCGATCCGGTCCAGTCCGAGCCCTTCAAGGTAGTCGACGGCGGCGCCCAGGCCGATCGCGCCGGCGATGTGCGGGGTCCCGGCCTCGAATTTCCACGGCAGCTCGTTGTAGGTCGTGCGCTCGAACGTCACGGCCAGGATCATGTCGCCACCACCCTGCCAGGGCGGCATTGCGCCGAGCAGCGACTCGCGTCCGTAGAGCACGCCGATGCCGGTCGGCCCGCACATCTTGTGGCCGGAAAAGCAGTAGAAGTCGCAGTCGAGTTGCTGCACGTCCACCGGCATGTGCGGTGCCGCCTGCGCACCGTCGAGCAGCACCGGAACGCCGTGCCGGCGCGCCTCGTCGATGAAACGCTGCACCGGCACGACCGTGCCGAGCGCATTCGACACGTGGGCCAGCGCCAGCAGGCGGGTGCGCGCGCCGATCATGGAGCGGAACGCGTCGAAATCCACCTCGCCGGACTGCGTCATCGGGATCACGCGCAGCCGGGCACCGGTCTGCTCGCAGACCATCTGCCAGGGGACGATGTTGGCGTGGTGCTCGAGCCACGAAATGAGTATCTCGTCCCCGGGCTGCAGTCGCGGCCGCGCGTAGCTCTGCGCGACCAGGTTGATCGCCTCGGTCGTGCCGCGCACGAAGACGATTTCACGCGTCGAGCGCGCATTCACGAAGCGGCGCAGCTTGTCGCGCGCCCCCTCGAACAGGTCGGTGGCCTCCTGGCTGAGCGTGTGCACCCCACGGTGCACGTTGGCGTGCGACGACTGGTAGTAGCCAGATATCGCGTCGATCACCTGTCGCGGTCGCTGGCTCGAGGCCGCGTTGTCGAGGTAACAGAGCGCCTTGCCGTGCACGCGGCGTGCAAGCACGGGGAAGTCGCGCCGGATTGCCGCGACGTCGAGGGCGGCGCGGCTGGTCGAGGCAGGCGCGACGACGCTCATGCCGGCGCGTCCAGCAGGCGTGCGAGGCGATCGTCGAGCACCGCGTGAACCGCTTCGGCGAACGAGGGCAGGTCCATTCGCGACAGCACCGCAGCGGCGAATGCCCTGGTCAGCGCGCTCCTGGCCGCCGACTCGTCGAGGCCCCTGGAGCGCAGGTAAAAAAGTGCCGCCGGGTCGAGTTGCCCGGTCGTCGCGCCGTGACTGCATTTGACGTCGTCGGCGTAGATCTCGAGTTCGGGCTTGGTGTCGATCTCGGCCCCCGGCGAAAGCAACAGGTTGCGACTTACCTGGCGGGCGTCGGACTTCTGCGCGTCCACGTGGACCACGGCCTTGCCGTTGAAAACCGCGCGTCCGCGCGACGCGGCCACCCCGCGATAGTCCACCAGGCTGCTGGTGTGCGGGGCGAGGTGGTCGACCCGGACGTGCGCGTCCAGGTGCCGGGCTCCGTCGGCCAGGAACAGCCCGTTCAGAGCCGCGCCGGCACCGGGGGCTGCAAGTCGCGCGTGCAGGTCCAGCCGCGCGATCGAGCCGCCGAGTTCGGCGTCGTGCACGGTGAACAGCGCCCGCTGGCCGACCGTCGCCTCGATCCGCTCGATGTGGAAGCTGCGCGACCCCTGCGCCTGCTGCCGGTAGAGGCGCAGCGAGGAGTCGGGGCCCGCCTCGATCTCGATGTAAGAGTTGACGAATCGCTCGGACTCGTCGTCCCCGGTGTGGTGCACGACGACCTGCGCGCAAGCGCCGCGCCCAACGCGAACCAGCAGCCGGGGATGGCTCATGCTGGAGTCGCCAGTGGCTTGCAGCACTATCTGCAACGCGCCGGTCGGCTGCGCGCCGTCGGCGACGTCGACGATGATCGAATCGGGGCACAGCGCGGCATTCAGCGCAGCAAAGCGCTCGGTTCCGCCGCCGCTCGGGATCCGCAGCAGCGCGCCCTGCTGCTCGCCATCGTCGAGGACCTGCGCGAGGGTGCGAACACTGACGCCGCGAAATTCCGGGCGTCCGGTGTCGGGGACCTCGCACACGCGGCCGTCGACCACCAGGACGCGGGCGCTGGACGCTGGCGAGCGCAACGCACCGGCGCCGGCAGGCAGCGGGTCCGAGAATCGGCGGGACTCGAGGCGACGCAGGCTAGTGTATTTCCAGGCCTCGTCGCGGGTGGTCGGAAAACCCGACTCGACGAAGCGCTCGAACGCGGCGCTGCGCAGCGCCGCGGTGGCAGGTGCCGCCGAGGCCCCGGCCGACTCGAAGGCGGCTCGATACGCGGCAAGCGCGGCGGGGAGTGCGACGGTGTTCATGCCGCCCCGGCCTCCTCACGTACCCAGTCGTAGCCGCGACGTTCCAGTTCGAGCGCCAGAGTGCGGTCGCCGCTCTTCAGGATCCGACCGCCGGAGAGCACGTGAACCACGTCCGGCTCGATGTAGTCGAGCAGCCGCTGGTAGTGCGTGACCATGATGATCGCGCGCTCCGGGCCGCGCAGGCTGTTGACGCCGCTGGAGACCACGCGCAGTGCGTCGATGTCGAGGCCCGAGTCGGTCTCGTCGAGCAGCGCAAGCCTGGGTTCGAGCACCGCCATCTGCAGGATCTCGTTGCGCTTCTTCTCGCCGCCGGAGAAGCCCTCGTTGACGCCGCGGCTCAGGAAGCTCTCGTCCATCTGCATCAACTTCATCTTGTCGCGCACCAGCGCCAGGAACTCGAAGGCGTCGAGTTCGGCCTCGCCGCGCTGCTTGCGCACCGCGTTCAAGCCCGCCTTGAGCAGGTAGGCGTTGTTCACGCCCGGGATTTCCACCGGGTACTGGAAGGCCAGGAACACGCCGGCCCGCGCCCGTTCCTCGGGCTCCATTGCCAGCAGGTCCCCGCCCAGGTATTGGACCGTGCCGCGCGTGACCTCGACGCCGTCGCGGCCCGCCAGCACGCTCGCCAGCGTGCTCTTGCCGGAGCCGTTCGGGCCCATGATGGCGTGCACCTCGCCGGGCCGGACCTCCAGGTCGATTCCTTTCAGGATGGGACGGTCGCCGATTCGGGCGTGTAGGTCGTGGATCTTGAGCACGCTGTTTCTCCTGGTACCGTCAGCCAACCGCGCCTTCAAGGCTCACGGCCATCAGGTTCTGCGCCTCGACGGCGAACTCCATCGGCAGTTCCTTGAAGACTTCCTTGCAGAAGCCGTTGACGATCATGTTCACGGCGTCCTCCTCCGAGAGGCCCCGGCTGCGGCAATAGAAGAGCTGGTCGTCGGCGATCTTCGAGGTGGTGGCCTCGTGCTCGACGACGGCCCGCGGGTTGCGGATTTCCATGTACGGGAAGGTGTGCGCGCCGCAGCGATCACCCATCAGCAGCGAGTCGCACTGCGTGTGGTTGCGCGCGCCATCCGCGGTCGGGAGGATCTTTACCAGTCCGCGATAGGTGTTCTGGCCGTGGCCGGCGGAGATGCCCTTGGATACGATGGTGCTGCGCGTATTGCGGCCGATGTGGATCATCTTGGTGCCGGTGTCCGCCTGCTGGCGGTGGTTCGCGAGCGCAACCGAGTAGAACTCTCCCACCGAGTTGTCGCCGGTCAGCACGCAACTGGGGTATTTCCACGTGATCGCTGAACCGGTCTCGACCTGGGTCCAGCTGATGCTGGAATTTGCGCCCCGGCACTCGCCGCGCTTGGTGACGAAGTTGTAGATGCCGCCGACGCCCTGTTCGTCGCCGGGATACCAGTTCTGGACCGTCGAATACTTGATCTGGGCATCACCGAGCGCCACCAGCTCGACCACCGCGGCGTGCAACTGATTCTCGTCGCGCATCGGCGCCGTGCAGCCCTCGAGGTAGCTCACGTGGCTGCCTTCGTCGGCAATGATCAGCGTGCGCTCGAACTGGCCGGTGTTCGCGGCGTTGATCCGGAAGTAGGTGGACAGTTCCATCGGGCAGCGCACGCCTTTCGGCACGTAGACGAACGAGCCGTCGGTGAATACCGCCGAATTCAGCGTGGCGAAGTAGTTGTCCGTGTAAGGCACGATGGTGCCGAGATACTGTTCGACCAGTTCAGGGTGCTTCCGCACCGCGTCCGAGAACGGGCAGAAGATGACCCCGGCCTTCGCCAGCCTGTCCTTGAAGGTGGTCGCCACCGACACGCTGTCGAAGACCGCGTCTACCGCGACGCCGGCGAGGCGCGCTCGCTCGTGCAGAGGGACGCCGAGCTTCTCGTAGGTAGCCAGCAGTTTCGGATCGACCTCGTCGAGGCTCTTCGGTCCATCGTTCTTTGATCGCGGCGCCGAGTAATAGGAGATGGCCTGGTAGTCGATGGGCGCGATGCGCAGGTGTGCCCAGTCGGGCTCGCGCATGGTGAGCCAGTGCCGGTAGCTGCGCAGGCGCCAGTCGAGCATGAATTGCGGTTCGCCCTTCTTGCGCGAGATGAACGTGATCACGTCCTCATCGAGGCCTGGCGGCACGGTGTCGGAGTCGATGTCGGTGACGAACCCGTGCCGGTATTTCTGTCCGACAATCGCGTCGAGGTCCTGTGTCGATTCGCTCACGCTCGATCCCTCAGTTGCGGGCAGGCATGCGGTGGAAGGCGCCGCCGAGTTCAGGGCGCCATTGCGCGACGGCTTCCTGGCCGGCGAGCTGTGCCAGCGAGATCCCGTCGAGTGAGCGGCGAATCGCCTCGTTGATGCGTTGCCACGATCCTCCGGTACTGCAGACGGTCTCCAGGTTACAGGCGCTGTGGTCGCCGCTGCATTCGGTGATGGCAACCGGGCCCTCGATCGCGTCGATGATCGAGGCGGCGCTGATCTGCCGGGCGGGGCGTGCGAGTTCGTAACCGCCATGTGCGCCGCGGACCGATGTCACGAGGCCCGCGTGGTGGAAGTTCTTCAGCAACTTGCTCACCGTCGGCAGGCCCAGTCCGGTGCTGGTCGCCACGGCGGCCGCCGTGTGGCGGCGGCGCGGCGGCGACGCGAGACAGGCGAGGACGAACGTGCCGTAATCGGTCAACTTACTGATGCGTAGCATGGGCGGATTCCATAATTGGTACAATTTTAGTACTAATGGACGCACGAGGCAAAACACGTGATGCCTGGAAGGGGCGTGGTGGCTGGACCTGATACAATTCGCGCGGTCGCGCAGGCGTCAACGGCGTCCTGCCGTTCGCTTCGGTCGGAGGATCATGGGCAGTAAGCTGGGACTTGCGGCAAGCCGCGGCGCGGTTGCGGAAGGGGATAACGTTGCGATGCTTCGCGACGTGCACTACGCCATCGACCAGAAGCCCATCTTCCGCGGGCTCGACGTCGCGCTGCGCCGGGGCGAGGTGACCGCGATCATGGGCCCGAGCGGCACGGGCAAGACGACGCTGCTCAGGCTGATCACCGGGCAGATCCGCGCCGATTCCGGCACCGTCGAGGTGGATGGCCAGGACGTGGCCGGCCTGGGCCGTGCGGCGCTCTACGCGCTCAGGCGCCGGATGGGCATGTTGTTCCAGCACGGCGCGCTGCTCACCGACCTCGACGTGTTCGAGAACGTGGCGTTCCCGCTGCGCGAGCATGCCCGGCTGCCGGAGCGGCTGGTGCGTTCGCTGGTGCTGACCAAGCTGCATGCCGTCGGGCTGCGCGGCGCTGCGCGGCTCATGCCGCAGCAACTCTCGGGCGGCATGGCCCGTCGCGTCGCGCTGGCGCGCGCCATCGTCATGGACCCCGACATCCTGATCTACGACGAGCCCTTCGCCGGGCTCGATCCGATCTCGATGGGCGTGGTGATGCGCCTGATCCGTTCCTTGAATGACGCGCTCGGCATCTCCAGTGTCGTCGTTTCCCACGACGTCAGGGAAATCGCGCAGATCGCCGACCAGAGCTACATCCTGTCCGAGGGGAAGGTGGTTGCCAGCGGCTCGCCGAAGGAACTGCACGACCACCCGTCGCCGATCGTCAGGCAGTTCCTGGAAGGGCTCGCCGACGGCCCGGTGCCGTTTCACTATCCGGCACCGGACTACTACGGCCAGCTGCTCGCATCCGGGCAGGCGGCGCGATGAACCTGCCTGGCGAAATGCTGTCGGGCATGGGCGATTTCCTCGCGCGCGCGGGCGCGATGACGCGCTTCCTCGGACGCCTGCTGTGGATCACGCCGGCGGGGCTGCTGCGCCCGCGACTGCTGGCCGAGCAGGTCTACAACGCTGGCGCACTGTCGCTCGCGATCATCATGACCAGCGGGCTGTTCGTGGGCATGGTCATGGGGCTGCAGGGCCATGACCTGCTCGCGCGTATCGGTTCGGAGGAGTCGCTGGGCACAGGGGCAGCGCTCACGCTGCTGAAGGAACTCGGCCCGGTGGTCACCGCGCTGCTGTTCGCCGGTCGCGCCGGCACGGCGCTGGCCTCGGAAATAGGCCTGATGCGGGCGACGGACCAGCTTGCGGCGATGGACATCATGGCCGTGGACCCGATGAAGCGCGTGGTGCTGCCGCGCTTCCTCGGCGGCGTTATCTCGATGCCGCTGCTGACCGCGATCTTCGTGATGGTCAGCATCTTCGGCGTACAGTTGATTGGCGTGCAGTACTTCGGCATCGACCGCGGCCAGTTCTGGTCCGAGATGCGCAGCTTCGTCGAGCTGTCGGACGTGACCGAGGGGCTCATCAAGGGCCTGGTGTTCGGGATTGCCTGCAGCCTGATCGCCGTGTTCGAAGGCTACAATGCCGAGCCGACCGCCGAGGGCGTCGGGCGCGCAACGACCAGGACCGTCGTCGTCTCCGCCGTGGCGACGCTGGTGCTCGATTACATCGTGACGGCCATCCTTCTCTGACCTCGAGGCAAACATGCGGCAGAACCGCGCCATAGACGTTTCAACGGGACTGTTCGTACTGCTCGGGGTGGCGGCCATACTTTTCCTGGTCACCCAGATCTCGAACAGGGATTTCTCTTCCATGGGCAAGGGCTACCAGGTGGTCGCTCAATTCGACAACGTCGGGGGCCTCAAGGTCGGCGCGCCGGTGAAGATGGCCGGCGTCACGATCGGCAGGGTGGTGCAGATCGGCTACGACATGGCGCTGTTCAAGGCCGTGGTGCACATGGGCATCGATGCCCGCTACGACGAGATCCCGGACGACAGCGACGCCAGCATCTATACGGCTGGCCTGCTGGGCGGCCAGTACATCGGCCTCGAGCCCGGCGGCTCGGAGGACTACCTGAAAGACGGCTCCCAGGTCGAGTTCGTGCAGAACGCGATCGTGCTCGAGAACCTGATCAGCAAGTACCTGTTCGGGCAGGCCATCAAGGAGCCACCCCCGGGGCAGGCGACGGACGGTGCGGCGGACCCGGCGGAGTCGGCGGACCCGCCCGGCAAGCAGTGAGGTAGCAGGCATGCGTGGAATCCTCGTTTCCTTCGTTGCGGCGTTGCTGGTCAGTGGCAGCGCTCGCGCGGCCGATACGGCTCCGATCCCCGGACCGGGTCCCCAGCAGTTGATCGAAAAAGTGTCGCAGGACCTGCTGCGCGAGATCGACGCGGATCGCGTGGCGCTGAACGCCGACCCGGCGAAGCTCCGGGCGCTGGTGGACCGGATCGTGCTGCCGAGCTTCGACGCCGACTATTCCGCGCGGCTGGTGCTCGGCAAGTACTGGCGAACGGCGACGGAGCAGCAGCGGCAGCGCTTCGTTGACGCGTTCATCCAGTCGATGATGCGCAAGTATGGCAATGCGCTGCTGGAGTTCACGGCGGATCGCCTGGTGATCCTGCCGTTCAAGGGTGACCTGGAGGCCGACCGGGCCACGGTCCGCACCGAGGTCAAGCGCGACAACGGAACGCCGGTGCCGGTCAACTATTCCATGCGTGCGACCCCGAAAGGCTGGAAGGCCTGGGACGTGACCATCGAGGGTATTTCCTACGTAAAGAACTTCCGCACCGACTTCGCGGCCGAGATCGAGGCCAGGGGGCTCGATGCGGTGATCGAGAGGCTGGAGGCGGAGGGTGGCGGCGGCGCCGAACCAGCGGCAAAGGCGGCGAACTGACAGTGCCTGGATTTGTGCTCGAGCGTGTCGCTGATGATCGCCTGCGAGCGAGCGGCCAGCTCGACTTCTCGACGGCGGCGCACGCGTTGAAGGTCGGCATGGCAGCGATGGGTGGCAGCGGGGAGCAGGTCATCGATCTCTCCGGCGTCACCGAGGGCGACAGCGCAGGCGTCGCCGTGCTGGTGGAGCTGGTATCCGTGGCCGCTGCCAGCGGCATGGGCCTGCGTTACGAGAACGTGCCCGCGCAGATGCTGGCAATTGCGCGAATCTCCGACCTCGAGGACCTGCTGCTGCGCGCCTGAGCGCAATGCGCTCCGCTGCGGTTCAGGGCGGCGGTGGCGAGTCGCCGCTCTCGTCGTCGCCGCTCTCGTCGGGGAAATCCTCGTCCACGGGCTCTTCGGGCGGATTCCCATCGTAGACCTGGAACTGGCGCCGCTGCAGGTACGCGTTGCGAATGAATCCGTACTTGTCGTAGACGCCGTCCAGCGTCTCGTCCAGCGGCAGCAGGCTGGCGCGAGTGTCGACGATCGAGAGCGTGAGCGAGCCCCAGCGCGCATTGCCAGTGTCGAACCAGAAGAGCGGTTGCAGCACCGTCGTGGCCACGCGGGTCGGAAGGTCGCGGGCCGTCGATGGCCCCAGCAATGGCACCATCAGGTACGGTCCCGCTGGCACGCCCCACTTGCCGAGCGTCTGCCCGAGGTCTTCGTCGTGCACCGGCAGTCCCGCGCCGGAGGCAACGTCGAGCACGCCACCCCAGCCGAGTGTCGTGTTGATGACGAACCGCAGCGTGTCCTGCGCGGCCGCCACCGGCTTGCCCTGCAACAGGTTGTTCACGGCCGACCCCGGCGTTGACAGGTTCTGGAAGAAATTGCCGACACCGGTCCGGAACCACGACGGCGTGTGGTCGCGGTACGCAACGGCGGTCGGTTTCAAGGCCGCGCGGTCGATCGAGTTATTGAACTGGTAAATGCCCCGGTTCACCGCCTGCAGCGGGTCGTCCGGGTCGGGCGTACTGGTCGTCATGCAGCCGGCGAGGGCGAGGCCGAGCAATCCCAGCGCAACGGCGCGAGGCCAGCGTAATACAGTCGCGGACGTCGCGGACATGGATGATTCATCGACCAGGACGGGTTGGGGCGGCAATTCTACAGTGCAAAGCTCATCCAGCCGGGTTCCGGTTGCGGCCCGAGTCCGCAGGTGGCTGGCGCCGCTGGCGATCTGGCGGCATCGCGTCCCGCAGCTCCTTCAGCCGCGCGACGTAACGGGCCTTCTGTACGGAGGTGATGCCGGGCACCGAGAGGGCAAGTTCGAGCTGGTTGCTGGCCAGAGGGAGGTCACCGCTCATGATGTGGTATTCGGCCATGTACGAGTAGGCGTCGGCCACGTCGCCCGCGGCGTTGGCTGCGATAGCCGTGAGCCGGATCTGTTCCTGGGTGGGCGGGACGTTGTTGAACAGGTCCAGCAGCACCTCGTGGGCACGCTTCGGGCGATTCGCCTGCAGCAGCGCCTCCGCGTAACGGATCGTGACGGGCACGTTGCGCGGCGAAAGCTCGCGCGCCCGCTCCAGCACCTCGATCCCGGCGCTGGACTTGCCGGAAGCGATCAGCGACTGGGCCAGCGCGGTGTGGAACTGCATGACCTCCGGGTGCGTGGCCACCAGGCGCTGGAAAGTCGGGGCGGCATCCGCGGCGTCTCCGGAGAGCATCTGGGCCAGTGCCTTGCCGTATACCTGCGCGATGCTCGCGTCGGGCTCGTTGCCGATCAGCGACGCGTAGTAGCCGCGCGGATCCTGCCCGGCAGGCGTCGTGAGCACGCGCACGCGCTCGCGGATGATCGCGTAGCTGGTTGAGTCGTGGGTGGTGACGGGCGGGTACTGGGCGGCGCGACTCTTCGACTCCGCCATGCGCTCGCTGGTGACCGGGTGGCTGCGCAGCATTTCCGGTACCTTCTCCGGGGTGAGCTGTGTCCTGCGGCCCATTTCCTCGAAGAATGCCGGCATCGCATTGGGGTCGTACCCGGCATCGGCCAGCAGGCCGATCCCGACACGGTCCGCCTCCTGTTCGTTCGAGCGCGTGAATGCGATCTGCGATTCCGCCGAGATGGTCTGCGCCGCGGTGATTACGCCCAGTGTCGCGTTGCTGTCCACGCCCGCCAGCGCGCCGAGCAGGATCGCCGCCAGCGTCGCGGCGGTGGACACGAGGTTGGTGCGCCCGGCGGACTCGATGCCGCGCGCGATGTGGCGTTGGGTGACGTGGGAAATCTCGTGTGCGAGAACGCCCGCAAGTTCGCTCTCGTTGCGCGTGTCCAACAGCAGGCCGGTGTTGACCCCGACGTAGCCGCCGGGAAGCGCGAACGCGTTGATGGTGCGCTCGTTCACCAGGAAGAAGTTGAAGTCGCGGTTGCCCTGGTTGGTCAGGCTCGACAGCCGCAGTCCCAGCGACTGGATGTACTCGTTGGTCTCCGGGTCCTCGACCAGGCGCCCCGAGTCGCGCAGCCCCCGCATCACCATGCGGCCGATCCTCGATTCATCCTCGATGCTGAGCGTCTGCTGCGCCGCCGTGCCCAGCTCCGGCAACTGGTCCTGGACTTCGGACGCAGCGAGCGGGCCGGGCACGGCCAGCCACGCGGCCAGCAGGATGCCGGCCAGGCCGGCCGGCCAGCGACGGGGATTTTCGGTGCTCATGCGGCTGTTCGACCGGCCGGAGGCCTGCTCGGTTCCACGGCAGATGGGATTGTCGTGTTCAAAGCATTTCGGAGGCCACGTCGGCGAGCCGGGAGCGCTCACCGCGCAGCAGCGTCACGTGCCCGTAGTGCGCCCAGCCGCGGAAGCGGTTGACGACGTAGGTGAGGCCGCAGGTCGTCTCGGACAGGTAGGGCGTGTCGATCTGCGCGATGTTTCCCAGGCAGACGAGCTTGGTGCCGGGGCCGGCGCGGGTCACCAGGGCCTTCATCTGCTTGGGCGTCAGGTTCTGGGCCTCGTCCAGGATGATGTAGCGGTTGAGGAAGGTCCGGCCGCGCATGAAGTTCAGCGAACGGATCTTGATGCGGTTGCGCAGCAGGTCGTTGGTGGCCGCGCGGCCCCAGCTGCCGCCTTCCTGGCTCTGCGTCAGGACCTCGAGGTTGTCCATCAACGCGCCCATCCAGGGCTCCATCTTTTCCTCTTCGGTGCCGGGCAGGAAGCCGATGTCCTCGCCCAGCGGGATCGTGACCCGGGTCATGATGATCTCGCTGAAGCGGTTGGTCTCCAGCGTCTGCGCGAGCCCCGCGGCGAGCGTGAGCAGCGTCTTGCCGGTGCCCGCGGGCCCCAGCACGGTCACGAAGTCGACCTCCGGGTCCAGCAGCAGGTTGAACGCAAAGTTCTGTTCGCGGTTGCGCGCGCTGATGCCCCACACCCCGTGCCGCTCGCGGCGGAAGTCGCGCGCCACCTCGATCACTGCCGAGTCGCCCTCGACCCGTCGCACGATGGCCTCGATGCCGTGCTCACCGCTTTGGTAGACGAACTGGTTCGGGGCCCACTGCGTGACGACCTTGCCGCGGACGCGGTAGTAGGCGCGACCGTGTTCCTGCCAGGACTCGAGGCTGCGGCCGGCCCGTTCCCAGAAATTCGCCTTGAGTTCCTCCATGCCCGTGTAGAGCAGGTCGGCGTCCTCGATCGTCTTGTCGCTGTAGTAGTCCTCGGCGTGCACGCCGATGATCGCGGCCTTGATGCGCAGGTTGATGTCCTTGGACACCAGCGTGACCTTGGCGAGCGGGTGCTCGCGCTGCAGCGCGACCGTGTGCGCGAGGATCGAATTGTCGGCGCCGTGGCCGGGCAGCGTGTCCGGGAGCCCGGTCTTCATCTGCCTGGTCTGGAAGAACAGCCGCCCGGTCGGGGGCTTCTTGCCACCATTGAGGTACTTCGCCGGCGGCAGCTCGAGGCCGCGGTCGATCTGCTGCTTGGTCGAGTTGGCCATCAACTCGTCGAGAAAGCGGCTCACCTGGCGAACGTTGCGCGCGGCCTCCGACATGCCCTTCTTGCCGGCATCGAGTTCCTCGAGGACGATCATCGGAATGAAGATGTCGTGTTCCTCGAACCGGAAGATGCAGGTGGGGTCGTGCATCAGCACGTTTGTGTCGAGCAGGAATATGCGTCGCTGGACGGGCTTCTTCTTGGGCGGCAACGGCAGGCTCCAGGGTGCTGGGACGGGCGGGCTCTGCTAGATCTCGCGCACCGCGGTGAGGACATCCTCCGCGTGCCCATTGACCTTGACCTTGCGCCACTCGTGCCGCAGCGTGCCCTCGGCATCGATCACGAACGTGCTTCGCTCGACGCCCATGTACTTGCGGCCATACATGCTCTTTTCCTTCCAGACGCCGAACATGGAGCAGACTTTCTTCTCTTCGTCGCTCAGCAGCTCGAACGGGAATCCGTACTTGGCCTTGAACTTCTCGTGCGAGGCGATGCCGTCCGGCGACACCCCGACCACGGTGGCGCCCGCCTTGCGAAGCGCCTCGTGAAGGTCGCTGAACGCGACGCTCTCGCTGGTGCAGCCGGAGGTGTTGTCCTTCGGGTAGAAATACAGCACCAGCGTGCGGCCCCGGGCGGCCGAGAGCTTCCAGGGCTTGCCGCCGGTGGCCGGTAGCGTGAAGTCCGGGACTTTCCTGCCGATCGCTACGGTCTTCTCAGCCATGTCGCCTCACGCCTTCAAGGGTTCCAGGATCGCGTCGAGGTTCATGTGGTCGCACAGGTCCATGAATTCCTCACGCAATGCCGCCACGTGGATCCGCGTCGGCACCAGCACCACCATGTACACCGAGAACATCGGCGCGCCGGTGTGCGCGGCCGCGTAGGTGCGGGTGGAGATGTCGCCGATGTCGATGCCGCGCGACGAGAAAAACCCAGCCAGCGCGTGCAGCACGCCCGGCTGGTCGAGGCAGACCACGTCTGCCGTGTAAGACACCATGTCCGTCCGCGGCGGGCGGGCCTCCGTGCGGCGGCTTGAGATCGCCAGGCCGGAGCTCTCGGCGAGCTTGGCAAGTTCGCCCTCGAGCTTGCCCATGGTGTGCCAGTTGCCCGACACCAGCATCAGCGTGGCAAACTCGTTGCCGAGTGCCGTCATGCGGCTTTCCAGGACATTGCCGCCGCAGTCGACCACCACCCGGGTCAGGTCGTACACCAGGCCGGTGCGGTCATTGCCAATTGCGGAAATAGCGATTAGTTGGTTCATAGCGTGTGCCGGTCAGTGTAGCGGGGAGCGCGCGCGCAGTACACGCGCGCCTGCCTTGCCACTCGCGGCGACGAGGGCATAGCATCAGCTTCGGACTCCACGCGAGGCAGGAATGTTCAAGGGCAGCATCCCGGCACTGGTTACCCCCATGCGCCAGGACGGTGCAATCGACCCCGGCGCCTGGGAGCGGCTGATCGATTTCCACGTCGAGGCCGGGTCAGACGCGGTCGTGGTTGGCGGCACTACCGGTGAATCCCCGGCACTCGAACGTGCCGAAGCTCGAGGAACTGGTCAGGCTCGCACGCGGGCGGCTCAGGGGGCGGATTCCATTGATTGCCGGCAGCGGGACCGCTGGAACGGCCAAGAGCATCTCGCTGTCGCTGGCCGCGCAGGCGGCGGGCGCCGACGCGTTGCTGGTGGTTACCCCGTATTACAACCGGCCGACTCAGGAAGGGCTTTTCCGGCATTTCACGGCCATTGCCGACGCCGTTTCGATCCCGGTCATCCTCTACAACGTTCCTGGCCGCACGGCCTGTGACCTGCTTCCGGAGACCGCAGGCAGGCTGTCGCGCCACTCGCGCATCGTGGCCATCAAGGAAGCCACGGGCAGCATCGGGCGGGGCGCAGAGGTGCTGCGGCTCGCGCGCCCCGGGTTCCTGTTGCTCGGCGGCGATGACCCGACCGCGGCCCGACTGATGCGCGCCGGCGCCGTCGGCGTGATTTCGGTGACTGCCAACGTCGCCCCGCGCGCGATGCAGCAGATGTGCGCAGCGGCACTGCGCGGTGATCACGATGAGGCCGCGCGGATCGATGCCACGCTGGCACCGCTGCACCAGCAGCTGTTCGTCGAGCCAAACCCGATCCCGGCCAAGTGGGCGGTGCACAGGATGGGGTTGGCAGGGCCGGCAATCCGCCTGCCGCTGCTGCCGCTGTCCGAGGCAAATCGCCCGCTGGTCGAGGCCGCGATGCGTGAAGCGGGCGTCGAGCCCGCGTGAACTGCGGGACTTTCCGGGCGCCTGCCGAACGTGTAGGCTCTCCGCCCCTTCGAACGGAGAGGTGGCCGAGTGGTCGAAGGCGCTGGACTGGAATTCCAGTTACATCTTCACGGGTGTACGTGGGTTCGAATCCCACCCTCTCCGCCAGTTTCGAGGGTCCTGCCGGGGCCCTTGGTTTTTTCTGCCGCGCGGCCCGGCTCGCAGGCCGTTGCCTGAATCGCCGGACTCCACCTATTGCAGGCAGCGCGACGTCGGGTAGATTCCGAAGGATCACTCCAAGGAGTCTTCAATGCCCCTAGTCTCAATGCGCCAGCTGCTCGACCACGCGGCCGAGAACGGCTACGGCCTGCCGGCCTTCAACGTCAACAACCTCGAACAGGTCCGCGCCATCATGGAAGCGGCCGACGAGACCGGAAGCCCGGTGATCATGCAGGGTTCGGCGGGCGCCCGGAAATACGCCGGCGAAGCGTTCCTGCGTCACCTGATCCAGGCTGCGATCGAGGCCTATCCGCACGTTCCGGTGGTCATGCACCAGGACCACGGCCAGTCTCCGGCGGTGTGCATGTCCGCGATCCGCTCTGGCTTCTCGAGCGTGATGATGGACGGCTCGCTGATGGAGGACGGCAAGACGCCCTCGTCGTATGAATACAACGTTGAGACGTCCCGCCGGGTGGTCGATTTCTCGCACGCCATCGGCGTGACGGTGGAGGCGGAGCTCGGCGTGCTCGGCTCACTGGAGACCATGCGCGGCGACAAGGAGGACGGTCACGGCGCGGAGGGCACGATGACCCGTGAGCAGCTGCTCACGGACCCGGACCAGGCCGCCGACTTCGTCGCGAAGACGCAGTGCGACGCGCTCGCCATCGCGATCGGCACCTCGCACGGCGCGTACAAATTCACGCGCAAGCCCACCGGCGACATCCTCGCGATCCAGCGAATCAAGGAAATACACGCCCGCGTCCCCAACACGCACCTGGTGATGCACGGCTCGTCCAGCGTTCCTCAGGAGTGGCTGGAAATAATCCGCAAGCACGGCGGCCAGATGAAGGAGACCTACGGCGTGCCGGTGGAGGAAATCGTCGAGGGCATCCGCCACGGCGTGCGCAAGGTCAACATCGACACCGACATCCGGCTCGCGATGACCGGTGCGATCCGGCGTCACCTGGCGGAGAAGCCGACCGAATTCGATCCGCGCAAGTTCCTTGCCGACGCGCAGAAGGCCGCCCGGGAGATCTGCAAGCTGCGCTACGAGGCTTTCGGATGCGCCGGGCAGGCGGCGAAGATCAAGCCGCTGTCGCTGGAGAAAATGGCCGAACGCTATCGCAAGGGCGAGTTGAACCAGGTCGTCCAGTAACGCGTGAGGGTGCGGCATATCGCCCTGGCTTCGCTGCTGTGGGTCTGCGGGTGCACACCGCAGGCCCCGCAGCAGTTCGACGGCCCGACGATGGGCACGACCTACAGCGTCACCGTCACGCAGTTGCCCGGCGGGGTCACGCGCGAGTCGCTGCAGGCCGTCATCGATGGTGTGCTCGACGAGGTCAACCGGCACCTGTCGACCTACGATCCGACCAGCGAGATTTCTTCGTTCAACGCCCTGCGGTCCACCGAAGCAGTCCCGGTGTCGCAGCAACTGCACGCCGTCGTTGCGCTTGCGGAGGCGGTCAGCGCAGACACCGGCGGTGCGTTCGACATCACGGTCGGTCCGCTGGTGCGAGCCTGGGGGTTCGGGGGCGGGCAGGGCGCGCGCGCATCCGAGTCCACGGCAGAGTCCTCGGCCGGCAGTTCCAGTCCGGTCGGTGGCCGGCCGGGGCTCGAGTTGGCAGGCGAAGGACATTCACTCAGGAAGACATCACCCGGGGTCGAACTGGACGTGAACGGTATCGCGCCCGGCCATGCCGTGGACCTGGTCGCCGAGCGCTTCGACGCGCTTGGTGTGCGTGACTACCTGGTCGAACTGGGCGGCGAGGTACGGGCGCGGGGGCGCAGCCCCGCCGGTCGTGCGTGGCGGGTCGCGGTCGAGGCGCCGCTGCGTGGCGAGCGAGAGCCTTACGCACTGGTCGAACTGGACGGAATGAGTGCATCGACCTCGGGCGACTATCGCGACTTCCGCATCGTCGATGGCCGCAGGGTATCCCACACCATGGACCCGCGAACCGGGGCACCGGTCACCAACGGTCTCGCCTCGGTCTGCGTGCTGCACCCGTCGGCCGCGCGCGCCGACGCCTATGCCACTGCGCTGATGGTGCTGGGACCCGAGGACGGGCTCGCGCTCGCGCGCCGGTTGGGGATCGCGGCGCTCTTCATCGAACGGGACGCTTCGGGAAGCAGTTTCCGCGAAAGTTCGACCCCGGAGTTCGAACGCTTGCGACGACCGCTCGACTGACGGCTATCATCGGCCAATGGCAGAACCCCAGGCACGGCCGCGCCGGCGTCCGCACGCGGCACCGATGATGGTGCCACTGCTGTTTGTGCTGTTCGCCGGGGCCGGCATCATCTGGGTCGGCTCATGGGCACGCACGACCGTCGTGATCCTCGTCCCGCATGCCGAGGCCTCGACCGTTCCAATCGAAGATCCCGACCTGAGCCCGGCGGGCGAGGCACGCGTTCGCGGACTCGGCGAGTTCATTACGGGCCTGCTGGCGGGCGGCAAGGTGGACTACCTGTACTCGGGCGACACGCGTCGCGCCGAGCAGACCGCCGCGCCGATCGCGAACGAGTTCCAACTCCCGGTCAACCTGCTGGCCGCGAGCGACTGGGACGGGCTGGCGAGCCGCATCAAGGACGAACACCGTGGCAAGACGGTGGTGGTGGTCGGATATTCGAGCACGATCCCCGGTGTGCTCAGCCGCCTGAGCGCCACCAACGTCGCCATGGCGCGGGACGACTACGATTCGATCTACCTGGTGGTCATTCCCAGCCCGGGTTCGGTCAGGCTGTTCGAACTGCGCTATGGCGGGCAGCCGCCCCCAGTTGCGGGCCCGGGAAGAAAGACAGTAAAGCCTTAGATATATCTCGTAACAATATGTTTCATAAATACATTGTTATTTTTTAGACGCGCCGGCTTCGATCGCTTTCCTGACAAACGCCTCGTGGGCGCCAATCCGCAGGTCAGCAAGGACCGAGTCCTTGATCTCGCCGTCCGCACCGATCAGGTAGGTGCCTCGGCGGACCCCGAATCCCAGCGGACCGTCGAGGTCGTACGCCTTGACCGCTTTCTTGTCCGGGTCGGCGAGCAGCGGGAAGTTGAGGTCGTGCTTCTCCGCGAATCGCTGGTGGGATTCCACGTCCTGCGGACTCACGCCGACGACCCTGAGCTTTGCCTTCAGCAGGTCCTGGTGCAGGTCGCGGAAACTGCAGGCCTCCTTGGTGCAGCCCGGTGTGAAGTCGGCCGGATAGAAGTAAAGGATCAGTGGACCGTCGGCCAGAAGCGCCTTCAGCGTGTGCTTGCGCCCGTGCTGGTCGGCCAGGTCAAATTCCGGTGCCTTGCGGCCGTTCTCGAGCATGGTCATTCCTCCCTGGCACTGCGCACAGCGCCCGACATATCCACTTCCATCACCACGTAACCGGCGTCCTGCATTCCGCAGCGACGATAGGTCTGCTGGGCACGCGCGTTGTCGCGCTCGACGTACAGCCGCAGGCCGCAGACGGCGGGATCGGCTCTTGCCAGCGCCTCGATGTGCCGGTAAAGCGCGCGGAACACGCCCATGCGCCGAGCGTCGGGCGCGACGTACACGCTCTGGAACCACCAGAAATCCCCGGCACGCCAGTCGCTCCACTCGCGGGTGTACATCGCCTGGCCGACGACCCTGCCGTCGGTTTCGGCGACGAAATACCGACCATGCGCTGCAGATTCGAACACCGTGCGCACGCCGCGCTCGACCGTGGGCGGGTCCAGGTGCTTGTGCTCGGCCTCGAGCGCCATCGCGACGTTGCCGGTGACGAGCAACGGGATGTCGCGGGCTTCGGCCTGCCGGACGCTGATTTGCATCGCGCGATCATACAGGCGCAAAGCTTCTGGTTGCGGGTTGCCGGGCCGGTGCTACAATGCGCGCCCTTTCGTGGGGCGGTAGCTCAGCTGGGAGAGCGTCGCGTTCGCAATGCGAAGGTCGAGGGTTCGATCCCCTTCCGCTCCACCACGAAAAATTGGGGTTTGCGCTTGCCGGGGTCGCTGAACCGGCCCCGGCGGGTGCAAGTCCGGTGCTGCGGCGCAGGGCCAGCGGGGCACGCCTTGCCGACCGGCGTGCCGGTTGCCGCGCCTGCGGTTTTTACCGCTTGCTGCCGCCGCGACCCATCCCTAAGGTTTTCTCATGGTGCATGCCGGCGACGCTGAGTTGGGCGGACATGGCGCGGTGGGTTGGTGGCCCCGGTACCTGGCCGTTGCCGGGCTGCTGCTGGCGGCAGCGACCCAGGCCGCCGTGCCGGACCTCGCCAGGGCCGAGCGGCTGCTGCAGGAGGGCCAGGCGGACGAAGCCGCGGCACTCTTCGAGCAGGCACTGGAGGCCGATCCGAGTTCCGTCGGCGCGCATCTCGGGCTGGGCCGGGCCCTGTACGCGCTCGGCGAGTACGCGCGTGCGCGGATCGAATTCGAGTCGGTGCTGAAATTCGGCAACCTGCCACGCGACGTGCAGGGCCAGGCGGAAGTCTACGACAAGGCGGCCGCGGACTACCTGGCCGGCCGACGCTGGCAGCCGTTCTATTATGCCGAGGCAGGTATCGGCAACCACCGGGAGAATGCCTCCAGCTCCACGGACATGTTCGGCGGTGCCGGCAGGAACACCACGTTTCTGCCATTACGCGCCGGCGGCGGGTTGAACGCGAAGGTGGGCGAGCAGCACTCGTTCACGGTCACGCTCGATTACCGTTTTCGCTGGTACGACGATAGGGACCGGCGTGACGACTCGGACCTGCGCTGGAACGTCAATTTCAGTCGCCCGTTGGACGACGACAACCTGCGCCTCGGCATGCGCGGTGAGCGCAGTTATCAGGGCGACAGCCAGTACCGCAACGACTGGGGCGTGTTCGGCGACTATCGCCTGGGGCTCGGCGACAGCGATCAGCTCACGATCGTCGGCGAGGTCGGTGAACGCCGGTACCCGACGGGGCCGCTGGCCAGCCGTACCCACGACTTTGCCGAACTCACCGCCGGTTGGACGCATTCGCTGCCGAGTGGCCGGACCTCGTTCACGCTCGGCGGGCAGTTGACCCAGGAGTGGGCCAGCCAGGACCATCCGGACGGCGATGGCTCCTTCTGGGGCGTCAACGGCGAGGTCGACCATTCGTTTCGCGACACGCTCGACGGTCTGTTCTGGTGGTCCTACGTCAACGAGTCCTACGACGACCGGCGTCCGGACACCAGCACGGATGCCGGTCGGCTCCGGGCCCGCAACGACGACCTGTGGAATTTCGGCGCAAGTCTCGCCTGGGGCTTCGCGCGCGGCTGGTCGCTGCGCCCGACGCTGGAGTACAACTGGGAAGACAGCAACATCGACGAGCTGGCGTACAGCTCGACGGAATACTGGCTGACGGTCCTCAAGTCGTTCTAGGCAGCAACCAGGCCCATGGCTGCCCGCCGGGTGCTGTCGCTGCCGGCGCAGTTCCGCGCGCGGGGTGTTCGGGGCTAAGATCCGGGCACGACCTGCCGCTGCAGGGACAAGGGTAAAGTCATGCGTTACGTCCACATGGCGCTGATCGCCGTTTTCGCTGCCATCGTCATCCTGTTCAAGTTCCAGAACCTGGAGTCGGTCACCGTCTCGTTGTTCTCGGCAAGCGTCACGATGCCGGTTTCGGTGCTGGTCCTGCTCATCTACGTCCTCGGCATGCTGACTGGCGGCTTCCTGCTCGCGGTGTTGCGTTCCTGGGTCCACGGCGCCACGCGGCGTTCCTAGGCTGGACCGCGCATGGCGACTCGCACCCGCTACATCGTAGGGTTCACGGTGCTGAGCGTGCTGGCGGCTTTCCTGCTGCCGGCCATGCCCCAACCCGTCTCGTACCACGATTTCGCCGATCACCGGGCGATGCTGGGGGTCGCCAACTTCCTCGACGTGGCGTCGAACGTGGCATTCGTGCTGGCTGGACTCGCGGGCTTTGCCGTCGTCCTGCGGTCACGCACGGAGTTTGCGTCGAACAGTGAGCGCTGGCCGTACGCGGTGTTCTTTGCCGGCATGGTGCTGACCGGGCTGGGCTCTGCCTACTATCACCTCGTGCCCGACAACGAGCGGCTGTTCTGGGACCGCCTGCCGATGACCATCGCATTCATGTCGCTGATCGCCGCGCAGGTGGTCGATCGCATCGACACAAGGAAGGGGCTGGCCCTGCTGGTGCCGATGCTGCTGGTGGGGGCGGTGTCGGTCCTCTACTGGCGGGCAACGGAACGGGCGGGAGCGGGCAACGTCGTGCCTTACGCCGTGCTGCAGGGATATTCGGTGGTGATCCTGTTCCTGATGGCGCTGTTGCAGCCGTCGCGCTACACGCGGGGCAATGACATCTACTGGGTGTTCGCGGGTTACGTGCTCGCGAAACTGCTGGAAACGTTCGACCGGCCGCTGCTTTCACTCGGCCACATGGTCAGCGGTCACACGCTGAAGCACTTCGCAGCTGCCTTCGCCGGCCTGGTGGTTGCCCGCATGCTGCTGCTGCGCAGCTTGCAGCCGCAATCATCCGGCGCTCGCCTCAGCGACGTTGCGCCTTGATGGTGCGCCCGTCGCCGATCCTGAGGAGCAGGGCGCCGTCGGCCGCGATCGAGAAATTCTGCACGCCGCCGAGCGCGTCGAGGAACCTGCGTTCCTGGTCCATCAGGGCGGCGTTGCACATCATCATGGTGCCGGCCACCTGGGATATGGCGAGTCCTTCGCCCGACAGCGTGTAGGCGCCCGTGAAATTATTGCAGGAGGCGTGACCCGCTACGCGGCCCTCCGGTGCAAAGTCCAGTGTCACCTGCGAGCCTGTGACCAGGGGCGCTCCACCGATTTCCACTACCGTCCACTCGGCGCCCTGAAGCAGGGATGCGGGTGCGCCGCCGCAGCCGGTCAGCGTATTGCCGTCAACGACGACCGTCACAGACTGAGGGTGAGGCATGCCGCTCATCGAGTCCACGCACAGCCTGTTGACGATCGTCGCCACGAGGTCGCCCTGCCCGGTGCGGCCGACGTACTTCGTGGTCGCGCTCGAGACCTCGGCCGTCGGCGTGGCCGCAACGAGGCGCTCCTGCCCGAAGTTCGTCAGCAAGGTCATTTCTTTGCGGTCGATGTCCAGCCGCCAGCTCGGCTCGTTGCCGGTGGCGCGAAAGGGCACGCCGGGCGTCGCCGGCGATTGAGCCTGTTCGACGAGCGGGGCGGCAGCGGCGGCTTCACGGCCGGTGGAACAACCCGCCAATGCCGTCGTCAAGGCAACACATACCATTGCGATCGTCAAAACGCGCAGCATGACCGGAACCTCTCTGCCTGGATGCATGGCGCAACCAGTCTGGTAGCAATCAATTTCACGGCGGCCCAGGGGCGAAGGGACTCGAGACGAGGCTGGCCGGCGGCGAGTCGATCACCCGGCCGCGCGCTTTTCCTCTTCCGCCAGGTCACGCTCCAGGAAGAAATTTACGAATGTGCGAATCACCGCGATGGCAGCAAGCTGCCCTATTTCATCCCAGCTCGGTGCGAAGGCGGTGCCGATGATGTCGGCGGCAAGCTGGAAAGTTAAGCCTGCGACCAGCCAGCGCGCATATTGAACGTAGCCTCGGTGGAAATGTTGGCCAGTCGCCGACGGGGACACCATCGCGCGCAGGCTGAGCACGAAGGCCTGGACCGTCCCGAAGGCCACGACGAGCAGCGCCATGACCTGAATGATCGTCACCACGTTGAGGGCAATGGTCGCCAGCCAGTCATGCATCGGATTCTCCTGTTTCGCACACCATCGACGGCGGGCGGGGCCGCGCGTGCAACCGAAGAGACCCGGGCGACGGGTCCGTCACCCGGGTCTGTCGAGTCAGCGCGCCCGGTCTCGAGGCCGGGCGGGCCCCCATCGTCGCAGCCGATGGGGGCCGCTGCGGTTCAATGGCTGCCGCCGCCGCTAGAGTCCTCCAGTGTCCGCAATACCGCGTCCAGGTTGAATGACGCTGGCTTCTGTCGCGGCGGAAACTTCTTGAAGTTCTCGATCTGGGTAGCCACCGCCGCCTGCATCCCGTAGATGATGTAGGCGTGGGAGATGACCCAGTCCCAGTACGTGTTCGAGTTCTCGTCGGCCCGCTCGAAGGGGTCTCGCCGCAGGTGGAAAATCTTCGGCGCACGCAACTTGACGAAGGGCTCGAACCAGCATTGCAGCGTCTTCGCACGCTGCTCCATCAGCACCACTTTCCAGTCCTGCAGCCGTATGGCCAGGATCTCGCCGTCGTCGCTGATGTAGAAGTGGAAGTTGCGCGGGCTTTCCTTCACCTCGCCCGTCAGGTAGGGCAGCATGTTGTAGCCGTCGATGTTGACCTTGTAGGTCTTCTTGCCGATCTTGTGGCCCTTGAGCAGCTTCTCCTTGATGTCCGGCTCGCCGGCGGCGGCCAGGAAAGTTGCCAGCCAGTCCTGGTGGGTGACGATACCGTTCAGGACCGTGCCCGCCTTGAACTTGCCCGGCCAGCGTACGAACGCTGGCACGCGCCAGCCGCCCTCCCAGTTGGTGTTCTTTTCGGAGCGGAACGGCGTGATGCCGGCATCCGGCCAGGTGTTGTAGTGCACGCCGTTGTCGGTCGAGTACATGACGATGGTGTCGTCGGCGATGCCGAGCTTGTCGAGCTTGTTCAGCATCTTGCCGACGTTTTCGTCGTGCGCGACCATCACGTCGTTGTAATCCCCCTGTCCGCTCTTGCCCTTGTGCTTCTCGGCGCAATGGGTGCGGAAGTGCATCGCGGTCGTGTTCCACCACACGAAGAACGGCTTACCCGCCTTGTGTGCGTCGTCGATGAAGCGCAGGGCGTGCTTTGTTGCCTCGTCGTCGATGGTTTCCATCCGCTTCTTGTTCAGCGGACCCGTATCCTCGATCTTCTGCCCGCCCTTGCCGTCCGCCCAGCTGTGAATGACGCCCCTGGGTCCGAATCGCTTCTTGAACTCGGGGTTCTTCGGATAGTCCGGGTCTTCGGGCTCTTCCTCGGCGTTCAGGTGGTAGAGGTTGCCAAAGAACTCGTCGAAGCCGTGCATGGTCGGCAGGAACTGGTCCTTGTCGCCGAGGTGGTTCTTGCCGAACTGGCCGGTGACGTAGCCGTGCGGCTTGAGCAACTCCGCGATCGTCGGGTCCTCGTTCTGCAGCCCGACGTCGGCCCCGGGCATGCCGACCTTGGTCAAGCCGGTGCGGATCGGGTTCTGGCCGGTGATGAACGCGGCGCGGCCCGCGGTGCAGCTCTGCTGGGCGTAGTAGTCGGTGAAGGCCACGCCCTCGTTGGCCACGCGATCGATGTTGGGGGTGCGGTAGCCCATCTGCCCGCGGCTGTTGTAGCTGATGTTCCACCAGCCCACGTCGTCGCCCCAGAGGATCAGGATGTTCGGTTTTTTCGCTGGCATGGTCTCGTCCTTTCAGTTGTGACACGGATTCCGGGGCGCCTGGAAGCAACCCGGCTCGAAGAAATCTAGGTCCCAGGCTTCGCGACCGGTTCGCGATCGACGCGGCTGAACGGCGTCGCCGGGGTCTTGTCGCCGTGGCAGAAGCGGAACTTCCTGCCGCTGCCGCAAGGGCAGGGCTGGTAGGCCCCGCGCCGGCCGTCTTCCACGGCAATCGAGGCCATCACGTCGGCGGGCGGCCGGTTCTGGCGCAGCAGTTGCACCATGACGTTGAAGGTCGGACCGGTGTGAGTGAAGAAGAGCTCGAGTCCAGGGCACAGGTAGTTCTGGCCCGGCTCGCCGTCGCGCGACAGCGCGAACCGGTCCTTGGGGCAGCCGCCGTTGCACCAGTTGAGGACCTTGCAACCCCGGCACTGGGCCGTGAGCGTGTCGCGCTTGTCCTGGCCGAACTTGCGCTGCGCGGGCGAGGCCACCAGTTCGCGCATGTGGGTCTCGTGGATGTTGCCGAGCTTGTACTTCGGCTCGACGAAGTGATCGCAGGAGTAGAGGTCGCCGTTGTGCTCCAGTGCCGGGCCGTAGCCGCAGGTGGGCGCGTGGATGCAAAGCAGGTGGCGGCCGAAGAATGCCTCCAGCGTAACGTCGAAGAGCTGCACGTAGACCTGGCCCACGTCGTGGCGCACCCACTCCTCGAAGATGTCGACCAGGAATCGGCCGTATTGCTCGGCCCCGACCGTGCGCTCGGTGACCAGGTTGCCGGTCTGCGTGTAGAGCAGCCGCTTCTTGCCGGCCTGCTCGCTCCAGCCTTTGTTGGCGATATCGATCGTCTGCTCGGTGGCGCGCTCGATGATCGGGATGAACTGCACCCACTTGGCGCCCAGTTCGTCGCGGAAGAAGCGATAGACGGCCCGACCGTGGTGCTGGTTGGCGGCGTTGACGGTGCACAGGATGTTGAAGTCGACCTCGTGCTTGCGCAGGTGGCGCCAGCCGCGCATCACCAGGTCGAAGGTGCCCTTGCCGCGGCGATCCACGCGGTAGGTGTCGTGCAACTCGCGTGGCCCATCCACGCTCAAGCCGACGAGGAAATTGTGTTGCTTGAAGAACACGCACCAGTCGTCGTCGATCAGCAGGCCGTTGGTCTGGAAAGTGTGCTGCACGGTCTGGTCGGGATGGCGATACTGCTCGACCAGTTCGACCGCGCGGCGAAAGAACTCGAGCTTCATCAGCGTGGGCTCGCCACCCTGCCAGGCCACGGTGACCTGTGGCGTGCGATGCGACTCGAGCAACTGGCGGATGTAGGCCTCCAGCGTGGCCTCGGACATGCGGTGCTTGTCGTTCGGGTACAGCGATTCCTTGGAAAGGAAGAAGCAGTAGGTGCAATCGATGTTGCACGTCGACCCGCTTGGCTTCGCAAGCAGGTGAAAGCCCGGCGGACCGTTCACTGGCGGCGGCGGCATCATCGCGGCGGCGTCGTTTGCGGCAGCCATGATGACTAGATACGCAGCAACACGGCGAAAAAGGCAAACACGCCAACCAGGACAAGCAGGAACGCGATGACATAGAGCGGCGTCTTCCTGCCTTCCTTCGTCATGCCGGCAACCGCAGCATAGCCGTCACTCCACATGTAGGCAATTGTCCGACGGTACTCAAAGGCTGAGAAGACCGCCGACGCTACGCCGGCCAGGATGAGCGCAAGGCCGAGGAACCACGCGCCGCGCGGAAATCGAATGTTGGAAATATCGGGAGAGCTGGTGACCCTGAAGGCGATCTGGAAGATCGCGAAACCGAAGCCGATCAGCGAGACCGCTGTGCGCAGGTAGGCCATCATCGTGCGCTCGACTGCGAGCCGAGTGCGCAGCCAGGCGAAATGGCTTTCCGCCGTGACGCGGACTTCGAAGCGATTGGGTTGGTTGTCAGGCCGGTCGTCACTCATTGACTTGAATCCTCGTAAGGCAATTTTGTCGCCGTGTCACGGGGCGACACGAATGATGGCGGAGAAGTGGCGGGGACAAGAGCACGCATGTCAATTCGCGCCCGGCGCCTGGGGTGGGTTTGGGCGGCCGATCCAGGCGTTGGCTTCCGTTACGGCCTGGTTGAGCCCGGATCCCAGCTGCGGCGTCTCCAGGAAGACGTTTTCTGCGCCGACCACTTGCAGTATGCCTGTCTTGGCGAGCTGGGCGCGAACGGCCGGATCGACCCCGACCAGTATCAGCTTGCAATCGCGCGCATGCAGTTCCTTGCAATAACGCTGCAACACGGTCATGAAGGTGCTGCCGATCTCGCTCTTGCCCCGCATGTTGATGGCTACTACGGCTCGCGTGGCCTGGCCGACCAGTGGCAACATCTCTTCCAGGTTCTTGGCCGCAGCGAAGAACAGGCTGCCGTAGACATGCAGAAGCGTGAGCTGGTGACTGGGCAAATTCCTCGGCACCGGCTGTTCCAGCGGAAACCCTTCCGGCTGCAGCACCCATTGCTTGACGACGACCTTGTTCGACTGGCGAAAGACATGGAGCACGATGCTCAATGCCATGCCGAACAGTACCGCAAACTGCAGCGGTACCACCAGAGTGGCGAGAAAGGTGACGAGCATGACCACCCGGGAGATACGGGCCGTCTTCCATGCAATCACAGCCTGGGGCACACGCAGGCCCTGGAAGCCCGCAACGATCAAAAGCGCGGCCAGCGCGGGCATTGGCACGCGCTCGACCAGCGGTGCGGCCAGCAACACGATGGCGGCCACGAACAGGCCGACGAAGATGTTGGCCCAGCGTGATCGCGCACCGGCGCCCAGGACGAGTGCCGTGCCCGACACGGAGCCGCCGGCAGGGATGCCGCCGGCCAGGCTGGTGGCGATGTTCGCGGCGCCCTGGCCGAAAAAGTCCCTCGATACGTCCGGGTAGCGCCCGTCGGGATTTGGGGTGCCCTGGCTGACCCCTGCACCCTGCACCAGGCCGATGATCGCCACCGAGAATGCGGGTAGCAGCAGCGACAGGATGAGTGACGGGTCGGGAATCGCCAGTCCGGGCAGGGAACGCGGGATCGATGCAATGTCCCCGACCGTCGGAACGGCGGCGAAGGAGGCGGCCGACGACATTGCCGGCAGGCTCAGCACGCCCAGCAGGACCGTGGCAGCGGCGATGGCGATGATGAAGGCAAATCGCTGCAGCGACTTGACGCGCAGCAGCACGATGATCAAGCCCAGCGTGATGCCGCCAATGGTGCTCACGCGCTGGTCGATCTGGTTGATGCGTAGCAGCAGGTCCAGCGCCTGGGCGACCCGGTTCGAAAAGGCGCTTGCGTAGCCTGTCAGGTCGCTCAACTGGCCCAGGATGATCAGCACCGCCACGCCGTTGAGAAAACCGGTCATGACTGCGTTGGAGACGAAGCGGATCAGGAAGCCCAGCCGCAACAGGCCCGCCAGCAACTGGATCACCCCGACCAGCAGCACCAGCACGACCAGCGCTTCGGCCCTCTGCCCGGCCGGGAACTCGACGAGCACGACACCTGCGGCCACCGACAGCGCGGCGGTGCTGGAAACGTTCATGAAGACCGAACTGTTGAAGATGGCGCCGACCGGCACGGCAACCATCAACGTGAAGATGCCAAGCAACGGATTGACGGTCGCCAGCAGCGCATGGCCCATCGCCTGCGGCACGTTTACCACCGCGAACGTCAGCGCGGCGATGAGGTCGGACGACACATTGGCACGGTCGGGCTTATTGCGTTGCGCCGTGTCGCGAATCCGTTGCATGCGCGCGCTCACGGTCGTCACCGCTCCAGCGTGGATTGGATGATCGAATGTCGCGCCCGGCGAACCTGGGACTTCGATGGCTGCGGTGTCATGTTTCTGCTGCCGACTTTGCTGAGGTGTCAGGCATGCCTCGAAGCTGGTCCATCCTGGAGTATCGTTCAGCGCGGAAACAGCAAGGTGCAGGTAAGGCGAAAGCCCCAGCCGTGCGGTGCATTATCTGGCGCTGCTGCAAAATAGCGGGCAAATGCGCCGACTTGCACCAACTGGTTTCCGACCCTGATGATCTGCGCAACACCGGCATTGACCGGGATGCGCCATTCGTCGCCGTTCCAGTTGTAGGTGCCTTCCGCGTTCAGCGAATACGTCGTCGCGGTCGGAGTCGTGTAGGTCAGGAACGGTTGCACGAAGGTCGCATTGACGCTGTCGCGTTTGCTGTTCCCTGCATACGACCAGATGTGGTTGGCCAGCGTGCCGAGGGTCCACGGCCCTTGCTGCTTGATCACGACGCCGGTCGGGCCGGCACCCCACTTGTCGGTGGTCAGCAGGTCATTGGATCCGGTGGGCAGCAGAAGCACCGGACCGGCGCCCCAGATCAACCCGCCAGCGGTCGGGGCCTTGGGCGAGAAAAACGCACTCTGCACGATGTCGCCGATGCCGGACTGGCTGCCCGCGCCTGGAAAGACGTCGTCCTGCCACACCACGGGCAGGATGGTGCGTGAGATGATGTTCCAGTCGGAGTTGAGTTCGAACGGCACCACCGGCTGGACGTTTAGCAGCCAGCGTTCGCCGTCTCTTGCGGGCCCGATGTCCTGTTCATAGTTCAACTGGAACGGCACGCTGATCAGGGCGGCCACGGGGTTGGAGAGTTCCATGGCCAGCTCTTCGTTGGTCTCCGCCCGGGCTGGGTCAGCGAGGGATGCGGTCACGACCACGGCCATGATGGCGGGGAGATGCATCGATCTGCGGCAAATATTCATGTGGCCCACAACAGGTCTCCCTCGTTTCTTGCTGTACCGGTGAAGCGGCTGCATCGCAAACAATTGCAATGCGACCGTGTACTGGCCATTCGCACAGGTCGATGCCGATGCGCCGCTAGCACGCTGGTTCCGATGCCGCCCGCAGCGCGAACGTAATGCTGGCGAGCAATTCGGAATTGGAAAAAGGCTTGTGCAACACGCGCAGGCCGCCCGCGTCCAGCGCGCTGCGGTCGATCGCGGGGTCCTCGCTGGCCGTGATGAACACGACCGGAAGCCGCACACCATCGGCCTGCAGGCGTACCTGCACCTGGATCCCGGTCAAGCCCGGCAGGTGCACGTCGATCAGCGCACAGTCGGGCATGCGATCGCCGAGCGCCGCCAGGAAGTCTTCACCGGATGCATACGGCAGCACCTCGTAGTCCGCCAGGCGCAACATCCGGCCCAGTGCCACGAGCACCGGCGCTTCATCATCCACCACGGCGATACGGGTCGGGGACATTAGACCGAGAACCCTAGCCGGCGGCGGCCAGCTGCGGAACTGACCTTTGGCATAGGTCCGCAGCAACCACGGCCAACCCCGCGCTATGAGCGCGGCATCGGCGGATCCGGCGATTCGCCCGCTGGGGCCGGAGGGCCGCCGGCCGGACTCAGTTCCAGGCGCGCCGCAAGGTGCATCAGTTCGGCGACGGTGCGCGCCCCCATGCGCTCCATGAGGCGGGCGCGATGGAATTTGACGGTGGCTTCTGCGATGCCCAACTCGCCGGCGATCTGCTTGTTTAGTTTTCCGGAAGCGAGCCGGGCCAGTACTTCGCGCTCGCGGGCGGTGAGGCTGGCATGGCGCTGCCGCAGCGCCTGGTCGTCGTCCCTCGCCAGTCGGGCCAGTGCGTCCTGCGCCACGGCGGCTCGCACCGCGGCCAGCAGGCTTGCGCCCGCCACCGGCTTGGTCAGGAAGTCCACCGCGCCGGCCTTTATCGCCTGCACAGACTTCGGGATGTCGCCGTTCCCGGTCAGGAAGACGATCGGCAACGACTGGCCGACCTCTGCCAGGCGGCGTTGCAGCGCCAGTCCGTCGAGTCCCGGCAGGTTGATATCGAGCAGCAGGCAGCCCGGCGCGGATGCGTCACGTTGAGCGAGAAAGTCCTCCGCCGATTCGAACAGGGCCGTCTGGAAACCGTGTTCGCGCAGCAGCCGCGCCTGGGCCTTCAGCACCGGCTGGTCGTCGTCAACGAGGAAGACCGTCGGCGCGCGGGGACCTGAAGTCATGGTGATGCCAGCACTGGCAGCAGCACGCAGAATACTGCGCCGCCCTCGGATGCGTTCGTCACGGCCAGGCTGCCCCGGTGCGCCTCGGCAATGGAGCGGCAGACCGCCAGACCCATGCCCATGCCGCCGGCCTTGGTGCTCCAGAATGGCTCGAACACTTTGCGCAGCGCCTCGGCGGGGACGCCCGGCCCCCGGTCCGCGACGCAAATGCTCACGGCGCCGGCGCGCAGGGCGGTGTCGATGGTCAAAACCCTTCCGGCGTCGGGCAGTTCGTCCATCGCGTCGCTGGCATTGACGACCAGGTTCAGCAGCAATTGTTGCAGCTGCACCCGGTCGCCGGCGATCGGCGGCAATACCGACGCGAGTTTCGTCACCAGCGTGACGCGGCGAGTCGTCAGGATGCCGCGAGTGAATTCGAAGGTGTCGCGAACCAGGTCGTTGACATCGAGCGGTTCGAACGTGGGTTCGCCGCGCTTGAACAGTACGCCGAGCCGGCGAATCACCTCGGCCGCGCGATGGTCTTCAGCCACGATGTCCGCGCAGATCTCGCGCAGCTCGGCCAGGTCGACCGGCTCACGCTCGAGCATCTTCTGCGCCGCCTCGGCATTGCCCAGGATGGAAGCCAGCGGCTGGTTCAACTGGTGCGCGATCGACGCGGAGAGTTGCCCCAGCAGCGAGACGCGCGTCATGTGATACAGGGCGGCTCGGTCCTGCTCGGCCTGCACGGCGGCCCGCTTGCGCTGGGTGATGTCGATCGCCACACCGAGCAGCCGCGGCACCTGCACTTGGTCGGCGCGGCCGCGCGCCAACTGCCACCGCCATTCCCCATCCGGCGCCTGGATACGGTATTCCACTTCGAACTCTTCGTGTGTCGCCACGGCGTCACGCAGTGCCGTGTCGACGGCTGCACGGTCCTGGGGCCAAATGAGTGCGAACGTCTCGCGGAAGTCGGCCAGCGAATCGGACGCAATGTCTGCACGTCGAGAGGCCGGCTCCACGCCACCGGGCCGCACGGCGGCGCCGTCCAGGACCCAGGTCGACAGACCGGCTGCTCGGGCGGCGAGGCGCATGTGTTGCTCGCTGCGGGCCAGCGCGGCCACGGTGCGCCGGCGGCGACGGCGCTCGAGCAGCAGCGCGCCGATCAGGCCAGCCTGGAGCAGCATCACCGCGCAGCCGATGAGCACCAGATTGCGGTAGCCCTCCCAGAGGGAGAGCTCTTTGAAATGCACGATTGCACCGACTGGAACGGCTGCTGGCGCAATGCCCCAGCGCCGCAGCTGCCGCCAGTCGACCTGCAGCGGCGTCGGTATCGACGCAGGAACAGCCAGCGAGGCCGGGGAAGAGGCCTCGAGCAGCGCGAGCGCGGTCTGCGCGCCCAGGCGTCCCTGCGCGTAGAAGGTCGCCATGCGGCCGCCGACGATGCCGGTGCCGAGGAACAGGGAGTAGGTCGCATACACCGGCACGGGAGATGCGGCCGCGATGAGCTTGGCGGCCTCCTGCGGCGCGAATGCGCGCCCGCTGCCATCGCGGAAAAAGCCGGGTGTGAACACGATTGAAGCTGCCGGCAAATCGCGCAACCGTCGCTGCAATTCGTCGGCCGGCAGGCCGGCCAGGAACTCGATCGCGAGGGTGTGCGGCAGGCTGGTAGCCTGGGAGCGCAATCGCGCCTCCCATTCCAAGTCCCACGGGCTGGTGCCGGTCACAATGACCAGGCGCTGCGCTGCGGGATGCCAGCGCAGCGCCTGTACTACTGTGCCGACAAAGTCGTAGGTGACCGGCGTGCCGACCACGTCGGGCGGCAGCGGCGCGATTGCTTGCAGGTGCGTCGATCCAACTGCCATGTGCACGATCGGTACCTGCGCAAATAGCTCCGCCCGGTGGCGGAGCATGAAGTCCAGCCCCTCGTTGGCGGCGACCATGATGACTTCCGGCGGCTGGGCTGCGTACTTCTCGCGCAGGTAGTTGACGAACGTCCGTTCGTAGGCCTCGCCGCTGAATGTTGGATTGTCGAGGAACTCTACGGACAGCGCGACCGGGACATCGGGGCGAGCGGCGAATTCGTCGGTCAGCCCGCGATTACCGTCGACGTTCGCCGGCAGCAGCCGACTGAAAGAGTAGAGCACCAGCACGTTGTGCGGTATCGCCGCCGGGACGGGTAGGCTGATCGCCAGCAGGCAGGCCAGCGCCAGTGGCGCGGGCGCGAAAATGCGGCGGCAGGCGGCACCCAGCACGGCAAACACTGCAGCGCGATTGGCAGTCACGCCACCATGCCGGCCGAATGCTGTCGCAACGATCGTCAGTGGATGCATTGACGGGGCAGGGGCCATGAACCTAGGCTACGGCACGGCGAGGCTCAAGGCCAAGGCGCCGCGCAATTGAAGCCAGGGTCCTTGCCGTGCTAGCGTGGCCGCTGAGCCTGAGCCCCCGCTGGCGAGCCCGAACGACGTGCCATGTGCTCAGGCCACTACGCACACCCGTTACTCCCCACTCCATCGGAGCGTCAACATGATCCGTTCCCCAGGTTGCTGCCAATGGTGCTCGTGCTGTGTGCGGCCACACTTGCCGGTTGCGCCAGCTCCCGGTCGGCGCTCCCGACCGAATGGGACGGCCTCGTCCTGCAGCCGGGAACGCGGCTCGGCGCCGTCTTCGTCAGGCCGGATGCGGAGATTGCCTCGTACACAAGCGTGTTCCTCGACCCGGTGGAGGTCAGTTTCGCCAGGAACTGGGATCCGAACCGCGGCGGCCGCAGCATGGTCGGCCGGCTCAATGCCGAGGACGTGACGGCGATGAAGACGGGGCTGGCGGACATGTTCCGCGAGACCTTCCGCGCGGAACTTGCCAGGGGCGGCTATCAGCTCGTCGACGAGTTCGGCCCGGACACGTTACGGGTCACTGCCGCCATCGTCGACTTGTTCGTGACTGCGCCCAACGCGCAGACGCCTGGCGCCAGGACCTATACGGCCAACACGGGACGCATGACCCTGGTCGCCGAGTTGCGCGACTCCGTAACGGGTGAAATCCTGGCTCGGGTGGTCGATGCGCAGAGCGGACGCACGACCGGAACCTGGCAGGTCGCGAGCAGCGTGATGAACAACGCAGACGCGCGCCGTGCCATTACGGTCTGGGCGTCGGCGCTGCGCCAGGGCCTGGACGGGGTCTACGGGCGGGCGAACTAGGCGACGCTTCACGGCGGGCCGGCTGCGTAGCCGGCCCGCGCCGTCAAAACCAATCGTTGACGGTCACTCCAAGGCCGATTGTCGTCTGGTTCCAGTTGTAGTCGATCATGCTTTCGCCGTAGCCGCTGAAAACCTGCAGGTAGCCGCGCAGCGGTCCAAGCAGGGGACGCGTGGCCCACGTGAATTGCGCCGCGCCCTTGCCGGTGCTCACATTGCCGCGCCCCATCAGCGTGAAGCTGTTGTCGCGCCACGTGTAGAAGGCCGTGACCTCGCCGTAGCCGTAATAGTCCAGGATATCGGGATTGTCGTCTTCGTCGGCCGGAGGATTGATGCGGGTCCAGGCCCGGGCGAGCAGGACGAAGTTGTCGAGCTCGAACCCCGCCTCGACGAACAGCCTGTCCCAGCTGCGGGAGATCGGGTCGGAGCGCCCGTTCGACTGGTGGTTGTACCCGAAGTTGAGCAGGTTCCATTGCATCCCGCCGACCTCGATGCCGGGGCGGAAGCTACCGTAGATTTCCGGCTCGTAGTTGGTTTCCCGGAACGGATGCGACATGTCGGGACTGTACATCTGCCACAGGCTCAGCTGCGTGTAGGCGAACCACAACCCCAGGCGACGGTCGTCCGTCGTGGCCAGTCGCCCCTTGATGCTCAGCTGGAACTTGGCCTCGACGTGCTGGAAATCATCCTCCTGCCCGAACGCATCCAGCAGTGGCTGGTAGGGCTCCGTATTGATGTCCGTCGTATAGCGGCCAAACAGGATGTAGTTCGGCTGGTCGAGCCTAACGTAGGCCCGCTTGGAGTCCGGCAGGAAGCCCCATGCCGCGTCGATCAGCGACACCGGTCTCGGCACGACCGGAGCTTCGCCCGTTGCGGGCCCTGGAGCGGCAGGCGGCGGGGGCGACGTCGCGGCAGCGCCGTGCACCGCGGCACTGATTTCGCGGTCGAAGCACGCCAGCCGTTCGGCGGTGTCTGCTATCCCAAGGCAAGCTGCACCAGCCGTCGCTGCGCTCGCGACGCCTGGGCCCGCCGCCGCGCCTGCCAGGACCACGGAGCCAATCCTGGCAAACGCGCCTGGCGCCGGCCTGACGACGGCTGCACGCGAGTCGCTCGTCAGAGCTGCAGGCGGGTGATGCGCGATCCGTCGACCGTGACGCCGGCCATGATCCCCTGGTTCGAGAGCACGAAGCCGACGACCGGTTGTTGCGCGGTGGCGGTGGTCACCTGGGCGTTGGCGCCGACCGTGACCAGGGTGACCGTCGCGTCGACGCCTGCGGTCCAGCCCTTGCTCTGCTCGAATCGCGCCAGTGCGTCATCCGTCATGAACAGCACGAAGACAGCGGTGGACTGGGCGCCGGCCTGCAGCCCGAACGAACCGCCTGTGGTGCGGTGATAGCTGACGGTCCGGCCGCCCCTGCGCAAGGCACCATCACCCCGCGACGCGCCGAAGACGAACCCGGCCTCGAGCACGGACGGGAACACCAGCACGCCCTTGGCGCTGCGGACGAGTTGCTCGGAACCGGCGGCCTGCTGGTAAAGCCTGCCAAGGGCGTTGTCGACGCCGGAATCGATGGCCTGGCGTCGGGTTGCCGGGTCCCCTGCGCCTGAGCCGGTCGTGGTGCAGCCCGTGACCAGCATGAGTGCTGCAGCCAGCGCCGCAACGAAATGTCTCTTGTTCATGATCGATACCCCGTTCGAATCTCAAACCAAGGGAGGCCGGACGTCCGGCCTCCCACGATTCTCAGCCAGCGGATTTGCCGACCCTACCTGGATCAGTCACCGCACAGCAGTCGCATCCTGCGCTCGGCGAGGTCGAACTCTGCGTCCGTCGTAGCAGCCAGCAGCTGGTCCTTGGCTGCAATGCAGGCGTCCGCTTCGGCCATGGCGCTCGCCGGTACCGGCGTGTTCGCAGCAGCATTGCAACGCGAGTCATCGACGAGGCGGATGTTGTTGAACTGTCCGCGCTCGACCGACACGCAATCGCCGACCCGCAGGCCGGCCTGCTCGGTGGTAATCGTGATCGTGTTGGTCCCGCCGAGCAGGACCGTGTACTGGAAGCCGGTCGATGATCCCGCGGCAGCGCCCACCCGGCTGCCGACGGCCGCGCCACCGACGCCCCGCAGCGCGCGATTGCTTCGCGACTGCCCGGAGCCCGACGCGACGCCGAGGGCGCCGCCGACCAGCGTACCGGCGGCCTGCGCGCCCTCATTCTGAATATTGACCTGGCGTACCGCCGTGATGCGGCCATAGGACACCGTGGTCTGTGCATTAGCTTCCCCCGCCACGAGGACGATGCCCAGCAGCGCGATTGACCCGACAAGACTCCAGCGCATGTTCATTGCTATTGCTCCTGAGTTTATTCGACGGTAGGTTCGGCGACCAGCGCGTGCGTCGCCGCGCGATGGGTGCCGCGCCAAAATACAATAGCAGCACGGTCGGCATGAAACACACTGCGCTCGCCGGATTCGTGCATCGACCTATACCAAAGGCTAGGCCCTGCCATCAAAAGCGAGGCCGCGCCCGTAACGAAGCCGCTTATTATTCATCATCAGGGATTTCCGCTCATTGAAGACGGGAAGGCCAGGAACTATTAGCATTACGACCTCACTGAGCACGGTCCGCTCATCGGCGTTGCCACCTCGTTTTGACCCGGAGCTAGACGGATGAAATCGACTCATGCCTGCTCGTTGATCCTGGCCCTGGGCGCGGGCGTCGCCGCGCCGCTCGCATCCGCGATCGAGCCCATCCCGCAGACCCCGGGCTGGCGGGGGTTCGTGGTCGGTGGCGTGGGCTACACCGAACTCAAGAGCAATTTGGTGGCGGGCAACGGGATCATCGACATCGGTCACGACACCATCAGTTCCATCTACGACGCGCCGCGCAGCGACAGCACCTGGCACCCGCTCTTCACCGGCGAGATCAACTACACGTTCGAGGACCAGTGGCAGCTCTTTCTCGGCACTTCGCTGGAGGACGCGGTGACGCTGGACGGCGTGACCCAGTTCGGGCTCCGCAAGGACATCGGCACGTCCGGGGTCCTGCAGGCCGGCTACCTGTTCAGCGGCATACCCACCCAGACCTGGGAGGATCCGTATGCGGAAGGCGTCAAGCGCAAGGATACCGACCGCGATTCCAACGGCTTGCGCCTGCAGTGGGACCGGGTGATGGGTTCCGCATTCGGACTGACGTTCTCCTATCGCGACATCTCCATTGAGCAGGAACGCAGCGGGCAGGGCGTAACGAGCGTCCCTTGCGATGTCGCCTGCCAGGACCTGCTGCGGCGCGACGGTGGCCAGTACACCTTCGACGTCTCCTACCTCTTCAAGCTGGGGGAGGGTTCGCGACACCTGTTGCGCCCCATGGTTCGCTACACCATCGACGACCGCGAGGGCGATGCGGTCAGCGGCGATTCGTACCGTCTGCAGTTGAGCTACGTCTTCCTGGGCCAGGGCTACACCGTCGCGAGCAATGTCATCTTCGGCGGCAGCAGCGAGGACGCACGCAATCCGCTGTTCGGCGTGACGACGGACTCGAACCGCTACGCGGTCGATGCGACGCTGTTCTACCGCCTGCCCGCAGCGAGCGGACGCTGGCAGGCAGTGGGCAGCATCCTCTGGGGCAAGGACGATTCCAACGTCAGGTTCTACGACAGCGACGTGTTCAACGTCAGCGTCGGCGCGATGTATCGCTTCGGAGGCCGCTAACGCCGATTACTGGCGAGTGACACCCGTTACCGGCGGATCGCCGCGGTGCGCTCACCAGCCAAGGTCATTGATCGTGCCTTCCTCGATCGGACGGCCCAGCCCGAGCACCAGCTGCCAGTCGCTGGTGGTGGTGCCAGCGAGTGACAGCGACAGCGGGCCGAGCGGCGTGCGACCGGCCAGCACGAACGCCCCGGAATAGATCGGCGACGCATCGACGCCATCGATGCGGCCGCTCATGTCTGCAGCGGTAAACTTCAGGCCCGCAAAGATCGACTGGCCGAAGATGTAGCTGATGTCCGCGATCCGCCACAGGTACGACGCCTGGGCACTCCAGTACCCCGTCCCGCGCAGTTCGCCAATGCTGAGCCCCGGCAAGCTGACCGGGCCGCCGAGACTGAACGTGTCGTACAAGGGCAGCTCGGTTCCGAACGAGGAACCGCCGCTCACCCGCAGGTACCCGACGTTGCGTTCCAGCGGCAGGGCGACTGTTGCCGTGCCCTCGAAGCGGTCGTAGGGTGCCTCGACCGCATCGGCACCAAGCGCATTCTCGCTGCGGAAATACGTCAGGCGGGCAACCATGCCGCGCTGCCAGAGTACGTCGCGGTCGCGCGAGTCGAAGGTGTAGCGAAACGAGAGGCCGCCATAGCCCTCGGCCGGAATGTCGGGCAGGTCCTGGGAGCCGATTTCCCGGGTGGCTGCCTGGCCGCCGGATCGGATTCCCGCACGCAGCTCGGCGCGCCTGCCGAAAACGTGTCCCGCGTCGAGGTAGCCCCATGCAGATGAGAACCGATAACTGGTCACCGCATCACCGTCATCGAAGAGGTTCTCGCGGGATCGCTGCGCGACCAGGCCCGGCTCGATGAACCAGCGATGCGCCGCGTCGAGTGGTTGGTATAGGGACGCCTCCAGGCCAGACGTTCGACCCAGTCGTACCGATCCACCCAGCTCTCCGCCGCGGCTGTTGACCCAGGTCTGCAGGTAGTCGGCGCCGATCGTGAACGCCGTGTCTTCGTCCGTGCCGACATAGAAGCCGAGATCGAATCGGACGATGTGCGGGCCCCAGGATTTCTCCATCAGGTGCACGTCCAGCGTCGACTGGCCCGGGTCTCCGGACAAGCTGTAGGCCACGCGCTCGAAGTCGGAGAGCGCAAACACGGCGTTCATGCGCTGTGTAAGCTGGCGCGAGTCGACCACGTCTCCGGCCTGCAGGCCGAGCGTCTGCCCGATGAATTCCGGATTCGCCCGCTCGAGACCGATCAGGTTGACACCCGCCAGCGTGACCTTGTCCCTCCCGGGCCGGGAGGCCGTTTCCCGCCACGCCAGGTACTCTTCCTCGGACACGGAATAGCGCATGAGATCGTCACGATGCGCCAGTGCTGCCGCGCGCCCCTTCGGGATAGCGTCGGCAACCCGGTCGAAAGACGCCGAGCCGATGTCCCCCATCTGGATCACGATCTTCACGTCGGCCGGGCCCAGCGTTTCGAGCTGCTGTCGCTCGTTGGCCCCGACGAGCACATCGAGGGTACGCGACATCATCGTCAGCGGCCCTTGCAGTTCCTCGACCGTTGGCTCGGGATTCGGGACGGCGACCGCGATGACCACGTCGGCACAGGTCTGCCGGGCAATGTCGACCGGGACATTGCGTGTGAGGCCTCCGTCCCCGAGGATTCGGCCGTCAATGCTCACGGGCGAGAAGACGCCGGGCACGGCCATGCTCGCCCGCATCGCCAGCGCCAGGTCGCCGCGATCGAGGACGACCATCTCGCCGCTCTGCATGTCGGTGGCTACCGCGCGGAAAGGAATCGGCAACTGGTCGAAATCGGTGACGCCGCGGCTGCGACCCACGAGGTACTGGATTGTCAGGTCGACGTTCTGCGTGCTGATGAAGCCGGTCGGCGCAATGAGGCTGCCGTTACGCACGCCGAACTCAAGGCTGTTGCTGTAGTTGTTGCTGGCGAGCTTGCGGCGCATCGGCATCTGTCCCCGCAACCCGTTCTGGGCAATCGCTTCCTGCCAGGAGATCGCGCGGATCGCGGCCTCGAGTTCGTCGGCACTCATTCCCGCGGCGTAGGTGCCGCCGACCAGCGCACCCATGCTCGTGCCGATGATGCAATCGACGGGAATGTGCAGTTCGTCGAGCACGTCCAGCACGCCGACATGCGCCGCGCCCTTGGCGCCGCCGCCGCCGAGCACGAGTCCGATGCGCGGCCTCGGTTTCGCCGGCGCTTCCACGGCCGTGCTCTCGGCCGCACTCGATCGAGCCGGTAACGCGGCGCAGGCCACATACGCCCAGAGAAACGCCGCTGCGAAGCCGCGGGCCGACCGGTTTACACCAGCGTAATGTCGCTTCACCGCCGCTCCCCGAGTCGCCCTGGCACAAGTCCAAGCTCCTATACTATCGCAGCAGCCGTTTCCGGAAGTGGCCCACCAATGGAGTGCACATGAGTCGCATCACGCCTTCCGCCCGGCAACTGCTGCATCATCGCGGATGGCGTACGCTTTGCGTCCTGGCTGGCGCCGCGGCGTTTCTTCTCCTCGGCTGCAGCAACCAGCCGGTCGAGCCGTGGCACACCGAGGTGCTGACGGAAGAATATCGCGCTGCCAAGGCCGATGAGGTTCGCAGCTTCGAGGACTACCTCCGGCTGGAAGACCGGTTGTTTGCGCAGCTCGAATCGAAGGTCTACGAGCACACCGAGTCCGGGCCCGCGACTGTGCTCATGCGTTACAGCCAGGGCAGCGCCAGCGATCCGCAGGGTCGCAATCCAAATTGGAACCGCAGCTTCGAATTGCCCGCCGCCGCACCGGTCGGTGGGGTGCTGCTGCTGCACGGGATGTCGGATTCGCCGTACAGCCTGCGTGCGCTGGGCGAGGAACTGAACCGGCGCAACTACTGGGTGGTCGGCCTGCGCCTTCCCGGGCACGGCACTGCACCCTCCGGGTTGCTCAATGTGCGCTGGGAGGACATGGCCAGCGCCGTGCAACTGGCTGCCGAGCACCTCGCGAAAATGGTTGGCAAGCAGCCGATCCACATCGTCGGCTACTCGACCGGGGCGCCACTCGCCCTGGATTTTACGCTGAATGCGCTCGACGGGCGGACCGGTCCGGTGCCCGCCAGCCTGGTGCTGATTTCACCGGCCATCGGAATCCACGCGGCGGCGGCGGCGGCCGCTTGGAAACGGCGGTTGGCCGTGCTGCCAGGACTGGGCAGCCTGGCGTGGCTGAACATCGAGCCGGAGTTCGACCCCTACAAGTACAACTCGTTCACCACCAATGCCGGCGAACAGGTGCACCGCTTGACGCGCTCCGTGTCGCGGCGCATCGCGAGCCTGGCGCGGTCGCAGCAGGCCGGCGCCTTGCCGCCGATCCTGGTGTTCAAGTCGAACGCGGACTCGACGGTGTCGACCGACGCCCTGGTCAGCCGGCTGCTCGGCCTGCTCGATCCCAACCGGCACGAGCTCGTGCTGTTCGACGTCAACCGCGAAGCGGCCAAGTCGATGTTGCTGGTCACGGACAGGCGGGCGTTGAACGACCGGGTGATGGGCGACAACCGGCTGCCGTTCGCGGTGACGCTGGTGACCAACGAGAACGAGGAGAGTGCCGCGGTCGTGGCCCGCCACCAGGCGCCGTTCTCAGCCGAGGTGTCGCAGACGGAACCGCTGAACATGGCTTGGCCGCCAGGCGTGATTTCGCTCTCCCACGTGGCGCTGCCCATTCCGCCGGACGATCCCTTGTACGGCCAGCGGCCGCCCGGCAACCAGGACGTTCTGTTCCTCGGCCAGATGGCCATCCAGGGCGAGCGGGGCATGCTGGTGCTGCCCGCCGAATGGCTGCTGCGTCTGCGGAACAATCCTTTCTATTCCTACCTCGACGCACGGACGCTGGCGTGGATCGACAGCGCCGGCGAGCGACGCAACGACCTGGCCGAGTCGTCGACGCCCCCGGCGCAGGGCGCCGACCCTGCTCATTGATTCGTCCGCGTCTCGATGACCAGGTCGAGCACGTAGTGCACGGTCGGTTCACCACCCGCGGTCCCAGCCTGCTCGAAACGCTTGACCCGCACCACGTGTTGCTCGCCTTCGACGGGCGAGTAGCCCTCGATGCCTTCGGGCAGCTGTCGCCACTCGCCCGGCGCCCCGCTGGCGAGGCCGTTCTCGTCGAAGTAACGGTCGCGCACCATCAGGCAGGGGGGCGAGGGGGCGGGTGCAGCGCAGGGCTGCGAAGACACCTCTAGAAACGCGCGCGTGCCGGGCCCGCCGAACCGGGTTTCCGGCGTGGGCGCGCCACTGAAGGTCAAGGAGCTGCCATCGGCCGCGGCGAGCCGCAGCTGCGGCGCACCGGCCTCGCCTTCGACCGTAACCTGCAGTGTGCCGGCCAGGAACTTGGCGAATGCGGCGTCGGCGCTCGCCAGCGGTGGTGGGCAGGCCATCATCGTCGACATCCCCTGGCTGACCTGCAGTTGCCTGGAGTCGAGCAGCTGGTAGCCGGCACTGATGCGATTGCAGCTGCCGGTCACGTTGATCCGGCCGTCGCTGAACAGGAGTCCCGGCGACTTGTCCGGTGACGGGAAGAACGCGGCGATCGACTGGCCCGCGCCATCGGTGGCCGACTTGAGCTGCCACTCGTAGGCAACGAGGGCGGTGGCCGTGTCGGGGGTCGGTGCGGCCTCGGTGGCACTGGCAGGTGCAGACGCGACGACGGGCGCAGTCGCTGCCGGTGCGGACGTGTCGGGCGGCGTGCTCCGGGCGCAGCCCGCCACGCACAGGGCGGCTAGAGCGAGGGCAAGACGATGGGGGTGTTGCAGGGACATCGGCGTACTCCGGTCGAAAGGTTGACCACGGAAGCGCACCGGCTTCCGGGCGAGACAAAGGGGCAGCGCCCGGCGGCAGGCCAGGTGCAGGTTCATGGGTTCATCCCCGGCACGGACTCTCGAATATGCTGTGCGAATTCCTCCACAGGCTCCGCTGCCTTCACCGAGGGGTTGACCCGCGATCGCCGACGCAGTTCGGCGAACGGGAACTGCGTATTCAGCAGCCGCGTGTCGTAGAAATAGCGATCGACCCAGCCGTTGAGGTAGTGCCGGAGATCGATATCGCCGATCCGGCCGGCCAGGTTCGCGTAGCGCACGATGTTGATCGTGCAGCTGTTGCTCAGCAGGTGGTAGAACTCCGGGCGATCGGCAAGTTCGTTGATTCGGGCGAGGTAGACCTCGAAAAGACGGCGCGCCACGTCGGCCGGAATCCTGAGCCGATACACGTATACGTCTTCGCCACGGTAGTTGGTGCGGACTCCCACGAGGTCACGCTCTTCGCCCACCACGTAGATCAACTCGTACTTCTTGAACATCGAGGCGAGCGGGTCAAAGCCCTCGTGCACCTCCGGCCGCGTCTCGATGGAGACGTTGAGCGGCGGCGCGTTGTCGAAGATGAAGCTCACGAACGTATGTCCCACGGGCCCCGGCATCCAGTAGGAGATGAAGAAATCGAGCCCCGTCAGGTGGGACAGCGACACTTCGCGTTCTTCGTAATGCACGGTGAAGTCGTCGCGGCTGCGATAGTCGAAATTGCGCACTCCGTTGATGCGCACGCGGTCACCGTCGATGGTTGCCCGCGGCGTGACCGCGACGTCCTGCCGCCAGTCACGATCATTGGACGGCCGGATGAAGCTCCACCCGACAAGGATGGCAAGGTACAGCGCCGCGAACACCCAGCGCATGCGTGGTCGGCGCGTCACCCACAGGGCCCAGATGCCAAAGGCCGCAAATGTGATCCCCAGCGCGAGTCTCAACCACGCCCAGGGCAGCGGCGAAAAATAAAGGGCCAGGCTGGCCCAGGCGACGACCAGTGCCAGGACGAGAAACCTGGCTGCCTTGAGAAGCCGGCCCGGGATCTTCCGCAGCCAGCCGGCGCCGCGCGTTTCAGTGGCCGTCATGTGCGGGATAGGACCGTGTCCTGCAACTTTGGTGTAAGGGGGCGAACGACAACGCCTGCGAGCGCCGGGACCAGGCATGTCTTCATCTCGCTGCCTGCCTTTGCCGTCGGGCAGGAAGCATGTTCACGACGCAGCTCATGGCGGGTCGTCGGGAATCGAGGGGTCGCGCTCCTCGATGTCCGCGTCATGCAGGTCCCGCTTGGATTCCTTGACGACCCGGGTGTTGAGCGGCCGGATCGTGTCGATCCGGCAGGTCGTCCGGTTATTCCGGGCGCCACTGCGATAGACCACCACGCTGTCGAAGCCCGCCGCGACCCGGCTGGCACGGGTAGTGAGCCCGATCGACAACGCGAACGGCATGTCGGGACAGCGCTGTGCCAGTTCCAGCAGGTAGCCCCGGTTGCTGCTGGTCCAGACCGTCAGCGCGCTGTCGCCAACCGCCCGCCAGCCCCACAGCCGGCTCGGGCTGTGGAAGCTGCGGACCGGCTCGCCGGAGTTGGCACGATAAAACTCCAGTCGCTCGGCCGGCGTCATCCGCGACGGCGCGGCGCATGCTGCAACCAGCGCCAAGACACCGAGCACCAGCAAGGTACTGCGCAACGCAATCTTCCTTTCTCTGTTGATGCCAACCCCGGCCCGTGGCGACTGGTGGCTGGCCAAACCGCGTCACTGTCGAACGACCGGTTCGCCACGGCGCCGGCAGCGCAGCTTACCATCCGCGCCCGGACCCCGCAGCTACCCCCGGCAGACGACGCGCAGGTTCCACGTCGGCCAGGGCCGTCCCCGGACGCGCCGTGGCGTGCGGCGAGGCCGGAGTGACTCCGGCAATTCTCGGCGGTTGATGCGGGTGCGTCATTGGCACGTGAAATACAACCGGCCAGTACGATTGGCAAGTGGTCGCCCGATCCGATTGCGCGTGCGCGCCCGGGGGCGTAGCGTCGCCATTGGTTCTGTGCGACGCGTGATCCTGGAGGGGGGGGACGCTCGAGATGGCCACGCCGGACCCCAATGATCGGCAGTCGCCCGGCGATTCCGAGTCGATGTTCCTTGCGACCAAGCTTGCAGCGCCGCGTGCTCGCACGCGCTGGGTGCCGCGGCGGCGCCTGCTGGCACGGCTCGGCGTGCCGCCCCGCTTTCGCGTGAACCTGGTGCACGCGGGCGCCGGATTCGGCAAGACGGCCCTGCTCGCCCAATGGCAACACGAACTCACCTGCGGCGGCATCCCGACCGCATGGTTGAGCGTGGACCGCAGCGATGACGACATTCACGTTTTTATCGCCTACCTGGCCGCCGCAATCAATCGAGCTTGCCCGGAAGTGGGACGCGACGTGATCGAACTGGTCAGTCGCCGTGGACGGCAGGTTCCGGCGGCGACATTGAAGGTCCTGCTCGCCAACGCGATCAGCGAGCTTAAGTCCGCGCTGGTACTGATCGTCGACGACTTCCATTTCCTGGGCTCCGACGAGATCCAGGAGTGGATGACGGATTTCGTGACACGAGCTCCGGACAACCTGTCGGTGGCGGTCGCGGCCCGGTCCTTTCCTCCGCAGGGCCTGTCCCGCCTGCGCGCGACCGGGCAGATGGAGGAAATCGGTCCAGACGACCTGGCCCTGACGTTCGACGAGGTCGGTTCGTTCATGCAGGAGGCCACTGACGCGAAGCTCCAACCGAGCGACATAGGCACGCTGCACGAGCATACGGAAGGTTGGGCCGCCGGACTGCAGATGGTGGCAATCGCACTGCGCAGCCGCCACAAGCCGGGCAATCCTGTCGAGGCGCTCAGCGGCACGACACGCAGCGTCAACGGATACCTGCAGGAAGAGGTGTTTGCAAGGCTGCCGGAGAAGCTGCGTGATTTCCTGATGCGCACCGCGATACTGGGCCGGTTCTCCGAGGAGGTGTGCGCGGCAGTGACCGGTGAGACAGAGGCCGGCAGGATGATCGCGGAGGCCGAGCGGCGCGAACTCTTCATCCTTCCGCTCGATGAGCAGGGTTGCTGGTACCGGTTCCATCACCTGTTTTCCGATTTCCTGCTGGCCGAACTCAATCGGCAGAGGCCAGGGGAAATGCATGGCCTGCACACGCGTGCCGGGGAATGGTTCGCCCGCGAGGAATGCTGGCGCGAAGCGTTGCATCACTCGATCGAGGCCGGCGACATGGAGCAGGCGATCGAGGTTGCCAATCGCTGTGCGATGAGCCTGGTCCGCGACGGCGAATACTTCGTGCTCCAGACATTGCTCACCAGGCTGCCGCCGGACCTGCATCGACGGAGCATCCACTTGCGCCTGGCCGAGGCATGGACACTGGCGTTGAATGGCCAGGGCGATGCCGTCGATAGCGTCCTGCGCGAGCTCGAGCTGGCAGCGGGATCAGGCAGCCAGGGCGGAGCGGTGGACCCCGAAATGCAGGCGATTCGCGCAACGCTCGCCTACGTCCAGGACGATTCCGTTCGGCTGGCTGGCCTTCTCGATGAAGGACTGCCGGCTGGAACCGATTCGCAACCATGGGTGGACGATGTCCTCAAGGTCGCGGCGAGCGTGGATCACCTGTGGCACCGCCGGCTTGCCGAAGCGCGCGATTTTTCACCGTGCGCCACGCAGTTCAAACGCGTCTACCAGCTCTCGTTGTTCGGTGTCAGCTGGTGGCATGAAGGCCGGGTCACCGAGGCCGAGGGGCACTGGCAGGCGGCCGCGGATCTCGCCGACGGAGAGTCGGGTGCTCGTTCGCTGGCGGCCATGGTGCCACGCATCTCGCTGGCGCGACTCGACTACGAGCGCGCACGATTCGACGCCGTTGAGCGCGCATTGGCCGGCCGCGTCGGGATGCTCGAGGAAACCTGCCCGACCGATCTCATGGCGAGCGCCAGCTATTCGCTCGGATGGACGCGCGCGGCTCGCGGTGATGTCCCGGGAGCAATGGCAGTGTTCGACCGGATGCGACTCCTCGGGGCGGATCGTGGCTGGGTACGAATGGAGGTGACGGCGATCGTCGAATTGATCCGGTTGACCGTCCGAACGCACGTGAGCCACGCGGACCACCTGGCCCGGCGCCTGCAGTCCATCATGCCCGTGCTCACAAGCCAGGATTTCTCCATCCAATGGCTCGGCGCCCAGCTCTGCGCGCTGGGTGTCGCGTTTCAACGCGCGATGATGAGCCTGGACACGGAGAGTACGCGCAGCGTCGAGACCATCGCTGAGCAGATCTGGAAGCGGGCACCGCCGCCGGATGGCGTAGCGGCGCAGCTCATGCTGGCCCAGGTGCTGCACGAACATGGCGACCGGGAACATGCTCTCGAGGCCATGACGCGAGCCTTGCTGTCCGCTCAGAATCTCGGGATCGCCAGGACCTTCGTCGACAGTGGCGACTGGGCGATGTCACTTGTGGGTGAACTGCGTGCGTCCGACCGGCGTTCCGCCGTCGGACTCAAGGACGACTATCTCGACGGACTGTTGCCGATGTCCGGCACCGCATCGGCGGCGGTGGCCCGGCCAGCCGCGGGCACCACGCCGGACCTGGTCGAGGCGCTCACGGCGCGCGAACGCGAGATCCTGGCGCTGGTGAGTCGGGGCCTCAGCAACAAGGAAGTGGGGCGCTCGCTGAAGATAGGGCCGGAGACCGTGAAGTGGCACCTGAAGAACCTGTTCGGCAAGCTCGGTGTCACGACGCGTTACCAGGCCGTCAGGCGTGCACAGGCGCTCGCCAGCACTGACTGAGCCGGCGCGCCGACCCCAATCCTCGTCGCCGTGGCAGCCCGTGCCCCCACGCATGCCCCCCGACCGGGGGGTCTGGCGCCGGGTGCCCGTGGCTAGGATGCGGGCATCGTGAAAACCAACTTCTCCCGCCTGATGGCCGCGACCGCGCGCGAATACCGTGACCAGGAGGCGCTCGTCAATGTCGAGCGCAACCGGCGCTACACCTTCGGCGAACTGCACTCGCTCACGAACCGCATCGCCAACATGATGCGCAGCAAGCTGGACCTGAGGCGCGGGGATCGCTACCTGCTGATGCTCGACAACGACAATATATCGCTGCTGCACCACTGGACGATCTTCAAGGGTGCGGCCGCCGCGGCGTTCACCAATTTCCGCGACTCGGCGGAGGAGCATGCCTGGCAGATCGACTGGATCGAGCCGAAGGTCGTGTTCCTGGAGACCGGAATGGTCGATCGCTACTACGACATGCTGCGGCAGCGTGACGTGCAGGTCGTCTGCATGGACCCGCCGCCGGCTGCCCGCGACGGACTGCACTGCTTCTGGGACCTGCTCGACGACGTGCCGGACACGCTCCCGGACGTCGAGCATGACGTGATGCGGGACGTCATGCTGTATCGCTTCACGGGCGGGACTACCGGCAAGGGCAAGTGCGCCGAGTACACGATCGACAACTGGCTCGGTTGCCGGGACTCGTTCTACGCGCTGCCGGACCGCCTGTTCGAGCAGAGGACACGCAACCTGCAGTTCGCGCCGCTGAGCCACGCCGCAGGAATGATGCTGCTGCCGACGTTCTTCCGCGGTGGCTGCATGGTGACGCAGAACCTGCCGGACCTGAAGCATTGGTGCAGGGTCGTCGAGGCGGAACGGATAACGCTGTCTTTCCTGGTACCGACGCTGCTTTACAGGCTGCTCGAACTCGCGGAGGCGCGCAGCCACGACCTGTCGTCGCTCGAGACGATTTTCTACGGTGCCGCACCGATGAGCCCGGACAAGCTCCAGCTGCTGCGGGCGCGCTTCGGTGGCATCTTCCTGCAGGTCTACGCGGCGACCGAATCGACGATCGCGGTAAGCGTGCTTGCCAAGGCCGATCACGAGCTGACCGAAGCGGCCAGCGTGCGACGACTCGCGTCCGCCGGCCGACCGGGACCCGGGATCGAGGTGATGATCGCCGACGACGATGGCAATGAACTGCCGGTCGGGGAGTCAGGCGAGCTCTGGTTGCGCACCCGCGGCACGATCAGCGGCTATTACAGGAACCCGGAAGGAACGGCGTCGGAATTCGAACGCGGCTTCTGGAAATCCGGCGACCTCGGCCACATGGACACCGAGGGATTCATTCACATCGTCGATCGCAAGAAGGACATGATCATCAGCGGCGGCTTCAACGTCTACGCCATCGAAGTCGAGTCCGCGATCAATTCGCACCCTGCGGTCGTGATGTCCGCAGTCGTGGGTATTCCCCACCCGGAATGGGGTGAGGTGGTGCACGCCGAGGTGATGCTGAAGGCGGACGTCCAGGTTGGCGCGGACGAGTTGATCGCACACGTAAAAAGCCGCATCGGCAGCTACAAGGCGCCGAAGTCGATCGTCATCGTGGGTGAGCTGCCGATCAGCGTCGTCGGCAAGGTGCTGCGTCGAACAGTCCGTGAGAAGTACTGGAAGGATCGCGAGCGACGCGTCTCGTAGATCGAAGCGGATCTTCCGGGGTCCGTCGGCAGCACGGTCAGGTCAAGAGCTTCTTCGCCTCGTCGAGCGACGGCACCTTGCCGCTGACCTTTACTGCGCCATCAACCACCAGCGCCGGCGTGAACATCACGCCGAAGTCGGCAAAGCGCTTCACGTCGGTGCTCTTTTCGATCTCGTAGGCCAGGCCCATGTCGCGGGCTGCTTGCTCCGACACTTCAGCGAGTTCATGGCACTTTGCGCAGCCCGAGCCGAGGATCTGAATCTTCATGACTTTTCTCCAGCCGGTTCCCCCGCGTCAATTCACCAGGAGGCCGTAACCCCAGCCCGTCATCGTGGCCATCACGAGGACCAGTGAGAGGTAGGTGACGGTTTTCTTCGGGCCAAGAATCGAGTTGAGCACCAGCATGGAAGGCAGGCTCAGGGCAGGACCGGCGAGCAGCAGCGCCAGTGCGGGACCGGATCCCATGCCGCTGCCGACGAGGCCCTGGACGATCGGCACCTCGGTCAGCGTGGCGAAATACATGAACGCGCCTGCGGCCGCAGCGAACGCGTTGGACAGAATCGAGTTTCCGCCGACGAGTCCGCCGATCCATTCCGACGGAATCATCCCTTCGTGACCGGGGCGACCAAGCAGGAATCCGGCAACGAGCACGCCAGCCGGCAGCAGCGGCACGATCTGCCTGGTGTAATCCCAGGCCTGGTCGAACCACTCGCCGGCCTCATCCTTGCGACCGGCGGTAAGCCACGCGAGTCCCAGCGACGCGACGAGGAACGGCCACGTCGGGTGACCGGGCAGTGCAATTGCGGTGATCATTGTTGCTGCCACGACGCCGGCGATGCGCGCCGGTTCCAGCTTGAACCAGCGCCAGAGCATGAGCGCCAGCACGATGCCGAGCGACGACGTCACCAGCCACTTGAGCGAGTAGACCGCAGCGAAGAAGCCGCTCGTCTGGGAGGCCGCGCCCCAGTTGGCAAACACTAGGATGCCGACAAGCACGGCGAAGAAGGCGGCAGTCTGCGACAGGGGCCGTCCGGCCTCAGGCTCAGGCTGTGCAACGGCGGCGGCGACCTTTTGCCGCTGCTCGTGACGGAAAATCCGCGTCATGAGCAATCCGATGACCACGCTGAACACCACTGCACCCACGGCTCGTGCAAGGCCGAGCTGCGCACCGAGCACCTTTGCCGTCATGACGATGGCAAGCACGTTGATTGCGGGGCCGGAGTAGAGGAATGCCGTCGCAGGGCCGAGGCCTGCGCCCATGCGATAGATGCCCGAGAACAGCGGCAGCACCGTGCAGGAGCAGACGGCCAGGATCGTTCCGGATACGGACCCGACGCCGTACGCGAGTGGCTTCGGTACCGTCGGACCGAGGTAGCGCATGACCGACGCCCGCGAGACGAAGGCGGCAATGGCTCCCGCGATCCAGAATGCGGGCTACAGGCACAGCACGACATGCTCGCGTGCGTACCACTTTGTAAGTTCGAGTGCCTCGGAGACCGCGCCGTCGAAACGCGGTGGGCCTACTGGGAGAATGTAGACAGCGGAGAACACAGCAGCCAGTACGCCGAGGATCTTCAGTTCGTGTCTTATCGCCGGGTCCAGAGTGAGCGCCGCCATTCTGTTCACCTCAAGGGCATTCGCACGCGGCGCGTTGCGGGGCCAGGCCGAGATGTGCTTTATCCAGGCAGTCGATGAAATGAGCGACACAGGCGAGTTCAAGCCGATAGAAGATCTTCTGGCCGCGCTTGTCGCTCGAGACGATCCCCACTTCACGGAGCACGTCGAGGTGCCTGGAGGTCGTCGACAAGCCGAGGGCTACGGCCTCGACCAGATCGCAGACGCATCGCTCACCCCCGACGAGCGTGCGAACCAGCTGCGGGGTCCGCCGAGACAGCCCAGCCACGCCCGGATGCTTCAATCCCTGGTCCGACGCTTGTTGACTCGAGGCGCTCCTGCGGAACGTCCCGCGCGCCGTGGCTTGGACGCCGGTCCGTTCCCGGATCGGCCGCCCGCAGTTCCGGAGGGCTTGCGCGGCTTACCGGCGACGTTTCCCAATTGCTTCATGGACGCGAGCCCGGGATGGGCGCGACGTTTGACCTGGGAGGCTTGCCGCAGCAATTCAGGATGTTTGCGAAGTACCTGGTTGGCGGCCGCCAGGTGGGCGGCGCAGCTGCGGTCCACGCATTGCTCTAAGAATTCGGGATCGGGCACGGCCTCGCGGTCGGCAGTGAACGCGATCATCAGCTTGTCCATGTAGCTGGTGACGGCGAATCCGAGTCGGAAACCGTGGGACAACGGCACGAGCACGGTCCATGCCTGCAGCTTCGCGCCGCAAAGGTACATCGGCACGGTGGGGCCCGGAGCGTTGGACAGCCCGAAGTGGAAGATGGGCGTGTTGTCCTTCATCAGGCCGGCCTGGGTGAACAGCTTGGAGGCGAGCATCGTCAGCGCTGCAGGTGAATGAAGGTTGATGTCGGTCATTTCCCGCGCGCCGATGCCGTCGGCAACCTGCTTGGCGTGGCGGGTCGACGCGTATACCGCGGCGAGCCGCTCCATCGGATCGACGATCTCGGTGTGCACGTCGGGAAAAAACATCGAGATCCGGTTGCCGGCCTGGCCGAACTCGCCTTCGGTCCGCGTGTTGATGGGCGCCATCACCCGCAGCGAAACGTCTGGCAGCTCGTGATTGGCATTCAGGTATTCGCGCACCGCACCTGCCGCGATCGACAGCACCGTGTCATTGATGGTGGCGCCGGGCACTGCCTTGCGGATGCGCTTGATGTCGTCGAGCACATATGTCCGCAGTGCGAAAACGCGGTGCGGCGAGCACTTGCCATTGAATCGCGTGACGGGATTGCTGCCTGGATCGGCCAGCGTCTGGCTGTAGAAGCGGGTCATCATCGTCGCCAGCCCCGGCAGTGCCCGCTTGGCGGGTGCCAGCATTTTCACCGGCTCGCTGAGATTGTTGGTGACTGCATTGACCAGCATCATCAGAAGGCTGGGCGGGGACTCGGGCGAGTAGGGGACGGGCGCGGATTCGACTCGACGGGATCCGTCCGGCGACAAGTCGTGAAGCCCCATCGTCAGTTCCGCGGCCGCGTGGCCATCGAGTGCGCAGTGATGCCCCTTGATCAGCAGCGCAAAGCTGCCCCTGGGCAGCCCCTCGAGGTGGTCGAGTCCCTCGATGACGATCATTTCCCACGGCGGGCGCTGCAGGTTCAGCGGGGGCGCGTTCAGGCGTGAGACGAGAATGTAGAACTGGCGCCAGTCGCAGGGTTTCGGCAGCGCCATGTGGCGCACGTGATATTCGATGTCGAAGCCCGCGTCATCGACCCAGTACGGGTAGTCGAGTTCCAGCGGCACGTGTACCAGGCGCTGACGGAAGATGCGCGAGACCGACAGCCGGCTCTCGACGTGTCGCAGGATGTCCTTGAACCCCACCGGCTGCTTGGGTGCGCTGGACGGATCATAGATAAACACCAGCGTGCCGTGCATGTCGCAGTTCGGCGTATCGAGATAGAGAAACGTGGCGTCCTGGCCGGATAGCTGTCTCATCGCGTGTCTCCAGCCGCCGCTGTGGCGGGCAGGGTGGTGTGCCTGTTGAAGAAATCGACCATGTGTTGCATGGCCAGCCGGCCTTCGGGCAGGAAGCCAAGCATCGGGAACACGTGGGGCATCTGGTGCCAGACCTGCAGCGTGACGTCGACTCCCGCCGCGCGGCACGAATCGGCGGTGCCGACCGACGAGTCGAGCAGCACTTCGGTGCTGCCGACCAGGATCTTGATCGGCGGCAGCCCGGTGAAGTCGCCGAGCATCGGTGATACGTGCGGATGCGACTTTCTGCCGGTGTCGACATATTGTCGGACAATTTGGTGCAGCGCGTTCATTGGAATGAACGGGTCGGCTTTCGCATTGCGCCGGTAGCTTGCGCCCGAGAAGGTCAGGTCCGCGCCTGGCGAGAGCAGCGTGGCGCAGGCCGGCAGCGGCAGCGTCGCGTCGCGCGCCCGGAGAAGCGTCACCAGCGCCAGGTTGCCACCTGCGGAATCACCCATCACGCACAGCCGGCCTGGGTCGCAACCGTCCTGGAGCAACGCGCGGTATACGGCGAGGCAATCGTCGGTTGCCGCCGGGTGCCGATGCTCCGGTGCCAGGCGGTAGTCGGGCAGGTAAACCGTGGCGCCGTAGGCCTCGGCGATGCGCCTTGCAAATCGCCGATAGCTGCGCGGCAAGTGCACCATGAAGCCGCCGCCGTGCAGGTACAACACGACCCGTTCGATCGGCGGAGGGTTCAACGGGTAGACCACGTCGCAGGGCACGCCGCCGACGGTCTTGCGGTGCACGGTCGCGAAGCCGCCGAGGCGCACGGTCGTCAGTTCCAGCAGGCGCACCACGTTGCGCGCAGTGCCGGTCGACAGGCCTTTGCGCTCGACACGGCTCTTGATGAGATGCCGGCTGAAGAAATTGAGCATTCGTGCCTGCCAGCTGATCCCGCAGGGCTGCCCGACGAGGGCCGGCCGCCCGTCGGTGGATTGCCGGACTGCGCGTGACCGGGCCATGGTCTCAGCGCGCGCGCATGCGCGTGGCCCCGTCGAGACGGATCGTCTCGGCGTTGACGTACGGGTTCTCGACGATGAAGGCGCAACAGTGCGCGAATTCGCGCATGTCACCCAGGCGCTTCGGCGCCTCCATCTGTTCCCTGAGTGACGAAAGCACCTTCTCGTCCAGCGCCGCGACCATGGGTGTCAGGAACAGGCCCGGAGCAATCGCGTTGACGCGCACGCCGATGGCGCCGAGTTCACGGGCCGCGGGCATGTTCATGCCGATGATGCCCGCCTTGGTGGCGGAGTAGGCGCACTGCCCGACCTGTCCGTCGTAGGCCGCACCCGAGGCCACGTTGATGACCACGCCGCGTTCCTCGCCAGCCTCCGCCTCGTTGCGGGCCATCTGCTCTGCGCAGCGCGACATGACATTGAACACGCCGTTCAGGTTCACGGCCGTGGCCTGTGCGAATCGCGCGAGCGGCGCAGCCTTGCCTTCCTTGCCCAGCACCTTGAAGGCGACCGCCAGCGCGGCGCAGTTGATGCAGACATGGATGGCGCCGAACCGGGCGATGACCGCATCGACGGCGGCCAGCACCGATTCCTCGCTGCTCACGTCGGTGCGCACGAACACCGCGCGCTCGGTGCCAACCTCGGCCACGGCCCTGTCACCGGCCTCCACATTGAGATCCAGGATGGCAATGCGGGCACCTTTCTCGCTGGCCAGATACCGGGCGGTGGCGAGCCCCAGGCCCGACGCGCCTCCGGTGATGACGACGACCTTGTCGCGAATGTTCATGGCTTAAACCCGTCGGGATGGCGGTCAGTGGATTTCATGAAGGAGGCGGTCGGCTCGTCAGGCGCGGATCAGAACGCGTTCACCCCGGTCAGGGCTCGACCGATGATCAACTGCTGGATCTGCGTAGTGCCTTCAGGGATCGGCACGATGATCGCCTCCCGCGCCAGTCGTTCGACCAGGAAGTCCTTGGTAAGCCCGTTGCCACCGTGAATCTGCACGGCCTGGCGGGCGATCGTCACGGCTGCCTCGCAGGCAAAGTACTTGGCCATTGCCGCTTCCATCTCGGCAGGCACGCCGGCCTCGATCATCTCGGCGGCGCGATACGTGAGTAGTCGCGCTGCGTCGACGTTGGTGGCCATCTCGGCCAGCATCGCGGCGATCAGTTGGTGACCGGCGATCAGCTTGCCGTGCTGCTTGCGCACCTTCGAATATTCGATCGCTTCCTCCAGCGCACGACGCGCGATGCCCAGTCCCTGAGCAGCGACGAACACTCGGGAGCGCTCGAAGACCGCGAGCGTGTTGCGGAGCGCATCGCCTTCCTTGCCGATCATGTTGGCGGCCGGCACGCGAACGTCGTTCAGGAATATCTGTGCGGTGGACTGCCCGTTGCTGGCGATCTTGTGGAGTTCGCGGACGTCGTAAGGATGCTCATTGCGGTCGAGCACGAAGTGCGACAGGCCCTTGCGCGGATCGTCGCTGGTGCGGCAGGTGCAGATCAGCAGGTCCGAATAGGCGCCGTTGCTGATCCAGGTCTTCTCGCCACTCAGGACGTAGTCGTCCGCGTCCCGTCGCGCCCGGGCCTTGATCTCCATCACGTTCGAGCCGACATCGGGCTCCGAGAACGCCATGCTGCAGAAGAGGTCGCCGCCGAGCAGTCCGGGCAGGTAGCGATCGCGGATATGTGGCGGGGAGAGTTCGGCGATCATCCGTGCGCCGAAGGTATTGATCAGCACCACCGTGGACATGTCGATCGAGCAGGCCGCGACCTCCTCGAACAGCATGGTCAGCGTCAGAAAGTCGACGCCCATGCCACCGTCCGCCTCGCCGGCGATGCCGGAGACGAGGCCGAACCGTGACAACTCACGGGTCAGTTCACGCATCGTCTCCTTTGGCACCAGCACGTCGTCTCGATATTCCTTGCGGAACAGCGGATCGACGCGGTCATCGAGAAAACGCCGCAAGCCATCGACGGCGCCCTGCTGGTCTTCGGTCCTGAATACATGTCCCATGAATGCTCCGTGGGCGTCCGTCGGTCTGCCGTCGACCCGGTCAGTTTCAGCGGCCCGGGAATTGTGGTGCTCGCTTTTCGGCGAACGCCCGCAGTCCTTCGTGAAAGTCATGCGAGCGCATGTGCTCACGCAGCATCACCTGTTCGTGCAGCAGCGCATCGTCGCGCGTCTTGTCGGCGGAGGCGCGTGCCACTTCCTTCATGCGGCGCAGCGCAACTGGGCTCTTCTTCGCGACAAGCCGGGCCAGCGCGAGAACTGCTTCAGCGAATACGTCGTCGGGGTGAACCTCGCACACCAATCCGCAGTCCTTCATGTCGGTCGCCGACAGCGACTTGCCGGTGAACAGCAGGTACATGGCCATGTTCAGCGGGATCAGCCGTGGCAGGATTGCGGCGCCCCCGCCGCCCGGGTACACGCCGAAGTTAGCGTGGGCGTCGGCGATCGTGGCACTCTCGGCGGCCACGACCAGGTCGGCGCACATCGCGAGTTCGAGCCCGCCGGCCAGCGTGACCCCGTTCAATGCCGCGATCACCGGCTTTGGGAAGTTCCGCAGCCGGTGCAGTACGGTGCTTGCACGATCGAGAAAGTCCGGTTCGCCGGGTTGAGCGGATCGTCCCGCGAGGACTTCCTTCAGGTCCGCCCCGGCGCAGAAGGCCGGCCCCGCGCCGGTGATGACGAGCACGCGCACCGTGTCGTCGGCCGCGACTTCCGTCAGGCGCCGGTCAAGTTCGACCAGCATGGCGAGGTTCATCGAGTTCGTGGCCTTCGGGCGATTCAGCGTCAGGCGCGTCACCGGTCCCAGGGTCTCGGACAGCAGGATCTCGTCGCTCATGAAGACTCCCGTGTGGCTGCGGAATTGCGGGCGACGCCGGCCAGCAGTCGTCCGATTTCTTCGGTGTCGAGGCCGGCGTCGCGCAGGATCTCCGCTCCGTGCCTGCCGCGCGACGGGATCGTGCCGGACGTTGACGGGGTCACGGAGAATCGCGGCGCGGGGGCAGCCTGCAGTCGGCCACCCTGTCTCGAGTAGACGGCGCGCGCGGCCATGTGCGGATGCTGCATCGCCTCGGCTGGCGTAAGCACGGGCGCGAAGCAGGCATCGCTGCCTTCGAGCAGGTCCACCCAATGCTGGCGTGGCCGACTCGCGAACAATGCGGCGAGCCGTTCCCTCAGGCGGCCCCAGCAGGCCGGATCGTAGGGGCGCTTGAACTCGAGGTCCTCGGCGAGGCCGAGTTTCCGGAACAGCAGGGCATTGAACTGCGGCTCCAGCGCACAGACGCTGACGTGGCGGCCGTCCGCACAGGCATAGCTGCCGAGCCAGTGCGGCCCGTCGAGCAGGCCGTGGCCCCGCTCGAACGGCTGCAGTCCCGCGGCATGCACGGACAGCAGCAGGTTCAACAGGTTTGCGCTGCCATCCACGATCGCGGCATCCACGACCTGGCCTGAGCCGGTGCGCCGCGCATTGAGGATTCCGGCGAGGATACCCATCGCGAGATACAGCGCACCACCGCCGAGGTCGCCAACCAGCGTCGGCGGCGCCAGCGGAGCGGACCCGGGAGCGCCCGAGAACCACAAGGCGCCGGAGAGCGCGACGTAGTTCAGGTCGTGCCCGGCCGCGTGTGCCAGCGGACCGTCCTGCCCCCAGCCGGTCATGCGGCCGTAGACCAGGCGCGAATTCCGGGCGAGGCAGACTTCGGGCCCGAGTCCGAGCCGCTCCATGACCCCTGGCCGCATACCTTCGATCAGCGCGTCCGAGTCGTCGACCAGGCGCAATACCGCATCGACAGCGCGCGCATCCTTGAGGTCCACCGCGACCGATCGCTTGCCGCGATTGATGATGGCGTTCTCGCCGAGCTCGAGCGGATCGGCGGGCAGCGCCTCGCTACGCTCGACCAGGATGACGTCGGCGCCCATGTCGGCCAGCAACATTCCGCAGAACGGCCCCGGCCCGATGCCGGCAAACTCGATCACCCTGATTCCCTGGAGGACGCCCATCGTTGCTGGTCTCTCGCACGCTTTACGTCGAGTGCTTGCCGATCACGCGCGCTGCGATCGCCGCGATCTTCGCGGGCGGAATCTGGTACAGCATCGCGAGCGGGTCGGTGGCGATTGCCATCACGACGCGCTCGATATCCGTGGCCGGGATCATGAATTCAGAAAAGTCCGCTGGCAGCCCGACCTTCTGCTGAAGGGCCTTGATGCGCGCGATGACCTTTCGCACCAACGTCTCGGCGTCGCCGTCCGAAATTGCGAACGCCTTGGCCAGTTGGCTGGCGTAGGGGAGATAGAAGTCGATCACTTCCTCCATCACCACCGGCAGCAGGACGCCGTTCGCCCGGCCATGGGGAATGTGGTACAGGGCACCGAGTGCATGCGAGCAGTTGTGCACCGGCGCAGGCCCGACGGCGTTATTGAGCGCCAGAGTGGCCATGCTCGCGGCCTGGAGCATGTTCTCGCGGGCCTGCAGGTTGCGGCCGTCTCCGACCGCAATCGGCAGTGAGCTGAGGATGCAGTCGATGGCACTGAATGCCAGGCCATCGGTGAACGCATTGGCCGACGGATTTGCCAGCGTTTCGACCGCGTGCGTCAGCGCGTCCATGCCGGTATCCGCCGTGATCGACGCCGGCAGTCCGACCGTCAGTTGCGCGTCCAGCAGCGCAATGTCGGACTCGAGGTAGGGAGCGACCAATAGGGCCTTTACGCCGGTCTGGTCGTTGAAGATGACCGCCCCGTTGGTCATCTCCGAGCCGGTGCCAGCGGTGGTCGGCATGCTGACGTGGGCGATGCCGGTCGGCGCGCCGGTGACATCGATGCGCAATCCGGCGGCCAGCGCGTCGCAGATGTCGGTTAGGCGATTTGCGAGTGCGTACTTGACGCCCTTGGCCACGTCCATCGCGCTGCCGCCGCCGAGTGCAACGATTGCGTCGGCGTCTACCTCCCGAGCGTACCGGGCTGCGGCATTGACGCAGTCGCTGCCTGCATCGGGCAGTACGTCGGTGAAAATGCCCGCAAGCTGAATCTGGTTGCCGGACGCCGCGATGCGTAGCACCGCAGCTACATTTTCGACCAGGCCGATCTTCTCCAGCCCCTTGTCGCTCAGGAGCAGCACGCGCCGCGCGCCAAGCGAAGCCAGCAGGGCAGGGAGGCGCACCGTGGCGCCCACCGCGCAGTGAACGCGGGTGCGCGCCCAGAATTCAAAATAGCCGGTAGACATTATTTGGCTCGTTGCCTGGTAGCTGATCGGGGCGATTTGGTCACGCCTGCTTGTGCAGGATTCCGTAGGTCATCGACTTTTTCGCAGGGTCGCGCTGGAACGCCGTGGTGATGGCCTTGGTCTCCAGGAAGGACTCGAGGCCGTGGATGCCACTTTCGCGACCCTGGCCGCTCTGCTTGTAGCCGCCAAAGGGCACGTCGTTGCGCAGCATGTGCCAGTCGTTGATCCAGACCGAACCGGCACGCAGGCGCCGCGCGATGCGTTGCGCCGCGACCACGTCACCGGTCCAGACGCCCGCTGACAAGCCATAGTCGGAGTCGTTGGCGATGGCGATGGCCTCGTCCTCGTCGCTGTACCTGATGACGGCCAGCACCGGCCCGAAGATTTCCTCCCGCACGGCGTCCATCCGGTTGTTGCAATCGGCCAGTACGGTGGGTGCCATGAACGTACCGCCCTCGCATCCGGGTACGGCCAGGAGTTCGCCGCCGCAGACCAGCCGAGCGCCCTGCTCGATCGCCGAGCGGATGTATCCCGCGACTCGGCGGCCGTGTGCTGCGCTGCACAGCGGCCCGATACCGGTTTGCGGATCCAGCGGGTTGCCGACATTGAGACGGCCGGCAACGTCGACGAGCCGTGCGAGCAGCGGCTCGCAAATCGACTCGTGCACCAGCAGGCGTGCGCCTGATTCACAGGCCTGTCCGGCGTTGAGCATTACGCCGAACAACACGCCCTGTGCAACGGCATCGAGGTCCGCGTCCGGTGTCACGATGGCGGCACCCTTGCCGCCGAGCTCCAGCGTCAGTCGTTTCATGGTCGCCGTCGCATTGAGTTGAATACGCTTGCCGACAGCCGTGGAACCGGTGAAGGAGATCTTGCCGATGCCCGGATGCATGGCCATCGCTTCGCCGACCACCGCGCCGATTCCGTTGACGACGTTCAGGACACCTTTAGGAAGCAGCGGCGCGAAAAGCTGCGCCAGTCGGGTCGCCGTGTGCGGCGTCAGTTCGGAGGGCTTGACGATTACCGTGTTGCCGGCAGCCAATGCCGGCAGCACCTTGTTGATGAACAGCAGCATTGGCACGTTCCAGGCCGGGATCAGGCCGCAGACTCCGATCGGCTCCTTCACCACCTTCACGTCGGTCAGTTCCGGCAGCGGCCTGGCCGGCCGGCTTTCGGTGAACGGGTAGGTGCGGACGAGGTCTGCCGCGGTCATGCAGGCGTCCACCATCATTGGGAGGTCGAGGCTGACGATGCGGCTGATCGTGCCTCCCGAGCTGACCGACTCGAGGTAGGCCAGTTCCTGGGCATTGGTCTTGATGACCGCGATGAAGCGATTCAGCAGCGCGGATCTGGCCGCAGGCGTCATGTCGCGCCACGCGGGATCCTCGAACGCGCGTTGCGCTGCGGCAACGGCGTAATCGAGGTCACCCGCCGTGCCGCATGCAACTCGCGCGATCACGTCACCGGTCGCCGGATTGTCGACATCCAGGTATTCGCCGCCGCCCGGCGTCACCGCCTCGCCGTCGATGAAGTGATCGAAAAGTGGAATTGCCATCGACCTTGCCCCTGTCCCAAACGAGGTTCCGGCCTGCCGGGGTGCCGTTTCGCACCAGTGTCCGAACCGGTGCGACTGTTCGACCGGAGCCTAGACAAGGCGGCCGTGGAACTGCCCCCCCATACGGGGGGCTGAAAAAGGGGGGCAGCGGCAATAGCCTCGTGTGCAATGTCCGCAGTTTGTTTCCTGTACTGTGCCCTCACCGCGATCCATCTCGTTTCGCGATTTCCAGCACCCCGGTTCACGGAGATCACATGAACCTGCCAAGAGTAGTGCCCAGAAAACTGTCACTCGCGGTCGTGGCCGCACTTCCAGCTGCAGTCGCGCTCATGGCCGCGCCGACCGCCGCGCAGACCATCACCGGTGTCGCTGGCTCGCCGTCTGCAACGGTGACGCTCGACGGCAAGCAGCTTCCTGCGCCGCCGATGAAATTCGGCGGCGTCATCAAGGAAGGCGCTAAGGACTCGAAACCCTGGTGGCCACCGCGCGTCGTGCCGCCGAAGGGCGCGCCGAACGTGCTGCTGATCATGACCGACGACCAGGGCTACGGCGTCTCGGGCACCTTCGGCGGGGTGATTCCCACCCCGGCGCTGGATCGCGTCGCGAAGGCCGGGCTGCGCTACACGCAGTTCCACTCGACGGCGCTCTGCTCGCCCACGCGCGCCGCACTGATCACGGGTCGCAATCACCACGCGGTGGGATTCGGCGTCATCGGCGAACTCTCGACGGGATTCCCGGGCTACGACTCGATCATCGGCCCGGAGAACGCCAGCATCGGCACGATCCTGCGCGACAACGGCTACGCGACCTCGTGGTTCGGCAAGAACCACAACACGCCAACCTACCAGTACAGCGTGGCGGGGCCCTACGACCAGTGGCCGTCGGGCATGGGCTTCCAGTACTTCTACGGCTTCATGGGCGGCGAGACCGACCAGTGGACGCCGTACCTGTTCCGCGACCACACGCCGATCAACCCGTGGCTTGGCCGGACGGACTACAACCTGACGACCGACCTGGCCGACGAAGCCATCAAGCACATGCGCGACCTGAACGCGGTCGCGCCCGACAAGCCGTTCTTCGTCTACTACGTTCCCGGCGGCTCACACTCGCCGCACCAGCCAAAGAAGGAGTGGATCGAGAAGTTCAAGGGCAAGTTCGACATGGGCTACGAGAAGCTGCGCGAGCAGATTTTCGCGAACCAGAAGCGGCTGGGCGTGATCCCGGCGAACGCGAAGCTCACGCCCTGGCCCGCGGAGATTCCCCGGTGGGATTCACTGACCGAGGTGCAGAAGAAACTCTACACGCGGCAGGCTGAGGTATTCGCGGGCTATGCCGCGTACACGGACCATGAGATCGGCCGCGTCATCCAGGCGGTCCAGGACCAAGGCAAGCTGGACAACACGCTGATCATCTACATCTGCGGCGACAATGGCACGAGCCCCGAGGGTACGCTGTACGGCACGTACAACCAGCTCACCGCCTACAACGGCATCCTGAAGGCTCCCGAAGCGCTGCAGCTTCTGCATTACGAGGAATGGGGCTCCGACAAGACCTATCCGCACATGGCGGTGGGCTGGGCCTGGGCCTTCGACACGCCCTTCAAGTGGACCAAGCAGGTCGCGTCGCACTTCGGCGGCACGCGCCAGGGCCTGGCCATCTCCTGGCCTGGTCACGTCACGGACATTGGCGGCATTCGCAGCCAGTTCCACCACGTGATCGACATCGTGCCGACCATACTCGAAGCCACCCACATCAAGGCTCCGACGGCCGTCAACGGCATCGCGCAGAAGCCGATCGAGGGCGTGAGCATGGCGTACACATTCGACAAGGCAGGCGCGAGCAAGCCCTCGACGCGCACCACGCAGTACTTCGAGATGGTGGGCAACCGAGGTATTTACCACGACGGCTGGATGGCGAACACCACGCCCTTCGCGCCGCCCTGGGACCTGGCGACCGGCAAGCTCCCGGACGTGGTCACGGGCTACAAGTGGGAGCTCTACCACGTCACGGACGACTACTCGCAGGACAATGACCTCGCGGCGACGAATCCTGCCAAGCTCAAGGAACTGCAGGCGCTGTTCCTGAGTGAGGCTGCGAAGTACAACGTGCTGCCACTGGACAACAGCGGGTTCGTGCGATTGCAGACGCCGAGGCCCAGCGCTGTGGCCGGCAAGACGCTATTCACCTACACGGGTGACTACACGAGCATCCCGGTTGGCAGCGCGCCGGACGTGCTGGACAAGGATTTCACCATCACGGCGGACATCACGGTGCCGAAGGGGGGCGCGGAGGGCATGATCGTGACCTTCGGTGGTCGCTTCGGTGGCTACGGCCTCTATCTCCAGAAGGGCAAGCCGGTATTCGTCTACAACCTGCTCGATCTCGAGCGCTTCCGATGGGAGGGTGGCGTGGGTGTCGAGGACTGGCTCGGTTCGGCCCTCCAGGCGGGCAAGCACACGCTGGTGTTCGACTTCAAGTACGACGGCCCGGGGCCCGGCAAGGGTGGCACCGGCGTGCTCACCGTCGACGGCCGGGAGCTGTCGCGCAAAGAGATCAAGCACACGATTCCGCTGCTGATGTCCATCGACGAGACGCTCGACATCGGCAGCGACACGCGTTCGCCGGTGGACGACAGCTACCAGTTGCCTTTCCGGTTCACCGGCAGCATCAACAAGCTGACGTTCAAGCTCGGAAAGTCGCAGTTGTCGGCGGCCGAGCAGAAACAGGCCAGCGACGCAGTTGCCAGGGCGACTGACTAGGGGCGGTCGGGATAATGCGGACGGTGGTGGCCAGTGGTTCGCATTGGCCGGTAAACTGCCGTCCGCGCGCCCCGGTAGCTCAGTGGATAGAGCAACCGCCTCCTAAGCGGTAGGTCGCAGGTTCGATTCCTGCCCGGGGCGCCACCTTCGCGCAGGTCCAGGAATGCTCGTGCTATCCTTGAATTTCCTTGCGCCGTGCACTGTTGGCTGCGGAACTGCCTCACAGTTTTCGCGGTGCAGCAGCGGCCAGAGTTGAACAGATGGCCTGCGCGAGCATACTGCGACCCGTCTGGTTCGTGATTACGGCAAACCTGTCGAAAGGCAGGGACGCAAAGCCTCCGGTCCGAGGGACGGATGTCCTGGATAGCGGGGTTGCCCAGTACCGGCGGCCGTCGAACGCGAGCGTTTGCGGTCTCTTCTGAGCTTCCCAGCTTCCCATCCGACCCATCCCACCAGCAGGCCTGCGCTGACAGAGGTGCGCGATGTTGGACATGGTCATGTGGAAGCGGGTTGCCGTCGCGATTCTCTGCAGTTTCGTCGCGGCCTGCGGTGGCGGATCGAGCAGTTCGGACCCGACCGCTTCGCCCACGGTCACGATCAACAATCCACCGCAGATCGACGGTGTGCCGGCTGGCAGTCGCACAGGTCGACCAGCCGTACATGTTCGCGCCGGTGGCCATCGACGCCGATGGCGACGTCCTGACTTTCAAGATCGAGAACCGGCCGGACTGGGCGACGTTCAGTCCTACCACTGGCGTGCTGAAAGGCACGCCGCCCGCGACGGTCAACCCAGTGTACCGGCGCATCCTGATCAGTGTCTCGGACGGCAAGGCGATCAGCGAGCTGCCCAGGTTCGACCTGCAGATCGCGGGTCTTCCGCCAGCCAACACGCCGCCCTCGATCGGCGGTACGCCGGCCAGCGCGGTGGTTGCCGGCAACTCCTACGAATTCATCCCGCAGGTCGCGGACCCGGACGGCCAGACATTGGTCTTCTCGATTACAGGCAAGCCTGCCTGGGCACAGTTTGATGCGATTACCGGTCGGCTGTGGGGTACGCCGGCTGCGACCGACGTGGGCACCTACCGAGGTGTAACGATCTCGGTGTCGGACGGCGAGGCGCAGACGGCCCTGCCGGCGTTCGACATCGTCGTGAGTGCTGGCACTGACCCTGGCACGACCAACCGCCCGCCGGTGATCTCTGGTGTTCCGGCCGGCGCGGTGGCAGCGGGGGAGGCGTACTCGTTCCAACCCGTGGCCTCTGACCCTGACGGGCAGGCGCTCACGTTCTCGATCACCGGCAAGCCCAGCTGGGCTAACTTCAACACCTCGAACGGGCTGCTGAGCGGTACGCCTGCCACGACCAACGTAGGTTCGTACCCGAACGTCACGATAACCGTGTCGGACGGGGCCTTGAGCGCAAGCCTGCCGGCTTTCTCGATCACGGTGATCGCGAACAACAGCCCGCCCGACATCAGCGGGGAACCGCCAACCGAGGTGTTGGCGGGCCAGGCGTACAGGTTCCGCCCCACGGCGGTTGACCCCGATGGCCAGACACTGACTTTTGCGGCGGTTAACAAGCCCAAGTGGAGTACGTTCAGTAGCAGCACAGGGCGCCTGTCGGGAACGCCAACCGAGGCGGACGCCGGCACCTATCCTAACGTCGTGATCTCAGTCACGGACGGTGCAGCCCAGGATTCGTTGCCGCCGTTTACAATCGTGGTCGATGTGCCGAACTCGCCGCCGGTGATCAGCGGCAGCCCTGCGACCTCGGTGACCGTCGGACAGGCCTACAGCTTCACGCCGACCGCTTCCGATCCGGACGGCCAGACGCTTGGCTTCACGATCGCCAACAAGCCGTCGTGGGCTGCGTTCAACAGCAGCACCGGGCGGCTCAGCGGCACTCCCGCCGCGGCTGATGCGGGCACGTACTCCGGTATCGCCATCACGGTGTCCGATGGCACCGACAGTGCCAGCCTGGCGAGTTTCACGCTGACAGTAGTGGCCGATGCGAACAAGCCGCCGGTGATCAGCGGCAGCCCTGCGACCTCGGTGACCGTCGGACAGGCCTACAGCTTCACGCCGACCGCCTCCGATCCGGACGGCCAGACGCTTGGCTTCACGATCGCCAACAAGCCGTCGTGGGCTGCGTTCAACAGCAGCACCGGGCGGCTCAGCGGCACTCCCGCCGCGGCCGATGCGGGCACGTACACCGGTATCGTCATCACGGTGTCCGACGGCACCGCCAGCGCCGCGTTGCCCGGGTTCACGCTGACGGTCCAGCAGATACAGCTGGGCTCGGTGACACTTGCCTGGACGCCACCGACCCGGAACACGGACCAGTCTGCGTTGACCGATCTAAAGGGCTATCGGGTCAAGTACGGTACGAGCGCGGCCGACCTGAACCTCGCGATCGACCTGCCGACCGTGGGAGTCACCAGCGTCGTCATCGAGGACCTGGCGCCGGGCACCTGGTATTTTGCGATGACCGCCTACAACACCAGCAACGTCGAGAGCGATCTGTCGAACGTCGCATCGAAGTTGATCAAATAGGCGCTGAGTCGCGCATCCCGAGTGGGTTGCACGAGACCATTCGCTACTTCGCCAGTCCGTCGCGCCGCAGACGATCGGCAATTGCCTCGGCTACCGCCGCGATGGCGTTGTCCGATGTGTCACTGTCCTTGACCGTCGTGCTGATCGTGGCCACGAGCATCGATTTCTGCGTGGAGTAGAACTTGCTGCTTACCGTGAATTTACCCTCAAGCAGGCTGAGCGACGACTGGTTCTCGTACTGACCGTAGACCACCGGCAGGTCGTAGAAGCCCCAAGGGCCTTCCGCGTCGGTCGTTCCTTCAGCCTTGAAGTAATACCCGCCGCGGTTGTCGCGGCTGCCGTCGTTCTGCGTCGTGGCCTGTGCGCCAACGAGCCGGGTCGCGAGCACCGCGTCGGCCCCGGTGGCGGCCACCATCCGGGCCACTGATTCCTGGGTCGGCGGGGTCACCGGCCTGGCCTGGTCGCAGCTCTGGATCACCTGCGTGGACGGACTCGTGAGCTGATCGGCGAGGAAATTCTCGAACATGCAGCGGTTGTCCTCGCTATCGCTGACGCCGACGACCAGCACCCGTGAATAGGTCGTTTCGCGCGGCGCGCCCGACGCCCAGTTCGAGGTGGATCCCGACGATCCGGCACAGCCGGCCGCGCACGCCAGCGCGAGCAGGGCCAGGGCGGGCCTCCACGGCGAGGCCACCCGGTGGGGACTGGGCCTGGAGCGACGGATGTGTGCGTGCATGGCTACCTGCTGTCGTTGATTCCGTGGACCCAGGTCGGGGACGCGGAAGATCGGGCAATATTAGCAGTCGGGTGGCACTTGTCAGAGCGGCATGCGGCGAGGCCGGTGCCCAGGGCGCGGCTGGGCGGACAGCAAAGCGGGGCTCTACGCCTCGATCCGCCTTTCGCTTACGACGCCGGTGAAGGTTTCCCCGCCGAGCGAGACGTAAAGCGTCCGCTCGGAGACCGCCAGGTCGAAATCCATGCGCCGGTCGAGCCGCGCAACCAGCGCGGCGAGCAGTTCCCGATCCAGCGCTTGAATGCGCAGGGTCCCGGCCCGGTGTATGCGCTCGCCGGCGAGACGTGCCAGCAGCTGATCCACATCGCGATGCACGTACACGGCAACATCTGGGGCTGCTTTCGCGGCCTTGTGCAGCCGGGCCGCATCCGGCGCACCGACCTCGATCCAGGACTGCAGAGCGCCCGTCAGATCGCGCACCGAGATGGCCGGCTCGTCCGGGACGGACAGGCCCTTGGAGAAGCTAATGCCCTCGGTGTACTCGAGGCAGTAGGCAAACAGCCGTGTCACGAGGTACTCGGCAGTCTCCGAGGGGTGACGCGCGACCCGGAGCGTCAGCGTTTCACAGACGCCACGATCCGCATCGGCCAGCCGGACCTCGAACACGTACATCGTTGCGCCGAGCGCCAAGTGCCACCTCAATGTCAGGCACTTGATACTACACAGGTGGCGCCGGCAACTTGGGCATTTCGCCCGGTACCTAAGCTAGACTAGCGGACCATTTCGCCGGTCCGGATGTCCTGGCCGGCGGGACAACGTCGAGCACCGATCCAAGATGAGCGAATTCGAGGAAATGCGGGCATCCACGCCGCTCGCGGCGGGCAATGCTCCCTACGTCGAGGAGCTGTACGAGCGCTACCTTGCCGACCCGCAGTCGGTGGGCGAGCGCTGGCGCGAATATTTTGGCGGCATGGGCGGGCCGGGCACGGACACCGCCCATGGGCCGCTGGTTGCGGAACTCGCCCGGCGCGCGCTGGCGCCGCGAGCAGCGGGTGCGGCAAGCGCCGCCGCGGCCACCGCGCTGAGCGTCGGCGACGGCGCGGCGAAGCAGGGCGCGGTCTCGCGCCTGATCCAGATCTACGCCAACCGCGGCCACCTGGTTGCGGAAATTGACCCGCTGGGCCTGATGGTCCGGCCGATGCCGAAAGTGCTCGGGCTCGACTACATGGGCCTCACCGAGGCCGACCTCGACACCGAGTTCCACACCGGCAGTCGCAATGGCGCAATCAAGCCTCGCCTGAAACTGCGCGACATCGTCGCACAGCTTCGACAGATCTACTGCGGGTCGATCGGCGCCGAGTTCGCCCACGTCTCGGATGAGACCGAGAGGCTTTGGCTGCAGGACCGATTCCAGGTCGGCCGCGTGCAGCAGCACTTTTCGCCGGAGGCCAGGAAGAACCTGCTCTGGGGCCTGACGGCGTCCGAAGGGCTCGAGCGCTACCTGGCCACCCGCTATCCGGCACAGAAGCGCTTCTCGCTCGAAGGTGGCGACAGCCTGATCCCGCTGCTCGACGACCTGATCCAGGCCGGCGGCTCGCACGGCGTCGAGGACATCGTGATCGGCATGGCGCATCGGGGCCGTCTGAACGTGCTGGTCAACGTGCTGGGCAAGGTTCCCGAGGCGCTGTTCTCCGAGTTCGAAGGCAAGTACGACCTGGCAACGCTGAAGGGCTCGGGCGACGTCAAGTACCACAAGGGGTTCTCGAGCGACGTGCGCACACCGGGCGGCAACGTGCACGTGGCGCTCGCTTTCAATCCATCGCACCTCGAGGTCGTGAACCCGGTCGTGGAGGGTTCCGTTCGCGCCCGCCAGGAGCGCCGCGGCGATGCCGCGGGCGTCAAGGTCATGCCGGTGCTGATCCACGGCGACTCGGCGTTCGCCGGGCAGGGCGTGATCCAGGAAACGCTGCAGATGTCGCAGGCGCGGGCGTTCAGCACCGGCGGCACCGTGCACCTGATCGTCAACAACCAGGTGGGCTTCACCACGCACGACCCGCGCGACACACGCTCGACGCTGTACTGCAGCGACGTGGCGAAGATGATCGAGGCGCCGATCCTGCACGTGAACGGCGACGACCCGGAGTCGGTCGTGTTCGCGGCGCGCCTCGCCCTCGAGTACCGGATGAAGTTCCACAAGGACGTGGTGATCGACCTGGTCTGCTATCGACGCCTCGGTCACAACGAGGCGGACGAGCCGGCCGCCACGCAACCGGTGATGTATTCGACAATCCGCTCGAAGCCCACCACGCGGCAGATCTACGCGAGCCAGCTCGAGCGCGACGGTGTCATCACCGCCGACGAGGTGGAACAGATGGTCGAGGAGTATCGAAACGGCCTCGACGACGGCGACGGCATGCCGCAGGCCCGCAACGTGCTCGGCATGATCGGCAACGTGCACACGGTGGACTGGGTCAGGTACCACGACGTGGACTGGGCCGAGCAGGTGCCGACCGGCGTCAGGCTTCCGGTGCTCAAGGACCTCGGTGTTCGCTCGGTAACCTTTCCGGAGGGGTTCACGCTGCACAGGCAGGTCCAGAAAGTCATGGACGAACGGCGGAAGATGGCTGCAGGCCGGGCGATGCTGGACTGGGGATTCGCGGAGACGCTCGCATACGCGACGCTGCTCGATGAGGGCTACGAGATCCGTCTGACGGGGCAGGACAGCGGGCGCGGCACGTTCTTCCACCGTCACACAGTCGGGCACGACCAGGAGACTGGAGCGGCCTACATTCCGCTGCGGCACCTGAAGGCGGGCCAGCCACGATTCCGCGTCACGGATTCGCTGCTGTCCGAAGAGGCGGTGCTCGGTTTCGAATACGGCTACTCGACCACCGACCCGAATTGTCTCGTGATCTGGGAGGCGCAGTTCGGCGATTTCGTAAACGGCGCCCAGGTAATCATCGACCAGTTCATCGCCTCGGGGGAGACCAAGTGGGGTCGCTACTGCGGTCTCACGATGTTCCTGCCGCACGGCTTCGAGGGCCAGGGGCCCGAGCATTCCTCGGCGCGTCTCGAGCGCTTCCTGCAGCTCTGCGCCGAGCACAACATGATCGTATGCGTGCCGTCCACGCCGGCGCAGATGTTCCACATGCTGCGGCGGCAGATGGTTCGCGACTTCCGCAAGCCACTGGTGGTAATGACGCCAAAGAGCCTGCTACGCCACAAGCTTTCGGTATCGCCGCTCGAGGACCTTTCAAAGGGATTTTTCCAGGAGGTCATCGACGAGATCGACGACCTGCGCGCCGAAAAAGTGAGCCGCGTGGTGTTCTGCTCCGGCAAGGTGTACTTCGACCTGCTCGAGACCCGCCGCGCGGACGAGCGACACGACGCGGCGATCGTGCGGATAGAGCAGCTCTATCCGTTTCCCAGTGATGAATACGAGTTGATCCTGCATCGATATCCGAACGCCCGCGAGGTCGTCTGGTGCCAGGAAGAGCCGCAGAACCAGGGTGCCTGGTTCCAGATTCGGCATCGACTGCAGGAAAAGCTCGGCCCGGACCAGCAACTGATGTACAGCGGGCGTGGCCCCTCGGCCGCGCCGGCCACCGGGATTCCACAGGTCCACTCGGAACAGCAGCACGGCCTGGTTCGTGCCGCCCTCGCTGCACATACCATTGACGAAGTAGCACCACCGCCGCGCAGCCTGCGCGAGGCGGCCACCAGGAAGAAAAAATGACGATCGAAGTACGCGTACCCCAGCTGCCCGAGTCGGTTGCCGACGCGACGCTGGTTGCCTGGCACAAGAAGCCGGGCGACGCCGTGTCCCGCGACGAGAACCTCGTGGACCTCGAGACAGACAAGGTCGTGCTCGAAGTTCCTGCGCCCTCCGCGGGAGTCATGGTCGAGCTGAAGGTACAGGACGGCGCCACGGTCATCAGCGGCCAGTTGCTTGCGCTTCTGGAAGAGGGAGCCGCCGCTGTCGCGGTCGAGGCGAAGCCTGCGGCCTCCCGCGGTGGCGCGAGCGAGGCGAAGCCAGGGCCAGCGGCCGCGAAGGCCGCTGCTGGCTCGATGAAGTCCGAGGCGGCTCGTTCTGCCGGCGCACCGGCCGCCGGCGAGAAACTCGCGCCTTCGGTCCGGCGCCTGGTCGAGGAACACAAGCTCGACACGGGGGGCATCCCGGGCAGCGGCCGCGACGGCCGCATCACCAAGGGCGACGTGCTCACTCACCTGACGGGCCGCGAGTCCGCGGCCGGGCCGGCGACGGCCGGGAGCGGCGCGCAGTCGGGACCCGAGGCAGCCGGACCGCGTGCCGAACGACGCGTGCCGATGACCCGCTTGCGCGCGCGCATCGCCGAGCGGCTGGTGCAGGCCCAGGCCACGGCGGCGATGCTGACGACATTCAACGAGGTGGACCTGACGGCCGTCAACGAGCTGCGCGCCCGTCACAAGGAGCGCTTCGAAAAGCTGCATGGCGCGCGCCTGGGCTTCATGTCGTTCTTCGTCAAGGCCTGTATCGAGGCGCTGCGCCGCTATCCTGCGGTCAATGCGTCCGTCGACGGCAACGACATCGTCTACCACGAGTACTACGACATCGGCGTCGCGGTCTCCACCGAGCGGGGACTGGTGGTACCGGTTCTGCGCGACGCCGACGCGATGAGCTTTGGGGGGATCGAACAGTCGGTGGTGGCCTATGCCAACCGCGCGCGCGAAGGCTCGCTGGCACTCGAAGACCTGACCGGCGGCACGTTTACGATCACCAACGGCGGCGTGTTCGGATCGCTGCTCTCGACGCCGATCCTGAACATGCCGCAGAGCGCAATACTCGGCATGCACAAGATCCAGCAGCGGCCGGTCGTCGTGGACGGCCAGGTCGTGGCGCGTCCGATGATGTACCTTGCGCTCAGCTACGATCACCGGCTGATCGACGGCCGCGAGGCGGTGCAGTTCCTGGTCGCCGTGAAAGATGCGCTGGAAGACCCGGCGCGGCTGTTGCTGCAGGTATAAAAGGAGTCAACATGCCCGACACCACCTACGACGTCATCGTGATCGGTGCCGGCCCTGCCGGTTATCCCTGCGCGATTCGTGCCGCACAGAACGGCCTCAAGGTTGCCTGCGTGGACGAGTGGAAGAACCGCGACGGTACGCACGCCTACGGCGGAACCTGCCTGAACGCGGGCTGCATCCCGTCCAAGGCGCTGCTGGAATCCACCGAGCTCTACCACCGCGCCCAGTCCGAGTTCGCGGTGCACGGCATCTCGGCCGGCTCCCTCGCATTCGACGTCGGCACCATGCAGAAACGCAAGGCAAAGATCGTCAAGGCGTCCACGCAGGGCATCGTTGCACTCTTCAAGGCAGCCGGTGTCACGGCGCTGCAGGGCCACGGACGACTGCTTGCAGGAAACAAGGTCGAGGTCACCGGCTTCGACGGCAAGAAGACCGAACTCGCTGCCAGGCACGTCGTGCTGGCGTCGGGATCCGCACCGACGGAACTGAAGAGCGTGCCGTTCGACGGCAAGGACATCCTGGACTCCTGGGGCGCGCTCGACCTCGAGGCGGTGCCGAAGCGCCTCGCAGTCATTGGTGCCGGTGTGATCGGGCTGGAGCTCGGCAGCGTCTGGCGCCGGCTGGGCGCCGAGGTCGTGGTGCTCGAGGCACTCGAGCAGTTCCTGTTCATGGCCGACCAGCAGCTCGCGAAAGAGGCGCTCAAGCATTTCAGGAAGCAGGGCCTCGACATCCGCCTCGGCGCGAAGGTCGGCGGCATGGAGCGTGGCAAGGATGGCGTAACGCTGAAATACGAGGACGCATCGGGCGCCAAGACCGTCACCGTCGACAAGGTGGTGGTCGCGATCGGTCGCCGTCCGTACACGCGGGAGCTGCTGGGCGAGGGCACCGGCGTGACACTCGACGAGCGCGGGTTCATCAAGGTCGACCACGAATGCCGCACCGGCGCCGAAAACGTGTGGGCGATCGGCGACGCGGTGCGTGGGCCGATGCTCGCGCACAAGGGCAAGGAAGAGGGCGTGATGGTCGGCGACCTGGTCGCGGGCCTGGTCGCCGAGATGAACTACAAGGTCATTCCGTCGGTGATCTACACCGCGCCCGAGATTGCCTGGGTCGGCCAGACGGAGGAAGAGGCCAAGAAATCAGGCCGCGACTACAAGGTGGGCTCGTTCCCGTTCCTGGCCAGCGGCCGTGCGCGCGCGATGGAAGCGCCCGCAGGCTTCTGCAAGCTGATCGCCGCGACCGACGACGACGAGATCCTCGGCGTGCACATCGTGGGCCCGTTGGCGGGCGAGCTGATTGCGGAGGCGGTGCTGGCGCTCGAGTACTCGGCGAGCACCGAGGATCTGCAGCGCACCATCCACGCGCACCCGACGTTGAGCGAAGCGCTGCACGAGGCCGCGCTAGCCGCGGACAAGCGCGCGATCGACATGCCCAACAGGTAGGCGTCGGGCCCGGGTCAGCGCCGCCGGGCCGCGCTGATCACGTTCGACAGGCCCGACAGGCGGCCGAGCAGGCGGCTCAGTTCCTCCAGGCCGTGCACCGTCACGGTCATGTCCACGGTCGCGGTGTTCTCCACGGTGCTGGTCACCGTGTTCATCGTCTCGATGCTGATGTGCTCGTCCGCCAGCACCGACGAGATGTCGCGAACCAGGCCGCGGCGGTCGAAGGCCTCGACCCGGATGGCGACCGGAAAGGTGCGCTCCGGCGACGGGCGTCCCCAGTCAACGGCCAGCACGCGCCGCGGCTGGGCGTCGCGCATCCTGACGAGGTTTGCGCAGTCTGCGCGGTGGATGCTGACGCCGCGCCCGAGCGTGATATAGCCGGCGATCGGCTCGGGCGGGACCGGGCGGCAGCAGCGCGCAATCGTGTTCAGCAGGTCGCCGACGCCGTCCACCACCATGCCGCCGGTCGCGTCGTGCCCGGCGGTCCGGGTCGGCGGCCTCAGCCTGGCCGGCTCGCGCTCGTGCTGGCGTCGCTGGATGGCGCCGGCCACCTGCGCCAGCGTGACCTCGCCGTTGCCCAGTCCGATGTAGAGCGCGTCCGCATCCGGCAGGTGCAGTTCGTCGAGGATCTCGGGCAGCGGCAGGCCGCGCACGCCCAGCCGGTCGATCTCGCGCTCGAACATCTGCCGGCCCTGCTCGCGGTTCTGGCCCTCGTCGAGCTTGCGGAACCAGCCACGCACCTTGCTGCGGTTGCGGGGCGAGGCGAGGAAGCCGAGCGACGGCACCAGCCAGTCGCGGCTCGGGTTCGGCTGCTTTCCGGTGATGATCTCGACGGTGTCGCCATTGGCGAGATGGTGACCCAGCGACACCATGCGGCCATTGACCTTGGCACCGCGGCAGCGATGGCCCAGGTTGGTGTGCACCTGGTAGGCGAAGTCGAGCGGCGTGGCCCCGCGCGGCAGGTCCACCACCTCGCCCTTGGGGCTCAGCGCATAGACGCGGTCCTCGAAGATCTCGGCCTGCAGGCTGTCGAGCAGGTCCGGCTCCAGCCCCGACCGCGCACTCGGCTCGAGCAGCTGCCGCAGCCAGTTGATCTTCTGCTGGAAACTGGACTCGGCGCGGCGCCCTTCCTTGTATTGCCAGTGCGCAGCGACCCCGAGTTCGGCATGATCGTGCATCTCGCGGGTGCGGATCTGCACCTCGAGCGGCAGGCGGCCGGGGCCGATGACCGCCGTGTGCAGCGAGCGGTAGTTGTTGTCCTTCGGCGTCGCGATGTAGTCGTCGAACTCGCCGGGCAGATAGGCCCAAAGCCCGTGCACGATGCCGAGCGCCGCATAGCACTCGGCGACGGTGTCAACCTGGATGCGCACCGCAAGCACGTCCATGACCTGCTCGAAGGCCAGCGACTTTCGCTGCATCTTCCGGTAGATGCTGTAGATGTGCTTGGGGCGTCCGCTGATCTCGCCACTGATGCCGGCCTTGGCGAGTTCGCGGCCGAGCAGGTCCTGGACATCCTCGATGTATCGCTCGCGCTCGGTGCGCTTCGACTTGAGCCAGCCCGCGATCCGCTTGTACTCCTCGGGTTCGCTGTAGCGGAAAGCCAGGTCCTCGAGTTCCCACTTCACCTGCCAGATGCCGAGCCGGTTGGCGAGTGGTGCGTAGATCTCGCGGGTTTCGAGTGCCGCCCAGCGCTGCTCCGTGGGGGACGATTCCTTGATGTTGCGCAGCCGGACGAGCTGCAGCGCAAGCCTGAGCAGCACCAGTCGCACATCCGAGGCAAGCGCGAGCAGCAGCTTGCGGACGCCTTCCGCCTGCTGCGGCTTCATCGGCTGGCCGGGGTTCCAGTCCGCCGGGATCCCGATGCCCACCACGCGTTCGACCTCGCGGGCGAGGCGCACCGCCGTCGGGCCGAAGTAGTCCTGGGCTCGGGCGTCGTCCAGCGCGCCTTCCTCGAGCCAGGGAATCAGCAGCGCTGCGAGCAGCAGGTCCTCGTCCACGCGCAGGCCGGCCAGCAACGCGGCAAGCTCGATGCCGTGCGCGGCTGCACGACCGGGCGCGAGCGCCTGCAGCAGCTCGAGGGCCGCGCGGACGCGCGGTGTCTGGGAGTCGGGATCGAATTCGGCGGGCTTCACGGCGTGCGCTATCATACGCTGCAGTCGTAACGTCTCCGGTGGGGTGAGAATTTGCCCAGGCTCAGTCGAGGTGGCCGGCGCTGGGCGCTCCCTTCCACGGGACGCGTGAACGGCGCCGCGTCAGTGCGGATCCTCGGGCTCGACCCGGGTTCCGTGGCGACCGGCTTTGGCGTCATCGACTGGGTCGGCGGCGAGGCAACCTACGTGGCCAGTGGCGCAATCCGCACCAGCGGTGTCGAATTCCCGCCGCGCCTTCGACAGATCTTCGAGGGCGTGCTCGAACTGATGCGCGATTACCGGCCGTCCGAAGTCGCCATCGAGCGTGTGTTCATGCACCGCAACGCCGACAGCGCGCTGAAGCTCGGGCAGGCGCGTGGTGCCGCGCTGTGTGCGGCCTTCTCGACGGAGCCGACGGTGTTTGAATACGCGCCTCGTGAAGTGAAGCTCGCGGTGGTCGGCAAGGGCGGGGCACAGAAGGAGCAGGTGCAATTGATGGTGATGACGCTGCTCAAGCTCAGCGGCGAACTCGGCCCGGACGCCGCCGACGCCATCGGCATCGCACTGTGCCACGCCTATTCGAGGCAGGCCAAGCTGGCGGTGGCAAACGGCGCAGCCGCGGGTGCGACCCGGTGATCGGGTTCCTGCGCGGACGCCTTGCGGCCAAGCATCCACCGACGCTGGTGGTGGACGTGGGCGGCGTCGGCTACGAGGTCGAGGCGCCGATGTCGACGTTCTACGGCCTCCCGTCGATCGGTGCCGAGGTCATGCTGCACACGCACCTCGTGGTGCGCGAGGATGCCCACGTACTGTTCGGCTTTGGCTCGGAACGTGAGCGGAGCCTGTTCCGCGAGGTCATCAAGGTGTCCGGTGTCGGACCGCGCATCGCGCTTGCGATCCTCTCCGGCATCAGCGTGGACGACTTCCACCGTTGCGTGGAGGCGGACGACGCGGCCACGCTGGTGCGGGTGCCCGGCATCGGGCGCAAGACTGCGGAACGGCTGATCATCGAGATGCGCGACCGGCTGAACATCCTCGCCGGACCCGCGACCGGTGGACTGCCCGGCGCCCCGGCTGGCGCCCCGCTGAGTCCGCAGGCCGAGGCCTTCAGCGCGCTGGTGGCGCTGGGCTACAAGCCGGCCGAGGTTGCGCGACTGCTGCAGAAGGTGGAGCCGTCGGTAACCTCGACCGAAGAAATGATCCGTCACGCGCTGCGCGCGGCGGCAGGCTGACCGCGGAGTGCGCTGAATGATCGAACAGGATCGCGTGATCTCGGCCGGTCCGCAGCGGGACGAGGAGGCCTACGATCGGGCGGTACGGCCCAAGTCGCTGGCCGACTACGTCGGCCAGGCGCCGATGAAGGCGCAGATGGAGATCTTCATCCAGGCCGCGCGGCAGCGCGGCGAGGCGCTCGACCACGTGCTGATCTTCGGTCCGCCGGGGCTCGGCAAGACGACGCTGGCGCACGTGATCGCAAACGAACTCGGTGTGGGTTTCAAGCAGACCTCCGGACCGGTGCTCGAGCGGCCGGGCGACCTGGCGGCGCTGCTGACCAACCTGCAGCCGAATGAAATCCTGTTCGTCGACGAGATTCACCGCCTGAGCCCGGTGGTCGAGGAAATTCTCTACCCGGCGCTCGAGGACTTCCAACTCGACATCGTGATTGGCGAGGGACCCGGCGCTCGCTCGATCAAGATCGACCTGCCGCCGTTCACGCTGGTCGGCGCCACGACGCGGGCCGGACTGCTGACGTCGCCGCTGCGCGACCGGTTCGGCATCGTCCAGCGCCTCGAGTTCTACGGTCAGCAGGACCTGCAGAAGATCGTCGAGCGATCGGCACGGATCCTGGGCGTTCCCACCGATGAGCAGGGCGCGATCCGCATCGCGCAGCGCTCACGCGGCACGCCACGCATCGCCAACCGGCTGTTGCGCCGGGTGCGGGACTTTGCCGAGGTCAAGGCCGACGGGCACGTCACCGACGTGGTGGCGCAGGGTGCTCTCGACCTGCTCGACGTTGACCCACAGGGTTTCGACCCGATGGATCGTCGGCTGATGCTGACGATCATCGAGAAATTCGACGGCGGTCCGGTCGGCGTCGACAGCCTCGCCGCAGCACTCGGCGAGGAGCGTGGCACGATCGAGGACGTGATCGAGCCCTACCTGATCCAGCAGGGCTACATTGCGCGTACGGCCCGCGGCCGCATCGCCAGCCGGAATGCATACCTTCATTTTGGCCTGGCGCCGCCTGCTCTCGAGCGGCCCGGCACCATCGGCCTTTTCGACGCATGAGGATGATTGACGATGGGTGACCACACCGCGCTCGACCTGATTCTTGGGGCCAGTTTTCCCGTGCAGTGCGTGCTGGCGCTGCTCGCGGCGGCTTCGGTCGTGTCGTGGGCCATCATCCTGCGCAAGCGCCGGGTGCTGAACGAGGCGCGCGACACCGCCGATGCATTCGAGGACAAGTTCTGGTCCGGCGGGGACCTCGCCGTGCTGTACAAGTCGCTCGAGGGCGGGTCGCCGGTCGGCATGTCCGGGGTTTTCGTGGCGGGCTTCCGGGAATTTTCGCGCCTGCGCCAGCGGGTCGGGCTGGGCAGCGGGCAGCTGCTCGAAGGCAGTCGCCGGGCAATGAAGGTGGCGCAACTGCGCGAGACCGACCGGCTCGAGCAGAACCTGGCGACCTTGGCGACCATCGGCTCGACCAGCCCCTACGTCGGCCTGTTCGGCACCGTGTGGGGCATCATGGGGGCCTTCCAGGGCCTGGGCGCCGTGCAGCAGGCCACGCTCGCGACCGTGGCGCCGGCGATCGCCGAGGCCTTGATCGCGACGGCGATGGGCCTGTTCGCGGCGATTCCGGCGGTGATCGCCTACAACCGCTATGCCGACCAGGTTGGCCGCCTCGAGTTGCGCTACGACACCTTCATGGAAGAGTTCTCGACCATCCTGCAGCGCCACGCCGGCGTGGACGGCGACTGAGGACTGGCCGGTGCGAAACAAGCGCGGACGACGGCTGATGGGCGAGATCAACGTCGTGCCCTACATCGACGTGATGCTGGTGCTGCTGGTCATCTTCATGGTGACCGCGCCGATGCTGAGCCAGGGCATCAAGGTGGACCTGCCGCAGGCGGCCGCCGAGCCGCTGCCCCAGGACAAGCTCGATCCGTTGATACTCAGCATCGAACCCGACGGGAAGATGTACCTCAACATCGGCGATCCGAACCAGCCTCTCGCGGCCGATCGGGTCCTGGAGGTGGCCTCCGCCGCGATGCGCAGGGAACCCGAGCGCCCCGTCGTGGTCAAGGCAGATACGGCTGTCGCTTATGGCCGGGTCGTGGAGGGCATGGTGCTGCTGCAGCAGTCGGGTGCGAAAAAGGTCGGATTCGCGACGCAACCGCCGGTCGCCGCGGCGCGACCTCGCGCGCAGCGCTGAGCGATGGCGGGGTTCGCGCGCGAGCACCTGCGCCCACTGGTCGGCTCGGCGGGGCTGCACCTGTTGCTGATCGCGATCGTGGCCGGCATGGCGCTGCGCTGGACCACGCCCCAGGAACCGGAGCAGCTCGCGATCGAAGGCTTCGTAGTCGATGCGAAAGACCTGCCCAGGTCGGCGCGTTCGGGACAGGCATTGCCGGCGCCCCGGCCGAAACCGGCACCGGAACCGAGACCGGAACCCGCCGAAGCAATGCGGCCGCCGGTCGAGGATACCCAGGCGCGCGAACGGGCGGAGGCGGAAGCGGAAGCAGTCGAGCGTGCCCGCACTGAGCGGGCGCAGGCCGAGCAGTTGCAAGCTCGCGACGAAGCCGCTGCGCTCCAGCGGCGCAAGCAGGAACAGGCCGAGGCGCAGAACAAGCGGGCCGCCGACGAGGCGCGGCGCAAGACCGAGGCGGATGCCGAGCGGAAAAAGGCGGCCGACGCTGCGGAGGCGAAGCGGGTAAAGGAAGCACAGGAGACCGCCGCCAGGGACGCCAAGTCAAAGGCTGCACGGGAGGCGGAACTGCAGCGGCAGCTGGCCGCGGAAGAAGAGGAGGGGTTGGCGCTTGCCCGCTCAGGCGTAAAGGACGAATACCGGGCGTTGCTCACGCAGGCGATCGAGCGCAACTGGAACCGACCGCCGTCGGCACGCGCCGGATTAGCCTGTACGCTGTACGTGAACCAGGCGGCGGGCGGAGTCGTCCTCGACGTCAAGCTCGGCGCCTGCAATGGCGATGCGGCGGTGCGTGAGTCGATCGTGAATGCCGTGTATAAAGCCTCGCCGCTGCCGCCGCCGAGTGACCCGCGGGCATTCGAGCGCAGGCTCGAGATCTTGTTCAAGCCGACGGAGTAGGGTCCTGATGAATGTTGACGGAATGACTGCGCGCCGGGTCGCGGCGCGAATCATGGTGCTGGTGGCGATGCTGGTGGCCGTGGCCTCGCCGGCGCGTGCCCAGCTGCGGCTCGACATCACCGAGGGCGTCAAGGACGCGGTGCCGGTCGCAGTGGTTCCGTTCGGCGGCCAGCCCGCAGGCGGCACCGACGACGTGGCGGCCGTCGTATCCGGCGACCTGAAACTCAGTGGCCGGTTCGCGCCGCTGGACCGGCAGGACATGGTGACGCGTCCGACGAGCGGCGGCCAGGTTCGTTTCGAGGACTGGCGCCTGCTGAAGGCCGACTACATCGTGGTCGGCAGCCTGGACACCGGCGGCGGCGCCGTGTCGTTCGAGCTGTTCAACGTGCAGACCGGGCAACAGCTGCTCGCGCAGACCATCCCGGTGGCGGGGCAGAATCTCCGCGCGGTCGCACACCGTATTTCCGACCTGGTGTTCGAGCGGCTGACCGGCATCCCCGGCGCGTTCTCTACACGGATCGCCTACATCTCGGTCGAGGGCAAGCCGCCGACGCAGCGTTACCGACTGTTGGTCTCCGACGCCGACGGTTACAACCCGCGCACGGTGGCGGAATCCGCCGATCCACTGATGTCGCCGTGCTGGTCGCCGGACGGGCAGAGCCTTGCCTACGTGTCCTTCGAGACCAAGGCCTCGGCGGTGTACGTGCAGCGCCTCGCGACCGGCGAGCGGCGCCGGGTGTCCGCGCGGGCCGGCATCAACGGCGCGCCGGCTTTCTCGCCGGACGGCGCCCGGCTCGCACTGACCCTGTCGCGCGGCAGCAACCTCGACATCTACGTGCTCGACCTGGGGTCGCAGGCGTTGACGCGGATCACGTCCAACGACGCCATCGACACCGAAGCCGCCTGGAACTCCCGACGGCAAGTCGCTGTATTTCACGTCCGACCGGGCGGGCAATCCGCAGATCTACCGCGTCGACCTGGCGACGCCGTCCGAGGCCCAGCGGGTGACCTATACCAACGGCTACAACGCGCGACCAAGGGTGTCCCCGGACGGCAAGTCGCTTGCGATGGTGACCCAGGACCGCGGCTACCGGATCGCACTGATGGACCTTGCCGGTCGCACGCTGAGGATGCTCACCAGTGGCCGGCAGGACGAATCACCCAGCTTTGCCCCGAACGGCGCGGTGATCATCTACGCGACGTCGGATCGCGGGCCCGGTTCGCTCGCAATGGTCTCCAGCGACGGGCGTTACCAGGAACGCCTGAGCGCGTCGCAGGGCGACGTGCGCGAACCCGTCTGGTCGCCGTTTCCCCCGCGCTGATGATTGCGTATCACGATTGTGGTAAAAGGCGCGCACTCTCGTGCGGGCCGCACCGGTCCGCGATCCAGGCCTGATTCCCGAGGAGCCCACCCGCCATGAAGTTGATCCAGGTACTCGCATTCGTCGTGCTCTCAGCGAGCCTCGCCGCCTGCACGAAGCCCACGTCGACCAAGCCCGTTGTCCAGACGCCTGCAGCGCAGACCGACGAGGCATCCACGACCGGTATCGACCAGGGCGCGGTGCCGTCGGGCAGCATGACCCCGCAGCAGCAGGCACTGGCGCAGTTGAAGGCGAAGAACATCATCTATTTCGACTTCGACAGCAGCGGGATCCCCCAGGAGTACCTCGCGGTCGTCTCGGCCAACGCGGCCTACCTGGTCAAGTACCCCACCGCACGCGTGCGCCTGGAAGGCCACACCGACGAACGCGGCACGCGCGAGTACAACATCGGGCTCGGCGAGCGTCGGGCGCAGGTGGTCAGGAACGCGCTGATGGCGCAGGGCGTCGCGGACGCGCAGATCACGACCGTCAGCTATGGCGAGGAGCGGCCGGCCGTCGAGGGGCACGATGAGGCCGCGTTCGCCCAGAACCGACGGGTCGAGTTCGTCTACCCATAGTGATCGCCGTGAAAAAAGCTCTGATTGCGATGACGGGCGTGGTCCTGTTCGGGTGGAGCGCGGTGTCGCTGGCCACTGCAAGCAACAAGGATCTGGAGGCTCGGGCGAACGACACCGACGCGCGGCTTGCGGCCGTGGAGCGCGCGAACCAGACGCTGGTGCAGCTGCAGCAGCAGGTCGAGTCGCTGCGGCAGGAACTGCGCACGCTGCGCGGACAGGTGGACGAGGCCCGTCACGAGGTCGAGGGGCTGCAGAAGCAGCAGCGTGGCCTGTATTCGGACCTGGACCGCAGGCTGCTGCTGCTCGAGAACGGCATCAAGCCTGGCGTCGCCAGCACGGAGCCGCTCGATCGTCAGCCGGGCGTTGCGACGCCGGACGGCGCGGAGGCCACCAGGACGCCGGTTGCCGCGGGCACTGCAGTGACCGAAGACCAGGTGCGCGCCGCCGACGAGACGACGATTTACAGCGATGCGTTCGCTGCGCTGAAAGCCGGTCGCTACGAGGAGGCCGCCCGCGGCTTCCAGCTCTACCTGACCAAGTACCCGACCGGCCCGCGGGCCGATTACGCCACGTTCTGGCTGGGCGAGTCGATGTACGCGCAACGGGACTTCGTCACTTCGTTGAAGTTGTTCCAGAGGGTCGTCGGCAATTTTCCGGATTCGCGCAAGGCGCCGGATGCGATGCTGAAGGTCGCCTATTGCCAGTACGAGCTGAAGGCGTTCCGCAATGCCCGCGGCACCCTGCAGAAAGTGGTCGCCAGCTTCCCCGGTACCGATGCGGCCCGGCTGGCCGAGCAGCGGCTCGTGCAGATGGACAGCGAAGGCCGGTGAGCCGGCTCAAGGTCACGGAGACCTTCGTCTCGATACAGGGCGAGGCCGACGCGGTCGGCTGGCCGACGCTCTTCATCCGCCTCACGGGTTGCCCGCTGCGCTGTGTCTATTGCGACACGCAGTACGCGTTCCATGGCGGCGACTGGCAGCAGGTCGAAACGCTGGTCGAGACCGCGCGCGGGTCCGGGGTGCGCCACGTGTGCGTGACCGGAGGCGAGCCACTGGCCCAGAAATCCTGCCTCGAGCTGTTGCGCGCGCTGTGCGACGCGGGCTTCAGTGTCTCGCTGGAGACCAGTGGCGCCATGGACGTGGCAGCGGTGGATCCTCGGGTGAGCCGGGTGGTGGACCTGAAGACCCCGGGCTCCGGTGAATCGCCAAGGAATCGCCTCGAGAACCTGGCGCTGCTGACACCGCGCGACCAGCTCAAGATCGTCATCTGCTCGCGTGACGACTATGAGTGGGCGCGCGACCTGATGGATAAATCGGTGCCAGGCACCGATTTATCGAATCCAGTGCCCGGCGCCGGTTTTCAGGTCTTGTTCTCCCCGAGTTGGGGCCAGGTCGAACCGCGCGACCTGGCCGAATGGATCCTCGCCGACCGGCTCGAAGTGCGATTGCAACTGCAGCTCCACAAGGTCCTGTGGGGTGACCAGCCAGGTCGATGAGCGGGCCAGGCGCATACGACGGCACAACGGCGCCGGCCCGGCCGGCGGTCGTGCTGCTGTCAGGCGGACTCGACTCTGCCACCTGCCTGGCGATCGCGCGCGCCGAAAGCTTCGCGTGCCACGCGCTCAGCGTCGACTATGGCCAGCGCCATGAAGCCGAATTGCGTGCGGCGGACCGGGTTGCGAGCGCCCTCGGGGCGCAGCAGCACCGGGTGATGCGCATCGACCTCGCGGCCTTTGGCGGTTCGGCGCTCACCGACCGCGGCATCGCCGTGCCCGAGGCGCAGGTGGCAGGCATCCCGGTGACCTACGTGCCGGCGCGCAACACGGTGTTCCTGTCGCTTGCACTCGCCTGGGCCGAGGTGCTGGGAGCACAGGATATTTTCATGGGCGTGAATGCCGTCGACTACTCTGGCTACCCGGACTGCCGGCCTGAGTTCGTGGCGGCCTTCGAGGCACTTGCGAACCTGGCGACCCGTGCAGGCGTCGAAGGAACCGCTCCGATCCGCATCCGGACGCCGCTCATCTCGCTCAGCAAGTCCGCGATCATCCTTCGTGGCCTCGAGCTCGGGGTGGCCTTCGGCGACACGGTTTCCTGCTACCAGGCGGACGCCGAGGGCCGCGCCTGCGGGCGTTGCGACTCCTGCCGCCTGCGGCGGGAAGGCTTCGCGGCAGCCGGGGTGCCCGACCCGACTCGCTACCGCTGACCGCAGGTTCCGGCAAGCCTGCTATCATTCGCGCCCGCCGCGGCACTGCCGCCGCCAAACCGCGAATGGGCCGTTAGCTCAGTCGGTAGAGCAGCTGGCTTTTAACCAGTTGGTCGCTGGTTCGAATCCAGCACGGCCCACCATTCAAATCAAGCACTTCAGCCGATTCCTGCTCGGCGTTTTTCGCCGCTGCTACCATTCTGCTACTACGAGCTTCGAAAAGAGCCTCGGCGACCTTGTCCGCGGCAGCTGCCATTTCATCCGGCAGGGCATCCGCGTACTGGTCCATCGTGAACGCTGAGGAGGCGTGACCGGCCATCACCGAGACGGCCTTGGTCGAGACGCCCCTGGACAGCGCGACGGTGCAGAACGTGTGCCTCAGCATGTGGAACGTGCCGGCCACCGGCTCTCGGTTCGGGTGTTTGTCATCTGGTCCGGTCTTCGCGAGCAGCGGCAGCCAGACTCGGTTCCGCCAGTTGAAGTAGTCGATTGGCTTGCCGTCCTGGCCGGGAAATACCAAGCGCTCGTCGGGTCCGGCGTGGATCTTCGCCACATTGCCGTCGAGAACCGCCAAGCGGGCCGTGAGCATCTCCAGGAGATCCTTCGGCAGTTTCAGCCGGCGCTTCGCGTTGTCGGTCTTCAGGTCCGACCAGGCACCGTGGGTGAACTGCCTGACCGGCCTGACGACCCCAGCCGCAAGGTCTACGTCGCACCAGCGGAGGCCGGTCAACTCGCCAAAGCGCAGGCCGGTCCCAGCCGCGACCTCGATCAGCAGTTTCATGTCCGGGCCAGCGGCCTCGCACAAGCGATCGACCTCGGCCATCGTGAACGCCTTGACCTTGCCGCGGTACTTCGGTTTGCGGACGTCCTCGACCGGATTCGCGATCACCCACTTGAACCGCCGCGCATGCCGGAAAAGGGAGCCGAGAAGCTGCAGGGCGTTGAGGACCGTCTTTGGGCCGTGCTTCTCGAGCTGCTCCTCGCGCCAGGTCGAGACCTCTTCGGCGCCGACACTGATCAGCGGTCGCTTGCCCCAGCGCTCCTCGAGGTGGACGCGGTAGGTCATCCCATACAAAGCCTGGGTCGTCGGACGCAGAGGGCGGCCGGTCTTGTTGTCGCTGCCCTCGACGCAGAGCGCCAGCCAGGACTTGTAGGCGTCGCCGACTGTTCGCTTGTCGTTCGACCTGACGTGGGTGCCTTCCTTGATCGCGACCGCGTACTTAGCCTCAGCGGCCACGGCTTCCTTCTTCGTGCGGAATGTTTCCCAGCGGCGTTTCCGCGTGGCGTCGTAGTAGTCCACGATCCATTTCTCGCCTCTGCGTCTGACTGCCATGGTCGTCTCCTATTTGGCCTTGGTTGCGCGGGTCTTCGCGCGGTGCTTTGCGACTCGCTCGGCCACGGTGGCGCGGGCTGCGGCATCTCGATGTTCTGGGCAGCAATACTTCGGCATGGGTCCGCCCCGGCCCTCTGAAAATGAAAGAAACCACGGGTGGCGCGGCGTGCTGACGCCCGTGGCATTTCCTAGGGCGCAATAGCGCAGGCGTGCTCCGAATGATCGGCGGTCGCCTGCTGGCTGAGAGTCGTCAAGCAGCAACGCAACGGCGTACACGACGGCCGTTTCTATGTCCGGCAGGAACGAGCGCGGCTCAATGACCAATCGGCCCGTCTTTCCGCTGCCGGACGCCACAAATTCGGCGTGTGCGAGTACCACTACGCCTTTCAGTCGCTTAGCCAGGTCGGCGGACAGTTTTCGGCGGGCGCCCGCAATGCTCTTCTTGATCTCCTTCAGCATCGATACGAGTTCGTCGCGCAGAGACATGTACGAGCGCATGTCGGCTTCGAAGTCGCGCTGAATACCTTGATTGCGAACAAGCGTTCGGACGAAGTCGTCGGGGTCGGCGGGGGAGGTCGTTGTGTCCTGCACGATCTGGAACCGCGCGAATACTCTGGCGAAGTCGGTCCAGCTGTCGTCGCGCATGTTGGCGAGTTCAAGGACGTCCTCGATGATTTTCGGGTCGCTCAGTCCTCGATACCCGCTGCGGCTGCTGTTGCGAAGGGTATTGATGGCTTCCAGTTCCGCTGGGCTGTACATCACTCGATTCCGCCCTCCAGAGGTGTAACAAACAACTCCAACAGACATAAGCATAACAAACTATGAAAAGGCTTGACATTATCTTTTCGCACACAGAGCCTCCGCGACGTCAAATCAGGAGGCATCGCCATGCAGGTTCTTCGAGGCATATCCGCTGCGGCGCGTGAGCTGGAGGTTTCCGAGGGAACCATGCGGTCCCTGGAAAAGCGCGGGCTGATTCGGCCGATCCGCGATACCGCAAACCGAAGGCTGTACTCGGACGCCGACATGCGGGCCGCACGCGAATCGCTGCGCCGCTATCAGGTCCGCAAGGCCGCTGCGTAAGTTCTGGGCCACGGAGCTTCCTGAGATGAACCAGCGGGACTTCCATCGTGCGGACCAGACTGCACCGGCTGCTGAGTCGGCCGAGGCGCGAGGACTCCTACAGCGCATCGCCCAGGTCGCCTATGTGCTGGGATGCCACCGCGAGGCGATAGCAAAGCACTCTCGCCATCTGGCTGAACTGCAGGCCGAACTGGATCGGATGGAGGGCCAGCCGTGAGCGCCGCGAAGCTAGTCGACCGCCTCTCCGGCGTCAGGCCGACAGGCGCCGGGCGGTGGATTGCGAAATGCCCGGCCCATGCGGACCGCGGCCCGAGCCTGTCGATCCGCGAACTCGACGACGGGCGGGTACTGGTTCACGACTTCGCCGGTTGTGGAGCCGCGGACGTCGTGGCAGCGGTTGGCCTCGAGTTGAAAGACCTGTTTCCCGAACAACCGGCCGAGCATAGGTGCAGGCCATCGCGCGGCTGGATGGATGCGCGAGATGCGCTCGCATGTCTGGCGGTCGAGGGGCAAGTGTTGGCCGTTGCCGCTGGCAACTTTCAAGACGGCGTCGCGCCCAGTGCGGCGGACGCCGACCGCGTAGCAAGGGCCGCCGGCCGGGTCCGCAACGCCTGGGGCATGGTCAATGGCCGTGGTTGACCGAATCAGTAGGGACTACGAGGCCGACCAGGCGATCGCCGCCAGATTCGACTCACCGAGAAATCTGCACGTCATCCGGCCGCAGGAGTGCATGCCGCCCGGCAATGAGATCGGCGAACCGCCGACCCTGCACCCGGATGATCCCGGCCCGGATATGACGGACGCAACGGGACAGCAGGACACATCGGACGGGCGCCGAGATGCGGACGGCCAGCCGAGGCAGGCTGCGCCGAGGATCATTCTTTTTCGGCCGATCCACGAGGTTATCGCCACCCCCACGCAGGTGCGGTGGCTGCTGCGTGGCGTGATTGAGGAGCGCGTTATCACCTTGGTGGCCGGCAAACGCGGCAGCTACAAGAGCTTCCTCGTTCTCCATTGGCTGATGACGCTCGCGTGTCGCGGTGTCCCCGTCTTCCTTGTCAGCGCCGAGGGCGCCGGACTCGCACGGAGGGTCGAGGCGTGGCTCAAGGTCCACGCGCCTGCGGTGGACCCCATATCGCTGCCGCTCTATGTCCACGAGCAGCGTGTCAATTTCAACGACCCAGTATCGCTGGTCGCGGTGCGGGCTGCGATCGAGGACTCGGGCATGGAACCCGAGTTGCTGGCGATCGACACCTTCAGCAAGAACTCCGGGGCGCTCGACGAGAACTCCAACAGCGACGTCAAGGCGTTCATCGGCGGACTCGACCTCGGGCTTCGCACACCGCTCAACCTGTCAATCCTTCTGGTCGCGCACACCGGTCACGGCGACCAGGGCGCGTCCGAGGAGCCTCAGCCATCGAGGCCGACACCGACGCCGCCCTGATCGTCAACCGAATCGGTACGGAACCCGTCGTCACGGTCGACCGTAACCGCTTCAAGGACGCCGCAGAGATGCCGCCGCTCGTCTACAGGGCGGAGATTGTGGATCTCGGCCGGGAAGACGACGAAGGACAGCCGGTCACCTCCCTGGTGATGCGCGAGGCGGACGACGAGACGCAGCGGGTGGTGACCCGCAAGGCACCGACCGGGAAGGCTCAGCAGACGATCCTCCGGGCGCTCCGCAATCGACAGACCGAAGCCGGGTCGATGCTGATCTGGACCCTGGAGGACATGCGGAAGATCGGCCGCGAACTGGGACAGAGCAAAAGCACCGCTCGGTATGCCGTCGATGGTCTCGTCTGCAATGGCTTCCTGATGCCCACCCTCGGCGGACACAAGCTCGCGGAGGACGCGGCATGACCATCGGGACGAAAGGGGCGAAACGGGTCGAATCGACCTGTTCGTCCCGGTCAGTACGGGGCGAAAGGGACGAGAGATCTATAGATCTCGTCCTTTCGACCCTGACCCGACCCGTAGTCGAGAACACAGGGCAGGGGGTAACCGAAATGAGGGTAGCTCTCGCCGGGGAGGGGGTTCCATGGACCGCGTGATCGTCGCGTTCGGCCCCGAGTTGCTCGTCCTGACGGCCGATGAGTTCGCCGTGGCACGCCAGCGTGGCCGGGAACTGACGCAGCCCGAGGAGGTAGCGGCGTCGCCGGCGAGTAGTGGCCTGGTGACGGCACAGGATCTCGCGCGGTCACTCAGCCTCGCGAAGAGTGCCGTCTACGAGTACGCCAAGGCTGGGCGCATCCCGAGTGTTCGTATCGGGAGGCACATCCGTTTCGATGAGATCGCCGTGCGGAAAGCGCTCCGACCAACTGGTGCGGTCTCAGTAGGTCGCAGGTAACCCCATGAATCACAAGTCAGAAAAAAAGGCTGCTACCGCGTTGCTACCAAGCCTTGAGACCCCGCGAACTACCCCGAGGCCTTGCCGGTGACCCGAGGCGTAAGCGAAAAGCTTCTGATCTCGATACCGGCGACGTATCGCCCAGGGTTCATCGAGGAGATGGACCGACGCACCGTCATGGGTCGCGCCGTCCACAGCCGCATCAACGCGATGCAGTCGGACCTCGGCGGGGCCGATGCCTTGAGTCACACCCGCCGCAGCCTGGTGCGTCGCGCCGTGTGGCTCGAGTTGCTGATCGAGGCCCATGAATCGACCTTCGCGGACGGCAAGGGTCTCGACGTAGGCGGCTACACGCAGGCGCTGAACTCGTACCTGGGCGTCTGCCGCCTGCTCGGTATTGATCGTCGCTCGAAGCCCACCAGGCGCCTCCGCGACGTCATCGAGGTGTCACCGTGACCCGGCTCACCCTGGGCGTCGATCCCGGCCTCACCGGCGCCTATGCGCTGCTGGACGCTGGCGGAACGTTCGTCGCGGTCGAGGACTTGCCGGTGATCCGCGACGGCCGGCTGGGCTGGATCGATGCCGATGCGCTGGCCGCTCGGCTGCTGGAGCTGCGGGGCGGTGCCGAGCTGCACGCCACGGTCGAGCGGGTGCATGCGATGCCTCGCAATGGGTCGCAGGCGGCCTTCAGCCAGGGAGCGACGCTGGGAAGCCTGCTCGCGACGTTGCAGCTCGTCCGCGCTCGCATCGAGCTGGTGACGCCGGGAACCTGGAAGCGGGCGCTCGGGCTGTCGAGTGACAAGGGTGCGAGCCTGGACCGGGCGCGGCTGCTGTTCCCGACTGCGCCGCTGGATCGCAAGCGGGATCACGGTCGTGCCGAGGCGCTGCTGCTCGCCGCCTGGGCGCAGCGGAGGGCGACGCCGTGAAGCCGCTGCACCTGTGCATGACCGACCCGGACCTGTTCGGCCGGACGTTCGGCGGTCCGACGTTCGGTGCGTGGCGGACGGTTGCGAAGATCCTCGATGGCGTGCCGCTCGGTCCCGAGGAATTCGCGCTGTATCAGAGCATCACCGGACGCACGGAGATGCCCTCTGCGCCGTTCACGGAGGCGTACCTCATCAAGCCCCGCCGTGCGGGAGGGACGCTGTTTGGCGCGGTCGTAGGCGTCCATGCGGCCCTGCAGGACTATCGCGACAGGCTCGGTCCGGGCGAAGTCGCGACGGTGGCGCTGATCGCGGCTGATCGAAGGCAGGCGCGTCAGTTGATGGGCTACGTCAAGGGGCTGGTAGGTGACTCACCGGTGATCGCCGCCGAGGTGGCGAACGAGACGGCCGAGAGCATCTCGTTCGTGCACCAGGCGCGGGTAGAGGTGCATGTCGCCAGTTTCCGCAGCACCCGCGGGTACAGCTACGCCGCCGTGCTTCTGGACGAGCTGGCCTTCTACCGCAGCGACCTCTCGGCGAATCCTGACGTCGAGCTGGTGCGGGCGGTTCGACCTGGTCTGGCGAACCTCGGCGGGAGGTTGCTCGGCTTCAGCTCGCCGCACTCTCGGCGCGGTCACCTGTGGGAGATGTACCGGCAGCATTACGGGCGCGACGCCTCCGATGTGCTGGTGATCCAAGCGCCGGGGACGGTACTCAATCCGACGATCAAGGCGGCGGTGATCGAGCGGGCGAGGGCGGAAGACCCGATTGCGGCGCGGAGCGAGTGGGACGCGCAGTTCCGCGAGGACATCTCGCAGTTCCTGGTCGACGAGGATATCGATGGTGCGGTGATTCCCGGCCGGCTCGAGCTGCCGTACGTTCCGACTCACCGTCATGTCGCGTTCTGCGACCCGAGCGGTGGTCGCCATGACGCGATGACATTGGCGATTGCCCACGCCGAGACGGCGCAGTTCGCGCACGCCGAGGGTCGCAAGGTCGTACTTGACCGGCTGGTCGTTCAGCCCGCGCCATTCGATCCGGAAGCAACGGTACAGAAGTTCGCAGAGACGCTTCGGGCCTTCGGACTTCGGACGGTCGTGGGCGACAAATATGCGGCCGAATGGACGACGACGATGTTCGCGAAGTACGGCATCCGGTACGAAGCAAGCGACCTGGACAAGTCCGCGATCTACTGCGAGGTGTTGCCGCTGTTCTCGCAGGGCCAGGTGGAGCTGCTCGACGTTCCTCAACTGCTGACTCAGTTGCGGATGCTGGAGCGCCGGCCGAGGGCGGGCGGGAAGGGCGACCTTGTGGACCACCCGCCGCGTGGAAATGACGACGCCGCGAATGCCACGTGCGGTGCGTTGTGGCTGGCGTCGAAGGGTCGTATCGAGCGCCGCAGTGAGCCGGTCCGGGTGACGGGCGTCGGCGAGTACGAGATCAACTACTGAGAGCGGCAACGATGAGTAAGAAACCAGATCGGCGGGACGAGCGACCAGAGGAGCGAGAGCGGTACGAGTTGAAGCCAGAATTCTCCGGGCTTGCCGGCGGCGAGCCGATGGGTCGGCTGCTGGCTCGGCGACCGAGGAGGGTCCGCGTTGGTGGCACCTGCAACTGGGACGTCATGACTGATGCGCCGCCTCGGAGGTTCAAGTGAACACAATCGGCAGCGCACCAATTTACGAATCACCGGAGAAGCCAGCATGGGATGGGCGAGCGAAATGGTAAGGAAATTCCAGACACAGTTCGGGCAGCGCCGAAATACAAGCGCCGTCGAAGCAGCCAAGACGCGGCTTGTAGTCGCTGAGGGCCAGGTATCGAGCAAGCGGCATGAGGTTGAGCGGCTTGAAGCCGCCTATGACCTGGCGCTGCGTGCGTCGGCCGAGACCGGCAATGAAGAATCTGGAGATGAGGCCCTTGAGGCGCTGGCGGATGCCCGATCCGAACTCGCCAAGATCGAGCGCACCGTCGTGATCTTCCGCCGCGAGTATGACCAGGCTGTTCGTCAGGCAGCGGACAGCGCGCGTGCTGTCGCTGAGGCCAAGGCTCTGGAGCATCTGGCCGAGATGGAAGCCGAGATTCAGAAGATGACTGCAGGCGCGGAGATGATCGCCGCTGCCGTGCGTGGCTTCAACGCTTCACGCTCCCGCTTCTTCGATGTCACGCCGGTGAGGCCGGACCAAACACCTGCGGTCTGGTCGCCGTCGCTTGAGCGCCTATTGCTGCGGCATATCGCCGCGCGCTGTTCCATGTTCCGCGCGAGCATCGTCGGTTGCGAGAACCTCGACGCTCTCGCGAAGGCGAACGAGATGCTGGCCGCGCATCGCGATGTGATGCGGCAGCTCTTCCCAGAACCACCGACCAGTAAGGCCGCGTGACGCACCCTCATTCTGACATGGAGCAGAGACATGACTGACGAGACCACTAACCTCGACGCACCGCCCGCAGTGACGGTCGAGCCGAGTACGACGATGACGTTTCCCACCGAGAGCGCGGATGGCAAAACGTACACGGCGAAAGAACAGTTTCAGCAGCGACTAAAGTCGCCGACCTGGGTGAAAGATGCGTCAACGCCGGGGACGCCGGCCCACGCGGATTTGAGACGCCTCCAGGTCGCGATGGCAGTGCAAGAGGCCAACATTTACGGGGCCGTCGATGAACCCGCAGCGGGCGCGGCGACTTCCATCAATGCGACGGAGGTCGTGGTTCCTTGGGGGAACCTCCCGCCGGACCTGAGCGAGGAGGATCGAGCAGGTCTGCAGGAGGTCGACGCGACGGTGCGCGAGTGGGGCATGGCGCTGGAGGCGCCGGCGAAAGACGTCAACGCACTCGTCGAGGCAGTGAATGACGCAATGCTAAAGCTGCCGAACGATCCGGACGGCATTGAGGCGTCGCGTGAAGCTGGGCTGGCGAAAGTGAGGGCCGCGTGGGGCGCGGACTTCCAGAAGAACTTCGACGCCGCGTGCCGGGTGATCGATGACCTCTACGCAAAGCATCCGAACGCCGCGAACTTCGTGCAAGCAAACCGACACGCAATTCTTCAGCCGATGGTGATGGGCAACCTGCTCCAGATTGCTCGCCATCGCGGCTTTGTGTGATTTCTTTCCAAACGACTGAGAGGTAAACGACGATGACCACTGAACCAGATTTCCGCTCTCTCGCCGATGCAGTGCGCCAGGTGAAAGACGGAAACGTCGCGCAGCAGGCCCTGCTCGAGTCTCTGCTGCCGATACTCGAAGACTGCGCAGCTCTGCAGGGCAAGGCGGTGGCGCTCGCTGCCAACGTGGAAAGCCTCCGCCGGGAAGAGAGGGCGGCGCAGCAAGCGTACGAACTGGCCCAGGCCGAGGCAGGTACGTACGCGGGGGAAGTACGGAAGATTCGCAGCGAGCGGCAGGCAGAGCTGGCCGACCTCGAAGCGAAGATAAAAGAGGCTCGCAAGACGCTGGCGCACGCGTAACGGTTCGCCCCGGCGGCGGAGCTGCGTGTGCGTTGACGCGCAGGCCATCTACTCCGGCATTCCGCCGTCAGGGGCCTTTTTGCGATGAATGGGCGGTCACTTCGGGGCCTTGAGTGGCTGCTTCCGACCCAAACCGGTCATCTGCGACCGGCAGCTTGCCGCGAATCCTGCCAGTACGTTCATCTCGGGTGCAGGGGGCAGTTTGCGTGACCGAGCAAGCATTTGTTGGTCAAGCGCTTGCAGCGACACGGAATGTAGTCAGAGTCGGTCTCGATCTGGTGGAGTACCATCGCCGCTTCCGGATAGTCTTTGTCTGCATTGGCCCGCTTCAACAAGGGAATCGCTGACCGCCGTTTTCCTTCATCCAGAAACTGCAGTGCGAGGTGGTACATCGCTTCTTCGCGACCGTGCTGGGTAATGTTCCGCGACGCGACAGCGCCCTTGAACATGAGCTTCGCACGGGTGGGATCTCTCCTAACACCTATGCCGTACTGATAGCCGTAGCCCACATCGACTGCGGCATCGCCGTCCCCCATATCGGCAGATCGCATCCACCATTGAAATGCCTGTCGGGCTTTGCCGCGGTCGCGGTACACCGTTGCTAGATTGCTGGCGGCAGTAGTGCTACCCGATTGCGCGGCCCGCTGGTACCAGCGGATAGCCTGGTCGATGTTGCGCGGGGTCCCCAGCCCAACGTCGTATGCATATCCCAATGCACCGGCGGCGCAACTATCCCCTTGGGTTGCCACTTTAAGAAACCAGGCAACCGCCGCTTTGGGATTCCGGCGAACAAGCGAGCGTCCTTTTCGATCTTGAATGCCTTCAAGAAGATTGAGACCCAAGTCTGTCATCGCGCGCAAGTTGCCGGCGCTAGCTTGACGTTTGAGCGATGCGATGTGATCGCGCCATCCGCGTTTTGTCAGAGGTCGGAGCATCGCCAGTCCATGCGTCATATCGCTCGGTGTAAAGTGTTCGCTGGAGCAGTGTCCAGAGCAGTCCGTATGCAAGTGCGAATGTCGAATTGTGGCCGTTAGCGGACAGTCGCTGACGCCATCATAGTACCGGCCCTGGCGTCTCGCCCCAACCGTCAGGGCCTATTTCTTGATACCGGGTGCCTTGGCCTTCGGCTTCGCGGGTTCCGGCGCCGGCGGCTTCTTGCCGAACTGAAGACCGCCGACGATATATCCGCGCCCGAAGAACGGATCGTCGGGCGCCATCGGCTTCAGAGTTTTAAACTTTGGCATCGTATGGGTGCGTGCCATTGTTCAATCCTCCGCCGAGTCTTTCGCGGCCTTGGCTTTCTCAACGTCCGGCGGCATGCCGGTCTTCGTGCGAAAGTACCCGAAGCTGACCGTTGCCGAAGCGTCCTCCCGAGAGTCCAGTTCGCCCTCGTGCCACGAGACAATCCCGGTACGCTTCACCTCGCGGACGGAGGTCATCGTCAAGCCTTCCTGGTAGATCGGCGAATCCGGTCCCGCCGTCTTGTGCATCTTCCGAAACTCGGCCAGTGACCGCTTCTTTGATCCTGCGCCAGTAGTTTTCATCGCCCTTGCTCCTTTGCCGACGACTTCGGCTCGGCGCTGGCAGGCTGCGTCGCTTTCTTCGCCGGCGGCGCCTGTGGGCGCGGAACCGGCACGATGATCCCCGCGCCCAGCCAGGCCCGAGTCTCCTCACGCGACGCGACGCGGCACCTCGAAGTCGCTTTCGGCTTCTGCTGGGCAGCCTGCGGTGTCGAACTGGCAGATCGCGGCTTAGTAACTTTGCTCATGGTTGGCTCCTTCGTTGCCCTGATGGGCCGCATCCGCCTGTATGGCGCGCCACCTTGCCGAGCTGGCAGGTTGGCAGGGGCAATGGCCCCTTCTGGATGCGCGATCAGTTTACTACATCAGGCCCCGAGTGCCAGCCACCCGGCGTTGGACTCAGCGGCTAGGCTGGCATCTACGTGCCAGATTACTTTGGCTCATCGCTTGGCTGCCGATACTGAAACGGCAACCAGAAGCCTGACCAGCCCACATTTACCATCGCAGCTCGCTGACACGCCGTCGCGTCAACCGGCACGCTTCCCTCATAGGAAAACTTCTGAGTCTTTCCCCCATCGCCAACCACACCGGAAAAAGCGTCCATAGACATGCTCTGCGTCGCGATAGCGAATCCATCGGGGTCGTAGAAGTTGATATTCAAGCTATGAGCACTGTCTCTCTGGGACTGCGTGGCGCCGACCCAATAGTCTTCGTCTACCTTCGCACGTGCGTTCGGTGCGAACTCAATCTGGAACAGCATTCCTCGGGCTGGGTCGCAGCGGTACTTGCCCTGCGCTACAGCCCCTAAGTTGTCGAGAGCAATAGAAAAGCGTTTAGTCTCTGCGGCCAAGTGAGGCCTCGCGTCGCGGACCTCGATAAATTCATCATTGGCAAGCTTTCGAACATTTCCGGTCCACGTGTTGACGATGTAGGTTTCCCCATCTTTTGCGGAAAAAGAACGGTATGGCCCATCTCTTCCGCAGCCCGTGAGACTCAGAACGCATGCTCCTAGAACTGCTATCGCGAACTTATCCATAGCATTCCCTCTGCTTATTGTCGCCCAGGCCCTGCAGCATCGCCTGAGACTTATCGGTCTTTGACTGGGCGTAGGCGACTGTTTAGACGAAATCGCCTGCAATGAAAATATGTGTCGACCACGGCGCGCGGCATGCTGGCAGAATGCCAGCGGAAGCATAGCGAGGGGCCAGGGCTTGTCTGACGCGATCTGGGCAAATTACGTAGGGGTGATCCTAGGTGCTATTGGCACTGTCGCCGGCATAGTCGGCTCGGTGACAGGGTACATCGGCTATCGGCGGTCCAAGGCGGTCCGGTCTCTTGACCTGCGGCTCGAACTTCGCAAGGCTGCGAGTGACCTTCGGGCAGACATCGCGGCGCTCAATGAGACCCTGCCAAGAGCAGAGGAGTACCACAAGCGGGCCATGGCAGCACTTGGGGAATACCAGTCGGGCAACATGGAGCGATGGCGCCGTGACTGGAAAATCGACTGTGACGCGCTCAAGTCGCTCGAATCGAAGGTCGGCGAGTTCGATGGTGATCTTGCGGCACTTTCTGAAGGACAACTTGAATCTGGTCTCGTCACGGTACATACACTTCAGACGGAAGCCGAGAGGCTGCGTGAGAAGTATCGCGCGTCACGCGCACTCGACGAAAAGCGACTTGACGAGCGGCGACGGGCCGAGCAACTCAGACGCTGACTCACCGGACTCTGCGAGTCCCCGCTAGAAATGAGCGGGGCGCCCACCGTCGGGCGCGGCGGACGCAGTCAGCAGTCTTGCGGGAAGTGTGTGCCGAAATCCGCAGCGATCTGGATGCCACCGTCAGTTTTGGTACGCAACACTCGTGGCGTCCCACGGTGCTGCTTCCATAGTGCAAGAATGTTGTCGAAGTACCCGTCATCGCGATTGACGATGATGATGTAGCCGCCAACATCCTCGCCGACATGCACGACCGGGACGGCGAGGGCGATCACGCGTCCTATCCAGAAATTCGGTCGGCCAAACGAGCGAACCTTTCGTAGAGGTCTCTGGAAGTCGAGGAGAAAAGTGCAGTCCTCCAGCGGTGCATCGATCTTCGTGACGGCGAACGCGGTCGGGTAATCGTGGAAGCCGTATAGCGTGAGGGCCATGACGGTCACCACACTCGCCGCAGAATGGTATCCCTCATGCGCTGCCCTTCCTTTGGTGCGTCCTACCAAGCGTGCAAATTATGCTCCCGCTCCCATCGTGGCGCAGCCCTCAGCCTGATATTGATCCGCGCCGGTGCGATCGCACACCAAACTGGCGCGGCTGGGCTACCATCACACCAGTCAAGGAGGAGCGGTGCGCATGTCCATACTCGGTTCTCGCAAGGCACTTTTGGTCGTGCAGGAGATTCAGGAGGCAAACCGTCGCTCGGCGGCAGCACAACTGGAAGCCGGTGAGTCGTATTCCGAACCACAGATCCGGCAAGCGATTGTTCACGGCAGGGAGGACATCGCTGGGCTGGCCGTGATCGTCGGGATGGTCTACGGAGAACTTCGAATCATAAAATGGATCGGCATCGTCATCGCGGTGCTACTCGCGGCGCGTATGTTCTGAAACTGCCAGAGGCCATCACTGCACGTTCCCGCCACAAACGCACGGAGACGCGCCAGGACGAACGCGGCAGGCTGGGGGCATGGACATCACCATCCCCGAGATCGGCGACGAACTGGGCTGGCGCAGGCTGGTCAGGCAGGCAATCGAGCGGGTCCGCGCGAAGGACATCCCTGAGGCCGACAAGCGGGCCTGGATCGCCTACATCGAGGCGCAGTACCGGCGGGCGAGGCGGGCGGAAGAGGAACAATGACCGCAGGTAGCCTGCTACCATTTTGCTACTGGGCGGGGCCGAACGAACCAGAATTGACCAGACGTTGCTCCCCCAAAAATGGCGGAAAACGTGGGTTTGTGTTCTGGTTCGTTCAGGTCAGCACCGCTCTGAGTTACCTTTTAACCAGTTGGTCGCTGGTTCGAATCCAGCACGGCCCACCAGTTTGACGCGCAGACAGGCAGCCATGACGCGCCGGTTCGCAGCGGGAATCCTTGCGATTCCCGGCATTCGATTGGATTGCTGCGCCGCACCCCCGTTACAATGAGCCGTTAGTTTCAACTGAAACAATAGCCGCGAGCGAGGCACGGTCATGGCGGATCTGTTCGAAAACCCGATGGGGACCGACGGCTTCGAGTTCGTCGAATACACTGCGCCCGACTCCGAATTGCTGCGCACGCTGTTCGAGCGCATGGGCTTCCCGGTCACCGCCCGGCATCGCAGCAAGAACGTGACGCTGCACCGGCAGGGCGACGTCAACTTCGTCATCAATGCCGAACCCGGCGGCTTCGGCCAGCGTTTCGCCGAGCGGCACGGGCCCTCCGCCTGCGCGATGGCGTTCCGCGTCAAGGACGCCGGATACGCGTTCCGCCGCGCAGTTGACCTCGGCGCCACGCCGGTCGTGAACCCGGTCGGGCCGATGGAGCTCAGCATCCCGGCCATCGAGGGCATCGGCGGCAGCATCGTCTACCTGGTGGACCGCTATGGAGAGCACACGATCTACGACGTGGACTTCGTGCCGGTGGTGCAGCCCGAACCGAGCCCGGCAGCGGGACTGACGCTGATCGACCACCTCACCCACAACGTGCACCGCGGCAACATGGACAAGTGGTCGGGTTTCTACGAGAAGCTGTTCAACTTCCGCGAGATCCGCTACTTCGACATCGAGGGCCGCAAGACCGGCCTGCTGAGCCGCGCGATGACCAGCCCCTGCGGCCGGATCCGCATCCCGATCAACGAGTCGCAGGACGACAAGTCGCAGATCGAGGAGTACCTGCGCGAGTACCACGGCGAGGGCATACAGCACATCGCGCTCGCGACCGACGACATCTACGCCACCGTCGACCAGTTGCGGCGCAATGGCGTCGAATTCCAGGATTCGCCCGACACCTACTACGAGGGCATCGACGCAAGAGTCGAAGGGCACCGCGAGTCGATCGCGGAGCTCGCCGGCCGCCGCATCCTGATCGACGGCAGCGCGAAGGAGGGCATCCTGCTGCAGATCTTCACGAAGAACGTCATCGGGCCGATCTTCTTCGAGATCATCCAGCGCAAGGGCAACGAAGGCTTCGGCGAGGGCAACTTCCGCGCGCTGTTCGAGTCGATCGAACTCGACCAGGAACGACGCGGCGTAATCTGAGGCCAGCGCCGGGCGGTCGGGTCGCCGGCGCACTGCAAGCAGGGGACATCAAGTGAAGCGGTACATCCCAGTGTCCAGGGTGGAAGGCAAAGCCTCGCGGCAGGCGCATTGCGATTTGCCGGACGGCACCTACGAGCGCGAGATGAGCAAGGAAGGGTTTTTCGGGCCCGCCGCGTTCTTCCATCACCGCCACCCGCCTACGGCGTGGAGCGAATTCACGGGCCCGCTGCAGCCGCGCGCCTTCGACCTGGTCCGCCTTGCCGCAGGCGCGGCCGTGCCGTGGTCGGCCCACGAGGTGCTCGCGAATGCGCACTGCCGCATCCGTTTCTGGCGGCTTGCTGCAAGCATGGATCGGCTGGCCCGCAACGCCGATGGCGACGAGCTGCTGTTCGTGCATGCCGGACGGGGCGACCTGTACTGTGATTTCGGGCACTTGAGCGTGGAGGCAGGCGACTACGTGGTGGTGCCGCGCGGCACCATGTGGCGCATCGAGTGCACCGAGCCGATGGACCTGCTGCTGGTCGAGGCGACCAACTCGAGCTACATGCTCCCGGAGAAAGGCCTGGTCGGCAACCATGCGATCTTCGACCCGGCGCTGCTCGACATTCCGCGGCTGGATGCCGCCTTCGCGGCGCAGCGTGACGCGGCGCGATCCTGGTCGGTCGAGGTCAAGCGGCGCAACCAGGTGTCGCTGATCACCTATCCGTTCAACCCGCTGGACGCCGTCGGCTGGCACGGCGAACTGTCCGTGGTGCGCATCAACGTCCGGGACTTCCGGCCGCTGATGAGCCATCGCTATCACCTCCCGCCCTCGGCCCACACGACGTTCGTGGCGAACAGGTTCGTCGTCTGCACCTTCGTGCCGCGGCCGTTCGAGACCGACCCGGGCGCGCTGAAGGTGCCGTTCTTCCACAACAACGACGACTACGACGAGGTACTGTTCTATCACGCCGGCGATTTCTTCAGCCGCGACAACATCCACCCCGGAATGATGACCTTCCACCCGGGCGGCTTCACGCACGGGCCGCATCCGAAGGCGCTGACACGCATGCTTAAGCAGGAAAAGCCGGCCACCGACGAAGTCGCGGTGATGATCGACACGCGCGACCCGCTCGACGTCGCCGCGGCGGCGGGCGGGGTGGAGTGGCAGCAGTACGTGAGCAGCTGGACGGCCGCACCATGAAGCTGGCCACGCTGGCGAACGGCACGCGCGATGGACAGTTGCTGGTCGTGAGCCGCGACCTCAAGCGGGCAGTCCCGGTGCCGCAGGTGGCGCAAACGCTGCAGCAGGCTCTCGACCGCTGGCACGAGCTGGCGCCGTCCCTGCAGCAGGCATCGGACGCGCTCGAAGCCGGGCGCGCGACTGGACGCTTTGCATTTGAGCCAGCCCGCGTGCTCGCGCCACTGCCGCGCGCGCACCACTGGGTGGACGGCTCGGCCTACGTGAACCACGTCGAACTGGTGCGCAAGGCGCGCGGTGCCGTCATGCCGCCGAGCTTCTGGACCGATCCGCTGGTCTACCAGGGGGGGTCGGACGACTTCATACCGCCCACGGGCGACGTTCCATGCCCCAGCGAGGAGTTTGGCATCGACTTCGAGGCCGAGGTCGCGGTCGTGACCGACGACGTGCCCATGGGCACTGGCGCGCTCGCGGCGCGCTCGCACATCAGGCTGGTGATGCTGGTGAACGACTGGTCGCTGAGGAACCTGATCCCGGGCGAGCTGGGCAAGGGCTTCGGCTTCTACCAGTCCAAGCCCGCGACCTCGTTCTCGCCCGTTGCGGTGACGCCCGACGAGCTCGGCGCCGCCTGGGACGGCGGCAAGGTGCTGCTGCCGCTGGTGTCGCACGTCAACGGGCAGCTGTTCGGACGGCCCGACGCGGGCGTGGACATGACCTTCGACTTTCCACGCCTGATCGAGCACGTCACACGCACGCGGCGCCTGGGAGCCGGCGCGATCGTCGGCTCAGGAACGGTTTCCAATTACGACCGGACGCTCGGTTCGTCGTGCATCGCCGAGCGTCGGATGCTCGAGCAGATCGACCAGGGCAAGCCGGCGACCCCGTTCCTCAGCTTCGGCGACCGGGTGAGGATCGAGATGTTCTCCGCCGATGGCGCGAGCCTGTTCGGCGCCATCGACCAGCGGGTCGTGCCGGCGCCCTGATCCCCGTGCGACAATCGACGCGATGATTTTCGCCAACCTGGAACAGCTGCCGCCGGACCCGATCCTGGGTGTGACCACGGCATTTCGTGCCGACCCGTCACCGGACAAGATCGATCTCGGCGTCGGGGTGTATCGCGACGGGAACGGGGAGACGCCGATCCCGCGCGCGGTGCGCGAAGCCGAAAGCGCGATGCTGGCGGCCCAACGCAGCAAGACCTACGTCGGCCCGGCCGGCAACCTGGAGTTCAACCAGCACATCGTCGAGCTGGCGCTCGGGCCGCTGGCGAGCGGGCTGCGCGAACGCACGGCGACCATCCAGACGGTAGGCGGTTGCGGTGCGCTCAGGTTGGGAGCGGAGCTGATCAACGCCTCGCAGCCCGGCGCCGTCATGCACGTGAGCGATCCGACCTGGGCCAATCACGAGCCGCTGCTCGGGACCTCGGGCCTGGCGCTGCAACGTTATCCCTACTACGACCCCGCCACGCGCGGCGTCGCATTCGACGCGATGCGCGAACACTTTGCAGGCCTGCCGGCGGGCTCGATCGTGTTGCTGCATGGCTGCTGCCACAATCCCACCGGCGCCGACCTGGGGCCGGAGCAGTGGCGCTCGCTGGGCGAGGTGATCGAGTCGCGCGGGCTGGTGCCGTTCGTCGACCTCGCCTACCAGGGTTTCGGCGATGACGTCGAGGCGGACGTCCTGGGGCTGCGGATTCTCGCCTCGCGGGTTCCGCAGCTGCTGCTCGCCGTTTCGTGTTCCAAGAATTTCGGCTTGTACCGCGAACGCACCGGGGCGCTGGCGATCGTCGCCGGGTCGGCGGCCGCTGCAAGTGCGATCGCGACCCACCAGGCGCGCACTGCCCGGCGGATGTATTCGATGCCCCCCGACCACGGCGCAGCGGTGGTCGCGCGCCTGCTCGCGGCCCCGGGGCTGCGTGCTGCATGGATCACCGAGCTGGGCGACATGGTGGCGCGCATGAAATCGCTGCGGGCCCTGCTCGCGGCACGTCTCGCGACGCGGCGACCGGATCTCGACTTCTCGTGGGTCACGCGCCACCGCGGCATGTTCTCGCTCACCGGCCAGGACGCCGAAGCCATCACGCGCCTTCGGGACCGGCATCACGTGTACCTGCCGCCGGACGGGCGCATCAACATTGCCGGGGTCAGTGAAGCAAACGTGGACCGCGTGGCCGAGAGCCTGGTCGCGGTCATGCGCTGACCTGCGTGCCGACGGACTAGCCGCGGCCCCGGTGTTCCTATAGAATCCACCGGTCCTGGAGCCGGATGCCAATGCAAGTCATTGATTGGCGGCGGTTCCTGGCCGAGCAGGTAGGCCCCGAAATGGGGGATGCCGGTCCGGCGGGAGATTCGCCTGAGAAATCCCCCTGAGCGGGGATTTTTCGTTTGCGGCGGACGGCCATGCCGTCCCGGCCGCGAAGAAACGAATGGGCCGCCGGCCCATTTTTTGTTTCTGCGCGCCGCGAATGGTTGGACCGATGCAGAGGGAAACGCTGACAGTGCTGCTGCAGCCGGTGGTCGAGGCACTCGGCTACTCGTTGTGGGAAATCGAGTGCTCGCCCGGGCAGGGCAACGCACTCGTGCGTTTGTACCTTGACGCCGACGCCGGGATATCGGTGGACGACTGCGCGCGGGTGAGTCGCGCGGTGAGCGAGGTGCTCGACGCCGAGGACCCGATCGCCGGCGAGTACACGCTGGAAGTGTCCTCGCCGGGGCTCGAGCGGCCGCTCAGGACGCCGGAGCATTTCGGCAGGTTCGTGGGCGAGACGGTGTTCATCGAACTCGCGCAGCCGGTGGACGGGCGCAGGCGCTTCAAGGGCCCGTTGACGGCGGCCGGTTTGGCGACGATTGAAGTCGAGGTGGACGGACAGCGGCACGTGCTGCCGGTGTCCGGGATTCGAAAGGCGCACCTGGCGCCGCAGGCTTGAACCCCGCGTGGCGGGAGGACGATAGATGAACAAAGAAATCCTGATGGTGGTCGAGGCTGTCTCCAACGAGAAAGGCGTCGACAAGGAAATCATATTCGAGGCGCTCGAAGCGGCGCTCGCGTCGGCCACGCGCAAGAAGTACGGCGAGGACATCGACGTGCGGGTCGCGATCAATCGCAAGAACGGCGATTACGACACGTATCGGCGCTGGAAGGTGTTCGCCGACGATTCGACCGAGCTCGAGTTTCCCGAGAAGGAACTGCGCCTCGAGGACGGCCTGGACGTCTCGCCGGACGCCGAGCCGGGCGGCTACGTCGAGGTGCCGCTGGAGTCGGTCGCCTTCGGCCGGATTGCCGCGCAGACCGCCAAGCAGGTCATCGTGCAGAAGGTGCGCGAGGCAGAGCGCGCGCAGGTGGTCGAGCAGTACAACGACCGGGTCGGCACGCTGGTGTCGGGCCTGGTGAAACGCGTGGATCGAAACGGCATATTCGTCGACCTCGGCGGCAACGCCGAGGGCTTCATTCCGCGCGAATGCATGATTCCGCGCGAGCCGGTGCGCACCCAGGACCGCATCAAGGCGTTCCTGAAGGAAGTGCGCTCGGAGCCGCGCGGCCCGCAGCTGTTCCTCTCGCGCACCGCGCCCGAGTTCCTGATCGAGTTGTTCAAGCTCGAGGTTCCCGAAGTTGGCCAGGGCTTGATCGACATCCTCGGCGCCGCCCGTGACCCGGGCGCGCGGGCCAAGATCGCGGTGCGCAGCAACGACTCGCGCATCGACCCGGTCGGCGCCTGTGTCGGCATGCGCGGTTCGCGGGTGCAGGCGGTTTCCAACGAGATCGCCGGCGAGCGAGTGGACATCATTCCGTTCGACGAGAACTCGGCCCAGTTCGTCATCAACGCGATGGCGCCGGCCGAGGTCAGCTCGATCGTGGTGGACGAGGATGCCCACGGCATGGACATCGCGGTCGCGGAGGAAAAGCTGTCGCAGGCCATCGGGCGCGGCGGCCAGAACATCCGGCTGGCCAGCGAGTTGACCGGGTGGAAGCTCAACATCATGAGCGAGCAGGCCGCCGAGGAGAAGAGCGAGTCGGAGCAGGTCGTGCTGCGCGAGCTGTTCATGAAGCAGCTCGACGTGGATGACGACGTCGCGGCGATCCTGGTCCAGGAAGGTTTCTCGAGCATCGAGGAAATCGCCTACGTGCCGCAGGGCGAACTTGCCGGTATCGAGGAATTCGACGAGACGATGATCCAGGAACTGCGCAGCCGGGCGCGCGACGTGCTGCTCACGCAGGCGATCGCCAGCGAGGAGACCATCGAGTCCGCCGAACCGGCACAGGACCTGCTCGACGTCGAGGGCATGGACGACGAACTGGCCGCCGAACTGGCGCGACACGGAATCCTCACGCGCGAGGACCTCGCGGACCAGTCGGTGGACGAACTCGGCGAGATTTCCACGCTCGACCCGCAGCGGGCGGCCGAGCTGATCCTTGCCGCGCGCAAGCACTGGTTCGAGCAGGCGCAGCAGGCGTGAGCGGAGGTACCCAATGGCGGAAGTGACTGTCAGTCAGTTTGCCGAGGTCCTCAAGGTCCCGGTCGACAAGCTCATCACCCAGCTCGACGAGGCTGGCATCAAGGTTTCCGGCGCGGATGACGTCATCAGCGACGAGGCCAAGATGGAACTGCTCACCCACCTGCGCCGTGCCCACGGTCGGCAGGAGGACACGGCCGCGCCGCGCAAGATCACGCTGAAGCGAAAGGCGCAACAGGAGATCAAGGTCGCGTCGGTCCAGGGCCGGGCGCGCACCGTGTCAGTCGAGGTGCGGGCCAAGAAGACCTACCTGAACCGGACCGTGCTCGAGGAAGAGCAGCGGCAGCGCCAGGACGATATCGACCGCCAGCGGCAGTCGGAAGACGCCGTGCGCCTGGACGCCGAGCGCAAGGAGGCGGAGCGGCGCGACTCCGATCGCCTGGAGCGCGAGCGGCTTGAGCAGGAAGCCCGCCAGAAGGCCGAGGAAGAAGCGCGGCAGCGCGCGGCCGAGGAGTCTGCCCGGCAGAACGAGACCCGTGACCGTGAGCGCGCGGAACGCGAACGGTCCGAGACGAAGCACCGTGAATCGGAACCGGTCCGGGCCCCGCACCCGCCCAAGCCGCGCGTGGCCGAGAGTGCCGACACCGGCAAGGGAGGACCTGCGACCAAGTACGGTCGAAAGGAGCTGCACGTCGCGGGAGATGCCAGCGCCCGCTTCAAGAAGCGCCAGCAGGCCGGCCGCCATCGCCGCGCGGTGCACGTCAGCGTCGATACGCGCCATGGCTTCGAACTGCCCACTGCGCCGGTGAAACGCGAAGTGCAGATTCCGGAGACCATCACCGTCGGCGAGCTGGCCAACCGCATGGCGGTGAAGGCCAACGAAGTCATCAAGACCATGATGAAGATGGGGGTGATGGCCACCATCAACCAGCCCATCGACCAGGACACCGCACAGCTGGTCGTCGAGGAGTTCGGCCACACGGTGATCCGCCTCAAGGAGAACGCGCTCGAGGACCAACTGCTCGCGGACGCTGGCGACGTCGCCGCGCTGCCGCGCCCACCGGTGGTGACCATCATGGGGCACGTGGACCACGGCAAGACCTCGCTGCTCGACCACATCCGTCGGGCCAAGGTCGCGGCCGGCGAGGCGGGCGGCATCACCCAGCACATCGGAGCGTACCAGGTCGAGACCCCGAAGGGGCAGATCACCTTCATCGACACGCCGGGCCACGCCGCGTTCACGTCGATGCGTGCGCGCGGCGCGCACGTCACCGACATCGTCGTGCTGGTGGTCGCGGCAGACGACGGCGTGATGCCGCAGACGATCGAGGCCATCGAGCATGCCAGAGCGGCCGGCGTCCCGATCGTGGTCGCGGTCAACAAGATGGACAAGAGCGACGCGGACCTGGAGCGCGTTCGCAACGATCTCGGCAAGCAGAACGTGATCCCGGAAGACTGGGGCGGCGACACGATGTTCGTCCCGGTTTCGGCGCGCACCGGCGCAGGCATCGACCAGTTGCTCGAATCCATCCTGCTGCAGGCCGAAGTTCTCGACCTCAGGTCCCCCACCGAGGGCCCGGCGGCCGGCGTGGTGCTCGAGTCCAGCATCGAGAAGGGCCGCGGTCCCGTCGCGACGGTGCTGGTGAAGCGGGGCACGCTGAGGGCGGGCGACCCGGTCATCGCGGGACAGGAATTCGGCCGGGTCCGCGCGTTGTTCGACGCCACCGGCAAGCAGGTCCAGTCCGCAGGGCCGGCCATGCCGGTCGCGGTGCTGGGGCTTTCCGACGCGCCGAACGCCGGCGACGACCTGCTGGTCGTGGACAGCGAACGCAAGGCGCGTGAAGTCGCGCTCTACCGACAGGGCAAGTACCGTGACGTACGCCTCGCCGGCGCGACCAAGAAGGTCGAGGACGTGTTCTCGCAGATGGGCGAGCAGTCCGGCGGCGTGGTCGCGGTCATCGTCAAGGCCGACGTTCAGGGCAGCGCCGAGGCGCTGCGCGATGCGCTCGGCAAGCTGTCCACCGACGAGGTGAGCGTAAAGGTGATCGCGAGCGGCGTCGGTGGCATCACCGAGTCCGACGTGACGCTGGCCACGGCATCCAAGGCCCGCATCATCGGCTTCAACGTGCGCGCCGACGGCGCGGCCCGCAGCGCGATGAAGGACGGCGGCGTGGACGTGCGCTACTACAGCGTGATCTACGAGGCGATCGACGACGTCAAGCTGGCCATGACCGGGCTGCTGAAGCCCGAGATCAAGGAGCAGATCGTCGGCCTGGCGGAAGTCCGCGAGGTGTTCCGCTCCAGCAAGTTCGGCACCGTCGCCGGCTGCCTGGTGTCGGAGGGCTTCATCAAGCGCGGCAACCCGGTGCGCGTGCTGCGCGACAACGTGGTCATCCACCAGGGCGAGCTCGATTCGCTGCGTCGATTCAAGGACGAAGCGGGCGAGGTCCGGGCCGGCACCGAGTGCGGCATCGGTGTGCGCAACTACAACGACATTCGCGCGGGCGACCAGATCGAGTGCTACTCGAGGGTCGAGATCGCGCGCAGCATGTGACGCGGGCCGATGCCGCGTGAGGTTCCCCGCGCGCGGCGCGTCGCCGAGCAGGTGCAGCGCACGCTCGCGGAAATGCTGCCGCGCGAGGTGCGCGACCCGCGCCTGAAGCCGCTCACGATCACGCACGTGCGCGTGTCGCCGGACCTGACGCACGCCTGGGTGCACTACACGCTGCTTGCGGGGGACTCCAGCGACCCGTTGCAGCTGGAGATCCTCACCGACGCTGCACGCCGCCTGCGCGGCCCGCTTGGACGGGCGCTGCGGCTGCGCGTCGCCCCGCACCTGCATTTCCAGCCGGACGAGGAACTCGAGCGCAGCAACCGCCTCGACGACCTGATCACGCGTGCGGTGCGCGACGACAGCGCACGGCACGTCGAAGAGGACGCGGCCGCGAACGACGGGGACGAGTGAGCGCCACCGCCCGCGACGGCGTCCCGCGACGCAACTGGCGCGAGGTCGACGGCATCGTGCTGCTCGACAAGCCCGCCGGCATGAGCTCGAACCAGGCATTGCAGCGCGTACGGCGCCTGCTGTCGGCGGCCAAGGGCGGTCACGCCGGCACGCTGGACCCGATGGCGACCGGAATGCTTCCGCTGTGCCTCGGGCAGGCGACCAAAGCCTGCGGGACGTTGCTCGGCTCGTCGAAGGCCTACCGGGCCCGGGTCACCCTTGGCGCCGCCACGGACAGCGGCGACGCCGACGGCGCGGTGATCGCGGAGTCGGCGGTGCCGGCGCTTGACGACAAGCAGCTTCGACAGGTCCTGGCCCGCTTCACCGGCAACATTGAACAGGTGCCGCCGATGTACTCGGCGCTGAAACACGATGGCGTACGCTTGTACAAACTGGCCCGCCGGGGCGAGCTGGTTCCGCGCGCCGCGCGGCAGGTTCGGATCGAGCGCATCGAACTGCTCGCAGCCGGCCCGCGCGAACTGTGGATCGAGGTCGTGTGCTCGAAGGGCACGTACATCCGGGTGCTGGGCGAGGACATCGCGCATGCACTGGGCACGTGTGGGCACCTGGGCGAGCTGCGGCGCCTGTGGGTGGAGCCCTTCGAGCACGAGGGCATGGTTCGGCTCGAGGCGATCGAGGCCTGGGCCGGGGAGCACGGGACGGCCGGCGCGGACGCTCCCTGGCTGCTGCCCGTAGACCGGGCGTTCGACGGCCTGCCGCGCCTCGATCTCGACGAACTGCAGTCGCTGCACCTGCGCCAGGGGCGGGCACTCGCGAACTGCGCTGCCGGCGACGGCACGGGCCGGGCGCGTGCCCATGGCCCGGACGGCCGGTTCCTCGGCCTGGTGGAGGTCGATGCTGCCGGACGCGTCACGGTCGAACGCCTGTTTGTCCCAGGCGCGGATGGCACCGGGCCGCCACAGACTTGAGATCCGGAGCCGTGCAAGGGTAAAATGCGCGGCTCAATTCAAAGGCATACATGGTTTCGAGGATTCCAGACGATGGCACTGTCCACCGAGCGCAAGGTCGAGATCGTAGGCGACTATCGCCGCAACGCTACGGACACGGGTTCTCCCGAGGTCCAGATAGCGCTCCTGTCCGCGCGCATCAATGAACTGAGCGAGCACTTCACTGCGCACAAGCGCGATCACGCGTCGCGTCGTGGACTGCTCAAGCTGGTCACCCAGCGCCGCAAGCTCCTCGACTACCTCAAGGGCTGCGACGTGTCGCGCTACCAGGCGGTAGTGAGTCGGCTCGGCCTTCGCCGCTGATCCCCTGAAATCCGGCCCGCAATGCGGGCCGGAGTCGTTTCAGCATACCCCCACGCTTTCCGCAGTACGGGACAACATCGTGAACGTCCACAAGAAATCATTTCCATACGGTTCCCACACAGTCACCCTCGAGACCGGCCGCCTTGCGCGCCAGGCCGACGGTGCAGTCCTCGTCTCGATGGGCGATACGACGGTCCTGGTGACTGCCGTCGCGCGCAAGAACGCGGATCCAAACAAGGATTTCTTCCCGCTGACCGTCAATTACGTCGAGAAGACCTACGCGGCCGGCCGGATTCCCGGCGGCTTTTTCAAGCGCGAAGGCCGTCCCTCCGAGAAGGAAACGCTCACCTCGCGACTGATCGACCGCCCGATTCGCCCGCTGTTCCCGGAAGGGTTCTACAACGAGGTGCAGGTGGTCCCGACCGTCGTGTCGCTCGACCCGGACATCGACTCCGACATTCCGGCGCTGATCGGCGCCTCCGCCGCCCTGGCGCTCTCCGGAATCCCGTTCAAGGGCCCGATTGGTGCGGCCAAGGTCGGCTACCGCGATGGCCAGTACCTGCTGAACCCCACTGCCACCGACCTCAAGACCTCCGAGCTCGACCTGGTCGTGGCCGGCACCGCCGATGCGGTGCTGATGGTCGAGTCCGAGGCGAAGGTGCTGTCGGAGGAAGTGATGCTCGGCGCCGTGATGTTCGGCCACGAGCAGATGCAGGTCGCGATCAAGGCCATCCGTGAACTCGCCGCGGAGGCCGGCAAGCCGGCCTGGCAATGGACTGCGCCCGAGGCCGACAAGGGGCTGGTCGCTGCCGTTGCAGCGCAGGTCGAGGCGGAACTCGGCAAGGCCTATACGATTACCGAGAAGCAGTCGCGCTACTCCCGCATCGACGAGATCAAGAAGGCGGCGGTGGCCGCGCTGGCAGCCGGTGACGAGCCGAAATTCACCGCTCGCAAGGTGACCGACGAAATCGGCCGGCTCGAGTACGAGTTGGTGCGTCGTCGCATCCTCGCAGGCGAGCCGCGCATCGACGGCCGCGACATGAACACGGTGCGCAAGATCTCGGTCGAGACCGGCGTCCTGCCCCGAACCCACGGCTCCGCGCTGTTCACGCGCGGCGAGACGCAGGCGCTGGTCACCACGACCCTCGGCACCGGTCGCGACGCGCAGATCATCGACGCGCTCGCGGGCGAGCGCAAAGAGCCGTTCATGATGCACTACAACTTCCCGCCGTTCTCGGTGGGCGAGACGGGCATGATGGGCTCGCCGAAGCGCCGCGAGATCGGCCACGGCAACCTCGCGCGCCGCGGCGTCAGCGCCGTGATGCCGGACATGACCGCGTTCCCCTACGTGATCCGCGTGGTCTCCGAAATCCTCGAGTCGAACGGCTCGAGCTCCATGGCCTCGGTGTGCGGCACCAGCCTCGCGCTGATGGACGCGGGCGTCCCGCTGAAGGCGCCGGTGGCCGGCGTCGCGATGGGGCTGGTGCTCGAGGACGGCAAGTTCCAGGTGCTGACCGACATCCTCGGAGACGAGGACCACCTCGGCGACATGGACTTCAAGGTCGCGGGCTCGGCCGACGGCGTCACCGCGCTGCAGATGGACATCAAGATCGAGGGCATTACCCGCGAAATCATGCAGGTCGCGCTGCAGCACGCGCGCAACGCCCGGCTGCACATCCTCGGCGAGATGGCCAAGGTCATCACGCAGGCCCGTCCGGAGATGTCCGAATGGGCGCCTACGATCATCACCATCAAGATCGACCCGGAAAAGATCCGTGAGGTCATCGGCAAGGGTGGCGCGGTCATCCGCGCGATCACCGAGGAGACCGGGACCAACATCGACATCGAGAACGATGGCACGGTCAAGATCGCGTCGGTCAACGGGGCGGCCGGCCGCGAAGCCCAGAGGCGCATCGAACTGATCACCTCGGAAGTCGAGGTGGGAACGATCTACGAGGGCAAGGTCGTGCGCCTGATGGATTTCGGCGCGTTCGTGCAGATCCTGCCGGGCAAGGACGGCCTGGTGCACATCTCGCAGATCTCGGATGAGCGCGTCGAGCGTGTCAGCGACAAGCTCAACGAAGGCGACGTGGTGCGTGTCAAGGTGCTCGAGGTTGACCGTCAGGGCCGCGTGCGGCTGTCGATGCGCAACGTCGACGGCTGATCGCGAGGGAGGAGGGGACTTTCTGCTTTTCGCAGCCAGCCGCCGACCACTGGGACGTCGGCGCCGGTCGAAACGGAGAATGTCCCCCTTCAGTCCGCCTCCGACACGGAGGATGGCCCGCCTGCCGGGGATCCCCTCAGGCTACTCGTCCCGGCTCCACGGCCGGGGCAGGCGATTGAACACCTCTTCCTGAAGCGCCTTCCAGCGCTGGTAGTTCTTCTGCGCGACCATGGTCACGGTCTCGACCGGGTCCACCCCGACGACGTTCTTGAATCGTTCGCGCAGGTCGCGCTGCTCGCGCGCGAACTGCTGGATGCTCTCGTCGAGGTAACGGCCGACGAAATCCTGAAGCCCGCTGCCGTAGGTGCGGATCACCTGCGAGAGGAAGTCCCGGCTCATCAGCGATTCCCCGGCCCCTTCCTGCTCCGCGATCACCTGCAACAGGATGCTGCGCGTGATGTCCTTCTGTGTCTTGCGGTCCAGCACCACGAAGTCGATGCGTTCCACGACCAGCCGGCGGACGTCCGCCAGCGTGACGTAGCGGCTCTCGACCGTGTCGTACAGGCGCCGGTTCGGGTACTTGCGGATGACACGCGGCGTGTTCCGGCCCCCGTCCTTCGAGGCGGTCCGGGAGCGCGTCCGCTTGGTCTTGGCCTTGGTGGTCATGCTCATTGTTCCTTTGCCTTTGCCTGTTCGACTCACGCCTTCGCAGTCGCGGAAACAACCCTCGGTACACGCCCGGGGCGCCAGTTCGACACCGCCCACCCGAGCACTTCGTCGGTCCTCGCTCCGCGCAGGATCGCCGGCGGGCGCTGGCCCAGGAACCGGAGCGCTGCGACGATCTGCATCGCCGGCACGACCGCAGCCAGTCGCGGCGCGTCCGTCGATTTCGAAAGCTTAAGGCCGCCGACGCTCAAGGCAATCGGGACATGCATGTATTCCAGGCTGCGCAAGCCGAGGGCGCGCTGCAGCAGGACCTGGCGAGGCGTACTGGGGAGCAGGTCCGCGCCGCGCACCACGTCGGTGATGCCCTGTTCCTCATCGTCCACGACCACGGCCAGCTGGTAGGCATAGTGACCGTCCTTGCGCTTGAGGACGAAATCACCGGCGGCGGCCGCGACGTTGGCACGCACCGTCCCTTGGACTCGGTCTCGAAAGCTGATGTCCTGGTCAGGAACACGGAAGCGCAGCGCCTGTCCTCGAGCCCCTTCAGACGGCCCGGACAGGCACGTGGCCGGGTGGAAGAGGTCGTCGCCTGGATCCCGCTGCTTGTTCTGGGGGAGCAGCGAGAGCGCGGCACGCGAGCAGTTGCAGCTGCGGAGCCGCCCGTCACGCTGCAGCCGTTCGAGCGCGGCAGCGTAGGCGTCGTGCCGGCTGCTCTGGCGCAGCACCGGCCCGTCCCAGTGCAGCCCGAACCGTTCGAGCGTGAACAGGATGTCGTCCGCTGCGCCTGGGCGCTCGCGGGGAGGGTCGAGGTCCTCGATCCGGACCAGCCATTGGCCAGCCGCGGCCCTGGCGTCGACGTAACTCGCGACGGCGGCCACCAACGAACCGAAATGGAGCGCCCCGCTGGGGGACGGCGCAAATCGCCCACGATAGGGCGATGGGACCTCAACGGTACCAGTCGTCCCGGTCGCCGAACTGCTTTTCGCGCCGTTCACGGCGTTCCTGTGCCTCGACGCTCAGCGTGGCCACCGGGCGCGCCTCGAGCCGCTTCACACCGATCGGCTCGCCGGTCTCGAGGCAGAAACCGTAGCTGCCGTCCTCGATGCGCTTCAGCGCCTCGTCGATCTTGCGGATCAGCTTGCGCTCGCGGTCGCGGGTGCGCAGTTCGAGGCTGAATTCCGACTCCTGCGTGGCGCGGTCGTTCGGGTCAGGGAAATTGGCCGCCTCGTCTTTCATGTGCAGCATGGTGCGATCGACTTCCTGCATCAGGTCCTGCTTCCAGCTGGAAAGGATGGTGCGGAAGTGGTCGAGCTGCTCCTTGCTCATGTACTCCTCACCCTTGCGAGGAACGTACGGCTCGACGTTGCGCGGACCCGACAGCAGGCTCGGGCTCAGCACTTGAGGAGCCTTGCTGGCGACGACCGGCCTGGTCGCTGCAGGCTGGGGACGGGCCTTGACCGGAGCCCCGGCCTTGGGGGACGACTTCGGGGCGGCTTTGGCCACGGCGACCTTGGCGCGCGCCTTTGGCGCGGGCCTGGCGGCGGCCTTGGCAGCCACCTTCGCCTTGGCTTTCGCGGCGGTCTTTGCGGGCGCTTTCGCAGCCGCCTTGGCGGCCGGCCTGGCAGAAACAGTCTTCTTGGCCTTCGCCGGCTTGGCAGACGGCTTCTTGGCGGGCATCGATTGGCTCCGGGGACACTGCGAAGGACGCGGGATTATACAGACCGCGAGCCTGCGGTCCAGCGGCCCGGCCGCGCGCAGCGCATGGCCACCTGCGGGTTCTCGCCGGTGCTGTGGCCCGGGTCACTTTCTTTTACACTTCGGGTCCATTGCAGAGTCCCGTCACGGAGACTCCCTAGACCCCGGGTGATCGATGCGCCTGACCAAGATCAAGCTGGCCGGTTTCAAGTCGTTCGTGGACCCGACCTCGATCAGTTTTCCGAGCAGCCTGGTCGGCGTGGTTGGCCCCAACGGCTGCGGCAAGTCGAACATCATCGACGCCGTGCGCTGGGTGATGGGCGAGATATCGGCCAAGCACCTGCGCGGCGACTCGATGGCGGACGTGATCTTCAACGGCTCGTCCTCGCGCAAGCCGGTGGGCAACGCGTCCGTCGAACTGGTGTTCGACAACTCCGACGGCAAGCTCGGCGGCGAGTACGCGGGCTACGCCGAGGTGTCGCTGCGGCGCCTGGTGTCCCGCGACGGGACGTCTTCGTACTTCCTCAACGGCACGCGCTGCCGGCGCAAGGACATCACCCAGCTGTTCCTCGGCACCGGGCTCGGTTCGCGCAGCTACGCGATCATCGAACAGAACATGATCTCGAGGGTGATCGAGGCACGGACGGACGAGATGCGGGCGTTCCTGGAGGAAGCGGCCGGCATCTCCCGCTACAAGGAGCGCCGCCGCGAGACCGAGAACCGTATCGGGCACACGCGTGAGAACCTCGCGCGGCTGTCCGACCTGCGCGACGAGGTGGAAAAGCAGCTGCGGCACCTGCAGCGGCAGGCGGCGACCGCGCGCCGCTACCAGGCGCTCAAGCAGGAAGAACGGCAGCTGCACGCCGAACTGCTGGCGCTCAGGCTGCGCGAAGTCGAGACCGAAGCCGGGGCGCGCCAGGTGATCATGGGCGAGCGAGACCTCGCGCTGCAGGCCGCGGTGGCCGAGCAACGCTCGATCGAGGCTGCCATCGAGCGCGCCAGGCGCGAGCACGACGCGCAGGGCGAGGTGCTGGGCGAGGTCCAGGGACGCTACTACCAGGTCGGCGCGGAGATCTCGCGCAGCGAGCAGGCAATCGAGCATGCGCGCGAGATTCGTGGCCGGCAGCGGCAGGAACTGTCCCAGGCCGTACAGGGGCTCGACGAGGCCGGCGTGCACCTGCGGCGCGATGCCGGGCAGGCCTCCGAACTGGAGGTCGTGCTCGCCGAACTCGGTCCGGGGCTCGAGCAGGCGAGGGCCGCCGAGGATCGCGCGACGGCTGGGCTGGCGGACTGCGAATCGAGGATGCAGGCCTGGCAGGAGCACTGGGAAGCGTTCAACGAGTCGCTGCGCGGGACCTCGTCCAGCGCGGAAGCGGAGCGGGCGCGGCTCGGGCAGATGGACATCCAACTGCAGCGCCTTGCCGAGCAGCGTACGCGGGTCGCCCAGGAGCACGCCACGCTGTCGGCAGCCGACGTGGCCGCGAAAGTCTCCGAGCTCGAGCGTGCGGAGTCCGATGCGCGCGCCGGGCTCGAGGCGGCCCGCAGCGGCATTTCCGCGCTGGCCGCGCAGTTGCAGGCCGAACGCGCACGCGAACGCGAGCTTGCCGAGGCGTCGCAGGCCGCGCGCCGGCAGACTCAGGAGGTCGAGGGACACGTGGTGTCGCTCGATGCATTGCAGCGTGCCGCGCTGGGCCAGGGCCAGGGCATGGTCGTTGACTGGCTTGCCTCGCGGGGCCTTGGCGACAACCAGCGGCTCGCGCAGCAGCTGTCGGTGGATTCCGGCTGGGAGCGCGCGGTCGAGACGGTGCTCGGCTCCTACCTCGAGGCAGTCTGCGTCGATTCGATCGAGGACGTGGCCGGCATGCTGCAGAGCCTGTCGTCCGGGACCGTGACGTTCTTCGCCGGGCGCCAGGGCGCAATGGGAACCGGGGCATCGGCGGGCGCACTGCGCGCGCGCGTGGAGGGGCCGGCCGGCCTGGATGCGTTGTTCGAGGGCATCACGGCCGCGGACACCCTTGCCGAGGCGCTGGCGGCGCGTGGCGGCCTGCGCGCCGGGCAGTCAGTGATCACGCGCGACGGCATCTGGATCGGACCGGACTGGCTGCGCGTGAGCCGCGACCGCGACGTGCACGAGGGCGTCATCGAACGCGAACAGGAGTTGCGCCGGCGGCGCGTGGAACTCGAGCGGCTCGGGTCTCGCCACCGCGAACTCGACGGCGAACTCGATGCGCTGCGCGTTGCGATCCGCGACGTCGAGGACCGTCTTGCGTCCGGGCAGGCGCAGCTGTCGCACGCCGGCGCGGATCACATGGGCCTGCGCTCGCAGCTCGACGGACTGCGTGCCAGGGCCGAGCAGCGCAGCGCGAGGATGGTGCAGCTCGCGAGCGAACTCGCGGAACTCGACGGAGCACTCGAGGCCGCGACCGCCGGCAACCGCTCGGCGCGCGCGCGGCTCGGCGAGGCGGTCGACGCGATGGCGGCCCTCGAGGACCGGAGGAAGGTCCTGGAAGGCGAGCGCGACGTGTTGCGCGAGCGGCTCGCGGAATCACGGCGACGGGCCGAGCAGGACCGCAACACTGCCCGGGAGGTTGCGATCCGCGTCGAGTCCCGCCGCGCCAGCCGCGAATCGCTGCTGGCGGGGATCGCGCGGCTGGAAGCCCAGATTGCCCAGTTCGCGACGCGCAAGGCCGATCTGGAGACCCAGCTTGCCGAGGGCGAGTCCAGCGAGGCGGAGCTGCGGCAGGCGCTGGAGGGGGCGCTGTCGCGACGCGTGGCCGTCGAGGCGGAACTGGCGGGCGCCCGGCGTGCGATGGATGCGGTTGACGCCGGCTTGCGCGAGTTGGACGAGCGGCGCGTCGGCACCGAGTCCGCGGTGCAGGAAGCACGCGACCTGCTGGAGAACGTGAAGTTCTCGGTGCAGGAACTGCGGGTCCGCCGCGAGACACTGTTCGAGCAGTTCACTGCCACGCGCATGGACCTCACGGAGGTCACCACGGCGCTGCCCGAGGAAGCCGACGTCGTCGGCTGGGAACAGCGGCTGGCGGAAGCATCGGAGAAGATCGAACGCCTCGGCCAGGTGAATCTCGCCGCCATCGACGAGTTCCGCGAACAGACCGAGCGCAAGGAATATCTCGACCGGCAGTTCGCGGACCTGAACGACGCGCTGGCGACGCTCGAGGACGCGATGAGGAAGATCGACCGCGAGACCCGCAGCCGTTTCCAGGACACCTTCGACCGGGTCAATGCGGGGCTGAAGGAAAAGTTTCCGCGGCTCTTCGGCGGCGGTCACGCGTACCTCGAACTGGTGGGCGACGACGTGCTCGAGGCCGGTGTGGCGATCATGGCCCGTCCGCCGGGCAAGCGGAACAGCTCGATCAGCCAGCTGTCGGGCGGCGAGAAGGCGCTCACCGCCGTGGCACTGGTCTTCTCGATTTTCGAGCTGAACCCGGCGCCGTTCTGCCTGCTCGACGAGGTGGATGCGCCACTCGACGAGAACAACGTCGGGCGCTTCTGCGACATCGTGCGCGAAATGTCGGGGCGGGTGCAGTTTGTCTTCGTAACCCACAACAAGTCGACGATGGAGCTCGCAAACCAGCTGCTCGGCGTGACCATGAATGAACCGGGTGTGTCGAGGCTGGTCGCGGTGGACGTCGAGGAAGCGGTACGGCTTGCGGCGATCTGACGGCAAACGATGACGGAACTTCGCTGGATACTGCTGGTGGCTGGACTCGCGCTGATCGCGGGGATGTACCTGTGGGGCGTGCGCTCCAGGTTGCGGTCGGCTGCTGTCGATCCGGGGCGGGCGACCGCATTCGAGCCCCGGCGCCGGCCGGTCGATCCGGACGCAGATCCTGATGGCGATCCGGATGCAGACATCGGCGCGGACATCGACATCGACATGGACGATCACGCTGGCACGCCTCCCGACGACGATGCCGGCATCGACCGGACCTCGAGGCGGCTCGAGCCGCGGATCCGCGGCGACGAGCGAACGCCGCGGGTACACGAGGTCGTTCCGCTGGTCGAGGTGGATGGCGACGGCGTCAAGACCGGTCGCCGCGAGCCGACGATGGGGCAGCATCGGCCAGCCGTTGTCGAGCGACCCGCAGGGGCCGCCGAGCCGGCAGCGCCGGAGCCCGCCGAAGACCCGGACTCCCAGACCGCGGTGCAGGCGCGCGCGCAACGGATCGTGGCGCTTCGGGTCGTGGCGCCGCTGCCGTCCAGGTTCGAGGGATCGCTGCTCCAGGACGCGTTGCATGCGGAGAAGTTCCAGTTCGGTCGCTACGAGATCTTTCACCGGATGGATCCGGCCGGGCGTCCGCTGATCAGCCTGGCAAGCCTGCGCGAGCCGGGGACCTTCGATCCGGCGACGATGGCCGGCGCGGCATACGCGGGCGTCGCGCTGTTCGCGGTGCTGCCCGGCCCGCTGACCGCGCAACAGGCGTTCGAGGTATTGTTTGCCACCGCACGGGCGCTCGCGGCGAAGCTCGGCGGCCACATGCAGGACGAACGCGGCGTGCCGCTCACTGCACAGCGCGTCGTGCGCCTGCGCGAAGACATGCAGGCATTCGACCGCGGCCGGGCCGACCCCGACGGCGGCTGAGGGCGCTCGATGCCCGACCGCGACCTCGCCAAACGAGTCGCCGACCTGCGACGGCAGATCGCACATCACGATCACCGCTACTACGTCCTCGACGATCCGCAGGTGTCGGATGCGCGCTATGACGCGTTGACGCGCGAGTTGCGCGAACTTGAGACCGCGCATCCCGGGCTGGTGACGCCCGACTCGCCGACGCAGCGCGTCGGCGGCCAGCCATCCCGCGGGTTCAGCGCGGTGCGCCACGCGGCGCCGATGCTGTCGCTGGAGAATGCCTTCAGCGAGCAGGACGTTCTCGAATTCGACCGCAGGGTGAGGGAGCGGCTCGACGTCGAGGCGGTCGGGTATTCGGCCGAACCCAAGATCGACGGGCTCGCCATCAGCGTCCGGTACGAGCACGGCCTGCTGGTCCAGGCGGCGACCCGCGGTGACGGGTCTTCCGGGGAGGACGTGACCGCCAACATCAGGACCATCGCGTCGCTGCCGCTGCGGCTGGTCGGTGACTCGCCCGCGGTGTTCGAGGCACGCGGCGAGGTTTTCATGACCCGGCAGTCGTTCGATCGACTGAACCGCCGCGCGACCGAAGCCGGCGAGAAGACCTTCGCGAATCCGCGCAATGCGGCGGCCGGCAGCCTGCGCCAGCTCGACCCGCGAGTCACCGCGAGCCGGGCACTGGACGTCTTCTTCTATGGGGTCGGCGCAAGCGAAGGCTGGAGCGCTCCCAAGCGCCAGGCGGAGGTCCGCGACGCGCTGCGCGCCTTCGGCCTGCGCAGCTGCCCGGAAGCGCAGACCGTCGCCGGGGCGGAGGGCTGCCTCGCGTACCACGCCCGGATCGGCGGGTTGCGCGACACCCTTGGTTACGACATCGACGGCGTGGTCTACAAGGTCGATCGGCTGGACTGGCAGAGGGAGCTCGGGTTCGTTGCCCGCGCACCGCGCTGGGCCGTCGCGCACAAGTTTCCGGCGCAGGAAGAGACCACCACCGTGCGCGGCATCGACTTCCAGGTCGGTCGAACCGGGGCGCTGACGCCCGTCGCCCGGCTCGAGCCGGTGTTCGTCGGCGGCGTCACGGTGAGCAACGTCACGCTGCACAACATGGACGAACTCGAACGCAAGGACGTGCGGGTCGGCGACACCGTGGTCGTGCGGCGCGCGGGCGACGTGATCCCCGAACTCGTCCGTGTCGTCGACGACAGCCGCCCCTCCGGCACGCGTCGCGTCAGCCTGCCGGAACACTGCCCGGTCTGCGGGTCGCACGTGACCCGGGCGGACGGGGAGGCCGCCGCCCGATGCAGCGGTGGGCTGGTCTGCCACGCGCAACGACGCGAGGCGCTGCTGCATTTCGCGTCGCGCCGCGCGATGGACGTCGAGGGGCTCGGCGAGAAGATCGTCGATCAACTGGTGGAGTCCGGACGGGTCGAGACACCGGCCGACCTCTACACGCTGGAGGCGAGCGAGCTTGCCGCGCTCGAGCGCATGGGCGAGAAGTCGGCAACCCGGCTGGTCGAAGCCCTGGACCGCAGCCGCAAGACCACGCTGCCGCGGTTCCTGTATGCGCTTGGCATACGTGACGTGGGGGAGGCAACGGCGCTTGCGCTGGCGACGCACTTCGGCAGCCTCGATGCGCTGCAGGCCGCGGACATGGAGCAGGTCCAGCAGGTTCGCGACGTCGGCCCGGTCGTTGCGCTGCACCTGCACGACTTCTTCGGCGAGCCGCACAACCGCAGGGTAATCGGCGCGCTGCGCGAGGCCGGTATCACGTGGCCCGAGGGACAGCCGGTCGCTGGCAACGACGACGGCGCGCTCGCGGGCGAGGTGGTCGTGATCACGGGGACGCTGGCATCGATGAGCCGCGATGAGGCGCGTGCGGCGGCCCGCGAAGCGGGAGCGACCGTGACCGACTCGGTTTCGCGCAAGACCACGCTGCTGGTGGCCGGCGCGGATCCCGGCTCCAAGCTGCGCAAGGCGAGCGAGCTCGGGGTGCGCGTCGCCGACGAGGGCGCGTTTCTGGGCCTGCTCGGCCGGGACGCCGGCTGATGTACGCACGCTACGCGCTGCGCCGCCTGCTCGGCATCGGGCCGACGCTGTTTGCGATCGTGACGCTGGCATTCTTCCTGATGCGCCTGGCGCCGGGCGGGCCTTTCGACGAGGAGCAGCCGGTTCCCCCGGAGATCCATGCGAACCTGCAGGCGGCGTACGGACTCGACCAGCCGGTGCTGGTCCAGTACGGGCGCTATCTCGCGCGCCTGTTGCACGGCGACCTCGGCCCGTCGTTCCGCATGAAGGACTACGGCGTGTCTGAAATCATCGGCAGTGGCCTGCCGGTGACGCTCAGCATCGGCTCGGCCGCGCTGCTGCTGGCGCTGTTGCTGGGCATACCGCTCGGATTGCTGGCGGCGCGCAGGCAAAATCGCTGGACGGACCATGCGGTGATGGCGATCGCGCTGGTCGGGATCGCTGTGCCGAACTTCGTGGTCGCACCGCTGCTCGCGCTGGTGTTCGGCGTGAGACTCGGCTGGCTGCCTGTGGGTGGATGGGAATTCGGCAGCCCGGCTTACATGATCCTGCCGGTGCTGACACTGGCGCTACCGTTCATCGCCTACGTGGCGCGATTGACGCGAGGCAGCCTGCTCGAGGTGCTGCAGTCGCCGTTCATTCGCACCGCGCGGGCCAAGGGGATCGGTGAGTCGGCGGTTCTCCGGCGCCATGCGCTCAGGCCGACGCTGATGCCGGTGCTGAGCTTCCTCGGACCCGCGGCGGCCGCGCTGCTGACGGGTTCACTGGTCGTGGAGCAGGCCTTCGGCCTGCCCGGGGTCGGCAAGTACTTCGTGCAGGGCGCCGTCAACCGCGACTACACGCTGGTCATGGGCATGGTGGTGTTCTATGCGGCGCTGATCCTGGTGCTCAACCTGCTGGTGGACCTGGCCTACGGCTGGCTCGATCCGCGCATCCGCCATGACTGAGCCGGCGCACGGGTTCTACGCCGGCGCCTGGCGACGGCTCGGCAGGAACCGCGCGGCGGTGGGCGCGCTGGCCACGCTCGCGCTGCTGGTGGTGGTGTCGCTGGCCGGCCCGGCGCTGAGTTCACATTCGATCGACTTCGTCGATTGGTCGCTGAATCCGCTTGCGTCGCCCCCGGCACTGGCGAATGGCCACTGGCTCGGGACCGACGGCAACGGCCGCGACCTGTTCACGCGTCTTTGCGCCGGCACGCAGGTGTCGCTGCTGGTGGCGCTGCTGGCGACCGCGGTCAGCCTGGTGATCGGCGTGGCATGGGGCGCGACGGCCGGGTACCTGGGCGGGCGCGTGGACGACTGGATGATGCGGGTGGTGGACGTGCTGTATGCGCTGCCCTACATGTTCTTCGTGATCATCCTGACGGTGGTCTTCGGGCGCAGCCTGTCGCTGATCTTCCTCGCGATCGGCGCGGTGGGCTGGCTGACGATGGCCCGCATTGTCCGGGGGCAGGCACTCGCACTCAGGCAACAGGCGTTCGTCGACGCGGCGATCACGCTCGGGCTTCCCGCCCGCAGCATCATCGCGCGCCACATCGTGCCTAACGTGATCGGCACGGTGGTGGTCTACGCGACGCTCACGGTGCCCCAGGTGATCCTGTTCGAGAGTTTCCTGAGCTTCCTCGGGCTGGGCGTCCAGGAGCCGCTCACCAGCCTCGGTCGCCTGGTCGCGGAGGGTGCGCTGGAAATGGAGTCGTCACCGTGGTTGCTGCTGGCGCCCTCGGCCGTGCTGGCCCTGGTTCTGCTGTGCCTCAACTTCGTTGGCGACGGGCTGCGTGATGCGCTCGACCCCAGGCAGCGCTGACGTGAACGAATGCACGCTGCTCTCGCTCGACCAGGTCCAGGTCGAGTTCGACACGGAGCAGGGGCCCGTGCAGGCCGTGCGTGGAGTGTCCTTCGACGTGCAGGCGGGTGAATGCCTGGCCGTGGTCGGCGAGTCGGGGTCGGGAAAGAGCCAGCTGTTCCTGGCGTGCGTGGGACTGCTCGCGTCCAACGGCCGCGCGCTCGGTTCGGCCCGGCTCCAGGGCCGCGAGCTCATCGGCGCGAGCGAACGCAGCCTTGCGGAAGTGCGCGGCGCAGTGGCCGGCATGGTGTCGCAGGACCCGATGAATGCGCTCACGCCGCACCTGCGGGTCGGCGAACAGCTGAGCGAATTCGTGCTGGACCGCAGGCAGGTGAGCCGGCAGCAGGCGCATGCGCGCGCGCTGGAGTTGATGCGTTCGGTGGGCATCGCGGACCCGGAACGACGCTACCACCAGTACCCGCACGAACTCTCGGGCGGACAGCGGCAGCGGGTGGCTATTGCGATGGCGCTGATGCCGGGCCCGGCGCTGCTGATCGCCGACGAACCGACCACGGCGCTGGACGTGACGGTGCAGGCCCAGGTGCTCGACGTGCTGCGGCGATTGCGCGGGCAGGGCCTGAGCATCGTGCTGATCACCCATGACCTCGGCGTGGTTGCGGGGTTGGCCGACCGGGTCGCCGTGATGTACGCGGGCGCGCTGGTCGAGCTTGCTTCAACCACGGAGCTTTTTTCCGCGCCGCGCCACCCGTACACGGCGGCATTGATCGAGTCCGTGCCGCGGCGCGGCACGCCGCCGGGCGCCAGCCTGCCTTACATCGAGGGGCAGCCGCCGCGGCCCAACGAGTTGCTGTACGGCTGCCGGTTTGCACCTCGATGTGCATCCGCGCGCGCGCCCTGCCAGGAGTCCGAACCACCGCTCGACTGGAGCGGTGACCGGGCCGCAGCCTGTCATGCGCCGCTGCCCGGCGGGTGGACGGCATGAGCGAGTTGCTGCTCGAGACCAGCGGGCTGCGTGTCGAATACGCGGGCAGCGGCCTGCTGCGCGCGCGGCGCGGCACGGTGCGCGCGCTTTGCGGCGTCGACATCGAACTCGCGGCCGGCCATTCGCTGGGTGTGGTCGGCGAATCGGGCTGTGGAAAGTCGACGCTGGCCCGGGCCGTGCTGGGCCTGGTCGCGCCCAGCGCAGGCACGGTGCGCTGGCGTGGCTGGTCCGTGGACACTTCGGACGCCGGGCGGATGCGACAAATGCGCCGCGAACTGCAGGTCGTATTCCAGGACCCATTCGGCAGCCTCGACCCGCGGATGACAGCCGGCGCCAGCGTTGCGGAGGCGCTCGTGGCGCTGGAGGGCGTGGCGGATGCCGCGACGGTGAAGGCGCGCGTCGGCGCAGCCCTCGACTCGGTCGGACTGGAACACGGACTGGCGTCGCGATATCCGCACGAACTCTCCGGCGGGCAGTGCCAGCGAGTCGCAATCGCCAGGGCCACGATCGTGCGTCCGCGGCTGCTGATCTGCGACGAGGCCGTCAGCGCACTCGACGTGTCCGTGCAGGCGCAGATAGTCAACCTGCTGGCGGGCCTCCAGCAGCGGCAAGGCATAGGCCTGCTGTTCATCAGCCACAATCTTGCCGTGGTCAGGCACCTGTGCACCGAGGTCGTGGTGCTGTACCTCGGACGGGTGGTCGAGCGGGCGCCACGAGAGGCGCTTTTTACGGCGCCCCGACACCCCTACACGCGCGCGCTGCTGGCCGCCGTGCCCGAGCCCGACCCGCGCGTGGCCGCGCGCCCGGCGCCGCTGGAAGCTGACGGGGAGGGCCTGTCATTCCCGGTGTCGTCGACCGGCTGCGCCTTCGCACCGCGCTGTCCGTACGTCTCCGACGCCTGCCGGCGCGTGCAGCCTTTGCTCGAGGCGGTGGGCGAGGGCGCGGCGGTCGCCTGTCACCGCTGGAGAGGCCTGCCCGCGTTTCCCTGAATGAGTCTAGGTCTTTTTCCGCCTTGTCGGCCCGTGGGGCGTGTGATTAGCTCGCCGCACCTGTACTGAGGCCGGGTCACGGGCGCCATGAACATCGACATCGGACTGCTGTTCCTGACGGCTGCGTCGATCGGCTTCATCCATACGCTGCTCGGGCCCGACCACTACCTGCCGTTCGTCGCAATGTCCGCCGCCCGCGGCTGGACGCAGCGACGAACCCTGTGGATCACTGCGCTCTGCGGCGCCGGGCACGTGCTCGGCTCGGTACTCATTGGCCTCGTCGGAATCGGTGTCGGGGTATCGCTCTCGCACCTGCAATGGCTCGAGGGCATCCGCGGCGACGTGGCCGCGTGGCTGCTGGCGGGTTTCGGGCTGGCGTACATGGTGTGGGGGCTGAAGAAGGCCTGGCGCTCGCGTCCGCACACGCACGAGCACACGCACCAGGACGGCACTCTGCACCGCCACGAACACGGGCACGAAGGCGGGCACCTGCATCCGCACGTGGATCCGGCACGGGTGAAGAGCATCACGCCCTGGGCGCTGTTCGTGATCTTCGTGCTCGGTCCCTGCGAACCACTGATCCCGCTGGTGATGTACCCCGCCTCGCAGCACAGTGCCTGGGGGCTCGCGGTCGTGGTGCTGGCCTTCGGCACGGTAACGGTGGCAACGATGCTCACGGTCGTCTGGCTGGCCCTCAAGGGCATCGAACGCCTGCCCCTTGAATCGGCAGAACGCTATTCGCACGCGCTCGCCGGCGCGGCGCTGTGCGCCTGCGGACTCGGCATCGTGTTCCTGGGCTTGTGAATGGCAGGGCCGCTGGCCGGAGTCCTGGTACTTGACCTGAGTCGCATCCTGGCGGGTCCCTGGGCCACGCAGCTGCTCGCCGACTTCGGCGCAGAGGTGATCAAGGTCGAGCATCCAAGGGGCGGCGACGACACCCGGGCCTGGGGACCGCCCTACCTGCGCGATGCCGAGGGGCACGAGACGTCGGAATCCGCGTATTACCTGTCCGCGAACCGTGGCAAGCGGTCGGTGGCCATCGACCTCGCGCAGCCGGAAGGCCAGCAGCTGGTGCGTGGGCTCGCGGCGCGGGCGGACGTGCTGGTCGAGAACTTCAAGGTCGGCGGCCTGGCGCGTTACGGGCTCGCGTATCGCGATCTCCAGCCATTGAACACGCGCCTGATATACCTGTCCATATCCGCGTTCGGACAGGACGGACCCGACGCCGCCGAACCGGGCTATGACGCGATGATCCAGGGCATGGGCGGACTCATGAGCGTCACCGGCGTACCGGACGGGCAGCCGGGTGCAGGTCCGCAGAAGGTCGGCGTCGCGGTGGCCGACCTGATGTGCGGGATGTACGCGGCATCGGGAATCCTGGCCGCATTGAACGAGCGGCACTCATCGGGCCAGGGGCAGTACATCGACCTGTCGCTGCTCGACACCCAGGTCGCGTGGCTCGCAAACCAGAACCTGAACTACCTGGTCAGCGGCACGCCGCCGGTGCGGCGCGGCACTGCGCATCCCAACATCGTGCCCTACCAGGCATTTGCGACCGCCGACGGGAACTTGATGCTGGCCGTCGGCAACGATGCGCAGTTCGCCAGGTTCTGCGCCGTGATCGGCGAGCCGGCGCTTGCAATCGAACCGGCCTACGCGACCAACGACGCCCGCGTGGCGAACCGCGAGGCGCTGCTGGATCGACTCGAGCCCCGGCTGCTGGCGCGCAGCAGCGAACAGTGGCTGGCCGCGCTGAAGGCGGCGCAGGTGCCCTGTGGTCCGATCAACGACCTCGCCCAGGTATTTGACGAGCCCCAGGTGCGGCACCGCGGACTTCGGATCGACCTGCCGCACCCGACGGCGGGATCCGCACCGGGCGTGCGCAATCCGCTGCTGTTCGGCCGCACTCGGCTCGCGTACGACCGGGCGCCGCCGCCGCTCGGCGCCGACACCGCAGAAGTCCTCGCCGATCGGCTCGGAGTCGGCCAGGATGCACTGGCGGGGCTCAAGGAGCGCGGCATCATCGCGTGAAGCCGGTCCTGTGCAGCCCGATCCTGCCGGGCCATAATTGACGCACCGCAAACAGGAAGCTCAGGCCATGCCGATCCGCACCATTCGCCCCAGCCCGGGGCTCGCCAACGTGCGCTACGAGATCCGTGGGCGCCTGGCACGACGTGCCCATGAAATGGAGCGCCTGGGTTACGACATCGTGTCGCTCAACATCGGCAACCCGGGTGCATTCGGATTCCGCACACCGGAGACGATGCGGCTCGCGATGATCGAGAACCTTCGCGCCGCGGAGGGCTATTGCCACCAGAAGGGCATCTTCCCGGCCAGGGAAGCCGTGGTGATGCAGCAGCAGGAACGTGGCGTGCGTGGCGTGAGTGCCGACGACGTGTTCATCGGCAACGGCGTAAGCGAGTTGATCGACCTGACGCTGCGTGCGCTGCTGGCGGCGGACGAGGAGGTGCTGGTCCCGAGCCCCGATTACCCGTTGTGGACCGCCGCCGTGAACCTGAACCGAGGTCGCGCCGTGCACTATCCCTGCCGGCCCGAGCGAGGCTTCGTCCCCGACCCGGAGGAAATCGAATCGCTGATCACGAAGCGCACGCGCGCCATCGTGGTGATCAATCCCAATAACCCCACCGGCGCCGTCTATCCGCGCGCCGTGCTCGAGGCCATTGCGCGCATCGCCGAGAAACATCACCTGGTGGTGCTGGCCGACGAAATCTACGACCAGATGACCTACGACGATGCCGAGTTCGTCCCGATGGCGACGCTGGTGCAGCAGACGCTGTGCGGCACGCTGTGCGGGCTCTCCAAGGTGTATCGCGCCTGCGGATACCGTGTCGGCTGGGCAGTCTTTTCAGGAGACGTCGAGCATTCGCGCGAATACCTGTCCGCGCTCGAACTGCTGTCCTCGCTGAGGCTCTGCAGCAACGTTCCGGGCCAATGGGCGGTGCAGACGGCGCTGGGCGGCTACCAGAGCATCAAGGAACTCGTGAGCCCGGGCGGCCGGCTCTACGAATCGCGCAAGGCGATCACCGACTCGGTCAACGCCAGTCGATTCCTGTACCTGACGCCGCCCAGGGGCGCCATGTACGCTTTCGTTGGGGTCCGTACCGACAGCCTCCCGGGGTTCGATGACCAGCAGTTCGCATTGGACCTTCTCGAGTACAAGCACGTGCTGGTGGCACCGGGATCGAGCTTCAACGTCCCGTACGCGAATCACTTCCGGGTCACTAACCTGCCAGAGCCGCGGATGATTGCGGACGTGTTCGGCCGGATGGAAGAGCTGCTGGGAAACTATGCGGTGGGGGAGTCGCCCGCGACCCGTCCCAATCCTGCACTGCGCGTAGTGGATGCCTCCGTAAGCGCATAAAATAGATTAAGTAATCTTCCTAAGTATCTGTTTATAAAAAATACGTGGAAACTGGCAGCTCGCGACCTGGAGTGACGATCGTCACGCCGACGCGGCGCCTGGCCCACTGGATCAGGCGTCGTTTCGACGAGGGATGCCTTCGGCAGGGGCTCGCGGTCTGGCGCAGCCCGGACGTGGTCGTCTGGTCCGACCTGGTCCAGCGCATGTTCGAGGATGAACGGCAGGCGGGGCGATTGTCCGGCCGGTGGCTGCCCGAAGCCGCCGCCCGCCTGGCCTGGGAACGCGCAGTGCTCCGCGATCCCGTGACCGCGAACCTCGTTTCGCCGGCACGGCTCGGCTGGGCGGCCCACCAGTCGTGGCGGCGCATGCACGCCTGGGAGATCCCGCAACGGGCGCTCGGCGGCGAAGATCGGCCCGAGGCCAGCGCGTTCGCGCGCTGGGCCCGCGAATTCGCTGACTGGCTGCGCGAGCACGACTGGGTAGACGAGTCGCTGGCGACCGCCCGCCTCGGGACGACCGCGCCTGCGGCGGTCCTGGAACTGGCTGGTTTCGACCGGCTGGCGCCCGCACAGGTTTCGCTGCTCGATCGACTCGGCAACTCGGGCTGGACGATCACTCACCGACCGCCCGCCGATCGGCACGGGTCGGCGTGCTGGGTCGAGTACAGGGATCGCAGCGTGGAACTCGATGCGGCCGCGCGTTGGGCGGCCGGGCACCTGCAGCGTGATCCACAGGCAACACTGGCGATCGTCGTGCCGGACCTGGCCTCGCGCCGTGACGAGGCGAGGAGGTGCGTCGAGCGCGTGCTGGCGCCGGATGCCACGCTGGCGCTGGGTCCCGCGCCGGAGTCCAGCGCATTCGAACTCGCCGCGGCGCGTGCGCTCTCCGCGCAGCCGGTCGCTGCCGCAGCGCTCGCGTACATCGACGCGCACTGCGGGTTCGTCGACCTTGCTGTCACCAGCAGGCTGCTGCTGAACCCGTTTCTCGCGGCGAGTGGCGAGAGCGACGTACGTGCAAGCCTCGACGCGCATGTCCGCGCCCGCGAAGGGCCCGACCTTGGGCTCGCAAGGCTGGCACGCCTGGCAGGCGAGAACGACTGCCCCGCACTCGAGCGCGCGCTGCGCTCCGGGCTCGAACTGGCCGGGCAATGGCCGCGCCGCGCGCTGCCGAGTCGCTGGTCGCAGATGTGGCATCGCTTGCTGGTCAGTGCACGGTGGCCGGGCGAGGGGCTCGACGGCGACGAGCACCAGGCCCGCCAGCGCAGCGAGCGACTGCTCGCCGAATTCGGCGCAAGCGACGACTGCACCGGCCCGGTGACCGCGGCCGAAGCCGCTGCGCTGTTCCGCGACCTCGCCGACGGCGTGCTGTTCGAGCCGCAGGAACTGCGCGCAGGGCTCACCGTGATCGACCCGGCCACCTGTGCCGGGATGACATTCGACGCGCTCTGGGTCTGCGGCCTCGACACGGCGCACTGGCCCGCGCCGTTGTTTCCGGACCCGTTCCTGCCGCGTGAAATGCAGGCCACTCAACGGATGCCGGGAGCCAGCGCCGAAATCGCGGTTGCCGATGCCAGGCGGCTGTTCGAACGCCTGTGCCGAAGTGCCGACGAGGTGATCCTGAGCGTGCCGCGTTTCGACGGGGAGGCGCAACTGCTGCCGAGCGCGCTGCTCGCAGGCGTGCCGCGTGGCGAGCCGCCGGACGGCTGGAACGGCACTGCCGCGGCGGCCGCAATCTTCGCCGCACGACCGCCGCTCGAAGAACTGCTCGATGGCGCGATGCCGGCGACCTCGCCGGAGGAGTCACTGCGTGGCGGCGCGCGGCTGCTCGAAATCCAGTCCGGTTGCCCGTTTCGCGCGCAGGCGGAGTTCAGGCTCGGCGCGCGTCCGCTCGAGGACCCGGAACTGGGTGTCGCTGCATCGGATCGTGGCGAACTGGTCCACGCGGTGCTGGCCCGGCTGTGGCAGGAACTGCGCTCGCAGCACGCGCTGCATTCGATCGCCCGCGACGAACTGCAGGAGACGATACGGCGGGCAATCGAGGCCGAAGCAGCTCCCGCGTTGCGCTCCGCACAGGGTTTCATGCGGCGACTGCTGGAGATCGAGGTCGAGTGGCTGCAGGCTCGCGTGACCGAGCTGCTTGCGAGCGACGCCGCGCGACTCCCATTCACCGTCGACGCGGTGGAGAAGCAGCACTCGATTTCGATTGGCGGGCTAACGCTGCAGCTGCGGATCGACCGTGTCGACCGGCTCGACGACGGCAGCCTGGCGGTGATCGACTACAAGACCGGAGCGGACGCCCGGCCGGACGCGTGGTTCGGTGACCGGCCGCAGCGTCCACAGTTGCCGCTCTATGTCGAGGCTGTCGGTGCGGAGCGCGTGTCCGCGGTTGCGTTCGGGCGTGTCCGCGCCGGGGACTCCGGTTACCGCGGGGTCGCGCGCGATTCCGCGACATTTTCCGGTCTCACGACGCGCGGCATGCGGGGCTGGCCGGAAGAGCATTCATCCTGGGAGGAACTGCTCGTCGCGTGGCGCCGGCGCCTGGCCGCGCTTGCCCGCGAGTACGCGACGGGCGACGCGCGGCTTGCGCCGGACCCTGCAAGCGCATGCCGCTACTGCCAGCTGGGCATGCTGTGTCGCATTGGCGAGACGCGGCTCGGCGGCGCAACGCTGGAGCCGGGCGATGACTGAGCTGCGACGCTCCGATGAGCTGGCGCGGGAGCGCGCACTCGACGTGACCTGCAGCTTCATCGTGCAGGCGCCGGCAGGTTCGGGCAAGACGGAGCTGCTGATCCGCCGCTTTCTCGCACTGCTCGCGACGGTCACCGCGCCGGAATCCGTGCTGGCGATTACGTTCACGCGCAAGGCTGCGGCCGAGATGCGCGACCGCATCCTGCGGGCTTTGCGCGCGGCGGCGGATCCGTCGTCGGCCGGCAGCCGGCCGCCGCACGCGCGCACGTTGAACCTGGCGCGCGAGGCACTGGCGGTCGATGCGCGCCTGGGCTGGGACCTGCTCGGCAACCCGGCGCGCCTGCGCATACAGACGATCGATGCGTTGAATTTCGGTCTCGCGCGCCGACTGCCGGTGTTGTCGGGACTCGGCGCGGACCTTGCCGTGGAAGACGATGCCCGGGAGTTGTACCGCAAGGCAGCCGAACGCCTGCTCGAACACCTGCCCGGCGACGACGACCTGCATTCGCGCGCGGTCGCAACCCTGCTCGCGCACGTCGACAACCGCGTGCCGCGGTTCGTCGACCTGGTCATCGAGATGCTGGCGCACCGCGATGCCTGGGGGCCGGTGCTTCCCGAAGTAACCGGGGACGAGGCGGACGATGCCGTCCTGCGGGCGGGGCTCGAAAGAGCGCGCACCGGGCTCGTGGAGGCTCACCTGTCGGCACTGGAGCGCGAGTTCCCCCGAGAGTTGCTGGCCGATGCCGTCGCGGTGGCGCGCGAGGCAGCCGCGACGCTGTCGGCGGCCGGGACCGAGTCACCGATCGTCGCATGTGCCGGCCACAACGACACTCCGCGCGGCGCGCCCGGGGATGCCGCGCGCTGGCTCGGGCTTGCGACACTGCTGCTCACCGGCGGCGGTACGGCGCGCCGGAGTTTCGATTACAGGGTCGGTGTGCCGCCCGGAAAACCGGGCGCACCGCTCAAGCAGCGAGCGCTGGCCGTGGCGTCCGCGCTTGCACCGCTCGAGGGACTGACCGCGCGGCTCGAGTCGGTGCGCCGGCTGCCCGAGCCGCACTACTCGACCGACGAATGGCATGTGCTGCGCGCGCAGCTGGTGGTGCTGCGACTGGCGGCGGCCGAACTGGAGGTGGTGTTTTCCCAGAGGCGGCTAGCCGACTACCCACGCTTCGCAGCAGCCGCACTGCAGGCGCTGGGCAGCGAGGACGAACCCACCGACACCGCACTGGCGCTCGACGCAACGCTTCAGCACGTGCTGGTCGACGAGTTCCAGGACACCTCGGAGGCACAGGTCAACCTGCTCGGGAAACTGAGCGCCGGCTGGCAACGGGGCGATGGCCGCACGCTGTTCCTGGTCGGCGACCCGATGCAGTCCATCTACCGGTTTCGCAACGCGGAGGTCGGCCTGTTCCTCGACGTGCGGGCACGCGGCCTCGGCGACCTCGCGCTGGAGTCGCTTTCGCTGGCGGTGAACTATCGTTCGGCCGGGCCGCTGGTCGAATGGGTGAATCATTGTTTTTCCTCGGTCCTGCCGGCACGGGACGACGAGGTGACCGGTGCGGTGACGCACTCGGCAAGCGTCGCGGCGGCGGACGCCGGCGACGACGGCAGGGTGCTGGTGCATCCGCTGTTCCGTCGCAGCCGGGAAGCTCGAGGCGTGCGCGGTCGTCGACGTCGTCGAGCAGCGGCTCGCTGAAGACCGTGACGCGGACATCGCAATACTGGTGCAGGGCCGCAGCCACCTGCTCAATATCGTGGCAGAGCTGGCTCGCCGCGCAGTGCCGTTCCAGGCCACGGACATCGACCCGCTCGGCGAACGCCCCGTCGTTCTCGATCTGCTCGCGCTCACGCGCGCCATCGCACACCCGGCCGATCGTCCGGCGTGGCTCGCAGTGCTGCGCGCACCCTGGTGCGGCCTCTCGCTCGCCGAGCTGCACGCTCTGTGCGGCGACCGGCGCAGCGCAACGCTGCCGCAACTCCTCCGCGACGACCAACGGCGGCAAAGGCTCGCTCCCGAGGCCCGCGCGAGGCTGGCCAGGCTCTGGACGGTGCTGGAGGCGGCGCCAGTCGAGCTGCGCAGGTTCCGGCTCCGCGACTGCGTCGAGCGCGCCTGGCTCGCGCTGGGAGGCCCGGCCACGGCCCGGTCCCTGCGCGAACTCGACGAAGCACAGGCGTACTTCGACGAGCTGGCCGTGCTCGAGCAGCGCGCGCGGGGCACCGTCGATCTCGGGAAGCTCGCCGAGGCGTTGGAGACGCTCTACGCGCCTGCTCGACCCGACGCCGCGATCCGCGTGCACCTTCTCACCGTGCACAAGGCGAAGGGCCTCGAGTTCGATACGGTGATCGTGCCGGGTCTCGAGCGCCGGTCACGTTCGGACGACCAGCGCCTGCTGCAGTGGGCACGCCTGCCGGGTGCCGGTGGCCGCCAGCTGGTGGTCGCCCCGGTCGCCGGCACCGGCGACGACCCGAACCGGCTCTATCGATGGCTCGCCGGCATCGAGGGCGAAAAGCTCGCTCAGGAAAGGCGGCGGCTGCTCTACGTCGCCGCGACCCGCGCGAGGCGTCGCCTGCACCTGTTCGGCAGCTGCGCGCTCAAGGACGGGCAGGGCAACGGGGCGACCATCCTGAGGCCCTCGTCCTCGGTGGCGCTCGGGATGCTGTGGCCAGTCGTTGAAGCGGGCTTCCAGGCGCGGCTGGCGGACACAGGCGCAGGCGAAGGCGAACCGGCCCCGGTCATTCCCCGCGATCCGTTGCTGCGGCGCCTGCCGGGTGCCTGGAGCCTGCCGCCACTGGAATCGCCTCGTATCGAGTCCTCCAGCCGGCCGCGAACGCCCGCGGAGGCGCAGGTCGAGTTCGACTGGGCGTCCGAAACCGCACGCCACGTCGGGACGGTCGTGCACCGGGAACTGCTGCGCGCCGCCCGGCACGCGGCCGGGTCCGCGGCCGGTGCATCGGGTCCGGCTACCCTGGGTCGCTATCGCGACGAACTCGCCGAACTGGGCGTGCCGGCGGACCGGCGCACGGAGGCGGTCGAACGGGTCGCCACCGCGGTGCGGCGCACCCTTGACGACGACCGCGGGCGCTGGCTGCTCGATCCACGCCACGCAGCGGCCGACGGCGAACTGGCGTTGACGGGGCAGGTGCATGGCGTGCTGGTGTCGGTGGTGATCGACCGCACGTTCGTGGACGAGCAGGGGATCCGCTGGATCGTGGACTACAAGACCAGCAGCCACGAAGGCGCTGGACTCGATGCGTTCCTCGACCGCGAACAGCAGCGGTACTCTCCGCAACTCGAACGCTACGCCGCGCTGGTGCGGCACCTGGGTCCGGAGCCAGTGCGACTGGGGCTGTATTTCCCGCTGCTGTCGGCCTGGCGGGAGTGGTCCTAGAGCGTCCCACTCACGCCGAACGGTCGCCGTCCGCTCGCGTCCGCCGGCCCGAGATATTCCAGCGAACGAACCAGGTTGGCCGGTGCGCCTTCGCGCGCCGCCACCGTACCTTCGAGCTGGAAACTACGCCCCGCCCCGAGCTTCAACGCAGCGTCGACCGAGACCGGGCCGTTGGTGTCGGTCACGCGCGCTGTCAGGTCCGGTGCTCCAGGCGGCGGCGACTGCGGATCGGGCACTACGACCTTGAAACTCCCGATGCTGCTGGCGCCGAGCTGCGGCATGACGACATCGGAGAGCTGCAGCGTGCCGACGGCCGACACCGGCCAGCCCGAGGCGAGGCTGAGCTTCGTGAACGCGCCGCTCGCCCGCCCGTGCCAGCCGCGCGCCATGCCCCCGGGGATCTCGGCGAAAAACTCAATCGGCAAGTCGAGCTTCACGTTGGTGAAGTCCAGGCGGCCGTCCAATGCGGCGGCAGCCTCGGCGCTGACCGACCCGTCGGTACGCGTGAACGAGATATCAGCGGCTGCACGGGCGCGCAGCAACGCGAGCGGGTGCAACTGCCAGCGCAACTGCCCCAGGGACGCGCCCTGCCAGGTGGCGCTGCTCACCGCGCCCGACCAGATCGTCCCGGAATATCCGCTGGCCGACAGGCCGGCGCGTTCGAATACCCGCCGGGCCAGGCTGGCCGGCAACGTGGCTGCAGCGAAGCAGGCGAGGGCGACGAGGCCGACCAGCGCGAGCCGTCGATTCCTCTTCACCACGCCCGGCTCGGCGCGCGCACTGGTGTCACGGCGCGGCGGCGGCGCCATGCGTCAGGGTGATGCTTGCGTTGACCAGCCCAAGGGCGGGGCCGGCATCGATGCTTGCGTCGGAAACGTTGATGCCGAACCGGAGCTGGAGGCTTGCCAGCCACGTGATCATCGCGTCGAATGGAGCTCCCTCGAGCCTCAGCCTCAGGCCATTCTGGCCGTTCGGACTCTGGTCGCGGATGGTGCTGCCCAGCCCGGACTGGCGCCCCGTGCGGTCCACGAGCACCACCAGCGATTCCTTCGAGCCAGCGCCGCCGGTTGCGGCCATCGCCGAAACCCTTGGCGCGGCCTGCTGCATCCAGGCCAGGTCCGCGGTCTTGCGCTCCACGCGTGCCGCCTGCTTCGCCCGCACGTGCCCGATCGGCAGCGCAACACCTGCGTACAGCAGCGCAACTCCGGCCACGGCGGCTGCCCCGTACACGAAATTTCGTTCGCGCGGCGCGAGGTTCGCAAGCCACTGGCGGAGGCTCATGATCGGCCCAACCTGACGACGAGCCGGCCCTCGACCATCTCGCCGCGCGGCGTGGCGGACTGGAGGTCGGCACTGAGGCCATCGGCGCTCATCGCCTGCTTCAGGCCGTCCAGTGCTTCGACCGACGGGGCCATCAGCCGCAGGTCGACGACCTCGCCGCGGCAACTGATGGACTCGACACGCGCCTGCGGGGTGTCGGCCAGCGCGCGGGACAACGCCGAAAGGGCGGGAAGCAATGCGCTGCCGCCGCCGCCGCCGCCCAGCAGGCCTTCCATCTGCGCGCGTGGATCGACCACTTTCTGCCCGGGCAGCACCTGCGCGAACACCTGCGCGATCTGCGCATCGAGCTTTTTCTCCGCGCGCGACAGTTGCCACGCGGACAAGCCCTGCGCGACAACGAATACGAGCGCCGTGGCGGCCGCCAGCGCCGCGGGCAGGCGCCAGCGGCGGAACCCTGCCGACAGCGACGAACGTGCCGCATACGGCCCCTGCAGCAGGTTGACGGCCGCGCCGCCGACGCACTGCGAGGCGAGCAACGGCAGCGGACCGTCGGGCAGCAACTTCACCTGCAGCGTCGCGGTGCGCTCGCGCAGCGCCTCGATGGCTTCGCGATGCCGTTCGTAGTCATCGGGGGCGGCGAAAAATACCACGTGTCCGCCGGGGGTACCCGCCCCGTCAACCGCCAGCGCGATGGAATCCGCCAGCAGGTCGGCGTCCAGCGCGAACGGCACCGAGCCCTCGCGGCGAACGTGCAGCGTGTCGCCGTCGAACAGGATCGTGCTGCCGCCCGCAGTCGCGGGCACCACGGCGGTGTCGGCGTACGCCGCGTCGGGATGCAGGCCCGCGGACTCGCAGGCCTCGATCCACCGGTCCATCAGGTGGCGGGACACGACTGCGACCGGCGTGGCCGCGGCGCCGGTCGCCCGGGCGCCAATCGCGAAATGCAGCCCGTCGACGTCGGACGCCAGTTGCTCCTCAAGCGCAAATGGCACGGCCTGCGCAAGGCGGGCGCCACCGCGCAGCGGCAGTTCCGGCTCGGCCAGCGTCACCTCGCTGCCGGGCAGCAGCAGCACGACTGCCCGTTGCTGCGCGACGCCAAGCGCATCCGCCAGCGGGCCCGACTGGACCGGGCCGGATCGCGCGCCGTTCGCATCGACGATCAGCCACGAAGCCTGCGCCCCTTCGGTGGCGCGCAGGCGAATCACCAGCGTCTCAGACATCGGGCCTCGGGAGGATCATTCGGTTCCGAAACTGCGCAACTGCGGACGCACCAGTCCGCCCTGGCCGCGCACGAGGAGACTGTACAGCGTGAAATCGGTGGTGCCAATAGTGACCCATACCGCGGCACCGAAGTAGTTGCTCGATTCCGCGATGGTGTCCTTGATCTTGTTGAATTCCTCGTCGCCGAATGAACCGCGCAGGTCCGCCACGCTGGGAAAACAGCCGTTCTCGCGGCGCTTGGCGAGATCCTCCGGGTTGAGGCCGAACTCGCGCACGTTCTCGATCAGCGCGTCGATGACGATGCCCGGCGCGGTGCAGACGTTGAGCGTGGTGCCGACCGGGAGTGCGGTGACGTAGGGCTTGAGCTTCGCGTAACGCTCCGCGCCGAATCCCGGCAACGACAACAGCTCGCTGGCGCGCGTGATCGGCATGTTCGCCGCGAGGTAGGACGGAGTCTGCCCGGTGTAGACGCTGTCCTCGGCCCCGTCCGGAAACCCTGGTTGCGTGTCCTCGTCGATCCAGTCCGCCATCATCGACGCCCAGGCCGGCTCCAGGTCCAGCCAGCCGAGGATGCGCGCGAGTTGCTGGACGGCCGCCGGGTTGGTCGTCCCGTCCGAGAACACCAGGTTGTTCAGGTTGAAGCGGCCCTGCAGGTCCTCGACCCGGCCCGCAACCGAGCCTCCATCGATCGGCAGCGGCGGCAGCGGCTTCGCCCAGTTCTCCGTCAGGTTGTCGTTCTGCGACTCCTGCTCGTCGCGCTGCAGGACGTCGGCAGCCCAGGCCTCGGCGCCGAGCGCGACCTCGAAGGCCTGGTCGAGCGCGAACAGGGTGCCTGCGCGCCGCTGGTCGAGCATGCCGCGGTAGATCACGTTGACTGCAAGTATCGTTGCCAGCGCAACGATCAGCACCGCGGTGATCAGCGCGACGCCGCGCTGCGAGCTGCGCGTGGCGGGGCGATGCGGGACCGTCATCCCGGCACCTCGACCACGCGGCGGATCGTCCCCCAGTCCTCGAGCTCGATGATGACTTCGACGGCGGCAGGGCGCCGGCGCACCTCGACGAGATCGATGGTCTGCGTCTCGGGCCAGTGGTCAACCCAGCTCCTGCTGCCGTCCATCACGCGGAACGTGATAGACCGTACGCCGGTCAGCAGCATCTCGCGGACCGGTTCGACAGTGAGCGTGCGGTCCAGCACCGGCCAGTGGTCGCGCCAAAGCTCCTGGTTCTCCAGCCGGTAGCCGACGCGCTGTACGGTCGGACGCGGCAGCCCCGCGGTGTTGCTCCAACCCGCGCGGGTCAATTGCAGCAGGTATTCGCTGGTGAGGCCGAGCATCAGCGCAGGCACCTGGGCGTCGCCAATAGGCTCGCGGATCGCGCGTGGCTCGACCTGCTCGAGGTCCTGCGTGAGCAACTGGACCGTACGCTGCACCTGGCGCGTGCGATCGAGCCGCTGCTCGGCGTATTCGCTCTGTCGCTGCAACTGTGTGTAGCCGCTGAGCGCCAGTGCCCCGACCACCGCGAAGATCGCGACGGCAACCAGCAGCTCGAGCAGCGTGAAACCGGCGACCCTGCGTGGCGTGCTCATTCCTCGTAATCCGGATCATCGGGTGGCGGATTCGCGCCTGGCGGCCGTACCGGTGGCTTTTTACCACCGCCTTTTCCGCCGCTTTCACCTTCGTTGTCGCCGTCGCCGCTGTCGCCGTCCTGCCCCGGGGGACCGCTCCCAGCGCCGTTCCAGGCGATCGTTCCGCCGCCGGCCGGGCCGACCGCGCTGCCATAGAAGCCTGTCACCGATGCCAGCACGACGTCGTCGCTGGCGTCCTCGGGTCGAACCGTGACATCCATGCGCCGCAGGCTCTGCACCTGGGTCTGCGTCACGCGCATGCTCCAGTGCCAGCGCTGGCCGGCGAACTCGACGTTGTCGGACGATTCCGCGACCGGAGGCGGCGCCGGCTGCAGGCGCTGCTCGGTCACCACGTTCATTGCGATCCAATGCGCGATGGTCTTCTCGCGCAGGTAGCTGCCGTTGCGCGCCTGCTGCGAGACCGCCTCGATCGCGCCCAGCATGCCGAGCGCGACGATGACCAGCGCGGCAAGCACTTCGATCAGCGTGAATCCCGACGCTGTCCGAGCCGCGCTTGGGCGACCCTCAGCGAGTGGTGGGGTCATCGAGCTTGCCCGAGGTGAGTTGTCCGTCCGCCGCGCCGGCGACGCGGCGAACTTCGTCCGTGCCGTCGCGCCTGAGCCGGATCTCGAACGGCACCAGGTCACCCGATGCCTGCACCACGACCTGGGGAGCGAGCGCCTGTCCTTCAACCTGCGCCCCGCGAGGCTTCAGCAGCACGTCGCGAGACTCGAGCAGCAGTTGCAGGCCCACCCCGTCGGGCACCAGCCTCTCGCGCAGCAGCGGATCGCCCGACACGGCGACCCAGCGTTCGCCGCGCGTATCGTACTTGAGGAAATCATAGCCTTGCGCATCGAGGCGCAGGCCCAGGTCGCGGCCCTGCAGCATCGCTTCCTCGCGCGCCTGGCTGAGCACTGCGGCGAGACGCGCGGCCTCCTGGTCCATCTCGTGGTCGCCACCCAGCACCTTTACGGAGAGGACCGCCATGCTGGAGATGATGCCGATGATGACAACGACGACCAGCACCTCGAGCAATGTGAAGCCCGAGGCACGGGAACCGGCGCGCGCTAGCCGGGATTGACTATTCGATGTTCCAGCTACCGATGTCGGCATCTTGGCCCTCGCCACCCGGCTGGCCGTCGGCGCCAAGGGTGTAGAGGTCGTAGTCACCGTGGGAGCCCGGGGCAAGATAGTTGTAGTCATTGCCCCATGGATCCTTCTTGAGACCGTCGATGTAACCGCCTTCCTTCCAGTTGCGGATGTTGGGGTCGACCGGCCGCTTGACCAGCGCCTCGAGCCCCTGTTCGGTCGTCGGATAGCGGAAGTTGTCCATGCGATAGAGGTTGAGCGCCGTCTCGTAGGCACGGATGTCCTGCCGGGCCTTGGTGACGCGCGCATCATCGATGCGGCGGATGACGTTCGGCGCCACCAGCGCCGCGAGGATTCCGAGAATCACCACGACGACCATGATCTCGATGAGCGTGAATCCGTGGTTCCATGAGCGCAGGCTTCGGATTCGGCAAGTGCCCGGCGGACGGGTGGCAGGCGGGAAGTTCATCGCGTGATCATGCCTGTGGCTGTAGAGTCGCGGAATCATAGCAAATGGTGGCACCTGACCCCCGGTTGAGCATGCACGCCAGTGTTCCGATATCTCACGATGCGAACTGGCGCACGGCGGCAGGCTTTGCCGCGCTGCTCGTGGCGCTGTGGCTGGCCGGCCCGGGCGTGACGCAATGGCTGCGCTACGATCGCACCGCCGTCCTCGGGGGGCAGGCCTGGCGCCTGGTGAGCGGGCACCTGGTGCACGCGGACGCGGCTCACCTGGCATGGAACCTCGCCGGCGCAGCACTGGTGTGGTGGCTGTTCGCGGACGAGTTCAGTCGCAGGGGGTGGTTGCTCGTCATGCTTGCTTCGACCGCCGCGATCGACCTTGGTTTCATCTTCCTGCTGCCGCGACTCGAGTGGTACGTGGGGTTTTCCGGCGTGCTGCACGGTTGCATGGCGGCGGGCCTGGTCGCCTGGCTGTACCGTGGGCGCGACCCGGTCACGGGCGCAGTGGCGGTGCTGTTTGCGGCCAAGCTCGCGTGGGAGCATTTCAAGGGCCCATTGCCGTTTACCAGCGCGACATTGTCGCTCCCGGTGGTGGTCGAGGCGCACAGCCTCGGCGCACTGGGCGGAGCGGCAGCGGCGCTGTGGTTGCTGCGCGGGCAGCGCCGCGGCGACGCATCGCTATAATCGGTCGGCCGCAAGCTGCGGCCCGCGCATTGGGGGAGTCATGTCGCTGGCATTCGTTTTTCCGGGCCAGGGGTCGCAATCGGTCGGGATGCTCGCGGCACTCGCGGCGGCCGAGCCAGTGGTGCTGCAGACGTTCGCAGAAGCCTCCGAGGTGCTCGGTTACGACCTGTGGGCGTTGTGCCAGCAAGGTCCCGAGGCGGAACTGGGTGCCACCGAGCGCACTCAACCGGCCATGCTGGCCGCCGGTGTCGCCACCTGGCGGGCCTGGCGCGGCCGCGGCGGCCCGATGCCGGCGGCGATGGCCGGGCACAGCCTCGGCGAATACACCGCGCTGGTCTGCTCGGATGCGCTCGACTTCCGCGCCGCCGTGGACCTGGTGAGGTTCAGGGGCCAGGTCATGCAGCGCGCGGTCCCGCTCGGCACCGGCGCAATGGCAGCCGTGCTCGGCCTTGCGGACGAGGAGGTGGCCGCCGCCTGCCGCGAGGTCGCGGACGGCGAGGTCGTGGAGCCGGTCAATTTCAACGCGCCCGGGCAGGTGGTCATTGCCGGCCACGCAACCGCGGTCACGCGCGCGCTCGAGGCGGCCAGGTCCCGTGGCGCCAGGCGTGCCGTCGCCCTCCCGGTCAGTGTCCCGTCCCACAGCAGCCTGATGGTCGGTGCCGCCGACGAACTCGCCGCGCGACTGGCGCAGGTCGAGTTGAAGATGCCGAACGTGCCCGACGTCTATACGGTAGACGTCAAGCGCCATGAAACTCCTGGCGGCATACGCCTGGCGCTGCGAGAACAACTGTTCAGGCCGGTCCGCTGGGCGGACACGGTCCGTGCGATGCTCGCGGCCGGCGCCACGACGCTGATCGAGTGCGGACCCGGAAAAGTGCTGACCTCACTCAACAAGCGGGTCGAGCGCCGGGCCGACCTGAAACTGCTCGCGATCGACGATCCGGACACTCTGGAAACGGCGCTGGCAGCCGTGGGGGGATGAATTGATGCTCGACAACGACCTGGCGCTGGTGACCGGCGCATCCCGCGGCATCGGCCGCGCGATCGCGATGGAACTCGGCCGGCGCGGTGCTCGCGTGATTGGCACCGCCACGACGGAGGCCGGAGCGGCGGCCATTGGGGAAGCATTCGACGCGGCCGGACTGCGCGGGCGCGGCGTCGTGCTCGACGTGGCCGACGCCGAGTCGGTCGAGCACTGCCTGAAGGGCATCGAGACCGGCGAAGGCACGCCCTCGATCCTGGTCAACAACGCCGGCGTGACGCGCGACGGCCTGCTGATGCGCATGAGCGCGGAGGACTGGCAATCGGTGATCGACACCGACCTCACGGCCATCTACCGGACCTGCAAGGCGGTGATGCGCGGGATGATGAAGGCGAGGCGAGGCCGCATCGTCAATATCGCCTCCGTGGTCGCGGTGATGGGCAATGCTGGCCAGTGCAATTACGCGGCCGCCAAGGCCGGGCTGATCGGCTTCAGCAAGAGCCTGGCCCGGGAGGTCGGTTCCCGCGGCATTACCGTCAACGTGGTGGCCCCGGGGTTCATCGTCACCGACATGACCCACGCACTCAACGAGCAGGCACGCAAGTCGCTGCTCGACCAGGTGCCGCTCGGCCGGCTTGGGTCCGCGGACGACGTCGCACACGCCGTCGCCTTCCTTGCGTCGCCGCAGGCCGGTTACATAACCGGGGAGACCCTGCACGTCAACGGCGGCATGTACATGATTTAAAAGATATTTTAGTTGAAATTGGACCACGTACGACCCTTGACATTAGAATACGCGCCCCATGCCGGGCACTCAAAGGGGAGGACCGGCTGGCATCGTTTCCCACAGAGGACTCCGAAGAACATGAGCACCATCGAACAGCGGGTCAAGGCGATCGTTGCCGAACAGCTGGGGGTGAAGGAAGAAGAGGTCAACAACGATTCGTCCTTCGTAGACGACCTTGGCGCGGACTCGCTCGACACGGTCGAACTGGTGATGGCGCTCGAGGAAGAGTTCGAGACCGAGATTCCTGACGAGGACGCCGAGAAGATCACGACCGTCCAGCAGGCAATCGACTACATCAACGAGCGACGCAGCCAGGCCTGAGCTGCGATCGGCCCGGCCGCCAGGGACGGCGGTTGAGGCAACTACCTGCCAGACGGGGGACGCTGCCTTTGTCCAAGCGTAGAGTCGTCGTCACCGGCCTCGGCATCGTTTCACCGCTCGGCAGCACGGTGGCATCCGTCTGGGACGGCATTTGCAACGGCCGCAGCGGCATCGGCACGCTGACCCGGCTGGATACCAGCGCGTTCCCGGTGCACATCGGCGGCGAGGTCGTCGGCTTCAATGCCGAGGACTACATGTCGGTGAAGGACGTGCGTAAATTCGATCCGTTCGTGCCCTACGGGTTCGCCGCCGCCGTGCAGGCGGTGAACGATTCGGGTGTGGCGGTGAACGAGGCCAATGCGCCCCGCATCGGGGTCGCGCTGGGTGCCGGGATCGGTGGTCTCAGCACCATCGAGGATACGACGGCCAAGTGGCTCGAGTCGCGGACGCCGCGCAAGATCTCGCCGTTCTTCATCCCAGGCAGCATCATCAACGCGGCCGCCGGCCAGGTGTCGATCCACTTCGGCATGAAGGGGCCGAATATCTCGCTGGTCACCGCGTGCACGACGTCCACGCACTCGATCGGCATCGCTGCACGGCTGATCCAGTATGGCGACGCCGACGTCATGGTTGCCGGCGGCGCCGAGGCGGCTTTCACGCCGCTGGGCCTGGGAAGCTTCGGGCAGGCCCGTGCACTGTCCACCCGCAACGACGAACCGACGCGCGCCAGCCGCCCCTGGGACCGCGATCGCGACGGCTTCGTGATGTCCGAGGGGGCCGGTGCGATCGTGCTGGAGGAATACGAACACGCCCGGGCACGCGGCGCGCGCATCTACGCGGAGTTCGCCGGTTTCGGGATGAGTGGCGATGCTTACCACATCACGTCGCCGCCGGAAGACGGCGACGGCGCGCGGCTGGCGATGGCCAACGCGGTGCGCGACGCAGGCGTGAACCCGGGGGACGTGCAGTACATCAACGCGCATGCCACCTCGACCGAATTGGGCGACCTGGCGGAGACGATCGCGATCAAGCGCGCATTCGGCGATGCCGCCGCCGGCATCGCCGTCAGCTCGACCAAGTCCATGACCGGCCACCTGCTGGGTGCTGCCGGCGCAGTCGAGGCGATATTCACCATCCTTGCCATCCGGGACGGGATCGCGCCGCCGACGATCAACCTCGAGAACCCGGACCCGGCCTGCGACCTCGACTATGTCCCGGGCAGCGCGCGTCGCATGCCGTTGAAGGTGGCATTGTCGAATTCCTTCGGCTTTGGCGGAACCAACGGCAGTCTCGTCTTCCGCGCCCCGCAGTGACCGAGAGGGCAGCCTGGCCCGAGGACGCACTGCTCGGGTTGCACGCACGATTCCCGGACCGATACCCGGTGCTGTACGAGAGCGTTGGCGGGCAGGCGCCGCTCAGCCGCTACGACATGCTGCTGTGCCTGCCGGGCGACTGCCTGGTCGCTCGGCCGGACGGTCGTCTCGAAGGGCGGCCGGCGCCGGCGGGCGGGCGGTTTCTCGATGCGCTGGATGCGTGGTGGAAGGATGAGGCGGCTCGACACTCGGCGCCCCCCGGCGTTCCTTTCTCCGGCGGCTGGTTCGTCTACGCAGGCTACGAGCTCGCCGGGGAAATCGAACCGAGCCTCCGCCTCGCGGTGCCGCGTCACCCGCGCGCGATCGCGTGGCGCATGCGTGGCGCGGTGGTGCGTGACCGCCTGACCGGAGCGATCTCGATTCATGCCGAGCAAGGCCTGCAAGCGGCGCTGAGCAGGGACGTCGAGCGCGACCGGGCGAGCGCGGTGGTCGAGCGATTCGCCGGCGGCGACCTGCTCGCCGGCGACCTCTGCGAAGAACCACCCACGATTTTCCTCGACGGTGTCCGATCAGTGCTCGACGCCATCGGCCGCGGCGACGTCTACCAGGCGAACCTGTCGCGCGGCTGGACGGCGCAACTGGCGAAGGGCACGTCCACGGCGGAAATCTACCGGCGGCTGCGCACCGCAAATCCGGCGCCGTTCGCCGGGATCGCCGCGCTGTCCGGGTTTACGCTGCTCAGTTCGTCGCCGGAGCGACTGCTGGAAATCCGTGGCCGCACCGCAACCACGCGGCCGATCGCCGGTACGCGGCCCCGGGGCGCGGACAGCGCCGCCGACGACACGTTGAAACGTGACCTGGTTTTGAACGAAAAGGAACGGGCCGAGCACGTCATGCTGGTAGACCTGGAGCGCAATGACCTGGGCCGCGTCTGCCGCGGCGGCACGGTGCGCGTCGATGAGTACATGACGGTCGAGACCTATGCGACGGTGCACCACATCGTGTCCAACGTGACCGGCGAACTGCGCGCCGACGTCACACCCGGCCGGGCGATCGCAGCGGTCTTCCCCGGTGGCACGATCACCGGTTGTCCCAAGGTTCGCTGCATGCAACTGCTGGCGGGGCTGGAGGCGGCGCCTCGTGACGCGTATACCGGATCCATGGGTTACCTTGGACTGGACGGCTCGCTGGACCTCAATATCCTGATCCGGACGCTTGCGGTGTACGGGGACCGGGTCGAGTTCCGGACCGGTGCCGGTATCGTCGCGGACTCCGTCCCGGACGCGGAGCTCCGCGAGACGCGTGCCAAGGCACAGGGATTGTTGCGCGCACTGGGGAGCACCGAATGATTGGCAGGCGACTGGTAAACGGCTCGGAGACCGCGGGTATCGCAGCCGACGACCGCGGGCTGCAATACGGCGACGGGCTGTTCGAGACCATGGCGGCTTCCGGCGGCTGCATCCCGCGCCTGGCCCTGCACCTCGCGCGACTGGAGGACGGCTGCAGGCGGCTCAGGATCCCGATGCCCGCGGCCAGCCTGCTGGAGGACGAGTGCGCGCGCGTACTGGAGGGAATGGGTACTGCGACCGTGAAGCTGACGATCACGCGGGGCCCGGGTCCGCGCGGTTACCGGCCCCCGGCCGAGCCGTCGGTCACCCGCATCGTCGTATCGTCCGCGGCACGCCCGCGCGGTGACGCGCTTGCGCCAGCGGTGCTGCGGCTTTGCGAGAGCAGGCTTGGCTTGAATCCCCTGCTAGCGGGACTGAAGCACCTGAACCGGCTCGAGCAGGTCATGGCCTGCGCTGAGTGGGATGACCCAGCGATCGACGAGGGCCTGATGCTGTCGAGCGATGGGCGGCTGGTGTGCGCCACGGCTGCCAACGTGTTCCTGGTGGAGGCTGGCCGCCTGGTGACGCCGGCGATACGCGACTGCGGTGTCGCAGGGGTCATGCGCCAGGCGGTGCTGGCCGCAGCGGGAGACCGCGGACTGCCAATCGTCGTCGAGGACGTGAACCCGGATCGCCTCGCGACCGCGGACGAACTGTTCCTCACCAATGCCGTGGTTGGCATCCGCCCGGTGCAGGACCTCATCGACGTCCGGCGCTGGACGACCGGTGAGGTTACGCGCGTGCTGATGGACTGCACTGCTTGACGCCTGCGAGAGCCAGGCTGCGCCTTGCCGCGGGCCTTGCGGTCGCCGCGCTGCTGGTGCTGGCCGCCGGCTGGCTGTGGGTGGACCGGTGGCTCGATTCCCCGCTGGCGACCGACGCTGGCGGCCATCGGATCGCGATCCCGGTCGGCCAGCCGTTCGCGCGCACGGCGCAGGACCTCGCGCAGGACGGTGTGATCGACCACCCGCGGCTCTTCGCCGCCTATGCGCGGTTGCGCGGCGCCGACGCGCGAGTCCGCGCGGGAGAGTACCAGGTCCCGCCAGATACCAGCCCGCGACAACTGCTGGCGCTGTTCGAATCCGGTGCAGTCGTCCGGCGCTCCATCACCGTGGTCGAGGGCTGGACGTTCCACGACCTGCGCCGCGTGATCGCCGCGGAATCCGCGCTGCTGCAGACGCTGGCCGGACAGGACGACGAGGCAGTCATGGCCGCGCTCGGCGAGCCGGGAGTCGCGCCTGAGGGCCTGTTCTTCCCGGACACCTACCTGTTCGACAAGGGCACCACCGACCTGGCGATCCTGCGCAAGGCGAGGGAGCGCATGCGCGCCGAACTCGATGCGGCGTGGCGCTCGCGAACGCCGGACCTGCCGCTCGAGTCCGCGTACGACTCGCTGGTCCTCGCCTCGATCGTCGAGAAGGAAACCGCGCTTGCCTCGGAACGCGCGCGCATTGCGGGCGTGTTCGTTCACCGTCTGCGCGCCGGGATGCGCCTGCAGACGGATCCGTCCGTGATCTACGGGCTTGGTCCGGCGTTTGACGGCAATCTGCGTCGCTCGGACCTCGAGCGCGACGGGCCGTACAATACCTACACACGCGCGGGCCTTCCGCCGACACCGATCGCACTGCCGGGAGCGGCATCGCTCGCTGCCGCAGTCCGTCCTGACGAGCGTGGCGAGACCTATTTCGTGGCGACCGGCCTGCCGGACGGGAGTCATGCCTTCTCCCGCACGCTGGCGGAGCACGAGCGGGCCGTTGCGCAGTATCTCCGGCGGTACCGCAAGCAGACCGCGGGGCATTGAATGCGAGGCAGGTTCATTACGTTTGAGGGCGGGGAGGGCGTCGGCAAGTCCACGCAGGTGGCCCGCCTCGCCGACTGGCTGCGCGCCCGCGGCCGCGAGGTGCTGGTCAGCCGCGAGCCTGGGGGAACGCCTCGCGCAGAGCAGCTTCGCCGCATGCTGCTCGAGCATGGCGAGGAACCCATGCCTGGATCCTGCGAACTGCTGCTGGTGTTCGCGGCGCGCGCGACTCACCTCGAGAACCTGGTGCGCCCGGCGCTCGCGCGGGGCACCTGGGTGATCTGCGACCGGTTCACCGACGCAACCTATGCTTACCAGGGCGGCGGACGCGGCGTCCCGGACAGTCGCATCGACTCGCTGGTGGAACTGGTGCACGGCGGATTCGAGCCCGACCTGACCGTGCTGCTCGACGCGCCGGTGGAAATGGGCATGGCGCGCGCCCATCAACGCAACGGCCGGGACGGTCCGGATCGCTTCGAGACCGAACGGCACGAGTTCTTCGAACGGGTGCGCAGCGCCTACCTGGACCGCGCCCGGCGCTGCGCATCGCGGGTCCGCGTGGTGGAGGCGGGCGGAAGCGTCGAATCCGTCGAAGCAGCCGTGCGCCGACTCGTCGAGCCACTGCTCGGGGACGAATGATGGCAGATGCAGCCCCCGGCGCCACGGCCCTGCAGCCGCTGGACACGTTTCCCTGGCACGAACAGGCGCGCCTGCGCATGCAGGCTGCGTCCACCGGCGCGAGATTGCCGCACGCGGTACTTGTCCACGGGCCCGCGGGCGTCGGCAAGCGGCGATTCGCCGCAGCACTCGCGGCCACGCTGCTCTGCACCGGTCGCGGCGAACGCTTTGCGGCCTGCGGTGAGTGTGCAGACTGCATGCTCTTCCGAGCCGCATCTCACCCGGACCTGCACTGGTTGCAGCCGCTTGAGGACAAGAAGTCCATCGGCGTCGACCAGGTGCGCGAAACCTGCGAGAAACTTGCCATGACCAGCATGCGCAAGGGATATCGCGTCGCCATCGTGCAGCCTGCGCCGGCCATGACCACCAGCGCGCAGAATGCGCTGCTGAAGACGCTCGAGGAGCCCGCGTCGCGCACCTTGCTGATGCTGGTGACCTCGCGCCCATCGCGGCTGTTGCCCACGCTGCGCAGCCGCTGCCAGCGCCTTGAGATCGCCTGCCCGACGGAGGCGGTCGCGCGCGAATGGCTGGAGCAGGTGACAGGGGCTGCGGTCGCGGAAGGCTTGCTGGACCTCGCGGGTGGGGCGCCTCTGCGCGCCCTGGAAATAGCGCCTCACTTCGAGGCGCTGGATGGCCAGATGGCGACGCTGCTGGAGGACCTGCTGGCCGGACGGATAGAAGCCTGCGCGGCAGCCACGGAAATGATGGGCGACGGCCTGCCCGCGCGCCTCGACTGGCTGGAGTACTGGCTGGCGCGCGCAATCAGGGCCCGGACCTCGGCGACTGGGACGCATCTCACGGTTCGGGGCGGCCCCGTGTTGCAAAGGATCGCCGCCGAAGTGAACATAAGCACCGCGTTCCGGTTCATGGACCGGGTTCGCGAGGCCAGGCGGCTCCTCGAGGGTTCTGCGGCCGCGCAACTAGTGGTCGAAGCGTTGCTCGTGGAGGCTGCTGGCCTGCAGGGACGCAAAGGAGTTTCAAGATGGGCCCCGTGACCAGGCAACCGAACAAGCCCGGACTGCTGACGCTCACCATCAAGGACAAGAGCGCGCTCTACCTGGCCTACATGCCGTTCGTGAAGAACGGGGGCCTGTTCATACCGACCAGCAGCAACTACAGGCTCGGCGACGAGGTGTTCATGCTGCTGAACCTGATGGGCGAGGACGAGAAGTTGCCCGTGGCGGGGCGTGTCATCTGGATGACTCCAAAAGGCGCGCAGGGCAAGCGAACCGCGGGCATCGGCGTGCAGTTCAGCGAACAGGACCGGGGCAACACGCAGCGCAAGATCGAATCCTACCTGGCCGGCGCGCTGGGCGGCGACAAGCCCACCCACACGATGTAGGCCGGCTCGCCACGGTCCTCAGCTGGTGGCGTTCAGTGCCTCGGCGAGCTCCGTTTCCATGATCCCGCCACGCAGCACCGTTGCATCGAAGCCGCGCTCACTCAACAGGTAGGCGGCCGCCGAACTGCGTCGCCCGTTTTCGCAGCACAGGACGTACGGCGTGGACTTGTCGAGTGACTTCAGCTTGAGCCGCACGAAATAGAGCGGCACGTTCAGCGACTGCTCGAAGTGGCAGTGCTCGTATTCGCTGGGAAGGCGCACGTCCAGCCAGCGGCCGCCGCCGGCGACGATGCGGCGTGCCTCGGTGTAATCGACCCAGCGCAGCATCGGCTCGTTGAGCAGCAGGTTGAAGTCGTCCTTGCCCAGCCGCATCAGGGCCCCGTCGGTGATCATTGTCACCGTCGCGTTTCGGGTCGCGCCCGAGACCAGCGCTTCCTCGCCGAAAGTGTCACCCATGCCGAGTTCGGCGAGCTTGATGCCTTCGCGGTTCATCGGTGTTTCGCGCGTGACCGCACAGCGGCCATTCACGACGACGTAGAAGTAGTCGCCCTCGGCGCCCTGGCGGACGATGGTTTCGCCAGCCGCGACAGGAATGCGCTGCATCCGCATGAACACGGCCTGCAGGTTGGCGGGCGGGATGCGATGGAAGGCCCGGTTCTGCAGCAGCACGGTCATCCAGTCGCCACCGGAATCCGCGGCGTTCAGGTCGCCGACCTCGTAGGTTCCGGTCTGGTCCCAGGTGAGCAGCACGTCGAGCAGGTCGCTGTCGATCGACAGGTACTCGATGCGGTCCGAGGCGACCCGCGCGGTGCTGCGCCGGGGCAGCATCGGCGCCAGCGGGTACCGCGCCTCGGGCGATCCGCCGGACACCGACCCGACGACATGGCCATTCGTCAGCAGGTCCACGACGCCGGAGACCAGGTAGATCGTGCGCTTGTCGGCGTCGCCTTCCTTGAACAGGATCCGGCCCTGGCTCAGTTCGCGCAACACGGTCTTCCGGGCAAGCGCGCGCACGTTCTCGTTCTTCAGGCCATCGAGCGGCGAGAAGGAACGCAGCAGCTTGAGTTCGAGCGTCGGGGTCTCGGTGGTCATCTCGTCCGTTTTCGCCGTGTTGGCCCGGAGTTGCGGCGCACTTCCCTGGTGGCCCCGAATCCTACCATAGCCGCGTGTTTGCTGGCCGCAGGTTCAAGCCGCCGCGCGCTGCCGGCGCCTGGTCACGCGGAAATCGCAGATCAGGGGCCGATGATCCGAGAACGTGACGTCGGCAACCGAGAACGCGTCGACCGTGATGTCCCGTGAGTGGAGTATGAAGTCGAGTTCCATGCGCGGCTTGCGGGCCGGGTACGACGGCACGCGATCGCGGTTCGCACTCCTGAGTCCGGCGGCCTCGATGAACAGCGCCATCTCGTGCTCGCCCCAGAAGGTGTTGAAGTCGCCAGCCACGATCACCGGCTTCCTCGAGGCGCGCACCAGTTCGAACAGGTTGCGAAGCTGGCTCTGGCGGTGCCGGAACTTGAGCGACAGGTGAACCAGGAACACGCACAGGTCATCGAGTTCGAGCTCGATGATCAACCGCTTGATGCCGGTGTCGAAGTAGTGGAAGCGCTCGCCCTCGACGCGGGGTGCGGCCAGGAACGCATTGGCCTGCTTGTTGACGATCGGCACGAACGTATTGAGCGAGTTGGTGCCGTACTTGCACTGGTAGATGGAGTAGTGGCCCAGCGACTTGGCAATTGCCTGGGCCTGGTTGATCCGGCCGGTGCGGATCGACCCCGTGTCCACCTCGATCAAGCCCACGATGTCCGGGTCGGCCGACTTGATGAAGGCGGTGATGCCCTCGAGCACCCGCGGGTTGTTGCGCAGGTAGCCAGCCCCCGGCAGCGGCAGGTGGAAGGCGGCGCCCGTGCCGGTCGCGTAGCGAATGTTGTAGAGGAGAAATCGCATGGGTCCCTGATCTTATCGGGCCGAAGGTGGATCCGGAAATGCCGTGGGTGGGCTAGACTAGGCCACGATGACAGATTCACCCGGGACGGAGCTACCTTGAGCAGCGTAACCCAGAAAAATCCGATCAGGCTCTTCGTCTGCCATGTCTGGGTCCAGGACGACGACTACCTCCGCGTGTTCGAGTACCTGGAGAGCAGCGGCAAATTTTTTTACCTGAATACCAGCACTCCCGACAAGCGCCCGCCGGGCGACAAGGAAGCGCTCCGTGACGACCTTCGCAGGCAGATCACCGAAGCCGAACTGGTGATCGTTCCAGCGTCACTGTATCGCCGCCATACGGATTGGGTCGAATTCCAGTTGCACTGCGCGAAGGCGTTCGACAAGCCGGTCGTGGTACTCGAGCCTTTCGGCTCGCACGACACGATCGCGCCCGCGGTCATGGAACTGGGCGACGAGGTCGTGCCGTGGGACCAGCGGCAAATCGTGGACGCCATCAAGCGACAGGCGCGTCACGAGGAGACCACGCGCTTCGACGTGATCGAGTTCAAGCTGGACTGACGACCAGCCCGGCCTACTCGTCGCCCACCAGCCGCAGTTGGCGTTGCGGGTTCGGGGCAGGTTCGCGCTGGCCGTTTGAGCACAGCGCCAGGTACAGGTCGAGCATGCGCACCGCGCAGGCCGAGGCTTCCTGCTCCGACATCTTGCGCACGGTTGCACCTACGCGCCCCAATCCGCCCGCCGCAGGCGCGGTGCTGAGCGTGTCCATCAGTTGCTGGAAGTGCTCGGCGACGTCCCGGGGAAGCCGGCCGGGATCGATGTCGCTCAGGTGACGCAGCGCCGCCTCGCACAATCGCTGTTTCACGGGCCCGGCGCCGATGAGTTGCAGCACGGCTGCGCGCAGGTGAGAGTGGTTCCTGCTCTCGAGGTCGAAATTTTCCACGTCAATATTCTTTATTTTAGATGGGCTTACGACAGTTTAGTGATGTTGAGTCTCAAATATTTGGCGCGCGCGGCTCGGCCCGATGGCATCCTGATGGGAATATACGCTGCGGAACTGCAAATAAAAACGGGGCTACGTGCGTACCTGCGCTGCGGCCCCGCGACGCGGCATCGTGCGACTGCGGTTGGATCGATACTCGGCCGGCGTCGTCGAGTGCGCCGAACGAAAACTGGCCGTGAGGTGGCTCTGCGAGCTGAATCCGGTTTCCTCGGCGATCCGCGAGATCGGCATGCTGGACTGCGCCAGCAGCTTGCGGGCCAGGTCCATGCGGGTCGCCAGCACGTAGCGATGCGGCGGTACGCCCATCGCATCGCGGAAAATTCGGCAGAAATGTGCCTGGCTGACGTCCGCAAGCGCGGCCAGGTTCGATACGGAGAGGTTCCCCGCCGGGTTGTCATGGACGAAATTAAGCACCGCCTGCAGCCGCGAGAAATGCACGTGGCGCGGATTGATGCCACGCGATCCCGGGCTGGACAGAGCCCTGAATGCCTGCTCGAGCAGCACGCCCGCGAGGCGTTCCGTGAAGCCTTCGTCGGCACCGGGTCCTTTGTGCAGTTCGACGAGCAGCTGCTGCGCCGCGGCCCCGACCAACGGGTCGCTGAACGACAGTGGCGCGACTCGCGCCTGCGCCAGCAGCTCGAGATTCTGTATGCCGCTGCCGCCGCCTTCGAGCAGGTAGATGACGGCGAAATCGACCGTGCCCGAGTAGTGCCAGTGCGTGGGCACGCCCTTGGGGATCAGCAACGATTGCGATGGCAGATTCGTGCTGCGCCAGTGGTCCGGCTCGCCCTCCCGGACAGGTCCGCCGCCGAACTGCACGACGAGGCCCGTGCAGCCCAGCCCCGAGACGGTACGGTCGATGGCCTGGTACAGGTACCGCTCAATGAAAATCGGTGTCGAGCCGCTGATTCGGCCAGCGACGATCGGCTGGTGGCCGAGATCCCTCCGTACATTCAACCAGACCGACGCAGCCACTGGAGCCCCTGCGGAAGTGATGAGTGATTTTTGACAAAAATACGCTTGTTCCCTGAAAGGCGCCACCGCGACGTACGGCCACAATCAGTGGCTGAATCCAAAATGCGGGGACTGCAGTCATGATGACCCTGAAATCGAAGCTGACCCTGCCTGCCGCGGGGCTATCGGGTTTTGAACCGCCGATGTCCGAGGAGGAGTCTGCGGTGCAGGGAGTCCTCCACCGGTTTGCCAGGGACGTAATGCGACCGCTCGGTGCCGAACTGGACAAGATGACCGCCGAGCAGGTGATCGCGCCGGGCTCGCCGTATTACGGCGTGTTCACCGAGTTCGCAAAGCTCGGGCTCGACCCGTCCATGCTGGCCGAACTGCCGCCGGATGTCGCCGTCCGGATGGAGTCGCTGATCGGCGAAGAGCAAGGCTGGGGCGATGCGGGGCTTGCCGTCACGCTGGGCGTGGCCGGTTTCCCGAGGGAGATGGCGGCCACGATAGGCAACCAGGAACTGGTCGACCTCTGCACCGGTCGCATCGGCTGCTGGATGATCACGCACCCCGACAAGGGCAGCGACGTGCAGGTCTTCGACATGGCGCGCGAGTGGCCGGCGGGACAGCCCGGCAGCAAGGGAAACATGTGGGGCAGACTGCAGGGCGACGAGATCGTCATCAATGGACAGTGCTCGGCCTGGGTCTCGAACGGCGCCGTGGCGCAGGTCGCGCTCGGTTACATCGGCGCCGAGTACGACGGCGGGTTCTTCGACGGCGAAGGCCGTTCGCACGGCATGGCCGTGATCATCCCGCTCGACCTGCCCGGCGTTTCCAAGGGCAAGCCGCTGGACAAGATCGGCCAGCGCTCCCTGCCGCAGGGCGAGATCTACTTCGACAACGTCAGGATTCCGAAGCGCTTCGCCATCGCCCTGAAGGACGACTACTACGGCAACCTCGCCTCGGTCTGGTCGTTCGCCGGCACGCTGATGGCACAGGTTTTCACCGGTGTCGCGCGCGCGGCGTTCGAGCTGGCGCTGCAGTACTGCCACGAACGGCGGCAGGGCGGCCGGCCGCTGATCGATCACCAGCTCACGCGCTACCGCATTGGCGACATGCTGCGCCGCGTGGAAGTGTGTCGCTCGGTGGCAAGGCGCTCGCTCACGTTCGCCAGGACCTCGCCGCTGACCCACCCCTATGTCACCGCGGCCGCCAAGGTCACGGTCACCCAGGAAGCCATGAAGGTGGTGGACGAGGCCTTCCAGCTGTTCGGCGGCTCTGCGACTTCGCGCGAATACCCGATCGAGCGGCTGTACCGTGACACACGCGTCGCACTGATCGAGGACGGCGAAAACTACGTGCTTACCATGCGACTCGGCTTGCTCGCGCAGCAACTCTATGCCGAAGGCTGGTCGCAGAACTGACGATCAGGATCGACACAAACGCTTACTGCTGACATCAACGAGGCCCGCTCACCGGGCGCATCACCGAATCACGAGGAGAATGCGAATGGCCAAGTACCCTGTCGTCGTCTACGGAGCCAGCGGCTACACCGGCATGCTGATCATGGACTGGCTGATCGACCAGCAGATCCCGTTCACCGCCGTCGCGCGCAACGCGAAGCGCGTGAAGGAAATGATGGCCGAGCGTGTCGTGCGCCTCGAGTCGGCGACCTATGAAGTCGTCGAGGTCGAGCACACGGTCGAAGCGCTCATCAAGGTATTCAAGGGCGCGAAGGTGGTCTGCAACACGGTGGGACCCTTCGTCAATTTCGGCCTGACTGCGGTGGAAGCCGCCTTGAAGGCCGGCTGCCACCACATCGACACGACCGGCGAGCAGGGCTACATGCGTGCCGTCCGCGACCGGTTCGGCGAGCAGTACCGTCAGGCCGGCCTTGTGGTGTCGCCGTCCATCGCCTACATGTACACATTCGTCGAAATCGCCGCACACCTGGCGCTGGAGACGCCCGGGGTCGACGTGCTGGAAACAGCGACGCTCTGTCGCGGCCCGCGTGGCGGCGCCTCGGGCGTGACGGTGGGCTCCACGGCCTCTATTTTCGAGCTGTATCGCTCGGAATCCTGTTATCTCTGGGAAAACAAGCTGGTACCACACGCCATCGACGCCACCGTCAATGTCGTCGATCCCAATTTCGTGCAGCCCGTGTTCACGCTGCCCTGGGGTGGCACGTCGTTGCCGGTCTATTTCGAGCGTGACCCGCGGGTGCGCAGCTGCAGTTCATCCGTCGGTTTCTACGACAACAACGTGATGAGGATGGTGCAGGCGCTCGGCCAGAAATGGGATGCCGAATACAAGGATCTTCCAAAGGAGCAGCAGGACGCGGTCATCAAGCAGATCGTCGATTCGACCACGCCCTCGATGCCGCCGCGGGAACGCACGACCGTGGCGCGCACCGTGGATTTTGCGATCGGCCGCGGCCAGCTTGCGGCCGTGCGGGCCACGGTCCACGGCATCACGCCCTACATTTCCACCGGAGCGGTGCAGGTCGCGGCCGCGATCAAGTTGCTCGACGGCGAGTTCAACAAGGCTGGCTTCGTCTCTGGCTGCGAGGCCTTCGGCCATCGCTACCTGCTTGGCTTCCTGGAGCAGCGCGGTCTCGCGCGCGCGACGGTCACGGAACTGTAAAGGCAGGCCGCGGATGGGCAGGCTGCGCCCGGATAGGGCGCAGCACCCTGGGCGAGGGAGACGAACATGGCAATGATTGATTTTTTCGATCGGGGTTGGCGCAGCAACCCGACCGGGGTCGCCTACATCCAGGATGAGCGCGAGTACTCGTTCAACGAGGTCGGCGAGCTGTCGTGCCGCATCGCGAACGGGCTGCTTGGGCTTGGACTCCCCAAGGAGACCAAGGGCGCGGTCTGGGCCACCAATGACGTCATGGCCTGGACCTGCACCCTGGGGATCTGGCGGGCGAACATGTGCTGGATCCCGGTCGGTGCACGCAATCCTCCGGACGAGAACCACTACGTGCTGGACGCGTTCGACTGCGAGGTGCTGTTCTTCCAGAAGTATTTCGCGCCGGCGGTTGCCGAACTGCGGCCACGCCTGCCGAAGATCAAGCTCTGGATCTGCATCGACGGCGACCTGCCGGATTTTCCTGGTGCCCAGTCGCTCGAGGGCTGGGTCGCCGGACAGCCATCGACGCGGCCCGAAGTGCCGGTCGACCTCGACGACATGGTGATGCTGTCGGCAACGGGTGGTACGACAGGAATGCCGAAGGGCGTGATGAACACGCACCGCAGCGCGCAGACTTTCTGCGCGCACTTTCTGATCGGCTGCCCCTACGGTGGCGACGAGAAGCCCGTGAACCTCGCCGCTGCGCCGATGACCCACACGGCGGGGCTGCTGTCGGTGCCCTGCACGACACGTGGCGGCACGGTGGTGGTGGTCACGAAGCCGGACCCGGCGTTGATGCTGGCTGCGATCCCGAAGTACCGGGTAACCGAGTTCTTCCTGCCGCCCACCGTGATCTACCGGTTGCTCGACATCCCGGACCTGGGCAAGAAGGTCGATTTCTCGTCGCTGAAGTACCTGATGTACGGCGCGGCGCCGATGTCGGTCGACAAGCTCAAGCAGGCGATCAGAGTCATCGGACCGGTGATGATGGGCGGTTACGGGCAGACCGAGGCTCCGGCGTCGATTTCCTACCTGCCGCCGAGCGAACATGTCGTGAACGGCAAGCTCGCCTCCGATGAGCGGCTGTCGTCGGTCGGGCGTCCGAATCCGCTGATACGCACCGAGATCATGAACGAAGCGAATGAGATCCTGCCCCAGGGCGGGACGGGCGAGATCTGCGTGCGTGGCGACCTCGTCATGAAAGGCTATTACAAGGCACCGGAGAAGACCGCCGAGACCATCATCGACGGCTGGCTGCACACCGGTGACATCGGCCACATCGACGGCGAAGGCTATCTGCACATCACCGACCGCAAGAAGGACATGATCATCTCCGGCGGCTTCAATGTGTACCCGAGCGAAGTCGAGCAGGTCATCTGGAGCCATCCGGCGGTGCAGGATTGTGCCGTCATCGGCGTGCCGGACGAGCAGTGGGGCGAAGCCGTCAAGGCAGTCGTCGAACTGAATGCCGGCCAGCTCGCGAGCGCGGAGGAGATCATCAAGCTCTGCAAGGACCAGCTCGGCTCGGTCAAGGCGCCGAAGTCGGTGGACTTCGTCGCTGCACTGCCGCGCAGCCCGGTCGGCAAGGTGCTGAAGAAAGACCTGCGCGCGCGTTACTGGCAGGACGCCACGCGCAAGATCTGAGCTTCAACCCCGAGGGCGACGTCGATGAATACATTCAAGGGCAAGGTCGCCGTCGTCACCGGCGCGGGATCCGGCATCGGCAGGGCGCTGGCGCAGCAGCTCGCCGCGAAGGGCGCGCGCCTGGCGCTTTCGGACATCAACGCGGCAGGACTCGCGGAAACGATGCAATCGTTGCCGGCCGGGGCAGAAGCCCGCGGCTATCCGCTCAATGTCTCGAATCGCCAGGCCATGTTCGCGCACGCCGACGACGTGACGCGCGACTTCGGTACCGCGCACTTCGTGATCAACAACGCCGGCGCCACGGTCGTCGGCACGATTGAGCACCTCTCCATCGAGGAAATCGAGTGGCAGCTGGGCATCAACCTGTGGGGCGTGATCTACGGCACCAAGGCCTTCCTGCCGATGATGCTGGCGCAACGCGAGGGCTGCATCGTCAATATCTCGAGCGTGTTCGGGCTGGTCGGATTCCCGTTGCAGGGCGCGTACAACATCTCGAAGTTCGGCGTGCGTGGCCTGACCGAGTGCCTGTGGAGTGAACTCGACGGCACCGGTGTGCGGGCAGTGTGCGTGCACCCCGGCGGCATCAGGACCAGTATCGAAAAGGCGGGGCGTCGTTGCGCAGCGTCCGGGGCCGAGGAAGCGGCGTTCGAGGGCATGGCGGAGAAAATGTTGATCACCCCTCCTGAAACGTGCGCCGCCGACATCATTTCGGGCGTGGCGCGCGGCAAGAAGCGCGTCATTACCGGGAACAAGTCGAGCTCGCTGTACTGGCTCAGCCGCTGGTTACCCAATGCCTACCCGGCCATACTCAAGATGATCGCCAAGTAGCCGGACGCGGCGCACCGGCGACCGAAGACTACAGGAGCTACAGTGACTGACATCTACGTTGCCGGGATCGCGATGACGGTGTTCGGGCGCCACCCGGAGCGCTCGATTGATGACCTCGCCGGGGAGGCGCTTCGAGGCGCAGTGCAGGACGCAGGATGCCAGGTCGGCGACATCGGCGTCGCCTATTACTCCGGCGTGACGAACGGCCCGCTTCAGGGCCAGATCTCGATTCCAGGCCAGGTCGTGTTCAGCAAGATCGGCATCGAGGGAATTCCGGTCTACAACATCGAGAACGCCTGCGCCTCGGGCAGTTCCGGCTTCAACCTCGCGGTGCAGAGCCTCAAGGCGGGCACGGCCGACGTCGCGCTGGCGATCGGCAGCGAAAAGATGAACATCCCGGACAAGGTCAAGTCATTCGCGGTTTTCGAAGGTGGCTGGGACGTCTCGCGCGCCGAGGAGAACTACCAGACGCTGGTCCGGATGGGCGAGGGTATCGTGCCGCCGCCCGGTTCCGAGTCCGATCGCCCGTACAGCAAGTTCATGGCGATCTACGCTGCCATGTGCCGCTGGCACATGCGGACCTACGGCACGACGCAGCGACAGATCGCCGCCGTGTGTGCCAAGAACCACCAGCACTCGGTGCACAACCCGTTTTCACAGTTCCGCAAGCCGTTCACGATCGACGAGGTGCTTGCCGCTCCGCCGATCACCTACCCGATCACGCTGCCGATGTGCGCCCCACTGTCCGATGGTGCCGCGGCGGCGATCCTGTGCACCGAAGCAGGACTGAAGCGCATCGGCGCAAACCGGAAGCGCTGCATCAGGGTGGCCGCGAGCGTCATCGGCAGCTTCACGCATCGCGGCCTCGACGAGCCGCAGAAGAGCGCAGGACGCCTGGCCGCGCTGAAGGCCTACGAGATCGCGGGGCTCGGGCCCGAGGACATCGACGTGGCCGAGGTTCACGACGCCTCGGCAATGGGCGAGATCATCCAGTCGGAGAATCTTGGCTTCGTTCCGTTCGGCGGCGGCGGCCCGGCGGCCGAACGCGCCGAGTTCACGCTCGGCGGCCGGATCCCGATCAATCCGTCGGGAGGCCTCGAGTCCAAGGGCCACCCGCTGGGTGCGACCGGCATCGGCCAGCTCTACGAACTCGTCACGCAACTGCGTGGTGAAGCAGGGGCCCGGCAGGTGGAAGGTGCCCGCCACGCAATCCAGGAAAATGGCGGTGGCCTGCAGGGCATCGAGGAAGCCGCCGTCGCGATCCACATCCTGTCGCGCTGACCCGAGCCCCCCCCTGGATCGCCGTCGATACCTGCGTTCGTACATGACCCACAGAGGCAGACCATGACGGCAAGAGACACGTACGTTCTCTGGGGCAGCCCGCATTCGTATTACACGGGCAAGATCCGCTCATACCTGATCAAGAAACGGGTGCCGTACCGCGAGCTGATGCCGGCGCACCCTGCATTCGCGACGCGCATCGTCCCGGCCATCCGGCACTTCGTGGTTCCGGTGCTTGAGACGCCAGGCGGGAGCCTGATGCAGGATACGACCGACATGATCGAGCACCTGGAACGCGAGTTCCCAAGCCCGATCATGATTCCGGACACGCCAGTACAGAAGGCCGTGGCATGGCTGCTCGGCGCGTTCGGCTCGGAAGCGCTGCTGCCGCCTGGAATGCATTACCGCTGGTCGTACCGAGCGGAGCAGGAGAGTTTCCTGCGAGCAGAGTTCGGCCGCGCCGTCTATTCGGGACCCGACCGCATGGCACGCAACGAGGCCGGCCGGCAGCTGATGGACTACTTCAATGGTTTCCTGCCCCCGCTGGGCGTGACGGAGACGACGATACCCACGGTCGAAGCCGCCTATTGCGAGCTTCTCGACGCGCTGGACCAGCATTTCCAGCAGTGGCCGTACCTGCTGGGCGGGCGCCCCAGCATCGCTGACTTCGGATTCATGGCACCGTTGTTCGCGCACCTCGCGCGCGACCCTGTGCCGGCCACGCTGATGAAGAACCGGGCGACGAACGTGTTCAACTGGACCGAGCGCATGAACCTCCCGGCGATTGTCGACCGGGAGTTTCCGTCCATACCCGAATCGTTTCCGGCAGACGATACGATTCCCGAATCACTCCATTCAGTGCTGAGACTCGTCTTCCAGGACTGGGGCCCGCAGTTGCTGGCCGAAGCAGCGCACTACAACGCGTGGATCGAGGCCGATCGGTCGATGCCGGCTGGTCGGTTGGTCACATCGACCGGGGAGCGCAAGATTCATCCGACACTCGGCCCGATCGAGTATCGGTGGCGCGGCATCACTATCAATCGAGCAAGCTCGCCGCACGGCCTCTGGCACTTCGACAAGGCGGCCGCCTACGCACGCGCCCTCCAGGGCGAAGCGCGTTCGCGTCTCGACTCGCTGGTCCGGCGGGCGGGCGGCGAGGCGGTCATGGGGATACGGCTGGCAAGAGCGATGAAGCGCGACGACTATGCGCTGGTGCTTGGCTGACGGGTGGCCCGCGCCGGGAACTCCCGGTACAGTCGCGCGCATGAGCCTGAAAGTTGCACTGGTCACCGCCCGCGCGGCACTGGCCCTCGACGAGGACATGCCGCCTCTGCTGCTGGCGCTGCAGAACCAGGGGGCGGTCGTGGACACCCCATTCTGGGACGATGCGGACGTCGACTGGGGCCGCTACGACGTCGCGATGCTTCGCTCGACCTGGGACTATGCGGACCGGCTGGACGAATTCCTGGACTGGGCCGAGCGCTGCTCTGAGCGAACCAGGCTGGTGAATCCTCCAGCTGTCGTGCGCTGGAACACCGACAAGCACTACCTCGTACACCTCGCACACGCCGGCGTGCCAGTGGTGCCGACGCGCTTCGTCGAGCCCGGCATGGACGCCGTTGCGGAATTCTCCCGGTTCATCGAAGGCGGAAACGGGGCGTTTACGGTCGGAAGCTGTAGTTCGTTTGAGCAGTTCGTCGTCAAGCCGTCGGTCGGGGCAGGATCCCGCGGCGCTGCCCGCTATCGCATTGAAGATCGTGGCAAGGCTGAAGCACACATCGCGCGCCTGCTCGCCTGCGGGCGCAGCGTGATGCTGCAGCCATACCTCGCGCGAGTGGACCACCATGGCGAGACTGCGGTGATCTACATCGGCGGAAGCTACAGCCATGCGATCCGCAAGGGTCCGCTGTTGCGTCTCGACGATGCGCTGGTGGCTGGGTTGTTCGCCCCCGAACAGATAACCCAGAGGGAGCCGGACGCCGAGGAGATGCGCGTGGCGGACGCGGCCTTTCGTGCCTGTTCGCTCGAGCAGCCGCTCTATGCCCGCATGGACCTGATCCACGACGATAACGGCAGCCCGGTCGTGCTGGAACTCGAACTGACGGAGCCCTCGCTGTTCTTCGTGTATGCACCGGAAGCGGCAGGTCGGCTTGCCGAGGCGTTGCTCGGTTCCTGACACGCCAACGGAAGGCGCTTGGGACGGCCGGACGATACGCTGGTACGGGAGTACGCCATGAGTTTCGAAGTCCTGCCGCTTGGAGCCGCCGACCGGAAAGAGTGGGAAGTCCTGGCACGCGGGTACAAGACCTTCTACGAAACGGTACTTCCGGACGCGGCGTACGCACGGACGTGGAATCGGCTGATGTCAGGCGACCGCATCCAGGGATTCGGCGCACACGACGATGGCCGTCTGGTCGGCATCACTCACTGTCTTTTCCACACCGGGACGTGGACGAACAAGTCGTGTTACCTTGAGGATCTCTTCGTCGATCCGGCCTGGCGCGGCCGCGGCATCGCCCGGGGACTGATCGATGCCGTTGCAAGGCTTGCCCGCGAGCAGGGCGCTGGCAGGCTCTACTGGCTAACGCACCAAACGAACGAGACGGCCCGCTTGCTGTACGACCGCGTTGCCAGCTTCAGCGGTTTCGTCGAGTACGAGTATCCGCTTTCGACCGATCCTATGGGCCACGAAGGAACGCCGGAGTGACCGCGGTTCGTGGCGGCGAGTGGCCGCCCAACACTTCAACGAGGGCGAGCCCGCTTCTTGGGCGCTCCACCCGGCGGTCGCTTCGGCGGCTTGCGCAACGGCTTCGGCGGAACGTGTGAGGCGGGGGAAATATTCAGCATCCGGCCCGCGACGCGCGTCTTCGTCAGCTCCGAGAGAATCTTCGCGTGCAGGCCCCTGGGCAGACCGACGAAGGTGTGATCTTCCCGTATGTCCACGTGCCCGATCTGCCGTCCCTCGATGGCGGCGACGTTCGCGATGGCACCGACGATGTTGCCCGGCTTGACGCCGTGGACGTAGCCAACGTCGATGCGGTAGGTCTCGGTATCCTCTTCAGACAGTCGCTCGGCAACCGCCGATGAATCGCGCCCCGTGTCGCGAGTGTCGCGAGTGTCGCGCGATCCGACCCTTTCGCGGTCAGGTGGTTCCATGCCCGCCCCGGCACCGAATGCCTCGCGCACTCTCTCCTTGAGCAGCAGCGGGCTGCCGCCCTGCAACAGGCCTGCGAGCGCAGCCGCTATCTCTACAGCCGGGACATCGTGCTCGCGTTCGTACTCCTCGATCAGGCTGCGGAACGGCTCGGCCTGTCCAGCGGCAAGTGCCTCCGTAATGCGTTGCCGGAAACGCGTCACGCGTTGCTCGTTCACGTCGGCAATCGTCGGCAGCTCCATCGGCTCGAGCGGCGAGCGGGTCGCACGCTCGATGTAACGCAGCATGTTGCGTTCTCGGGGAGTTATGAACAGGATCGCCTCGCCATTGCGCCCGGCGCGGCCCGTGCGACCGATGCGATGCACGTAGGACTCGGTGTCGTAGGGCACGTCGTAGTTGACGACGTGGCTGATCCGCTCGACGTCGAGCCCACGTGCTGCAACGTCGGTGGCCACCAGGATGTCGAGTTGCCCGCTTTTCAGGCGGGTGACCGTTCGCTCGCGGTCCTTCTGCTGCATGTCTCCGTTCAATGGGGCTACCGCGAATCCGCGCGCCTCGAGCCGCTCGGCGAGTTCCACCGTCGATTGCTTGGTGCGGGTGAAGATCAGCATGCCGTCGAACGGTTCGGCTTCCAGGATGCGGGTGAGCGCGTCGAGCTTGTGCACGCCGCTTACGACCCAGTAGCGCTGGCGGATGTTAGCGGCCGTACTCGTGCGGCTGGTGATCGTGACTTCGACTGGCTCGCGCAGGTGCTTCTGGGCGATGCGGCGTATCGGGCTCGGCAGCGTGGCGGAGAACAGCGCCACCTGCCGCGTCGGCGGTGTCTTCTCGAGTATCCACTCGATGTCGTCCACGAACCCCATCTGCAGCATCTCGTCGGCCTCGTCGAGCACCAGGCAGGTGACGCCGCCGAGATCCAGCGTGCCGCGCTTGATGTGGTCCATGACGCGGCCCGGCGTGCCGACGACAACGTGCGCGCCGCGTTTCAGGCTCATCAGCTGAGGCGTGTAGCTCTGTCCGCCGTAGATAGGAAGCACGTGGAAGCCCTTTATCTTCGACGCATACTTCTGGAACGCCTCCGCGACCTGGATGGCGAGCTCGCGGGTCGGTACCAGCACGATGCACTGTGGCGGACCGCCCCTGACCTTGATCTGGCTCAGGATCGGAAACGCGAACGCGGCCGTCTTGCCAGTGCCGGTCTGGGCCTGGCCGAGCATGTCACTGCCGGCCAGCAGCACCGGGATGGTCGCCGCCTGGATCGGCGATGGCGATTCGTAGCCGACGTCAGCTATGGCCTCGAGGACCGGGGCGCTGAGGCCGAGATCGCCAAAGCTTGCGGCCACCGGTTCGCTAGTCGAATGTTTCATTGTGATGTGCTTGGAGTCGACGGCAGGCGTGCCGCCCAGTGCGACAAGATTACGCCATCCGGGTCGGCGTGACGCGGCTAAGCGAGTCCGCGGCCGGACTTCGACAACCGCACGATGCTCTCGAGCGCCTCGAGGTAACGCGACCGATCCCTGGGTGAAAACGGCGCAGGACCGCCACCGACGCCATAGGCCCTGAGGTCCGCCATCAACTCGCGCGTAGCCATGGCATTGCCGATGTTGTCCCCGGTAAACGGCTTGCCGGACGGTCCGAGCACCCGTGCAGCCTTGCCGAGTGCACGCGACGCGAGTGGGATATCCGCGGTAATCACGATATCGTCGCGTGTCACCTGCTCGACGATCCAGTCGTCGGCCGCGTCGAATGCCCCGGACACGACCTGCATGCGCACTGCCGGCGCGCGCGGCAGCGCGAGCCACGAGTTTGCAACGAAGACGACCGGCAGCCCGTGGCGTCCCGCGACCTTGACCGTCTCGGCCTTCACCGGGCACGCGTCCGCGTCCACGTAGATGTGCGGCGCGCGACTCACCCGCGGTTCATCGTGCCGCCAAGCCTGTTCCCGAGCCAGCGCGCGATCTCCGCGAGTTCCGGCGCACACACCTCGTGCTGCATCGGATACTCGCGCCACTCGACGACATACCCGAGTGCCACCAGCACGTCGCGGGCTTCGAGGCCCATCGCGACAGGCACTACCGGATCCATTCGACCGTGGCACACCAGGATCGGCAGCGCCGCGTTGGCTGCCGCTTTCTCGGCGGCAAGGCGGGCAGGGAAGGGCAGGTAGGTTGAGAGCGCCAACAAGCCCGCGAGCCGCCGCGGGTAGCGAAGACCGCACTCGAGCGCCACCGCACCGCCCTGCGAGAAACCGGCCAGCACGATGCGGTCGGACTCCACGCCCCTCGCGACCTGCTGTTCGAGGCAGGTGTTGATCCGCTGCACCGACTCCGCCAGTCCTGCGGTGTCGGCGCGGCCCTCGGGCGTGAATGCCTTGATGTCGTACCAGGCACGCATCACGTATCCGGCATTCACGGTGACCGGGCGCATCGGCGCATGAGGAAACACGAAGCGAACCGGCAGCGCATCGGGCAGCCCCAGTTCGCCCGCGATCGGCACGAAGTCCCATCCGTCAGCCCCCAGGCCGTGCAGCAGGATCACCGCGGCGACCGCCGGTTCCACGGGTTCCAGCGTGATTTCGTGCTCCGTCTGGCGCTGCAGGTATTTCATCGGCGAATCGTGGCAGGCGGCCGCAGAGCGTGGTCAGGCGAGCGTCCGCCAGGACCCGGCGTTCAGTACACGGCCAAAGCCGAGGCCACGCAACTTCCGTCGCGCCATTGCGCTGCGCGTGCCCGACGCACAGCAGACGATCACCCACTTCTCGGAGTCAAGGTCAGCAGCGCCTTGCTCGAGGTCCTGGAGCGGAATGTTGCTGCTGCCGGGGGCGTGCCCGGCGAAAAATTCCTCGGGGCTGCGCACGTCCACGATCTGCGCCCCCTCCTTCAGCAGGGCGGGCAGGCGACGCCGCATCCGGATGGACGACAGGATCCGCCACAGGACATACGCAATGACGAGTCCCGGCAGAAGATAGTCGATCAACATCGTGGCTCTCCATTGCGCACCCGGCGGCACTCGTCCGCCGGCTCAGCAACCAGTGTACGGCGCGATGTCGCGACGCGCGGACTCTCCAGGGCTCGGGAGAAAGCTCGCCCTGCCGCGTCGCTGGACTAATCCCGAACTGTGAGTTTGGGAAACGAGCGGCAGGACGACCGCGCACAAAAAATGCGGCGCGTGGCGTCCATTGTGCGCAAGAACTCCATCGGCGTCCACACGCCGGCTGCCGTTGACGGCTGGCTCAGTTCGTCGCTGTGCTGAACTTGCCGCGCAGGAATTCCACGAACTCGCGACACTTCGTCGGCAGCCAGCCGATGCCCGGCGAACTGCCGGGCGCCAGGGGCGCATATGGCAGCAACATCATCAAGGCCAGGTAGACCGCGATCATCCCGCCGCCGCTCAGCAGCAGCAGCAGCACCGCGAAGACACGCAACAGCGTCACGTTCAAGCCGAAATAGCGCGCGAGCCCGCGGCACACGCCACTGACGAAGGCACCCTCGCTGACCTGCTGCAGCGGTCGCGTGTTGTCGTGAGCTGAGCGTTCGCCGGCCGTCGCGGCACCCGGGACTTGCACCGGCCCGATCTCTTCGAGGGCCGGTTCGAGTTCGAGCAGGGTCACTGCGGCCTGGCCTGCTCGCATCCGGCGATGGCACTGGTCAGCGACGGCCTGCTCGAGGTCGCCCAGGATTTCGCGCTGGTCTGGATTCCCGGCCAGCAGTCGCGTCGCCTCGGCGAGGTATTCGCGCAGGCGCTCATACGCCGTCTCCTCGAACTGGAGCGTGCTGCGATTCAGGATGACCGTGACGAAGATGCGTTGCATGGCTCAGTGTCCAATGTCGGCGATGGTGCGATTGATCTGGCCCCAATATTCGTCGAGCGCACCGAGCTGCGCCCGCCCCGCGTCCGTCAGACGGTAATACTTCCTGGGTGGTCCCGCATCCGATTCCTGCCATTCGTACATCACCAGGTCCTCGCGGCGCAGCTTGCTGAGCAGGGGATAGAGCGTCCCCTCCTGGGTCGTGAATTCCGTTCCGGCCAGCCGGCGCAGGATGTCGGGCACGTAGACACTGCGGGCACCGACGATTTTCAACACCAGGAATTCCAGGAGTCCCTTGCGGATAGGAGCGAGCTTGGATTCAGCGGTCATGTCTCACAACCAGTACCTTGTGCCGACAAGGTACTGGCTTTTAGCAGCAGCGTCAATGCCGCGACAGGGCGCGCCGGCCTACGGCCCGTCAACCACGAACCAATTGGTGGGTGCCTGGAGTTCGGATACCCTGCGGCACCCGGCAGAGACAAATGCTGCCGAACCCTGCTTAGTCTCGAGGAGCCTCCGATGCAGACAATCAAGTTGACGCTGCTGGCTGCGCTGTCCTGTCTTGCGTTCGTCGCGCCTGCGCATGCAGACAAGACGGCTGGCGAGCAAGTGGATGACACGACGATCTCCGCGTCGGTCAAGGCGAAGCTGATCGAGACCAAGGGCGTGCCTTCGACCGCGATCAACGTCGAAGTGTCCGGCGGCCGGGTGTCGCTGGGCGGTTTCCTGGAAACCAACGCTGAGAAACAGGCGGCCATCGCTGCCGCCAAGTCGGTCAAGGGCGTGTCGAAGGTGTACGACGGGCTGGTTGTCATCAAGAAGGACCGTTCGGCTGGGCAGGTGATCGACGACACGACGATTCACGCGACGCTGACGTCAAGGCTGGCGGACCTGGACGCCTCGAAGGCCTGGAACATCAACTCCGATGTCTACAACGGCTACGTCCTGTTGAGCGGCTTCGTCCACGGCGACAATAGCCGAAAGGCCGCCGCGAACGCGGCCAAAAGAGTCAAGGGCGTCAAGAAGGTCTACAACAGGCTCGAACTGAAGTAACGTTTCGCGCCAGCCCAAGCCCACGGCCGACAAGGCCGAGGGCGGGGCGGCAGGACGACGACCTCCAGTCCTGGAACCGGGGTCCGTGCGCTCGAGCTTGCGCAACAGTGCGGGCCAGGCCAGCGCCGCGCCCATGCCCATGCCCATGCCCATCGTGGCCGTCTTCATGACCTCGGCGATACCCTGCACGATTGCCGGGTTAACCTGCACGACTTCGCCCCCGGCCTGTGCGTCGACCCGGATCCGGCACGTACTCTCGAACAGGTACATCGACATGAACACATCGGGGACCGTCCGGCCAACCGTCAGCAGGCCGTGGTTGCGCAGCATCAGGAAATTCGCCGCTCCCAGGTCGGCCTGCAGCCGCTGCTTTTCATCGTCGCGCAGCGCCTTCCTGCCGTCCTGGTCCACCTTGACCAGTGGGGACGCCGTGATCTCCTCGAACCATCAGCCCGTAGGGGTTGATCAGGAAATGATGCCCCGGCCCGGGAATCCGTGCGCTGACGTGCGTGAACACCAGGTCACTTCAGCGGTAGGCCGCGACCAGCCGATAGCAGGCCGCGAGGTCGCAGCGCAACTGCCATTCCTCGGCACTGACGCTGTCCTTCGGTGAAACGATCTGCATGACTGTCTCCTTTCCGCGTGGCGGCTCACATTTCCGGCTGCAACTTTTGCGCGCGTCGCTGCATCTGATCATCATGGCGCGTTGAAAGCGCTTTATACGGCGTGGAGACTGAAGATGTATTTCGTAGCCATGGTGATGCTGGGTTCGATCGTCCTTTACCTGCTCCAGCAGGCCGACGACCTGAAGCCCTGATCGAGCAGGGCAGGGCAGTTCACCTGCGCCGCCAATCGGCAGCCCAGCTGCCCGCGCCGGGCCCGGCCAGCTGGTGTGCACCAGGGTCGGCCTCGCGAACCCGCCCGTAGAGCCCGACCCGGTCGTCGCAGTCGCCAGCGCAGGATCGGCCAACAGCATCGATTGCATGCGCGCCGGCATTTCGCTGATGCATGCCATCAGGTCCGGCTCCCGGACCGGCCTCGACAACAGGTATCCCTGCAGGCCGTTCGAGCGGTTCCTCAACAGCAGCGCGAGTTGCTCGGGACGCTCGATACCTTCGGCCGTCATCTCCAGTCCGAGGTCGTCACCCAGTCCGGCGATGGCCCGCGCGATGACCAGCGAGCGCTCGCGTTGGCGAATTGCCCACGCAACTCGCGGCCATCAGCGCAGGATATCCAACGCAATTCTCCGCGTGGCCGGAGTGGCAATCCCGCCAGAGCTGCTGGAGTAGCATCCGTTCCGCCTGGTCGTGGAGTACGCATAATGTATATTATGTTTAATTTTCCCGTCACTATGCCGAATTTACCGGACTAACCTCGGGGCGAACGAAGCCGCGTTTTCCCAGACTCATGCGCATCGGAGTTACACGACCGACCCGGCGGCCTCGGTCGCCGCAGCTGACCTCTTGATTGAATCGGTGCCGGAGCATCCGGACGCCAAGTCCGCCGCCTACACGAAGCTGGCGCCGCTGCTGAATGCCGCCCAGTGGAGAACCCGAAGCGCCGCAATGTGCAGACGCACAGGGCTGGCCAGCGACCGCGCTTCGACCCGGCGGCCAGCCGCGCCGGTCGGGCCAGTGATGAACGCCTCTCCCACGGAGGCCGGTGGCGCCTAGACTGCAGCCGGTGTCGTACCTCGGTGGAGTCCCCGTGAAACACTTCGCTACGGAATTCCTCATCATCGTCGCCGGCATCCTCGCGGCACTGGCGGTCGATCAATGGCGACAGGACCGCGAGGAGCTGCGGATCCTGAACGAGTCCCTGGCCGACGTCGCGGTCGAGATCCGCGGCAACATCAGCACCGTCGAGAGAATCCAGAATCGCGCTTTGGTCCAGAAGATGAACGGCCTCGGCACGGTGCTGCGATTCTTGAGCGACCCGGAGACGCCGGTCGACGACCCGATGGAGCTACTGAAGGCGTTCGCCATGAGCGCACGCGGCGCAACGCCCTGGCTCGTCAACGACCGCTTCGAGGCACTGCGCAATTCCGGCAACCTGCGCCTGCTGCGCGACGCGAATCTGGTCAATAGCCTGGTTGAAGCCTACGAAGGACCCCAGGTCCTGTACTCACAGGTCGAGCGCCTGCAGGGGACCTATCCCACCATGGTGAATGAGATCATTCCGGCGACGATGCAGGTCCAGTGGAACCCGATCCGCTGGTACGCCCAGAAATCCACCGCCCCAGTCATTCCCGACCCCGGCGACGCGGCGCGTGCCGTTGCCGAAATTCGCGCAAGGCGCGTGGAACTGCTGCGACTCGCCCGCGCCGAGGCGGCCGTTGCCACCGGCAAGTGGTACGCACTCGAGCGCGCGGACAATGACCTGCACGATACTCTGCAAATGCTGGCGCGCTGGGACCCACAGACGCCGAGCGCCAGTCAGTCTGCTGGCACTGCGGCCGACACAGCCACCGGTGAACCCATGCCCCCCCCACCGCTTCCCGGAACCCCACCGTGACTTATTCACGCAAGATCGCTGTCGAGGTCTGGAGCGACGTCATCTGTCCGTTCTGCTACATCGGCAAGCGCAAGTTCGAGAGCGCGCTCGCGCAACTGCCGCAGCGCGACCGCATCAAGGTCCTCTGGAAGAGCTTCCAGTTGCAGCCGGACACGAAGTCCGACCCCACCCGCAACGCCGTGCAGCACGCCGTCGAGCGGAAGGGCTGGTCCCTGGACTTCGCGCGTCAGGCAATGGCCGACGTGACTGCGCGCGCGAGCCAGGTCGGGCTGTCGTTCCACTACGAGCAGACCGTCGTCGCCAACACCTTCGACGCCCACCGGCTCGCGCATCACGCCGCCGCCGAAGGCAAGGGCGACGCCATGCTGGAGCAGCTCTTCAAGGCCTACTTCACCGACGGCCGCAACATCGCCGACCACGCCACGCTCACCGATCTCGCCTCACGCATCGGCCTGCGGGACGACGGCGTAAGACATGTATTGAGCTCTAACCAGTTCGCCGCGGAGGTCCGCCGCGACATCGACGAGGCCTCCCGGTTCGGGATCAACGCGGTTCCCTGCTTCGTCTTCGACCGCAAATACGCGGTCAGCGGCGCGCAAGACCCCACGATACTTCTCCAGGCCTTGCAGCAATCCCTGGCTGAATCAACCGGCAACGCAGGCTCGTCCACTGCGCCGTCATCGGAGCCAGGCGATGTCTGCGACCGCGAGGGACGCTGCGATTAGCTCCGATAGCCGCCGGTTTCTTCGGTTCGTCACGCACGGCTGGACCCGAACTCCTTCCTTCTGCCCAGCCCTCCCCGAATACCGTCTCGCTGCCCAGCCACATGGCCACGCGACCTGCGCCCGATCACGAGCTTCCACATGCGTCAGGTCACCGGGCAGCCCGATCAGCGGGCTGCACGCCAGATTCATCCGATGGCGGCGACCCGACGCACGGTGTAGGCTCGGTGCAAACGCTGCGCGGGCAGCGGGGCGAATCCAATCCGACCGTCCGCTGAAGGAATACTCGTATGTCGCGTATCAGGAACCTCACGACCCTTGGCTCGGGTGTACTCGGCGGGCAGATCGCCTGGCACAGCGCCTTTCGGGGCAAGACGGTCGTTGCCTACGACGTATCCGATGACGCGATTGCGCGGTGCCGTGCGGCACATGACCACTATGCGGGAATCTACCGTGCCGACCTCGGGGCGAGCGAAGATGCGATTTCCCAGACTCGCGCGCGCCTGAGTTACACGACCGACCTGGCGGCGTCGGTCGCCGCGGCTGACCTCGTGATTGAATCGGTGCCGGAACATCCGGACGCCAAGACCGCCGCCTACACGAAGCTGGCGCCACTGCTGCGCGAGCACACCCTGCTCGCCACCAATTCCTCGACCTTACTGCCCAGCGATTTCGCAGCCGCCACGGGCCGACCGGAAAAATTCTGCGCGCTTCATTTCGCCAACCTGATCTGGCTCATGAACGTGGCCGAGGTCATGGCGCACCCCACCACCTCGGACGACACGCTTACTCAGGTTACCGAGTTTGCAATCGAGATCGGCATGCTGCCGATCCCTGTCCGCAAGGAGCAGAACGGCTACGTGCTCAACAGCTGGTTTGTGCCGCTGCTGAACGCCGCCCAGTCCCTGGTCACCAACGGAGTGGCCACGCCGGAGGATGTCGATCGCACTTACCTGAAATGCAATCCGGGCGCTCCCATGGGTCCGATGGGCATGGTCGACATGGTGGGCATGCAGACCGCCTTCAACGTCATCCAGTACTGGGGATCCCGCAACAACGACGAGCAGATGCTGCGTAACGCCGCATACGTCAAGCAGCGCTTCATCGACCAGGGACTGCTCGGACTGCCGACCGGACAGGGCTACTACCACTACCCGAACCCGGGCTATCAGCAGAAGGACTTCCTGGCGATCCCCGACATCTCGCGTGTGCCGGATCTGGTGGCACTGGCGAGACCTCGCGACTGAGCACGAACAACGCCCGCATGACCTGGCTGCTGCCGATCGCACTGGTCCTGGTCGCTGCGCTGCTGTTGGCGGCGATCCACTGGGTTTTCGTGCGCTGGATGGCCAGCCAAACCGAAGCGGAGCGCGTCCATGAGCCTGCGGCGCCGGAGTCCGCCGAGGCCGATCGCTAGCATGCTGATGACCCGGTGCCGCACCCGGGGCCTGTGCCCTTTCGGAGTCCGACATCAGTCCCGCGTCTGTAGCTCCAGGCGAATCTGTTCGCCGCAGGCCGCGCAGCGGGTGCGCGCCTTCGCCCTGCCCTCGAACCAGCCGTGGCCACATCCGCAGCGGACGTGCAGCAGCCAGCGCGCGGTGGCGCGGCCCACGTGCTGTTCGACGACGATGTAGCCTTCAGGCAACTGAGTGACGATCGGTCGGCGGCTTGACCTGTCAGAGTCACAGTCCTGGCCCTGGTGCGCCCGCGCTTCGCGCAGAAACAACCGGGTATCGACGCAACCCGCCGGGCCGCCCAGTGGTCGCGATTCCCCTGAGGCGGGCGGTTCCCAATGCACAACTTGCGGCGGCATCGATTCCAATCCGGCAGGTTTCTCAGTGCCTTCTTTCACCGCGGACCTCAAGCGTTACTGTACGCCCGAACCGGCCGTACATCGACCGCTGCATCACCCATTTCCGATCGAAAACGAGGAACTGTCTGACGACACCGGGCACCTCTGCTTCCATGGCTGACGGCTGCCTGCTCGCCTGCACGGGACGGGCCGACACTGTCCTCCGGCGCATGCCGTATAGCGTTACCGGAACTGGAATTGGAGCATGGTGAAACCCCGGGTTGCCAGCGGCGCGCGCGCGAAAAAAAGCCCTCACGTGGAGGGCGCAAGCTTGGGGGTATGGCAAGGCTAGCCACACACTGTGACGTTGCGATGACAGCCGTGGCGGGACATGCGCGGCGGCCACGCGGATTTGCAGTGGAATCCGGGACCGCAGGACTGCCCTGCTCCCTTACACTTGCCCTTCGCATCGTGCGATTGCTACACGCGCTGCTACCGCTGGAGACGGCGGGCGGAGGACGGCGATGACCGACAAGTTGGACCACGAAACCCGCTGGCGACTGCTGCGCGATGTCGTGGTATTCCAGGTCAAGCTGGGCATGGAGGCGGTGCTGGACCTCACGCTCATCCCGGTATCACTTGCGGCAGCAGCGCTGGACTTGCTGCTGGGCAACTGGCGGAGGCCACGATGGTTTCACGCCGTGCTTCGGTTCGGCGAGCGCTGTGAACACCAGATAAACCTCTGGGGCGTTCCGGAACCCGGCTTGGATGGGCCAAGGTCGGAGGTTGATGCGGTCATGCACAGCATAGAGACCGTGATCCGTCGGCCTGGCACTGGGCCGGCCAAGTTGCGCGAACTCAGGCGCTGGGCCGCATCGAAACTTGCACCGGGCGATGACGGCAACCTGGAACAACCCGACAGTCGCAAGGATCTCCCGCGCCAGCCCTGATCGAATGTCGGTCCACGGAAACGACAGGCCGGACCCGGTTCCGCTGTCAACGCCAGGGGCCGCGCGGCGTTATAGATGCGACATCGCCGGACATCGACACTACCCAGCATTCAAAGGTGAACCCATGGACAGTATTCGAACCCTTGCCGCAGCGCTCTGCATCGCCACGATTGGCGGTGTTGCCTTGGCCTCGGCCGCCGCACCACCCGCGCCGGCTGGCACGGCAAGTTCCCCGCCGATGCGACAGGGTTGGCACGAGGGCCGCGGCGGCCCCGGTGGCGGCATGCACCGCACCCTCGACCAGCTCGACCTGACGAAGGAGCAGTCGGCACAGGTCCAGGCGATCTTCGCGGAGGCCAGGCCGCGGATGCAGGCGATACGCGAGGCGGAGCGTGCGGGCCGCGAGCAACTCGAGGCCACCCCACCGACCGACCCCGGCTACGCAGGCCTCGTGTCGTCTGCAAAGACGAATGCCGCCGAGCAGATCCAGCTGATGAGCGACCTGTGGACGAAGGTGTACGAGCAGCTCACGCCCGACCAGCGCGCCAGTATTCCGGGGATCGTCGCCGACCAGCGGGCCGAGCGCGAAGCGCACCGGGCAGGTCGGGGGCAACCACCGACCAATCCGTAAGCAGATCAGATTAACCTGAGAGCGCCCCGGCCCGCCGGGGCCGCTTCCGACGCCTTGCTGCGTTCGCCCCTGACCGGTGGATCAGCGGCTCAGTCGCGCGCGGACTGCTGGCGGGCGAGCTGGCGCGGCTTCTGGACGCGCTGCAGCCAGACATCAAACGGGTCCCACCCGCTGCTGGAGCTACCGGCGCGCATCTGTGAAACCGGCGAACTCTGCCCGTCAACGCGGGGACTGGCAGTCCTGTCCATGCGCACACGCTCCAGCCACGAATCTCTTATCTTGATGTCGGTCATCCCAGCAGCACTCTCCGCCCTCATCGGAAACTACTTATAGCGCTGGCGCGCGCCGCTGTCACGAGAGGCACGGCCGTTCTTATGGCAATTATTGCCAAGCACCGATAAGTCTTCTTATCAAGAGGGCTTTCCAGCGCCCCCGGCCGAGACCTCGGAGACCTTGCGTCGCCGCGCGTCGCAGCGGACTCGATCCTCTGTCAGCGGGTGAGCCGGTAGATCAGCAGGGCCGCCCGCTGGACCTGCGTCGTGAGCGTATCCATGTCGACGTATTCGCCGGGTGCGTGATCCTTGTCCCCAATGGCCCCGAGCCCATCCAGGCACTCGAGTCGCCCGTCGCACACGAACGAGATGTCTCCGGCGCCGCGCTCCGCCGGGTCCTGTGCGACGACCGGACCCGCCCCGAGGTCGCGGCTCACCGCGTCGAGTACATCGAGCAGGCGGCGATTGCCAGCGGTCGGCGCCATCGACGGATACTCTTTCTCGAAGCCGATCGAGGCCGACGTGCCAGGCAGGTTGTCGGCCACGATTGCCGTCATCTTTGCGACCGCATCGTCGTACTGTTCTGACGAAAGAAAACGCAGGTCGCCCGTCACCTGCGCTGCGCGGGGTATGACATTGGTCTTGCCGAGCGCCGTGCCGCTCTTGGTCGAGTCGTCATAGGTCACCGTGGTTCCGCCCAGCATCACCGAGGGGTTGTAGGTGAGGTACGGCTGCCGCAGATCCTCGCGAAACCTGTCCAGGATGCGGGCGGCTTCGAAGATGGCGCCATAGCCCTGGCTGTCGCGAAAGATCCCGGACGAGTGCGCCTGCCGGCCAGTGACCTGCAGTCGCCAGGTGCCGATGCCGCGGCGCCCGATCACCGCAAGCCCGGGCGCGCCGCCCTCGAACCCAAGCGCGATGTCGCTGTCAGCACCTGCTGCGACCAGCGTCTCTCGACTGAGTGCGAAGGGCTTGCCCGGGTCCTCCTCGTCCCCCGTGAAGATGACCGTGACCTGGCGATCCTGCATCGCGCCCGCTTCGTGCAACGCCCGCAGTGCTGACACGATGATGACGTCCCCGCCCTTCATGTCCGACGAACCGGTGCCGAAGGCGCGACTCCCCTCGCGGCGGAACGGCTCGCCAGTGAGGACGGTGTCGAGGTGTCCAATCAGCAGCAGCCGCTTGCCGGTGTCGCCGCGATGCACGGCGACAAGATGTCCAGCACGCCCGACCTCGGCCGGGACATCGACCCAGCGTGCCTCGAAGCCGATTGCGGAGAGTTCCCGCGCGAACACCTCCCCCACCCTGCGCACACCAGCGTGGTTCTCGGTCGCGCTGTCGATATTGACCGACTCCATCAGCAGGTCGATTGCCTGGCGCTGTCCAGCATCCACAGCGGCTGAAATCCGCGTCTCCACCTCGTCCAGCGCCAACGCCTGCAGGGCCGCACCGGACAGCAGCGTGGTGAAAACAAGGCTGGCCCGGAGCATCGATTGTCGGTGCATGAAACTGGACGCAAGGTAGCGAGGCGCCACACGATAACACCGATATGCCCCGCCCCGGCCGCCGGCGCAAGCTGCTTCCGGGCGCGCTGTGACTCCGCACGGCAATGGACATAACGCGATTCCGGCTGTCGTTTCCCGCCAATCCGGGCGCAATCCTTTTCCGGATCTTCCGAGCGTGTGAAGATTCGACCGAAAGACGCAACAACCCGATTACATGGCCTTCCGACCACGCCCACAATCCGTCCCGCCCCCTGCGTCATTCGCGGAGTACTCGGACGCCTTGCAACTGGGACTGGCCGGCGCGCTGCACGACCCGGTCTTGCGGCGCGGCGTGCTTCGCATGCACGGACCCGGGCATCCGGTTGCGCACAGCGGCAATTTCGCGCTCACCTTCGAAGTGGTCGTCGACGGGACGACGTACGGCGTACGCTGCTTCCACAAGCCATCCGACTCGCTGCAGTATCGCTACGACGCGATATCCGCCCACCTTCGATCCATCGCCAGCCCGAATTTCGTCGCATGCGATTTTCAGCCCTGCGGGATCACCACGGAGTTCGGCACTTACCCGATCGTCCGTATGGAGTGGGCGGAAGGCGAGACACTCGCGGCGTTCGTGGCCCGGCAGCTCCATGAGGCGGATGTGCTGCAGCAACTGCGGTCCTCGCTGCGCGGGCTGGCCATCCGCACTCGGGGGCACGGCATCGCGCACGGTGACATCCAGCCGAGCAACATCATCGTGCAGCCGTCGGGCCTCCTCCGGCTGGTCGATTACGACGGCATGCTGGTTCCCGCGCTGGCCGGGGCGCGCAGCACAGAGCTCGGCCAGCCGAACTTCCAGCACCCGGGACGTCGTGCATGGCATTTCAATGCCGACCTGGACGCGTTTCCGTTTGCCCTGATCGACCTGGCACTGGACGCGCTAAGCAGGAATCCCAGCCTCTGGGAGCGTACTGCCAGCGATGCGGACGCGTTCCTGTGGCGATCCACCGACCTGGAGAATCCGCACCGCTCGCCGGTGTTCAGGCTGCTGTCGTCCGTACCAGGCCTGGAGCAGAGGGTGCAGCAGCTCGCTGCCGTCAGCGTCTCCCCGTTTGAACGCATCCCCAAGCTCGAAGATTTCCTGGCGGGACGGAACCTCCCGGAGGTACCGCTCGTCTTCAGCGGCGACGCCACGCTCCCGGATCAGCGCCGGCATGTCCCGGCCTGCGACGTCGTCGATGCAAACAACTTTGCGCAATGCTGCAGCTACGTCGGCGACCGCATCGAACTGGTCGGGCAGGTCGTCCGCGTCGTCGTGGATGCAGGGCCGCAACCCGGCGCGGGCTGCGTACGCCTCGAGTTCGCAGATGACTCACATGACATGGTCTGTCTCAGGATCTGGCCAGACGCGATCGCCAGCTTCCAGCGTGTTCCCGACCACACGTGGGGCGGTACCTGGGTCAGCGCCATCGGCCTCGTCGATCCGATCCGCAGCACGGGCAGCGGAGCACAGCGCCGCAAGGATGTCGCGATGGCGATCATGGACCCGTCGCAGTTTCGGCAATTGACGGAAGCCGGCGCGCTGGAGCGCCTTGGAGCGCTCCGCGGCCCAGCGCGCCCCTTGCTGGATACCACGGCTGGCGTGAAAACCGTGCCAGTCCCGGCAGACAATGCCCCGCCGCGCGAAGGGCCCGAGCCTGCGCCTCGACCTGATCACATCCATGCGCCGCAGCCGGGCTCTCAGCCGGCGCCGATGCGACCGGCCGGATACGCCCTCTCCGTGCCACCCCCCGTCACTGCGCAGCGGAAGTCCCCTGCACGCTGGCCGTGGTGGGTTGCAGCCGCATCGACCGCATCGATGCTCGTGTATGGCTTCTATCCGACGCAGGAGGCCCGTGACCAGGCCCCGGCGATCATCCGCGCGGGCGAAACGCGGCCGGCGGACGCTGCGCCCCCGCCGCCGCAGGACGTCAAGCCCAGTCGTCTCGAATCGCAGCAGTCGCTGGCGGCGGCAGCGGGCGAGATCGCGACGGTTGCCGGGACGCTCACGGTCGGCCCCCTCGCGGACGGCGCAGACTCGAACACGGTGCTGCTCGCCGGCAACGCCATACCCGGTCTCCCCGATGCGGCAATCGTTCTGGCGCATCGCGCGGCTTTTTCCGACCGCGAGGTCATCGTGGGGTTCACCCAGTGCGACGGTGATGCCCTTCCCTGCGGACACAAAGTGCCGTTCTGGCTCGAGCTGCGCGCCGGCCTGCCGGCGGAGCTGCGGCGCACGCAGGACCTGTGGTCCGCGACTGGCGGAGGATCGGTGACCGCAAGCGAGGCCGGCGTGCGGGTCGCGCTGGGCCTTTGGGACGGCGAGCGTCGCAGCGCCACGCTGACCCCTGCCGGCAACATCGTCGTCGAACGGCAGCGCGAACCTGTCGGCAGGCTCGATCGCGCGGATTGCGCGACGGTGCTGCAGTCGATAGATTCCTGCCGGGTCAGTCGCGATTGCAGCTCGCTTGCGGGCAGCGCACAACGGGTCTCTGCATCCCAGCGAGCGCAGCTCGCGCGCATGTACCACGAGACGACCGGACTCGACGCAGCCGCTTTCCGGGGCCTGTGCGTGCGAAGTTGCGAACTTGGCTGGACGCCCAGCCCCGCCTTCGTCCGCCGCAACGTCTGCGGCGGCGCGCAACCCGACCAGTGGACTCCCGGCGACCCGCGCGCAGGACTGCTGTAGCGGGCCGGAGACCGGGGACAGGCGCTACTGCTGCGTCCGCTGGCCGTCCGCCCGATAGCGCTCGAACCATGCCAGTATGGCGCTCGCCTTCGCCGCCGACTGCGACGGTCGTGCCGCGAGCCCGTGGTGCGAGGCACCCGGCACCTTGACCAGCGCCGTCGGAATGCCGCGCAACTGCAGCGCCTGGAAGTATTGTTCCGAATCACTGACCGGCGTGCGCAGGTCCTGATCGCCGACCACCACCAGCGTTGGTGTCGTGACCTCGCCGACCAGCGAAAGTGGCGATCGCCTCCAGTATGCCTGCGGATCCTCCCAGGGCATCGCACCGAACCAGTACTTGGCCATGAATGTGTACATGTCGGTGGTTAGCACTTCGCTCGACCAGTTGATGACTGGCTTCTGCGAGGCGGCGGCCTTGAATCGATGCGTCTGGCCGACGATCCACGCAGTGAGCGCGCCGCCACCGGAGCCACCGGTCACGAACAGCTGGTTCGCGTCGATGAACCCCTGCGCGATTGCGGTATCGACCACGCTCATCAGGTCGTCGTAGTCGTGACCCGGGTAATCGTGGTGGATGAGATTCGCGAATTCTTCGCCATAGGAGGTCGAACCGCGCGGATTTGCATACACCACGACGTAGCCGGCTGCTGCATACAGCTGGTCGTCCGTCGAGAATGTCGGACCATACGCCGCGAATGGACCTCCATGGATCTCCAGGATGAGCGGGTATTTGCGGGTGCGGTCAAAGTCCGGCGGTGTGACCACCCACGCGTCGATCGGCCTCTGGTCCAGGCTCGACACCACCGGCATCGATTGCACGTTGGCGAGCGTCTTGTCACTGAACACGCCGGCGTTCAGGTGAGTGAGCTGGACAGTGCGTCCCCTGCGGGCCACGGCGACTTCCGACGGCACTCGTGCTGAACCGCTGGTGAACGCGACCGCGCCATCGCCGGCCACCGAGAATTCGCCGCCGGCGTAGGGTCGGTCCAGGTCTTCTCCCGAGAGTCCCTCCGCCACCGGCTTTCGGTGCCCGTCGAGCCCGACGCTCGCAATCCTGGTCACTCCATGGTCCGTGTAACTCACCAGCACGCTGCGCCCATCATCGGCCCATGCCAGTGAATCGATGGAGCGGTCCAGGTCCCCGGTCAGCAGCCGAACCTGCATTGATTTCCGGTCCATGACGTACAGGCGCAGGTTCTGGTAGCCAAGGTACTTGTCATCGAACCCGAGGTAAGCGATTCGCGAACCGTCCGGCGACACTGCCGGCTGGCGATCGGGGCCAACGCGATCCGTGACCGGCCGGATCGACGCGTCACTCATGCTCACTTCGTAGATCTCTGAGTTCATCGGGTCGCGTCGCCAGTTCTCGTGCCTGTTGCCCGCCACGTACAGCGACCGTCCGTCCGGTGCCCAGGCAACGGGCCCGGCTTCGTTGAACGCACCAAACGTAAGCTGCCTTGGCGCGCCGCCGCTCGCCGCCACCACGTAGACGTGGCGATAGCCAGGCTTGAGGTAACCAGCGCCATCCGCGCGGTAGGTGACGTCCGTGATCACCTCGAGCGGTTCAGCCCAGCTTGCGCCTTCGGGCTTCGGCGGCGCCTTCCCCAGCGTTGCCTTGTCATCCGGCGCGAACATCAGGAAGGCGATCGACGAACCGTCCGGCGACCACTCGAGCTGGCTGGGCGAGTCGCTGAGGTCCGTAACCTTGGCGTCGGCGCCGCTGTCCTGCCAACGCACGTGGACCTGCGCCTTGCCACCCTCGCGCCTGGATACGTACGCGAGCCGCTTGCCGTCCGGGGACCAGCGCGGGGTGCTGCTGTCACCGTCGCCAACCGCGACCGGGCGCTCGGCACCCGTGGCGACGTCCACCAGCCAGATCGATTGCACAGCGCGATCCTGCATCACGTCATGGGACACGCGCACGTAGGCAACCACTGCCCCGTCCTGCCGGATCTGCGGGTCGACGGCGTACTGGAGGCTGAAAATGTCGCGTCCAGTGAAAAGGCGGCCAGGCGCGTCCGGCGGATCCGCGAAGGCTCCATTGGCAGCGGCAGCAATTGCGAGACACAGGAATAAATTGAGTCGCATTACCGCTCCCTTGAAGCAACCAGTTCACCGGAAAGAACGCCACCCGACGGCGGCCTGAACAACGAATGCGCCGTGCGGCCCACCATCCGGCAGACGACTGCATCGAGTGACCCGCCAACGACGCCACCGAGCACCGGGATCGCCCTTGGGATCTTCAGCACCACCTGGCCTCCCAGCCTTGCCAGCAGCCTGGCGCCGATTCTCTTGTTGATTTCGACCAGCGCGCGTCCCGGGACCTGGTCCACGGCGCGTTGCGTAATCCGGTCGCCCACCTTGAGCCCGAGGTCCTTCATCGCTTCTTTCGCGACGTCGCCGGCAAGGCTCAGCAGGATCTTCGTCCGGACCTGTTCCGACCAGAGATCATGCCCGTAGATCTTCGCAATGGCCGCTGCCATGCGCGCCTGGATCAGCCATGACGCGGTGAGCGCCGCCGGAATCGCCACCGGAAACGTGACGACGCCACCCAGGCCCGCCGCGAAGCCGCTGGTGAAGTTCTTGCGCGTCTCCCAACGGATCAGCGCGTCGACCCGCGCTTCGTCGTTTCGATAGCTGGAATCATCCAGGTACTCGCGCGCCAGGTATTCCGCGCCGGACCACGGGCCGGCACCCTGGAGTGCGCGCTCGAGCAGGAAGTCGACGAGGGTGCTCCCCGGGGAGTCGATTGGCGCCGGTGGTGCCATTCAGCCCGCTGGCGCCAGCTGTGGAAACGCCTGCGGACCGAATGAACCGACAGGCTCGTCCGGGAACAGCACACGGATGGTCGCCGCGCTCTCGGTCTGCCAGCGCACCTGGGTGATCAGCCATTTCCTGACGAACTCGGTGACCGTCTTGCGGGCCGCCTCACGCTGCAGTTGCCGGTACGCGGGACTGTCCGCCTTCGCCGCAAGCGCCGACGTGATGTCCCTCTCCAGGGATTCCAGGTCGGCGCGCTCGTTGAATGGAACCAGGATCCAGGTGCCGCCGACATCCTTCTGCATGCGGGCGAGGTCCACCGCCACCGGCAGGCTCGGCTTCACCGGGGGTGTCACCACCGTGAACACATTGCCGGTGCGAATGATCGTCCACTCGGGCGCCAATTCAACGTGATAGCGATAGACCACCGGCACGCGGATGTGCGGAACCGTTTCCCCGACCTCGAGGCCCAGCACCGTGTACACGAATCTCTTGTCGAACTGCTCGTTGGCGCGAATCGTTGCAACCTCGAGCAGGCCGCCCCTGGTCCGCATCACCATGATTTCGCTGCCCGGTCCGGACTGGACATCTCCAGCCGTCTTGTTCCAGGGCAGGAACGCGGCAAGTCTCTGCTGCCCGAACCAGCCGGCCACGGCGGCCACCACGATCGCAATCAGCATCGGCACCGCTCGAGTGTCTTTGCTCACGTGTCCTCAGCCGCCTCCGCCGTCGCCTGCCGGCTTGCCGGGCTGGAGCGATTGCAGGAACTCGAGGACCTCCGCGCGCGCAGTCGCATCCGCGATGCCACCCATGTCCATCCGGGTGCCCGGCGCGAACGCGGCCGGCCTGGTCAGGAATACGTCGAGCCTCGCGGGCTCCCAATTGCCGCCGAGGGATTGGAGCGCCGCGGAATACTGGTACCCGTCAACACTGGCGACCGGCCGCCCGACCACACCCCACAACGGCGGGCCCACCAGTGGCGGTTCGTTCTCTTCGTAGGCATGACAGGAAGTGCAGACCTCGAATGCATCCGGGTATGCCAACTCGTCGGCTGCCAGCGGCAGGCCGCCGATGAAGCAACCCGCCAGTACCACGGCAACCCGAGCGCAGCATCGGCGCTCGTGAAGAACCTCGCAGCCTTCGAGCAAGCCCAGATTCATGTCCGCATCCCCGCATTCGCCGCCCATGCACTTGCCGCGGATCATGCCCGGTGCAGCCGGCGTCGACAAGAAACCATGCACACGCCAAAAAAAAACGCCCCCGTGAGGGGGCGTTTTCCGGAACGTCGCGCGATCGTATCGGCACGGCGCCGTCGAAGCGGCGTCACGCCCCGCGCAGCGAGCCCGATTACTTCATCGTGACCTTCACGCCCGCGGCCGAGCCCACGTTGAGCGACAGGCCCTTGGAGGTCGTGCCGATCGTCATGATCACGCCGTTCTCGTTCTTCAGGTGCAGCATGCCGGCGCCGGCGCCCGCAGCCCCGCCCGTGCTGAACACCGTGTAGGTGCCCGGGAACTTGGTGATGTCCGTCAGATCGTAGACAAAACCATTGCCCTTGACCTCGGTCATGCCGACGTTGACGCCGGCCGTGAAGCCCGAAATCTTGAATTCATGGCTCTTGCCCTGGAACTCGAGCGTGCCGCCGCCGGTGCTGCCGCCGAATACCAGCGCGAACTGCTTGGCATCGATGCTGACGCTGCCGTCGTACTTGGACCAGTCGCGGTCGGCAGCAGTCGCCATTCCGCCGACGAGAAGCGCCGCGCCAAGCGCAAATACAGCCGAAGCCTTTTTGAACAGATTCATCCAGATATCTCCTGAAACAGTTGAAACAGAACTGAAGTCGCCGGGATTAGGACCCGATACCGGTCCGTGGGTTCCCCCCTCCGTGCTGGTAAATCCAGTCGAAGGAAAGGCAACCCACCCGGGATTCGATGCCACGTACGACGACCGCATCGACCCGCCCACCCGCCTTTCACGGCAGGGCGCGATGGCCGCTTAACGGAAAATATCGTGGCGAATCAGTGTGTAGCATAACGGAAAGCGAGTGCTTTCAGCAAATTGGCGCGGGCGACTACCCAACCCGCGCTCGGCGCGTCTGTTGCCCGCAGGCCGCCAATGAGCCTCCGCACATCGCAAGCTATGGCGACTTCCCCGACTTCCTTTTCCGCCACTCGGGCAGCACCGCGAGACGAAGCTTGCCAACCTTGCGGCCGGCGATCGAGCTCAGCACCAGCTTCCCACGTCCATCGACCGTGCATGGCACGACGAATACACCCGGCTTCATCAGCTCACGAATCGCCAGCGCTGCGGCACGCCGCTTGAAAAGTGTCGCCCGCCTGGGATCGTCGATCAGCCACGCGTCTTCCTGGATCTCGTAGTACAACGAGAACCACGGCAGCGTCGCCGAAACCAGCAGGTACCTGCGCGGATCGTCCGCGTCCTTGATGCGGCGCTCGAGCTCACGACGCTCTGCGGCCGTCAACGGCGGGTTGTCGTCCCTGGGCCTCGCCTTCCTGGCCACCGTTTTCTTCTTGCGTGTCGCCGCCATTGTGCCCTCCAGGGTCGGTCGCGATCGTCCCACGTTATCCGCCGCGACGGACAAGGGCAACTGCCCTTCCCTGCCGCGCGCCAGTCGGCACACAATGCGCGCCATGCCAACCCGCAAACCCGTCAGTCCTGATGTCGAACGGCTCGACCGCGTCGTTGCCGAGGCCCGCAAGGCCCGGGACGAGCGCGAGGACAGCTACCGCGGCCGGGCGCTGAGAATGTACCCGTGGATATGCGGGCGCTGCGCGCGCGAGTTCGACCACGCCAACGTGCACGAACTCACGGTCCACCACAAGGACCACAACCACGACCACAATCCACTGGACGGCAGCAACTGGGAGCTGCTGTGCCTGTACTGCCACGACAACGAGCACCAGCGGCAACTCGATACGCGGCCGCTGAAGGGAGGCGTTGAGCGTACTGCCGGCGTGACGCACGCGCCGTTCGCCGGCCTGGCCTCCCTGTTGAAGCGAGACGACTAGGCTGACGCGAAGCGTCCGGCCGGTCAGCTGATCGGGGGCCTCAAGAAACGGATGAACGCAGTGTCTTCGCCGCTGGGCAGCAATTGCTTGCGACGCTCGGTGCCCAGGAATTCCTTGACCAGCTGGCCGCCGAGGATCCCGCGCCCCTCGCGAAGGTCCGCGTAGTTTCCCCACCAGTAGACGACGAACTTGCCGTCACCCTCCGGCGCAAGCTCGGCCCGCAATGTCTCATCGAACCCGTGCTGCTTGAGCCGTTCGAGAATCGGCCGGACGCGTTGCTGGTATGCCTCCAGTCCCCGACCGGGCTCGACGCCGTACATGCGTGGTTCGACATCGAGCAGGCTGTCTATCAATTCATCCATGGTCCGGAACCACACGAACACCTGGACTGACTCGAGTTCCTCGCTTCCGCCGGTGAGGTACCCGTACGGGTAGGCCCGGGGGTCGCGCTCGTGTGCTTCTGCTGCGCCCGCGAACAGTTCTGCCTTGTCCATCGACCGGGTTCTCCTGGATTCCGGGTCCCTGCTGCGCCCGGGCGGGACCCTGGTCCCATGGCCGGAAGTGGCCGGGCGCACCGTGGCATTGAACCAGCAGTTGATCCCGGCCGGGGGAAGCCTGTCACAAATCCGCCCACGCCCCCTGTTCCTGCGGGTTTCGGCAGCCATGAACCCGAACGGGATGGCCCGCTGGCGGCCAATTCCTGGACTGTTGACTTTCCATGGCTCGGGAACACAATCGTGGGAAACCACCGGGAGAACAGCATGGCAAACACTCCGTATACGGCTGGATGTGCCTGCGGCGAGGTGCAACTGGAACTGCAGGGCGAGCCGCCAGTGCAGGTCTATTGTCATTGCGACTCCTGCCGCAGCTGGCTCAGTGCACCGATCCACGCCGCGACGCTGTGGCCGACGTCGAGCGTCACGGTCGTGAAAGGCGCAGACAAGCTTGGCCTGTACAAGCGAACCGAGGCGAGCCATCGCCAGTTCTGCAGGAACTGCGGCGCCGCGGTACTGGTGGGTCACCCTGGGCTCGGCATGACCGACGTGCCGGCAGGATCGATCGCCGGATTCAAGTACACGCCGACCCTGCACGTGCATTACGGTGAGAAGGTCATGGCGGCGCACGACGGGCTGCCGAAATTCAAGGATTTCCCCAAAGAATTCGGCGGTTCAGGTGACGTGGTGCCTGAGTAGCGCCGGGGTAGCAACCAATGCCGTTCAATCTCAAGTCCTGGCTGTCACAGTCGCTTGCCCGCGACGAACCGGACCGGAAGAGGCCTGCGCGTCCTGCAGCGCCGCGTCCTTCAGCGCCGCGTCCTTCGTCCTTCCACGGCATCGGTATCAGGGCCGGTCGTACGTGCTGCGAGGACGCCAGGAGTTTGCAGCAGGGACGATTCCTGTCGTCGAACGCGCCGAAGCTGCCATTGCCCGACTGCCAGGCCGCGGCGTGCCAGTGCCGATATGTGCACTTCTCCGATCGCCGCTCGGGTGAGGATCGCCGCGGGCCGGGACCCTGGCACCAGCGTCACCTGAATGGCTCCGACCGGCGTCAGCAGCGCCAAGGCCGGCGCGAGACCGACGAAATCCACTGGGGTGGCGGGCCGACTTGACGGTGACTGAAAAAAGAGGCCCTCCGAAGAGGGCCAATCAGGGGGAGAATGGGTGCAGCATATTGGTGCGCTGCATCATTCGCGATACGTATGAACCGAGGGGCGGCACCGCGCTAGTCCGTGCCCTGCTCGATCCCGACAATTTCCGCCTCCGATTCGCGAAAAGGGACCCGGTCACCGACCGCGCAGCCCAACAGCGATCGGGCCAGCGGCGACACGTAGGAAATGCGGCCGCCCGTTGGGTCCGATTCGTCTTCGCCCACGATCCTGAACTTGACCGATTGGCCACCGCCGGTTTCAAGGCTGACACACGACCCGAAGCGCACCATGTCGGTCGCGGCCGAAACCGGCACGACCTCGGCCGTCGCCCTGCGCTGCCGGAAATAGCGCAGGTCTCGCTCGACGCGCGCAACCAGCGGCTTGTCGTCGGCGGCCCGCGCGTCGGCCAGTTCACGCTCCAGTCGATGCACCGTGCCCTCGACCTGGGCAAGGCCCGACGACGTCATCAGGTTGCGATGGGGGCTCAACGCGAGTTCCGGCAGGTCCTCGCCCGCGGTTCCGTCGAGTTCCTTGACGAATGCCCTGCTCATGAACGGGTTCCAAGACGTTGCGCGGCTTGCCGGACGATACCGCGCCGACACTCGACCTGGATTCAGCCGCGTCGATGCCTAGCGGGCCGGGAAACTGCCGCGCGCGTCCATGTCCACGTAGACAAGTACGCCGCACCTGGGGCACGTTGCGGTGTCCACGGCCTCGACCTCGAACCAGCGGCGCCCGCAATCGCACCGTACCTGCAGGATCCACTGGGCGACCGCACGGCCAACCAGCCGTTCATCAACCTTGATGCCCTCGGGCATGGACAGGATCCGGGGCAAGGCCCCGTCCTCACCGTCCTGCTCGCCCTCGCCTTCGCCGGCCTCGGCCTCATACCCGATCTCGTTCTCATCGAGGTAGCGCAGCAACTGGTCCGGGCTGATCAGGTCCTCGGGCACCAGCTCCTCGGAAACCAACTCGGTGGCCGGCCAGGTCTCGTCGTCGGCCGTGTCGTTCACTTCCCGAACCGTCATGGATCCGCCCCCTGCGGCCTTGGGCTTGGCCGCCAGGCAAAGATACTACGCCGTGCGGCCGGCGTCAGTTCTTGCCGGCCAGGTGGGCCCGCACGGTGTCGTTGATGAGCCGCAGCTCAGCCAGCGTCGTCTCGATCTGGGCTCGCCGCTGCTCGAGCTCGGCGATGGCGCCGTCGGTGCGGTGCAGCACGTATTTCATCTGCTGGACGCGCCCCTCGCCGCGGGAACCGTACAGGTCGAGGTAGTGCTTCATCTCGGCCAGCGACACGCCGATGGCCTTGGAGCGCAGGATCAGCGCCAGGCGGGCCCTGTCGCGCCGCGTGTAGACGCGCGCGCCATTGACGCGTCGCGGGCTCAGCAGCCCCTTGTCCTCGTAAAAACGGATCGCGCGGGCCGAGACGCCGAAATCCTCGCACAGCTGCTTGATTCCGAAGAGTTCCGACGTGGCCTCGTCGTGGTGAGCCGCCAGTACCTCGCGCGCAGTGCGCTTGGCGCTCCGGGCCTGGCCGCGCAGGCTGCGCTGCGCCGCCCGGGCCGGGCCCCTGGCCTGCGCGCGATCCACGGCCACCTCAGACGACCCGCTGCAGCTTCATTGCCAGGCTCATGTCGCCGGCCACCGTGAACTTGCCGGTCATGAAGCCGGTGACGGGATCGAGCTGGCCGCCCAGCAGGGCCTCGAGATTCTCGTGCGTGATCGAGATGGTGCAGTCGGCCTCGCGGTCGTCGTTGCTAACGGTGTTGGGCACCGACTTGCCGTCGATCACGATCACGCCTTCCGCACCGCAATCGAACTTGAGCACCGCGTCGAGCCCGCTCTGTTCGCCGACCTTGCCGCGGATGGTTTCGGTGCACTGCTGGAAATCCATGGGGTGTTCCTCGCTTGTGTAATGGAAAGTGCACATATTAGACGGCAAGCGCCCCATATGAGAAGCCTCTGCCTGATTAGCAAGCCGGTTGACGTTAACGTCAACTACAAGCCTAATACCGGCACTGCAGGCAGTCCGGACGGCACAAGGCATGCCCCACCAACCCAATGCGGCGCAGGACGCTCGCGGCTACGGCAGCGTGTTCAGGCCCGGGCTGTTCGCCGGCCAGGTTGCCTGGGTGACCGGCGGCGGCAGCGGCATCGGTCGCTGCGTCGCGCACGAACTCGCCTCCCTCGGCGCCACCGTGATCCTCAGCGGCCGGACCGCGGCGAAACTCGACGCCGTTGCCGCCGAAATCGCCGCGGACGGCGGGCGCAGCGAGACTGTCCCGTTCGACATCCGCGACGAGGACGCCGTCAAGGCGTCCGCGGCCGAAATCGTGCGCAGGCACGGCCGGATCGACGCGCTGGTGAACAATGCCGGTGGCCAGTTCCCCTCACCGCTCGCCGGCATCAGCAAGCGCGGCTTCGACGCGGTGGTCTCCAACAACCTCACCGGCGGCTTCCTGATGATGCGCGAGGCATTCACCCAGTCGATGCAGCGCAACGGCGGTGCAATCGTCAACATGACAGCGGATTTCCGCAACGGCATGCCCGGCATGGGCCACTCCGGCGCAGCCCGCGCCGGCATGGGCAACCTGACGAAGAGCGCCGCATTCGAATGGGCCCATGCAGGGGTGCGTGTGAACGCCGTGGCACCGGGCTGGGTCGCCTCCTCCGGCATGGACACCTACCAGGGGGCGGTTCGCGCCCTGCTGCCGAAGCTGAAGGCACACGTGCCGCTGCGCCGACTGGCGACCGAGGCCGAGGTCAGCGCCGCCATCGTGTTCCTGCTCTCACCGGCCGCGGCATTCATCACCGGTGTCACGCTGCAGATCGACGGCGGTGCCTCGCTCGGCAGCGCGGTATTCCCCAGCGTCGACCACGACCGGTCCATCCCGTTCGACGGATTTCACCGGGCCGCCATGCCGGAGGCACTCAAGTAATGCCGGTCCTCACCTCACGACTCGACCCGCGTGCCGCCGCGTTCCAGGCCAACGCGGCGCGGATGCAGGCAAGGCTCGCCGAGATCCGCAGCCTCGAGGCACGCGTTGTCTCCGAGTCCGAATCGAAGCGCGCGCGGTTCGACGAGCGCGGCCAACTGCTGCCGCGAGAGCGTGTCGCGCGATTGCTCGACCGCGGCAGCGACTTCCTGGAGTTGAGCGCGCTCGCCGGCCTCGGAATGCACGACGATGACGGCAAGAAGAGCGTGCAGGGCGGAGGATCCATCGTCGGCATCGGGGTCGTGGGCGGACGGCGCATCGTCGTGTCGGCCAGCGACAGCGCGATCAAGGGCGGCACCATCGCGCCGATGGGCCTTAAAAAGGCCCTCCGCGCCCAGGAAATCGCCCGCGACAACAAGCTGCCGATGGTGTCGCTGGTCGAGTCCGGCGGCGCCAACCTGATGTACCAGGCCGAGATCTTCGTCGACGGCGGGCGCAGCTTCGCCAACCAGGCACGGCTCTCTGCGGCCGGGATCCCGCAGGTTGCGGTCGTGCACGGTTCCTCGACCGCGGGCGGCGCATACCTGCCCGGACTCTCGGACTACGTGGTCCTGGTGAAGGAGCGTTCCAGCATCTACCTTGCCGGCCCGCCACTGGTCAAGGCCGCGATCGGCGAGGACGCGACAGAAGAAGCGCTCGGCGGCGCGGAACTGCACGCCAGAGTGACCGGGCTTGGTGAGTACCTTGCGGACGACGACGCGCATGCCATCGCGATCGCCCGCGAAATCATCGCCGCGCTTCGCTGGGACACGGTGCAGCCGCGCGCGGCTGTCGCCGCACCGCTCTACGATTCCGGCGAACTGGTGGGCATCGTCCCGGCCGATGAGCGAACACCCTACGACGCGCGCGAAGTGATTGCGCGCATCGTGGACGGCTCGGAGTTCCTGGAATTCAAGGCGCAGTTCTCCTCCGACACGCTCTGCGGGCACGCGTGCATCGACGCTCACCGCGTCGGCATGATCGCCAACAACGGCCCGATCCAGCCTGGCGGCTCGGTCAAGGCGGCGCAATTCATGCAGCTCTGCGACCAGACCGGCACGCCGCTGGTATTCCTGCAGAACACGACCGGTTACATGGTCGGCACCGCCGCGGAACGCGCGGGCGCCATCAAGCACGGCTCGAAGATGATCCAGGCCGTCGCGAATGCGCGCGTGCCGAAGATCACGATCGTCCTCGGGGGCTCGTTCGGCGCGGGCAACTACGGCATGTGCGGCCGCGGTTTTGACCCTCGCTTCATTTTCGCCTGGCCGACCGCGCGCACCGCGGTAATGGGCGGCGCACAGGCGGCGATGGTGATGGAAATCGTGGGCCGCGCGAAGCTCGCAAGGTCCGGCGCGGCCGTCGATGAACAGGCCGAGGCCGGGCTCAAGGCCATGGGCGACCAGTTGCGGCGCCGGCTGGACGCCGAGAGTGACGTGCTCTACGGCACCGCGCGACTGTGGGACGACGGCGTGATCGATCCGCGCGACACCCGCCGCGTGCTCACGCAATGCCTGGCGATCGTCAACGAGGCCGACGCGCGCCAGTTGCGTCCGAACACCTTCGGCGTGGCGCGAATGTAGCCTGGCCGCTGCACAACCGATCCAGTTCCGCACGGAGTACCGCATGCAGTTCACCGACCAGCATCGCCAGCTCGACGAAACCGTCACCAGGTTCGTCGGCAACGAGATCAACCCTCACGTCGGCGAGTGGGAGCGCGCCGAGGGTTTTCCCGCGCACCAGCTGTTCAAGAAGATGGGCGACCTGGGACTGCTCGGCGTCAAGTACCCGGAGCAGTACGGTGGACTGGGACTCGACTTCAGCTACTCGATGGTGATGGCCGAGGCGCTTGGCGCGGCCGACTGTGGCGGCGTGCCGATGGCGATCGGCGTTCACACCGACATGTGCACCCCGGCCCTGGCGCGTTTCGGATCCGACGAACTCCGGCAGGAGTACCTGGCGCCTTCGATCGCCGGCGAGATGGTCGGTTGCCTCGGAGTCAGCGAGCCCGGCGGCGGCTCCGACGTCGCGGCCGTCAGGACCACGGCACGCAGGGACGGCGACGACTACGTGCTCAACGGCACCAAGATGTGGATCACCAACGGCATGCAGGCCGACTGGTGCTGCCTGCTCGCCAACACCGGCGACGGCGCCCCGCACAAAAACAAGAGCCTGATCATCGTGCCGATGGATGCGCAGGGCGTGTCGCGGCAGAAGATCCACAAGATCGGCATGCACAGCTCCGACACCGCGCAGCTGTTCTTCGACGAGGTGCGCGTTCCGCGCCGCAACCTGATCGGCCAGGAAGGCATGGGTTTCACGTTCCAGATGCTGCAGTTCCAGGAGGAGCGCCTGTTCGGCGCCGCAAGCTCGCTGCGGGGAATGGACCGGGTGATCGACCTCACCATCGACTACACCCGTGAGCGCAAGGCATTCGGCAGGAGCATCCTCGACAACCAGGTGGTCCACTTCCGGCTGGCGGAACTGCGCACCGAGGTCGCCGCGCTGCGTGCCCTTACCTACTCGGCCGTCGAGCAGTACGTGAGCGGCAAGGACGTGACCAAGCTGGCCTCGATGGCCAAGCTCAAGTGCGGACGCCTGACGCGCGAGGTTGCGGATTCGTGCCTGCAGTTCTGGGGAGGCATGGGATACACGGCCGACAACCTCGTGGCGCGTTCATATCGCGACTCCCGGCTGGTCTCGATCGGCGGCGGCGCGGACGAGGTGATGCTCGGCATCATCGCCAAGCTCGAGGGCACGTTGCCCAGGGCCGCGCGCTGAGCATGGCAGACCCGGTCAACATCACGATCGCCCGCGACGGCGCGGCGCTGCACCTGACGCTGAATCGCCCGGAGGTTCGCAATGCGATGTCGCTCGCCATGGTCGGCGAGCTGGCAGACGCGTTGCGCAGCGCCGAAAGCGACGGAGAGACCAGGGCCGTCGTTCTGCGCGGCGCGGACGGCAATTTCTCCGCCGGCGCCGACCTCAAGGACATGGCCGATGCCCGGGCGCGCCTGGCTGAAGACCCGGGCGCGCTCGTCAAGGTGAACGCGGCGTTCGGTGAACTCTGCAACGCGTTCGCTGACAGCGGACTCGCGATCGTGGTGGTGCTGGAAGGCGCGGTCATGGGCGGCGGATTCGGCCTGTCGTGCGTTGCCGACGTCGCGATCGCCGCGGAAAGCGCCGTCTTCAGGTTGCCAGAGACGTCGCTGGGCTTGCCGCCGGCGCAGATCGCACCCTTCCTGGTGGAGCGTCTTGGCTACTCCGAGGCGAAGCGGCTGGCCGTCACCGGTTGTCGTCTCGACGCGCGCACGGCGCTCGCGATCCGGCTGGTCCACGAGGTGCACACCGCGCTGGACCTGGATGCGGCCGTGGCGCGTACGGTGAATGAGATACTGAACTGCGCGCCCGGAGCGCTGGCCGCCACCAAGGCCCTGGTCCGCAAGGCGCGCTGGTCGCCGCCTTCGGAACTCGTGCAACAGGCAGCGGAGACATTCTCCCGCGCCGCGGTCGGACCAGAGGGCATCGAGGGCATGGGTGCCTTTCTGCAGAAGCGCAAGCCGCGCTGGTCATCCCCGTGAGTTTCACGAAGATACTGGTCGCGAACCGGGGCGAAATCGCGTGCCGCGTGATGCGTACGGCTCGCAGGCTGGGCTACCGCACCGTCGCGGTAATGAGCGAGGCGGACTCCAGCGCACCGCACGCAGCGCTGGCCGACGAAGCTGTCCTGCTCGGACCCGGACCGGCGTCGGAGAGCTACCTGAGGGTGGATCGGATCCTCGATGCCGCTGGCCGCACCGGGGCCGACGCAATTCACCCGGCCTACGGATTCCTGTCCGAGCGTGCCGACTTCTCCCAGGCCTGCGCCGACGCCGGGCTGGTGTTCATTGGCCCACCGCCCTCCGCCATCGCCGAGATGGGCGACAAGGCGGGTGCAAAGCGCCGGATGATCGCCTCCGGTGTCCCGTGCGTACCCGGTTACCACGACGCGGACCAGTCCGACGATCGGCTGATCGTCGAAGCCACGAAGCTCGGAGTGCCACTGCTCGTCAAGGCGGTTGCCGGCGGCGGTGGACGCGGCATGCGCCTGGTGCGTGCGCTCGACGAGTTGCCGGCCGCCTTGGAGGGGGCCCGCCGGGAGGCGCTCTCGGCATTCGGCGACGCGACGGTGATGCTTGAGCGACTGGTCGAGCACGGCCGTCACATCGAGATCCAGGTGTTCGCGGATCGGCATGGCAATGTCATCCACCTGGGCGAGCGCGATTGCACGGCGCAACGTCGGCGCCAGAAAGTCATCGAGGAGGCGCCCTCGCCCATCGTCGATCCGGACATGCGGACCCGCATGGGCAACGATGCCGTGGCAGCCACGCGAGCCGTGGGGTACGTGGGCGCCGGCACCATCGAGTTCATCGTCGACGGCGATCTCCGGCACTATTTCCTCGAGATGAACACCAGGCTGCAGGTGGAACATCCCGTCACCGAGTGCCTCACCGGCCTGGACCTCGTCGAATGGCAGTTGCGAGTCGCGGCCGGCGACCCGCTGCCGCTCACGCAGCAGCAAGTCCGGTTTGAGGGCCACGCGATCGAGGCACGCCTCTACGCGGAGGACCCCTGCGAGGGATTCGCACCGCAGTCAGGCCGCGTACTGCACTGGCGACCCGAGGCCGCGCTGCGCCCGGGCGTGCGGATCGACTCCGGCATCGCCGAAGGCGGCCTGGTCACTCCCTTCTACGACGCGATGGTGGCCAAGGTGATCGCGCACGGCCGGGACCGGTCCGACGCGATCCGCCGCCTCGCGGCCGCAATTGACGACGCGCCGCTGGTCGGACTGCGCAACAATGGGCGATTCCTTTGCGACCTGCTGCGGCACGCGGAATTCCGCGAGTCACGGATGCACACGGTGACGCTGGACCAATGGTCGAATGACCGCAATCCCCTGCTCACGGCGCCTGCGACCCCGGCCGCGAGCTGGGCGCTCGGGGCGGCGCTGTTCGCTGCGCCGAACGGTGCCGGCTGGCGCCCGCCGAGCGTCGCATCCTTTGACCTGACGCTGCTGGCCTTGGGCGAAGAGCGCAGCCTGCGGGTCCTGCCGCGCGGCAGTGAGGTCGAGGTCACCATGGACGGCGCCACGACGAAGATCACGATCCTGTCCTGGTTCGACCACGAAGTGCTGTACCTGGCAGACGGCGCACGGCGCACGGCCGTGTGCGTCGCGGACGGCGACGCATTGCACATCGTCCAGGACCGTGTCTCGCTCGTGCTGCGCGAAGCGTCGCCGTGGCCGTCCGACAGCGCGGCCAGCGATCCGCGATTCGCTCGCGCACCCGTCGCGGGCACCGTCGCTGCGATCAGCGTAGCGCCCGGCGATGCGGTCGAGGTCGGGCAGCAACTGGTCTGCGTCGAGGCGATGAAGATGGAGATGTGGATGACGGCAGGCACGGCAGGCACGGTGGGTACCGTGCGCGTTGAACGCGGACAGAGCGTGGAGGCTGGCGCCGTGCTGGTCGAGATCGAGACGGCCGGAGGCGACTGATGGACAAGGCGATACTGACCTGCGCGCTGACCGGCGTGCTCACCAATCCGAGACAGCACCCGGTGCCGGTCACTCCCGAGCAGATGGCCGCCGAGGCGCGTGACGCGTTCAACGCGGGCGCCACGGTCATGCATGTCCACCTGCGGCGCCAGGAAGACGGTGCCGGCCACCTGCCCAGTTGGGACCCTGACGTGGCCGACTCCGTGGTCGCTGCGATACGGACGGCCTGCCCGGGAGTGATCATCAACCTGACCACGGGCGTAATCGGCAAGGACATCTCCGGTCCGCTCGCGTGCCTGCGGCGCGTACGGCCCGAGACTGCCGCCTGCAATGCGGGCAGCCTCAATTACCTGAAGACCAGGGAGGACGGCAGCTGGGCCTGGCCGCCGATGGTCTTCGACAACCCGGTCGAGAAGATCCAGCAGTTCCTGTCGGTGATGCACGAACTGCGCATACACCCGGAATTCGAGTGCTTCGATGTCGGCATCGTGCGGTCGGTCGGCATGTTCCTGAAGGCGGGCATGTTCTCCGGCGTACCCGAGGTGAATTTCGTGATGGGCGTGGCCAGCGGCATGCCCTGCGATGCGGAACTGCTCGCGCTGCTTCCACGCTATGCGCCGGCCAACGCCGTGTGGCAGGCGACGCTGATCGGTCGCAGCGAGATCTGGCCGGTCCACCAGCAGGCCGCGGACCTCGGTGGCATGCTGCGCACCGGTCTCGAGGACACCTTCTACCTGCCCGATGGCGCAAAGGCCACCGGCAACGGCGAGTTGATCCAGGCACTTGCCCGCTGCGCTCGCAATGCCGGCCGCGAAATCGCGAACCCCGCGGAAGCGCGCACGCTGCTCGGCCTGCAGCCTGCGGCCTGAACGACCCGGCCGCTACTGCCAGATGACCGGCCGCCGCGCGCCGACCCAGCCCTCGTAGCGCGTGGAATACACGGCTTCGATGCGGTTGCGTTTCACCTTCAGCGTGGGCGTGACCAGGTCGTTGTCCACGGTCCACGCCTCGCTGACGACCACCAGGCAGTCGAGTTGCTCGTGCGGGTCCAGTGTCTCGTTCACCGACGACAGGTGCGAGGCCAGCGACTCTTCCAGCGCGCCGCGAGCCAGTGGGTCGCTTGACCTCCGCACGGCTTCCTCATTGAGCATCAGCAGCGCCAGCGGTTGCCCGAGGTTGGCGCCCGTGACACAGCAGGCCTCGACGGCCACGTGCGTGACCAGGCGATCCTCGATCGGCGCCGGCGCCACGTACTTGCCCTTGCCGGTCTTGAAGAGATCCTTGACCCTGCCGACGATCCGCAGGTTGCCCTCGGCGTCGATCTCGCCCTTGTCGCCGGTGCGCAGCCAGCCGTCGTCGGTCATTGCGCGGCGAGTCTGCTCGGGATCGCGGTAATAGCCGAGCATTGTCCCCGGACTATAGACCTCGATTTCGCCGGAGGCCGGGTCGAGCCTGCAATTGATCCCGTCGTACGGAGGGCCCACGGTACCCGGCCTGGGCCGGTCCGGGAGCGTCGCATGGGAGACGCCGCAGTTCTCGGTCATGCCGTAAACTTCGGAGAGCCTCAATCCGAGGCGCCCGTACCAGCGCAACAACTCCGGCGGCATGGGTGCCGCGCCGCCGCCGGCGAACCGGCACTGGTCGAGCCCCATCGCCCCCAGGATCCTGCGGGCGACCAGGCGTCGCACCACGGGAATACGGAGCAGGCGGTCGAGTTTCTCGGCCGGCATCCTGGCCAGCACGCCCTGCTGGAACTTCACCCACAGGCGCGGCACGGAAAAGAACAATGTTGGTCGCGCGCGCTTGATGTCGGCGGCGAAGGTCTCGAGCGATTCCGTGAAATAGACGTGCAGGTTGCTCGCCAGCATGCCTTGCTCGATGACGGTTCGTTCCGCGACGTGTGCGAGCGGCAGGTAGCTCAGCGCCCTGCCGTCCTCCTGCCTGCCGATACGCCGCATGACCGCTTCGATCGACCAGGCAAAGGTCGCGAAACTGTGCATCACGCCCTTCGGCACGCCGGTCGTGCCGGAGGTGTAGATGATGGTCGCGAGTTCGTCACCGTCGCGTGTCGGGCTGCCCGCCAGTGGCGGAGTCACCTCGACGATGTCGTCCCAGGCCGGGCAGTCGAGCGCCGGCGACAGCGGCAGACTGATGCACGGCAAACCGGCCGGTATCCCGCTGCGCATGCCGTCCCAGCCATCGAGCTTGCCGACGAACAGCAGCCGCGCCTCGCAGTGCTCGAGGATCTGGCGCACCGTGCCGGCGGCCAACGTCGGGTAGAGCGGCACCGACACGTAGCCCGCCATCCATATCGCGAAATCGGCCATCAACCAGTGAGCGGTGTTCTTGGCCAGCAGCGCGATTTTCGAGCCCGGCTCGAAGCCGAGCCCGCGCAGGTGCGAAGCCATGCGCCGCGACTGGTCCATCAGCTGGCGCCAGGTGTACTCACGCAGTTCGCCGCCGCCGACCGGTTGCGTGAGCACGACCTTGTCGGGGAATGTCATTTCCCAGTGATAGAGGCGTTGCAGGGCCAGCGCCTCGGGGGCCACCGTGTCGTTCATCCTTTCACCCCCTGGTGATCGCACGCCTTGTCCGGATTACTGGTCTACGTAGATCTTGACGACCTCATGGAGGAAACGCCGGCCGTCCATCAGCGACTGGACCCGCATCCGCTCATTGAGCCCATGCGCGCGACTGCCCTCAGCGTCGCTGAACATGCCGGACATGCCATAGGTGGGGATCCCGGCGGCGTTCAGGTACCGGCCGTCGGTCGCGCCCGGGGACATGGTCGGGATTACCGGCAGTCCCGGCCAGATGCTGGCCGCGACCTTACGCACCGGGTCCATGATCCGCGGCGTCAACGGCGGAACCGGCCCGACCACGGGCGGCTCGCCGACCGGGCTCACCGTGATGCCTACGTCGGCCACGACGCGCTCGATTTCCTGCCTGACCGACTCGACCGCCACGCCGGGAAGGATACGGCAGTTGACGTTCGCAACTGCCCGTTGCGGTTGCGCGTTCGGCGCATGCCCTCCGGAGATCTGGGTAGAGATGCAGGTCGTGCGCAGCATGCCGTTCCAGCCCGGGTTCGCCGTCCACAGCCGTCCGGCGGCAACCGCATCCGAAGGATCCGTCAGGATCGCACGCATGTCGGCCGCGATGTCGGGCGGCGACAGCTTCGCCTGCGCCTCGAAGTACGCGCGCGTCGTATCGTTCAGGGTCACCGGGAACTGGTACGCCGCGAGACGGACGAGTCCGGCCGCGAGTTCGTTGATCGCGTTCTCCCGCACCGGCCGCGAACTGTGTCCACCCGGGTGCGCCGTCTCCAGGGCGAAGTCCTGGTAGACCTTCTCGCCGGCCTGGATGTCGAGTGCCACGGGCTTGCCGTCCGGACCGAGCAGGCCACCCGCGCCCTCATTCAGCGCGAACTCGGCGCGCAGTGTCTCTGGCCTGGTCTGCAGCAGCCAGTTCACGCTGTTGAAGGTCTCGGGCGTCTCTTCGCCGCAGGTGAGCGCGAGCTTCAGCCCGCGCTTCGGCATGACGTGCTGCTCGCTGAAACGGACCAGTGTGTCGGTGAAGACGGCGGCCATCGCCTTGTCGTCGCTGGACCCGCGCGCATAGAAGAAGCCGTCCTCCTCCACCAGCGTAAACGGGTCCCGCGTCCAGTCCTCGCGCTTCGCCTCGACCACGTCGATGTGCGCGAGCAGCATGACCGGTTCGAGCCCCGGGTCCCGGCCGGGCATCATCGCGACCAGCGCGCCACTCTTCGGCCGGTCGGCAGGCGCGAGCACCTGCATCGATTCCTTCGGCATGCCCGCCGCCTGCAGTCGGGCGGCCATTGCGTTCGCCGCCTCGGTGCAGCTTCCGGCGGACAGCGTGGTGTTGATCTCGACCAGTTGCTTGTACAGGGCGCGGAACGACGCCTCGCCGTCGTCTGCCGGCGCCGCCTGCAGTCCGGCCGGGCTGAAACCGGCCGCGGCCGCGAGGACAAGGGCAAGCGTGGTGGCGATGCGGACCCGTTGCTGCATTTTCTTTCATTCCTGGCGAACAGGTACGCAGGCTAGCCGCAGCACGCCGCCGAGCGCAAGCGCAGACGACTAGAGGTGGCGCTCGACCAGCGCGTGCACGTTGACCCGTGCGCGCAGCCGGCTGCAGATCAGGAACGTGCCGAGCAGCTTGCGGTGCAGGAAGATCGTCTCCGGCGGCGGCGACCGAAGTCCCTGCTTCACCGCCACCGAAAGCCCGAGGTCCCTGACCCGGCCCATCATGCCCGAGCCGGCGAAATCGTAGGGGCCACGATGCGCGAGCGGCTCGCAGACCAGCCGGATGATCTCAACGACTCCCCTCACGCGTTCCGGGGGATCGTCCGGGCGTATGTAGCCGATCGCTGTTGCCCCCTCGCGCATGCCCTCGTCGTCACCGGCAATCACCGCCCGGCAGACATGGCGGTATTTCTCGGTGAACTCGCGCGGAAACTCGCCCACGGATCCCAGGTCCAGCAGGCCGAGCTGCTGCGTTTCCGGCAGGTAGAGGTAGTTGGCGATGTTGGGGTCCGTCTGCATGAAGCGGAACTCGAACAGCTCGCGAAACATCAGGCTCTGCAGGTTGCGCGCGATGGCGTTCCGGGTCGCCTGCGGAACGGCCTCGCTGGCAAGCGTCTCCAGCGGATCGCCGTCCATCCAGTCCATGGCCAGTATGCGGCGGGTGGTCAGTGTCCGGTGTATGCGCGGCACGACCACCGCGGGCGTGTCTGCCACCAGCTTCGCGTAGCGCTCCAGGTTGCGCGCCTCGCCCTCGTAATCGGTCTCGAGGTGCAACTGGCGCTTGGCCTCGGCCGCGATCGAGTCGATGTCCAGCGTCACCGGCAGGAAATCGAGGCGCCGCAGCAGCGTGGCGAGGTTGTTCACGTCACTGTCGACACTGCGGGCGACGCCGGGAAACTGCACCTTCAGCGCGAGTTCCCGGCCGCCGTGTGCCCGCGCGCGGTGGATCTGCCCGATGGACGCGGCCGCGGCGGGCTCCATGTCGAAGTGCGCGAAGCGGCGCTCCCACCCCTTGCCGTACTCGCGCCCCAGCACTCGTCGCAGCTGCGAGTCGGGCATCGCGTAGCCCTGGGAGCGTAGCATCGACAGCGCGTTGCGGAACTCGGCCGGGATGATCTCCTCGCTCTGCAGAGAGAGCATCTGGCCGACCTTCATTGCCGGACCGCGCAGCGTGGCGAGCCGGCGGGCCAGCATGCCGGCGTTGCCCGGCGTCAGCACTGCCGCGGCCAGGTCCGGACGCTTGCCTTTCGACAGCTGGCGGGCCGTGGCAGCTGCGGCCGAAAGTGCGAGTTCGCCGCTCAGCAGGCCGAAGCGCAGCAGCCGTGACGTGCGGGACGCAGGTACCGCGCTGCGGCGCCGCTTGCCGTCGTCAGTCATGCTGTCCCGCGGGACATCCGCGCAGGCGTGTCCACCACGGACCGGGGGCGGCGGGCGCGGCGTTCAGGTCGCCGCCGTCGTGGCACGCCACGCCGAGTACATGTGCAGCCTGCCGGTGCGTACATCGCAAAGCGCGCGCACCGATTGACCCCCAGCCGTCCATTCCTTGATTGCAACGCGGGCCGGCAACTGGACCGGCGTCAGGAACTGCGTGTCGATCCTCACGCCGCCGCCTAGATCGGGCACCGGTTGCTGGGCGAGGCTGCGCGCCAGCGACCACATGCCGTGGCTGATCGAGCCACGAAGGCCGAACAACCGGGCGGCACGGTCGTTGAGGTGGATGGGGTTGTAATCGCCCGAGACGCGGGCATAGGTCCATGCCGTCTGTCCGGTGACGTCGAACTGCGCCAGGGCAGTCGCGTCGCGCGGCGCCTTCGGCGGGCGCGGCGGACGCCCTGCGCCGCGTTCCACCGGCTCGGGCCAGCGGGAAAGGAATACGCAGGTCTCGCGCCACACCGGCTCGCCTTCGTGAAGGGCCTGCGTGGACATGTCGAACGCCATTCCAGCATCGGTGCGCTGGTAATTGCCCGCGGACACCCTGAAATCGAGCCGCATGCCGGCACGCAGGCGACCAAGTATCTCGATGACATTTGACACGTGGATCAGGCCCATCGGCCTCAGCGGAAACGATCCACAGGCAAAGATTTCCAGGTGCAGCGGCATTGCGAGCACGTGCAGGTAGGTCGGCGGAATTGCGCCCCCAAAGCCGCACGCAGCCGAATACCGCGCGACGCTCGCAGCGTCGAGCGCCACTCCTGAAACGCTCGCGGTGACTTCCGGCGGCTCCCCGATCTCCGTGACCGGTGGGCGCCTGGTCAGCAGCACGCGCGGGTAGGTCGCGAGGCCCGTCGGCAGCTTGCTCAGGCGCAGGTGGACCGACTTCGCCACGGACTAGGGTGCCACCCTGTCGATCACGACCGAGACTTCGGACGAGCCGCCCTTCGAGTTGCTGACCGTGCCGACCAGGTCACCAGTGGCCGGCACCGCGGTCCCGCCGAACGCGACACGCGCGACGATTTCGACTTCGTCCACCGACGACAGGTTGCGGCCCTCGACCATTGAATTGGCATCGCTGAGCACGACGGTCGCCGGAAGTTCATCACTCGACAGGCGCACCGCCGCAAGCGGCGGGCCCGGGATGCCCGGCTGGCGCGCTGCGACGAACAAGGGCGTGCCCGGCTTCATCTTCGCTGCCAGCGCCGGATCCAGGGACACCGCGATACGCAGCGTACGGCCCGACGGCGACGCGCCGTCACCCGCCCCCCCACTGCCCATGCCGCCACCCATGCCACCCGACGTCGCCGGTGTGCCGGCAGCCTGTGCCGACGGCGCCTGGACGCCCAGCCCGGCGAGCTGCTCGACGACGATCTGCCGGATCTCGGGTGGCGGGTTCTGCTCCAGCAGCTTCTCGAAGTTGGTCCTGGCGGTCTGCGTGTCGCCCGCGCGCATCGCCATGACCGCCGAATACCACAGCGCCTTGCCATTATTCGGGTCGGCCTTCATCGCGGCTTCGATGATGCCCTGCGCACGGCCCTGTACCGCAGGATCGTCGGTCAGCACCAGTGCTTCGGCCAGGTCGAGCTGCAGGCCCGAATCCTGCTCGCCCACGATCGCCACCGCCCGCTCGTACGCGGTCACGGCCTTGTCAGCCCGGTTGGTCACCAGGTAAGTGCGTCCCAGCATCCGCCACCCTTCGGCGTCCTGGGGATTGGCGGCAAGCCGGGCCTCGAGCTGGCTTGCGGCCTCGGCCATCGACGCATCATTCACGCCCTGCTCGTGCCCTGCGGGCGCTGCCGCCGCCGCCAGCGGGTTCTGCCAGGGAAAATTGGAGGTGCCATGGTAAAACGCCGCCGCGGCCAGCGGCAGCACGACCGCCAGCACGACCAGCGTCGTCGTCGAACGCGGCATGTCCGGGCTGCGCTTGGCCTTGTGCTTGCCCTTTCCGGTGCTGGTGCTGGTTTCAGGCGAGGGGACCCGCCTGGCGAGTGGTACGGCCAGGAATGCGACTGCCGCGATGATCATCACGGCGCAAATAAGGATGAAAGATGTCACGACTGGCCGCCCTCCGGACCATCAGGTTCAAGTTCGGCCTCGCTCGCCCGCCGCCGCACGACGCGCACCACGGCGAAGGCGCCCCCAAGCAGCAGCAGCACCGGCGCTGCCCACAACAGGAAATTCACAGGCGTCAATCGCGGGCGATAGAGCACGAAGTCGCCGTAACGGTCGATCATGAATTCCCGGATCTGGTCGTCGGTCTTGCCGGCCGCGATCATCTCGCGCACCTCGCGGCGCAGGTCGCCGGCGAGCGTCGCGTTGGAGTCCGCGATCGTCTCGTTCTGGCAGACCAGGCAACGCAACTCGCGCGTGATGTTCTCGTAGCGGGCCTGCAGCACCGGGTCGTCGAAGGCGCGCTCGGTGTCGATCGCCAGTGCGCCGCCGGCCCACGCCACCATCAGCGCAAGCAGCAGCGTGCGAAATATCCTGGTCACGTCTGTCCTCCATTGCCCGCCTTGGCGGCCTCGATGCGCGGCAGGAACTCCGTCAGCCACACCTGCATCGTCATCGGCGCAATGTGCTTGTAGAGCACGGTACCGTCGGCGCCGATCAGGAAGGTCTCGGGCGCCCCGTACACTCCCCAATCGATCGCCGTGCGTCCCACGACGTCGGAGGCAACGGCCGCGTACGGGTTGCCGAGTTCGCGCAGCCACTCCTGCGCGGCAGCGCTGTCATCCTTCCAGTCGAGGCCGATCAGCGGGATCTCGCCACGCCTGGAGATCTCCATCAACACCGGGTGCTCCTGGCGACAGCCGCCGCACCAGGTCCCCCACACGTTCAGCACCCAGGGCTTGCCCTGAAGCTCCTTGCTCGACACCGGGTAACTGGCGTCGTACAGGCTCGGCAGGCTGAATTCCGGCGCCGGCTTGCCGATCAACGGCGAGGGCACGTACGACGGATCACGCTGCAGCCCGATGAACAGGAACACGCCCAGCACGGCAAACAGTCCCAGCGGAACCAGAAACTTCCACATGTGGTTCGAACCTCCGTCAGCGCGCCGGCACCGCACCGGCGGCGACCCGCTCGGTGGCTGCTTCGCGCCGCGACCGATAGCGGCGATCGGTGATGGCGATGAACCCGCCGATCGCCATGACCAGCGCCCCGAGCCAGATGAAGCGGACCATCGGCTTGTATTGCACGCGCATGCTCCACGTGCCGTTGCCGAGGTCCTCGCCCATTGCCACGAACAGGTCGCGGTTCCAGTCCACCTCGATGCCCGCCTCGGTCATCGGGCTGCGCTGCACGCGATAGACACGCTTCTGCGGGTGCAGCGTGGCGATCTGCCTGCCGTCGCGGGTGACCACGATCTCGGACTCGATCGCCTCGTAGTTCGGACCGGGCACCGAGCGCGAGTTCTTGAAGGTGAAATTGTAGCCGTGCATCTCGACGCTCTGCCCGGGCGCCAGCGCAATGTCCCTCTCGATCTTGTACGACTGCGTCACGGCCACACCGATCGCAAACAGGCCGACGCCGATGTGCGCCAGCGTCATGCCGACCACGCCGCGCGACAGCGACTGCTTGCGCCGCAGCCTCTGTACCGGTTCATGCAGCGACGACAGGATGACCCAGATGCCGGCCGTCAAGCCCAGGCAGGTCATGAACTGGAAGCGGCCGTAGGCCAGGACCACGATCAGGACGGCCGACACCAGCGACGCCGAAAACAGCAGCACCAGCGGACGCTTCATGTCCTCGAGCTTCGCCTTCTTCCACGCCGCATGCATGCCCACCGCGAGCAGCAGCAGCAGCGGGATCATCGGGACCATGAACACGGTGTCGAAGTACGGGGGGCCCACCGAGATCTTGCCCAGGTTCATCGCGTCAAGGAACAGCGGGTACAGCGTGCCAATCAGGATCAGCGCCGCAGCCACCAGCAGCAGCAGGTTGTTGAGCAGCAGGAAGGACTCGCGGGACACGACGGCAAAGCCGCCCTTGGTGCGCAACGACGGCCCGCGCCAGGCGAACAGCGCCAGCGACCCGCCGATGCAGACGCTGAGGAACGCCAGGATGAACAGGCCGCGGCTCGGGTCGCTGGCGAACGAGTGCACCGACACCAGCACGCCGGAACGCACCAGGAAGGTGCCGAGCAGGCTCAGCGAGAAGGCGATGATCGCCAGCAGCAGGGTCCAGCTCTTGAAGAGCCCGCGCTTTTCGGTGACCGCGAGCGAATGGATCAACGCCGTCGCGACCAGCCAGGGCATGAACGAGGCGTTCTCGACCGGGTCCCAGAACCACCAGCCGCCCCAGCCGAGTTCGTAGTACGCCCACCAGCTTCCGAGCGCGATGCCGATCGTGAGCAGGATCCAGGCAATCGTCACCCACGGTCGCACCCAGCGCGCCCAGGCCTCGTCCAGTCGCCCTTCCAGCAGGGCCGCGACAGCGAATGCAAACGGCACCGCCATGCCGACGTAGCCCGCGTAGAGCATCGGTGGATGGAACGCGAGCGCCGGGTCCTGCAGCAGCGGGTTCAGGTCGCGACCATCGACGGCCGCCGGCAGAAGCCGCTCGAAGGGATTCGAGGTAAGCAGGATGAACAGCTGGAAGCCGATGCTGACCACGCCGAGCACGCCGAGCACGCGCGCTGCGTACGTCTCCGGAAGCTTGCGGCTGAACGCACCCACGGTGACGGACCAGGTGGCGAGCGCCAGCGCCCAGAGCAGCAGCGAGCCCTCGTGCGCGCCCCACACCGCGGTGATGCGGTAGAACTTCGGCAGGGCCGAGTTCGAGTTGCCGGCGACGTACAGGACCGAGAAGTCGTTGTGATAGAAGGCCCAGCACAGCGCGCCGAACGACAGCGCGACGAACACCCACTGGCCGGCAACGGCCGGCCAGGCAGCCGCCATCCAGCGCCGGTTGCCAAAGGCAGCGCCGGCAATACCGAACCACGCTTGTGCCGCCGCAAGCAGCGTGGCGATGACCAGCGCGAACAGCCCGATTTCTACGATCATTGCGTCCTCCCCTGGCGCGGCGCGCTCAGGTGCTTTCCTGTGCCGACGCCGCGTGCGGCTTCAGGCTGTCCTTCACCTCGGGCGGCATGTAGTTCTCGTCGTGCTTTGCGAGCACTTCTTCAGCGACGAACGTGCCGTCCGGTTGCAGCTTGCCGCGCGCGATCACGCCCTGCCCCTCGCGGAACAGGTCGGGCAGCACGCCGGTGTAGCTCACGACCGTTTCTTCGGCGAAATCGGTGAGCACGAAATGCACCTCGAGGCTGCCCGGCTCGCGCTTCAGGCTGCCGTCCTCGACCAGTCCGCCGACGCGGAACGCGCGGCTGGCAGGCGCCTCCCCGGACTTGATCTGTGACGGACTGTAGTAATACAGCAGGTTCCTCTGGAACGCCTGCAGTGCAAAGGTCGTGGCGATGCCCACTCCAACCAGGATGGCGGCCACTGTCAGCATTCGCTTCCGGCGCGGTGTCATATCCGGTTCTCCTTGTTCGTCGTCGTGCGTCGCATGGCGAGAAATTTCTGCTCGACCTCGCTGCGGCGCGCCGATACCCAGTTGAGCAGCAGCACGGCTGCAGTCAGGCCGTAGGCGGTCCAGACGAAACCGCCGTAACCACCCATATTAAGAAAATCACGTAAGCTCATGATTTAACTAGCCTCATTGAGCCAGGATGCGTTGCGTTCGCGACGCAGGATCTCGGCCCTGAGCCGCCGGCAGACCAGCCAGCCGAAATAGAGCTGGAAACCCGCCATCATGATGAACAGTGGAATCAGCATCGGCAGCGCGATCGACGGTTTATCGAACTTCGTCACGCTCGCGGCCTGGTGCAGCGTGGACCACCATTTCACCGAGTAATGGATGATTGGGACGTTGATGACGCCCACGATCGCCAGCACGGCGCTTGCGCGGTCCGCCCGCTGCGGTTCGTCGAATGACGAGCGCAGCGCCATGTAGCCGAGGTACAGGAACAGCAGGATCAGCTCCGAGGTGAGCCGCGCGTCCCAGACCCACCAGGTGCCCCACATCGGCTTGCCCCAGATAGAGCCCGTGGCCAGTGCGAGGAACGCGAACGATGCGCCGATCGGCGCAATGGCCGCGGCGGCGGCGTGAGCCAGCTTGATGCGCCAGATGAGCCCTATGGCAGCCGCAATGGCCATCACCACGTAGCCGAACATGGACATCCATGCGCTCGGCGCGTGCACGTACAGGATCCGGAAAGCGTCGCCCTGCTGGTAGTCGGCCGGCGCCTTGACCAGGCCCCACCAGGTAGCGAGCAGGATCAGTGCAAGCGCAGGCCAGCCGAACCACGGCGCCAGCCGGTCAAGCAGGCGGTATGCGTGCGGCGGCGAGCCGAACTTATGAATCCATGTCCACATGAGCGTCCCTTGGGATACCTTTAAGGTGTTGTCAGTTCTCGACGCTGATCTTGACCGCCGCCGACATGGCCAGCGGCCCAAGGCTCAGTACCAGGAAGAAGATGGCGGCGAGCAGCTGCAACGGACCCGCCGGCGAATCGCCGTCCATGGTCATCGTCACCGCGCGCGAGCCGAAAATCAGCAGCGGCATGGCCAGCGGCAGCACCAGCAACGACAACAGCACGCTGCCGCGCCGTACGCCCACCGTCAGCCCCGCGCCGATGCCGCCCAGCACGCTGAGCGTCGCCGTGCCCAGCAGCAGCGACAGCACCAGTGTCCCCCAGGCCTCGTACGGCAGGCCGAGCGCCGTGCCGACGATCGGGGACACCAGGACCAGCGGCAGCCCCGTCAGCACCCAGTGCCCGGCCACCTTGGCAAGCAGCAGCCAGCCGAGGGGCTGACCTGAAAGTACCCACTGTTCCATCGTGCCGTCTTCGACATCTGAACGGAACAATGATTCCAATGCGAGCAGAGAAGACAGCAGCGCCGCCACCCAGACCACGCCCCCGGCGATTACCTTCAATTGCTGGAGGTCCGGGGTCGTCGCAAGCGGGAACAGTGTCGTCACGACCACATAGAAAATGAGCGGCTGGGCGACCTCGTCCCAGCGCCGCCAGGCCAGCGTCATGTCCCGGAAGAACACCAGCCGGGCCGCAGAGGCAGTGGAGGCGCGACGCATCAGCTCAACTCCAGCCGGCGCAGGCTCGGCGAATCGTCGAGCAATCGCTGGTGCGCGGCCGCCAGCGCCAGGCCACCGCGGCTCACGTGCTCCTGGACCAGTTCCTCGACCAGCGAGACGCCAGCGCTGTCGAGGTTGGTCACGGGCTCGTCGAGCACCCACAGCGAGGCCTCGGCCAGCAGCAGGCGTGCCAGCGCCAGCCGGCGCTTCTGGCCGGCGGACAGCGAGCGCGCCGGGAGGTCGCCGCGGGACAGGATACCGACGCGCTCGAGCGCGCTGTCCACGTCCCTTGCGGTGAGTTCCTGGCGCAGCCCGGCCAGGAATTTGAGGTTTTCGCGCGCCGTCAGGTCCGCCTTCAGCGAATTTGGATGCCCGAGATAGGCCAGCTGCGAGTGGAACTCGTCGCGTGAATCGCGCACCGCGCGCCCGCACCAGTCCAGTTCGCCGCTTTCGGCCGGCAGCAGGCCGCAGATCACGCGCAGCAACGTCGTCTTGCCGACGCCGTTGGGACCGGTGATCTTGAGAAATTCGCCCGCGCGCAGCACGAAAGACACGTCCCGCAGGATGTGCCTGTCACCACGCCACGCGTTAATCGCTCGAGCTTCGAGCACGGCCCCATCGGGCATTCGATCCTCCGCAAACACACTTCGGGGCCGTCCAGCTGGACCGAGTCCAGCCAGGTCACCTAAGTCGCGGCGGAGTCTAGCAAATCGGACGTCATTCCTGCGCTGCGGCATGCCGAAGCGGGGCGTCCCCGGCAGGCTGGAGGACCACGAGTTCGATGCCCTCCTCTACGCGATCACCGGGCTTGACGTCCACGGACAACACTGTTCCGTCCCAGGGCGCCGCCAGTGAATGCTCCATTTTCATGGCCTCCAGCACCACCAGCACGTCGCCCGCCCGCACCCGGGCGCCGGCCGTGGCCCGCACGTCGAGCACGTGGCCCGGCATCGGCGCTTTCAGGTGCCCCTCGTGTTCCGCCGAAGCGTAGTGGGTGGCCCCGTCGTCGTCCCGGACCTCGAAACGCAGGCAGCGAAATTGCAGGTCTGTCCGCGCGGGCGTGGACTCCAGTTGCAGCGCCAGCCTGCGTCCATCGACTTCGCCGACGAACTCGCCGCCCGAGCCGGGCATGAGCCGCACCCGGTGCTCGGCTCCCCCCAGCGCGACAATCCAGGCGCCATCGGCCGCGACCCGGAGGACGAGCTTGTGCCTGTCATCCCCGATGCGCAGTGCTGCGCGGACCACCGGTTCACCGTTCAGGCGGAACCCGCGCGGATTCGCCCACGGCGAGGCGGCCTGCGCACAGGCATCCACTGCCGGACCCAGGCGCGCCACCGCCGCCAGCAGCAGGGCGTCCTCGCGCTCGACCGCGGTTTCGCCGACCGGTTGCAGCGACTGCTCCAGCAACCGTGTGCTGACGTCGCCGGCGCGCACGGCCTCGTTCCCGAGGATCTCCCACAGGTAGCGCGCATTGCAGCGCACGCCGCCCACCTCGACCTTTTCGAGCGCCGCGCGCAGCAGGTCCATCGCGCTGGCACGGTCCTGGCCCCACGCGATCACCTTGGCGATCATCGGGTCGTAATGCACGCTCACGACGTCGCCTTCTCGAACGCCGCTGTCCACGCGAACCCCCGGCAGCGTCTCGGGAAAGCGCAGGCGCTGAAGCCGGCCGGTGGACGGCAGGAATCCCCGCTGTGGATCCTCCGCATAGAGCCGCGCCTCGACCGCGTGACCGCTGCGGCGGATGTCCCGCTGGTCGAGTGGCAAGCGCTCGCCGGACGCCACGCGCAACTGCCACTCGACGAGGTCCAGCCCGGTGATCATCTCGGTGACCGGGTGCTCGACCTGCAACCGCGTGTTCATCTCCAGGAAATAGAACTCCCGGCCGTCGAACAGGAACTCGACGGTCCCGGCGCCCTGGTAGGCAACCGCCTGAGCGGCCGCGACCGCGGCCTTGCCCATCGCCTCGCGCGTGCGCTCGTCGAGGCCGGGTGCCGGCGCTTCCTCGATCACCTTCTGGTGCCTGCGCTGCAGCGAGCAGTCGCGCTCGAACAGGTGCACGGCCGATCCGAATGCGTCGGCAAAGACCTGGATCTCGACGTGCCGGCCCTTCTCGACGAAGCGCTCCAGCAACACGCGCTCGTCGCCGAACGACTTCGCGGCCTCGCGGCGCGCGCCCGCCAGCGCCTCGGCGAACTCACCGGCCTCGCGCACGATCCGCATGCCCTTGCCACCCCCACCCGCCGTCGGCTTGATCAGCAGCGGGAAACCGAGGCGCCGAGCCTCGCGCTCCAGCCGCGCGCCAGACTGTTCGTCGCCGTCGTAACCCGGCAGCACCGGGACACCGGCGGCCGACATCAGCCGCCGGGCCTCGCTCTTCGATCCCATGCGCAGGATCGCGTCCTCGGGCGGGCCGACGAACACGATGCCCGCCTCGCGGCACGCGCGCGCGAAGGCCGCGTTCTCGGAGAGAAAACCATAGCCGGGGTGGATCGCGCCTGCCCGCGTTGCGCGCGCTGCATCGAGAATGCGGCCTGCATCGAGGTAGCTGTCCCGTGCGTCCGCGGGCCCCACCGGCACCGCCTCACCTGCAAGGCGGGTGTGCAGCGCGCCACGGTCCGCCTCGGAGTAGACCGCGATCGTGCGCACGCCGAGCCGTCGCGCGGTCCGGATGACCCGGCAGGCGATTTCGCCGCGATTGGCAATCAGCAGACTGTCGATCATGGGTGGCTACATCCTGAAGATGCCGTAGGGAGTCTCGCCTTCGTCTGGCCGGCAGGTCGATGCCGCCAATGCCAGCTTCAGCACCTCGCGGGTGTCCGCCGGGTCGATCACGCCGTCGTCCCAGAGCCGCGCGCTCGCGTAATAGGGGTGCCCCTGGGTGTCGTACTGCGCCTGGATCTCCGCGCGGAAGGCCTGCTCCTCGGCCTCGGGCCATTGCTGGCCGCGGCGCTGCGCGCCGTCCCGCCGTACGATCGCGAGCACGGTGGCTGCCTGCTCGCCGCCCATCACCGAGATGCGCGAATTCGGCCAGCTCCACAGGAAACGGCCGCCGTAGGCGCGTCCGCACATCGCATAGTTGCCGGCACCAAACGAGCCGCCGATCACGACCGTGAACTTCGGCACCGAGGCACAGGCCACCGCCGTCACCATCTTCGCGCCATCACGCGCGATGCCGCCAGCCTCGTACTTGCGGCCCACCATGAAACCGGTGATGTTCTGCAGGAACACCAACGGCACGCGCCGGCGATTGCACAGTTCCACGAAGTGCGCGCCCTTCAGCGCCGACTCGGAAAACAGCACGCCGTTGTTGGCGACGATCCCGACCGGGTAGCCACCGATGCTGGCGAAGCCGCACGCAAGCGTCGTGCCGTACAGCGCCTTGAACTCGTCGAACTCGGATGCGTCCACCAGGCGCGCGACCACCTCGCGCACGTCGTACGGGTGCCGGGTGTCGCGCGGCACGACGCCGTAAAGCGTCTCCGCGGCATAGGCCGGTTCGCGCTCCGGCGATGGCGGCGGGCGCGAACACGTGCGGTTCAGCCGCGTGACGAGCCGACGCGCCATCCACAGCGCGTGGGCGTCATTGTCGGCCAGGTGGTCCACCACTCCCGACTGCCGCGCGTGCACGTCGCCGCCGCCCAGCGTCTCGGCGTCCACGCGCTCGCCGGTCGCGGCCTGTACCAGCGGCGGGCCACCGAGGAAGATCGTGCCCTGCTCCCGCACGATGATCGACTCGTCGCACATCGCCGGCACGTAGGCGCCGCCAGCCGTGCACGAACCCATCACCACGGCCAGCTGCGGTATCCCGAGCGCCGACATCTGCGCCTGGTTGTAGAAAATCCGACCGAAGTGTTCGCGGTCCGGGAACACTTCGTCCTGGCGCGGCAGGAACGCCCCGCCCGAGTCCACCAGGTAGATGCACGGCAGGCGGTTTTCAAGCGCCACCTCCTGCGCGCGCAGGTGCTTCCTGACGGTGATCGGGTAGTACGTGCCGCCCTTGACCGTCGCGTCGTTGGCGACGATCACGCACTCGAGGCCGCTGACGCGGCCGACACCCGCGACGATGCCGCCGGAGGGAATCCAGTCGTCGTAGAGTTCGTGACCGGCGAGCTGCGCGATCTCGAGCAGCGGTGAACCCGGGTCGAGCAGTCGATCGACGCGGTCGCGCACGAACATCTTGTCGCGTGACTCGTGCTGGGCACGGGCCACCGTGGAACCGCCCTGCTTGACCTTTCCCACCAGCTCGCGAAGCTCCGCGGCCAGCCGCCGGTTCACTGCCGCGTTGTCGGCGAATTCCACCGAGGCGGGATTGATGCGACTCTCGATTACGCTCACGGTGCCTCCCACTGCCCTCAAATCAACCGCGCGCGGTGGCGGCCAGTATCCGCTCGGCCTGCCGGATGTGTGGCTTGTCCAGCATGCGGCCGTCCAGTGACAGCACACCGGCGCCGGGTGCCGCGTGAAATGCCTCCAGCACGCGTCGCGCCCACTCCACTTCGCCGTCCGAGGGCTGGAACGCGGCGTGGATCGGTGCGACCTGCGCCGGGTGGATCGCCATCTTCCCGGTGAAGCCCTGGCGGCGCGAGTCACGCGCGCGCGCCTCGATCGCCGCGGCGTCGCGAATCTCCGTCTCCACCGTGTCGATCGCCGCAACGCGCGCGGCCGCCGCCGCCAGCAGGCACGCGGTGCGCGCGTGCGCATAGGCCGGGTCAAACCCGCCCTCGGGTGACCTGTTCGACACGGCACCCAGGTCCGCGGCGAGGTCTTCCGCTCCCCAGGTGAGGCCCAGCACCCGGGCTGGCAGCACGGCGAAACTCGCCGCGTTCAGCACGGCGACCGCGCTCTCCGTGATCAACGGAATCAGGCCGACGCTACCCACCGCGATGCCGGCACGAACCTCGAGCGCGGCCATCCAGTGACTTGCCTCGAGCACGTCCGCGCCGCTGCGAGCCTTGGGCAGCAGGATGCCGTCCGGGTGCAGGTCCATCACCGCGGTGAGGTCGGCCAGCGCTTCCTCCGACTCGACCGGGTTGACGCGCACCCAGAGCGGGACGTGGCGCTCGGCCGAACCCAGGTACCGCGCGATCTCCTGTCGGGCAGCAGGCCGCCGCCCGGGCACGACCGAGTCCTCCAGGTCGAAGATCACCGCATCAGCGCCGCTGGCAATGGCCTTGGCGAAACGCTCCGGCCGGTCGCCCGGCACGAACAGCATGGAGCGCATCAGGCCGCGGCCCTGCGCTTCATCAGCGCCGTGCGCTTGCACAACGCCACCTCCTCGTCGCGCTGGTTGAAGCACCGATGCACGAAAACGACGATGCCGGCGTCGGGTCGCGAGCGGCTGGCGCGCATCTCAAGGACCTCGGTCTCGCTGCGCAGCGTGTCACCCGGGAAAACCGGCTTCGGAAAGCGCACCTCGTCCCATCCCAGGTTGGCGATCGTGGTCCCCAGCGTGGTGTCCGCGACCGACACGCCGACCATCAGGCTCAGCGTGAAGCAGCTGTTCACGATGCGACTGCCGAACTCCGTGCCCTTCATGTACTCCTCGTCGAGGTGCAGCGCCGCCGGGTTGTGTGTGAGCGCACTGAACAACAGGTTGTCCGCCTCGGTCACGGTGCGGCGCAGCACGTGCTCGAAGCGCATGCCGACGGTGAATTCCTCGTAGTACAGCCCACCCATGGCCATCGCATATTCCTCAGCTCGTGGCGGCGAACAACTCGCGGCCGATCAGCATGCGGCGGATCTCGCTGGTCCCGGCGCCGATCTCGTAGAGCTTGGCGTCGCGCAGGATGCGACCTGCCGGGAAATCGTTGATGTAGCCGTTGCCGCCGAGCGCCTGGATCGCCTCCAGTGCCACGCGGGTCGCCTGTTCCGCCGCGAGCAGGATGCAGCCCGCGGCGTCCATGCGCGTGGTGCGGCCGCGGTCACAGCCCTGCGCCACGGCATAGACGTACGCCCGGCAGGAGTTCGTGGCGGTGTACATGTCCGCGACCTTGCCCTGCATCAGCTGGAAACTGCCGATTGGCTGGCCGAACTGCTTGCGCTCGTGCACATAAGGAAGCACCAAGTCGAGGCTGGCGCGCATCAGGCCCAGCGGTCCGCCCGCCAGCACCACGCGCTCGTAGTCCAGGCCGCTCATCAGCACCTTGGCACCGCCGCCCACCGAGCCGAGCACGTTCTCCGCCGGCACCTCGCAGTCCTCGAACACCAGCTCGCAGGTGTCCGAGCCGCGCATGCCGAGCTTGTCGAGCTTCTGCGCGGTCGAAAACCCGGCAAGACCTTTCTCGACCAGGAAGGCCGTGACGCCCTTGGTGCCGAGTGCGGAATCCACGGTCGCGTAGACCACCAGCACGTCGGCCGTCGGCCCATTGGTGATCCACATCTTGCTGCCATTCATTAGGTAGCGGTCACCGCGGCGTTCGGCGCGCAGCCGCATGCCCATCACGTCGGAGCCCGCACCGGTCTCGCTCATGGCCAGCGCACCGAGGTGCTCTCCGCTGACCAGCTTCGGCAGGTAGCGGGCCTTCTGCTCGGGCGTGCCCCAGCGCCGGACCTGGTTCACGCACAGGTTCGAGTGTGCCCCGTACGAAAGCCCGACCGACCCCGACACCCGGCTCAATTCCTCCATGGCGACGACATGGGCAAGATAGCCGAGTCCCGCCCCGCCCCATTCCGGCTCCACGGTGATCCCGAGCAGCCCCAGCTCGCCGAGCTTCGGCCACAGGTCGCGCGGGAACAGGTTGCTGCGATCGATCTCGTCGGCACGGGGCGCCAGTTCCGCCTGCGCAAATCCGCGCACTGTCTCGCGCAGCAGGTCGAGATCTTCGCCGAGCCCGAAATCGAAGTCGAAGTTCACCACGGCGTCTCTCCCGAGTGCTTGCCACCTGAACCGGTGCCGTATATTGTCGGACAATCTTAGGATACGTCAAATGACCCGGAAAACCACCCCGAAGCACCCCGCCAGGACGGTCTCGAAGACCACCGGCAGCAGCGGACCCGCGCGGCCCGGCCGGCGCGACGGCACTGGCCGCTCCAGGCCCCGCGCTTCGCAACCCGCCTACGGCCGCGTCGCGGCAGAACTCGAGCACAGGATCCTGAGTCGCACCCTGCGGCCCGGCGACCCGCTGCCCTCCGAGACCGAACTCGCGCGCCAGTTCGCCGTGAACCGCTCCACCGTGCGGGAGGCCGTCCGCCGCCTCGAGTCGGCCGGCCTGGTGGGCCGGGCAACCGGGACCAAGCGCCTGAAAGTGACGCGACCCGCACACGCCGCGACCGTCACCAGCATGAGCCGCGCGCTCACGCTTGACGACGTCACCTTCATCGAGCTGTGGGAGGCGATGCTTGCCATCGCACCCCGCACTGCGGCGCTGGCTGCCGCGCACGTGCGGCCCGAGAACATCGAGCGCCTGGAACTGTGTATCCGCACGGTCGAAACCGCGCGCAACTCCGAGGGGGCGGTGGCGGGCGTCGTGGACTTCTTCGGCTCGCTCGCCGCGACCAGCGCCAATCGCGTGCTGGTGCTGGCGATGCAGCCGGTGACGCGGCTGCTGGCGCCGTCGCTGCGCCGGATGATCGACCGGGTCCCGCAGGGACGCTCGCGCATCGTCGTGGCGCAACGCTGCGTGGTCGAGGCGCTGCGCAAGGGCGACGCGGAAGAAGCCCAGACCTGGATGACGCGCCACGTGCAGGATTTCCGTCGCGGCTACGAAGTGGCCGACATCTCGCTCGACACACGCGCCGGAGACGGCTAGCCACGTCCATGCGCACGGCTGCTGGGTCTGCGCGTCCCCGCTCGCCACGTTGCAACACAAAAAAACGGGGGGCCCGAAGGCCCCCCGCCATCCGTCAACCGCAGGTCGTCAACGCGCTGTCTTGTCGCGCGAGATTACTGCCCTGCTCGCCGCCGCCGCGGCGTCCGAAACGCTGTCGATGAAGACCGAGGTCCGGCCGATCACCGTCGGAGACGGCGGAGCCCTGTACTCCACGACGCCCAGGTAGCGGGCGCCCGCCTTGACCTTCCAACTCAAGCCGACCGAGGCGAGGCCGCCGGTGTAGGCCTGCTGCGGCCCAATGGCCTTCAGCGTGGCCGGCGACACCGTCGCGGGGACGACCCAGTAGTTGAGCACGAACGAGGCCGAGCCGTTGATCGGCGCGTAGCCGTACACACAGGCCTCGTACACCCCGCCAGTCGGGTTGTTCACGCTGACCAGTTCATCCGACGTACCACTGCCGGAGGAGCCTACCGTGGTGCTCCCACGGTAGACCGTCAGGTCCAGGTCGCTCACCGCGCCACCTTCGGTCTCGCTGTTGAACATCTGGACACGCAGCATCTTCGAGCCGGCGGGCACCGTGAACGCGTAGCACTTCTCCTGGTCGGTCGCCACCCTGCCGGTCTTGCGCTTGGCCTTCACCAACCCGGTCGCAGTCGTCGAGAAGGCGCCGTCGAAGCCGGTGGCGACCGTGATGACACTGGTGCCAACGGGTCGCGCATCAGTGACCTGCGAAAGGGCCACCAGCGACTCTGCCTTCGCCGTCAGCGGGCTGCGGACCGTCACGCCATTCGACGCAGCGGTCCATACGACTTCACCGAACGAATAGGCGCCGATGGGTGCCCCGTTGCGCGCCAGCGTTGCCGTGTACGACTTGCTCTCGCCGGGCTGCAGGGTCAGCGACGACGGGGTCACCGCCACGGAGAACCCGGGCAGCGTGCTCGTGGCCGTATAGGTCTCGGTGCTCGGACCCATGTTGGTAACGGTACGGGTGACCTGGCCACTGCCGACGATGCTCGCCCGCGTCAGCGACGCGAGGTTCAGCGACCGGCCCGGCAGATCGCCGTAATAGTAGTAGATGTACTCCCAGTAATCGGAGTCATAGACCAGCTGGGTGGCGAGCGCGCCGTTCGGATTCAGGTGGCCGGAGCCGTAGCCCCAGCGATCCGGGTCCGGGGCGCCATTCGCCAGCTTCACGGTCTGCTGTGCGCTGGTCATCAGCGCCGACTTGATCGCGAACGGCGACCAGGTCGGGTTGGCCTGGCGCAGCAGTGCCGCCGCGCCCGCGACGTGCGGGCTGGACATCGAGGTGCCCGAAATCATGTCGGCACCCGGTCCTGGGATCAGCGTGCCGGCAATGATCTGCGCGCGCTCTTCCGCACCGATCGAGGTGTTGGTGTAGGCCGCGATGATGTCAGTGCCGGGCGCGGTGATGTCCGGCTTCAGCACGTCCGGATCGAACCTGTTCGGGCCGCGCGACGAGGACGTGGCCATCTGCGGCGCAATCACGCCGTCCACCTGGAAGGAGCCGCCGAACGATGCGGTGCCACCAGCCTTGCGGGCTTCAGTGGTCACCGCGCTGAAGTAGCCGACATTCAGGTGCACGGTGGGCAGCACGCCGCTGATCAAAGGCGTCGTGTTGGCAGAGGCCGCGACACCCGACTCCTCCGGACGATTCTGGATGATCACGCCAACGGCCCCTGCGTCAGCCGCGTTTGCGACCTTGTTCACCAGTGCGTTGCCGCCGCGGTCACAGACGATCACCTTGCCATTGACCTTGGCCGGGTCGAGCTGCACCGCGACGCCGTCGGCCGGACCGTAGCACAATGCCTGCGCCGTGCCCGGGCCAGCGGCCGCGCCGAAGCCCGCATCACGCGACCAGATCAGCGGGCTGACCGGTACGCCCTCGGTCTGGAACGACGAGCCCTGCGCGGTGCCACCGCTGCCGAGCGTCACCACTGCTTCCGTGTAGCGGTTGTGCGTCGAGTTGCCGACCGTGGTGAGCCACGGGCTCACGTGCGCGACCTGGTTGCCCGGGCCGGAATTGCCGGCCGAAGCGGAGACGAACACATCCGACAGCGCGGCGTTCAGGAACGCAGTCTCGACGACGTCCTGGACCGATGTCAGGCTGCCGCTGATCGAGAAGTTGATCACGTCCACGCCGTCCGCGACTGCCTTGTCGATGGCTGCAGCGCTGTCCGACTGGTAGCAGCTTCCGCCAGTGTTGGCGGCATTGTTCCAGCAGACCTTGTAGGCCGCGACACGCGCCCGAGGCGCAATGCCGGAGATGTTGTTGATCGGCGTGCCGTTGACGACCACGTCGGTGTTCTGGTTTCCGCCCGCAGTGGACAGCGTGTGGGAGCCGTGGCCATCCTGGTCGCGCGGCGAGTCGAGGTACTCGAGCGGATTGAGCTGGAAGATCCCGAGGCTGATCGCGAACTTCATGGTCTCGTTGAAGTACTGCGCGCCAATGAGCTTGTTGTTGCACATCGAGGCGTCGAAGCCTTCACCGGCCTGGCATTCGCCACCGTACCTGCCCCCCGGCAGCGAGTCATACACCACCGTGCCATCCTCGTAGTACGGGACCGGCTTGCCATTGGCGCCGACCTTGTCCGAGAAAGACGGGTCTTCCGGCCAGACACCGCCGTCGATGTGGCCAATGATCACGCCCTCGCCCTTGATCGGCTTGCCGGCCGCATCGGTCTTTGACCATACGCCGCCCTGCGCCTCGGTGATGCCGAGGAACGTAGGCGTGTAGCTGGTATCGATCTGGCGTGCTTCGTCGACGGTGATGGAGCGCACCCCCGGATCGGCCGCGAGCTTCGCGAACTCGGCATCGGTCAGCCAGACGGCGAAGCCATTCAACACGTTCTTGTACCGGTACGTGACCGGCGCGCCAGGCACCCTGGCGATGACCTGCGACTGCTGCTTCTCCAGGAACCTGGCGTAGGCCTGGACGGCATCGGCACCGAAGTCGATGCGCTTACCGGTGGCCGGCCGAGTGGCCTTCAGGCCGGCGACGCCGCCGGAGTAGGACGCAACCGGCGCATCCGCCAGTTCGATGATGTACGGTTTACGGCCATTGCCCTGGGCACTGGCCGTAAACGACAGGATGACGAGGCTGGCGCCGAGCGCCGCGCTGCGGAAATTCATTTAAGGGTCCTCCTGGCGGAATCTTGTTTTCAATTCGACCGACGGCGACGCGCAACACCGGCCATCAGGCCGAGGCCGAGCAGCGCGAGGCCCAGCGTGCCGGGCTCCGGGACCGCTGTAGCATAAATATTGTCGAGTGCAAACTGTGCTTCGTTCCCGGCGGGGTAGTAGCACTGGCCGTCAAACATCATGCAGGCGAAGAACGTCACCGAGCGCAGCGACTGCGCCAGCCCGCCGAGATCAGCGAGGCCGAGGGTGGAGAACGCAAATGCGCCGTTCGCATCGGCGGCGGAGAATTCAAAAAACTCCAGGCTCTCGTCGCCCGCCAGCGTCGTGAACATTGCCACCAGGTAGCCGGGAGCCTCGCCCTCGGCGTAGATGCCGGTCAGGGCAGGGACAAACGAGAACTGGAAACCGTCGATGTAAAACGCCCGGTTAGTGCCGGGCTTTTTCATCGTCACGCCGCCGTCATTGAGGCCTGCGTAGAACTGGCTGTCGGCGTTGGTCGGCGCCACGCCGTAGAGGAAGGCGCTCGGGTCGTCGACGACACCGAAGCCGAGGCCGCTGTCGTATACAGATGCCTGTTCGAAGCGGAATCCGCCGCTGTTGAAGTGCTCGCCAATCGCAAAGATGTTCGGATCGACATTGTCGAACGTGACCAGGTCGGCGTGCGCCGGCGCAACGGCAGCCAGGCCCAGGGCAGCCCCCACCAGCCAGGATCCGCATTTCGTCTTGATATTCATGTCGATCAATCTCCTTGGAGCGAATGTCGATAAGTTGCCTGCGTCGCCGGACTGGCCAGCACAGGCATGAACCCATTTCCAATAGAACCCTTCCAGCACGGCCTGGATCTTGAGCGCCCAGGTCAAGAATTTCCTGCAAGCCTCATGCCATGCATTCGGCTGCCCTTGTTAAACAATCACTTATGTCAATAATGCAAGAATTGTCTGGAAGCAGTTGTAATGAATGCCGACACTTGACATGCCTGCGCAGGCTGGCCGGCCGCGGCTGCGACCGTGCGGCATGGTGCCCCGGGCCGGACTCGAACCGGCACGGCCTTTCGGCCAGCGGATTTTAAGTCCGCAGCGTCTACCCATTCCGCCACCGGGGCCAATCCGGGTCGAAGGATCGAGGATCGCCGGCAGAGTTTACGGGATCGGCTCGAAGCGCGCCGTGAAGTGCCGCAACTGCGACGGTTGCGAAACGATGCGCAGCCCGCGTAACCCGTCCTGGCCGCGCACGACTTCTTCGAACACCTCGATCATGTAGTCGGCGTGCGACTGCGTGTAGACACGCCGCGGCATCGCCAGGCGCACCAGGTCCATGTCCGCCGGCCTCTCGATGCCGTCCGGCCCGAGCCCGAACATGACCGTGCCGATTTCGCAGGCGCGGATTCCACCCGCCTCGTACAGCGCCACCGCCAGCGCCTGCCCCGGGTATTCGAGCGGCGGAATGTGCGGCAGGAATCGCCGCGCGTCCACGAACACCGCGTGGCCGCCGACCGGCTGCACGATCGGCACGCCCAGCGCCAGCAATTTCTCGCCGATGTACTCGTTGGTGCGAACCCGGTAACGCAGGTACTGTTCGTCGACGATCTCGCGCAGGCCGACCGCGATTGCGTCGAGGTCCCGCCCGGCAAGCCCGCCGTAGGTGGGGAAGCCCTCGGTCAGGATCAACCGGTTGCGCGCCGCCGCCGCCAGCGTGTCGTCGTTGGTCGCCAGCCAGCCGCCGATGTTGGCGAAAGCATCCTTCTTGGCACTCATGGTCATGCCGTCCGCGACCGAGAACATGTCGCGCACGATGTCGGGAATCGACCTCGATTCCTGGCCTGTTTCCCGGCACTTGATGAACCATGCGTTCTCCGCAAAGCGGCAACCGTCGATCACCAGCGGCTTGCCATGGCGATGGGCGATGTCCGCCGTGGCACGTATGTTGGCGAGACTCACCGGTTGCCCGCCGCCCGCATTGTTGGTCACCGTCAGCATCACCAGCGGCACGCTTTCAGCCGACTCCGCCAGCAACTGCTGCAGCCGCTCGAGGTCGATGTTGCCCTTGAAAGGATGCCGCGCATCCGTGTCATGGGCCTCGTGCACCACCAGGTCCACAGCCCGGGCGCCGGTGGCCTCGATGTTGCCGCGCGTCGTGTCGAAATGAGTGTTGGACGGGATGATGCGCCCGGGCCCGCCGACGATCGAGAACAGGATCGCCTCCGCCGCCCGACCCTGGTGCGTCGGGATAACGTGGCGGAACGGCATCAGCTCACGCACAGCCGCCTCGAATCGATAGTAGGACGGTGAGCCCGCATAGGACTCGTCGCCGCGCATCACCGCGCCCCACTGCTCCGCGCTCATCGCGCTGGTGCCGCTGTCGGTCAGCAGGTCGATGATCACGTCTTCCGAGTGAAGGGCGAAGAGATTCCAGCCGGCCTGTTCGAGCAGCGCTCTGCGTTCCTCGACGGTCGTGATCCTGATCGGCTCGACGACCTTGATGCGGAACGGCTCGATGATGGTTTTCATGCGCACGTCACCCCGGCATCATTGCGCCGGCGCACGGCCAGCGCGAACAGCAGCAGCAGGAACGACTCCGCCACTGCGCCGCCGCCCCCTCCTCCGCCTCCTCCGCCTCCTCCGCCACCGGTCGAGGGCGCGGAAGTGATCGTGACCGACGCGCTCGCGTAGCGGCTGGCGTCCGCCGTCGGCACGGCCTTCAACGTGACGACCGCCGGGCTGGGCCGCGACGCGGGTGCCGTGTAGAGGCCGGCGGGCGAGACCGTTCCAACGACCGCGTTGCCGCCCGGCACGTCGTTCACGTACCAGCTGAAGGCGCTGTTGCCGGTGTTGGCAACCGCCGCGGAGAACGCCTGCGTGCCGCCGCCCGCCTGGACGGTGGCCGCGAGCGGTGCGACCGAAATCACCACCACCGGCGGGGGGCACGCGACCGGTCCCGCGGAAGACGGCGCGCTCGTCGATGCCGCCGTCGGCGTCACGAGTACGTCGGCCTGGTCCTGGCGGCCAGCGTCGTCACTTACGGTGAGGCGCAGGGTAAACGATCCCGCCGCCGGCGCAATGACGACAGCGGTGTCGGTGTTCGCGCCGACGATGCCTGGCGGCGTAGCACCACCATCGACGATGCTCCACCCGTAGGCATTGACGACGCGGCCACAGGCCGCGCCACTTCCGGCCGCACGCAGCACCACGTCCTGCCCGGGCGACACGCTGGCGGGCACTGCCACGGCCGCAACGGGCCGCAGCGCCGCCAGCAACGCGCCCTGCGCGTTCGCCATGCCGGCGCCGCAGGTCTGCGTGGTGCACACGCACTCCGAGACCTGCACGTCACCGGAACCGGCCGGCACGTGGCACAAAGGCACTGTCGGATCGCTCGAGGCCGGGAACGGTTTCCTGGCGCCTTCCTGCAGGCGCGCGATCAACTGCGTCGTGGACAGCCGCCCGTTGACCGCGAGCATCAGCCCCGCGATGCCGGACACGATGGGCGCCGAGAAGCTGGTGCCCACGTTGAAGTGGAACTGGTCGGTGTAGGTGTCGGTCGTCGGTGTGGTCCTGCCCAGGTTGGTGGTCGTGTCGATCGAGTACAGGCACGGCTCACCCGCACCCACGTTCACGCAGTTGCCGCCTGGCGCGCTCAAGGCGACGCCAGGACCGAGATTGCTGAAGCCCACCTTGGTGCCGGCGTGCCGGATCGCACCGATGCCCGCGACCCCGGCGCAATTTGCCGGCGTCTCGACGAGACCGCCGTCGTTGCCCACCGAGGCCACAACCAGCACTCCGCGCGCGCGCAGGCGATTGATCGCATCCTGGTAATTCTGCGGGCAGCTGTCGCCGCCACCCAGGCTCATGTTGACGATGCGTGCCGGGTACGGGTTCGTCGGCGCCCCGTCGACCGGGATGCCGCCGGCCCACAGCATCGCCGCGACGATGTCGGAGTCGTAGCCGCCACACTTGCCGAGGACCCGCACCGGCAGGATCCAGCCCTGCCAGCCGACGCCGCTCACCCCCAGCGCATTGTTGCTGCGCGCGCCGATGATCCCGGACACCCGGGTGCCGTGCCAGGAACTGTCACTCGCCTGGCAGCCACTGAACGGCAACGAGGAGATGTCGCCTTCAGTGACCCAGTCCCCCGGGTCCGACGCGTCGAGGTCCCATCCGTCACCATCGTTTGCGATCGCGCGGTTGGTGATGAAATCGAACCCGGGCAGCAGCCGGCCGCCTGTGCCGGCGAGGGCGAGGTCCGGGTGCTGGTGACGTACTCCGGTATCCAGCACTGCGATCACCAGCCCCCCGCTGCCTGTCGACGTGTCCCAGGCACTGGCCGCGTCCACGGCACTCGGTGTTGCCGGCGCGTCCTGCAGGTACCACTGGCCGGGAAACAGCGTGTCGCTGGGTATCGCGTGCGCATGCCGCCGCCGGTCGAGTTCGGCGTACTGTACGTTCGGGTCGGCCCTGAGCCTCTCGAGCGCTGGCCCAACCGACCCCGGAGCTGCAACCACGCTCAGTTCCAGCACGCGCAGCCGGGCCTCGATCCTGCGGTCCTGCCGGAGAGGAATCCCGGTGCGGCTCGCAAGGTCCACGACATCCGGATCATCGGCTGCCGGACGCGCCTCCCGCGAAGCGGCACCACGCAGCTTGACGATCACGCGGACCTGGCCCGCATCCGAATACTCCGCCGCTGTAATCAAGCCCGGCGCAGGACCGACCGCGGCCAACGTGACAGGGGCAGCGGCAGCCAGCATCAATCCCGTGATCAGGCAGGTCGTCTTCATGGATGTCGGCTCGCTTGGGGCCAGCGCGCCGGACGGCGCGTTCCCCGGGGAGCCGCATGATATCCCGCATGACCTGATCGCGCGGCGCCGCCTTGAGCCCGGAGATCCACCGTCTCCCGATATGGCCATTGCGTCGCAATATCGCCGCGGCGCCGGAGCGCCGCGGCGATTTCAGGATGCGCCGTGGGCTGCTGATGTGGCGCAGCGAGCCCGCGATATGGATCAGGGCGCTGTTACGACCGTGTAGTACACGCCGTTTGCGCCGTAGCTCGGCTGGAACCAAGTATTGCCGCAGAGGTAGTACGTCGTGCCGTCAACCTTGGGCATTGCGCATCCGGTCGGAAGCGTCGGGTAGACGTTGCCGACGATGTAGGCGGTCGTGGTCGTCGTAGTGGTTTTCGCGGACTCGGCCGCGGCCGCCCCCACGGCGGCTCCGACTACCACACCTGCGGCGACGGCACCCGCGGTATCGTAGCCGCCGCAGTTGTAGCAACCGGTGCCGTAATAGTTGACCGTGGTCGGCGGGTGATATGCATAGGCGCCGGGCGGCGGCGGCGCATATGCCGTCGCTCCGTATGGGGTCGCGTGGTACGCGCCTTCGCCGTATCGGGCACTGGTCGTGCCGCCGTAGTAATTCGTGTGTTCCGCGCCCTCGCCGTACCGTCCCTCGGTCGAACCGCCGTAGACGTTGCTATGTTCGGTGCCGCCGCCGTAGGCGTGCTCGGTGCTGCCGCCATAGGCGTTGGTGTGCTCGGTACCCTCGCCGTACACGTGCGACGTGCTGCCGCCAGCGCGGTTCCGATGCGTATACGCGTCGGCGAATTGCGGTGCCAGGCCGATGGCCAGCGTGGCACCGATCATGATCACGATGTTTCTCATGTTCATCTCCCTGCCTGCGGCTTCTGCGCCGCCGCGGCATCCGGCCTTGCAAATGGAATGGGCAGCGCCTTCTTCGCAGCCTCGGGCACCGTGAACGTGCCGGCCGCAACAGGTGCGTCAAGCTTCCAGCCAGTAATGTCCATTTCATGCCTCAGCATGGCCGGGTCCTTGCGGTAGATGGCACGCAGGCGCCGCGGCAACTTGTCATCGACTCCAATCCACGCCTGCACGAACGCGTGATCGTTTGCATACGCGACCATGTAGGTCTTCACGCCACCGACCGAATCCGATTCGCCGATGTAGAACGCGACGCGCAGGCCGTTCAGCACATTCTTGTAGGGATCCGCGTCGAGCAGGTCCATGAACGGGTAGTAGATCTGGGCCTTGCTGAAGGCCTGATCCAGCGCCGCGTCGATCGTGGGCGGGGCATCGGACCGCGCGACATAGTTCTCCTTCGGCGCGAAGGCCGACATCGACTTGCCGTCGTAGTAGAACTCGGTCGCGGGCCCGTCACCCGGGCTCAGGATGCGCAGCTTGTCCGGACGCTGCAGCACGACACTGTACCGGCTCGTGTACAGCAGCGGCGGCCCGAGCCGGCTCGGACTCTCCTCGCCCACGACAGCGTTGAAGGAAACGGTTTTCGCCGCCGCCAGCGCGTCGGCGGATCCCTTCAGGATACCGAGGGCCCTGGGCTCGAGCTCGATGGCTGGTGGTGCGACCGCGGGCGCTGCGGCAGCAGCCGCAGTTGCGGCGCCGCTGCTGCCTGGAGCTGCCAGCAGGGCGACGAGGGCTGCCGACGCAAGCATCGTTGCGCCACGGACTTTCCGCGCCATGGATGGGTTCATGGGATCATCCCGCACTGGAACATCTTAGAGACGATGGGCGTGGCGACCTGGCTGAAGAATGCCTGCTGCATCTGCGGATTGCCCTGCAGGATCTCCACCACGCGCTGCTCCTTGGCCGACTTGGGCTTGCCCTGTCCCTGGGCCTTTTCCTCCCACAACTGTTCGCAAGTCGAATTCTGGTATTTCGCGATCACTTTCTGCGCGATCTCGTCCAGGATCGGGAAGTTCTCGGCGTGGGCCACGCCGCCAAGGCAAAGCGCCGGCAGCACCAGCATTGGAAGGAAACGCTTGAACATAGTGCTTCTCCATTGGCGAGTCATGTCTTGAATGGCGTCAAGCGGTGCGAGGCCGGGTCGCATTGCGGACTCGCGCAACTGCGCGGGCGCGAGGCTTGCACCCGATACTACTGCGATCAACACGCGCACAGGTAGGTTCCGGTATCCGGGGAAGACTCGCGTTCCGGGCCGCAGGCTACTAAAGTGGCCAGCGCTATACTTTGCAGTCCGGGCCAGATTTCACCGGCTGACTACGCTAATGAACCGGGTAAGCTCGCACCGCATGGGCAAACGGACGGCCTCCAGGCCAGCAAGTAAGGTATCGACGTTTCCCGGCGAACTTCGCGTCAGTCCGGTCATGCACGTCCGGACGCTGGCCAAGGAACTCGGCGTAGACTTCCCGACGCTGCTGGCGGACGCAGGTGTGGCGCCCTGGACTTTCGAGGATGCCGACAACAGCATTCCCTACCACGTGCTCGGGAGGCTGTTGGTAGCCTGCGCAGAGCATGCGAATTGCGGTCATTTCGGACTGCTGGTCGGCACGCGCTTCGATCCATCCTCGCTGGGAGAACTGAACGGCCTGATGAAGAACTGCGGGTCCGTGCGCGAGGCGCTGGCACTCGGCGCGAGTTACCTGCAGGTCGCCGACCAGGGAGCCATGTTTATCCAACTGGACGTCAGGGATGGACGCACGGCGACGGGCTGGGCGCTTTTTGCCGGCGACATACCGGGGGCGTCACACATTCAGGATGCCGCGCTGGCGATCCAGTGCCGCCTACTCCGCGAACTCTGCGGTCCTGCGTGGCGTCCACTGCTGACAAGGCTTTCTCGATCACGGCCAGCGGACACAAGGCCGTACAGGGCAGCGTTCGGCATGAATATCGAGTTTGATGCTGACCTCTCTGCGGTCGTCTTCGACTCATATTGGCTCGACCAGCCGATCTCAGGAGCCAACAGCGAAGCATTTCTGTCGGCCGTGCAGGGCGTAGAGTTGTGCGCAGCGTCTGATCCCGCACCTTTTTCACGCCAGGTTCGCAGAGCGATCCGCGCCCTGCTTTTTTCGAGTTCCGCCTCCACCTCGAAGATCGCGCGACTCTTCGACCTCGCCCCGCGCACCTTGCGGCGCCGACTCGCGGACGAAGGCACGTCTGTGCGCAGCCTGACCAACGAGGTGCGCCGCGAACTTTCGTTCCACCTGTTGCGCAACACTCAACTCAAGCTCTCCGCGGTCGCGGAGGCGCTTCGCTACGCGGATGCGGCGGTATTTTCGCGCGCATTCCGCTCCTGGAGTGGCATGAGCCCGAGACAGTGGCGGGCGAGCACTAACAGCCACCAACAAAAAGCCCGGCGCTAGGCCGGGCTCCTTGTCGTACCGAGGGGGTCGCCTACGACTTGCGTCGCCGGCCCATTCCAAGACCCGCAAGGGCGAGCCCAAACAGCGCGAGCGTGCCCGGTTCGGGGACGTCGGTACCGCCGCCGCCGCCACCACCGACGCCGCCACCGCCCGCCTGTATTTCACCGTAGACCGTCAATCCATAAAGCTGTCCAGTTCCGGTGCTCCAGTCCTGCAGTATGTTTCCGGTTGCAATGTCGACCTTGACGATTCGCTGCCCAGCCAGTACGCCGGTCCAGAAGGACGTGCCGTCCGGATCGAGGTTCAACGCAAACAGGCTGCCGATCCCGACCGCAATGGTGTCCACCAGCATGCCGTCGGCGTCCCAGCGATACACATTGCCGGTGCTCGAGGCTGCCAGCACGCCGCCATCCTCCAGGTAGCGCTTGGCGAACAACTGGCCATAACTTCCAGTGGTGAAAACCGTATCCACCAGCGTGGAGGTGTTCAACTGCCGGATCGTGCTGCCTTCGTTGCTGTACAGCACGGTAATGCCATCCGCCGCCAGGTCGATCCAGTCAGTGTTCTGCAGCGCGTTGTAGATGGCGACCTGCGCTCCCGAAGAATTCACCTTCAGGATCCTGGCTGAGCCCGCGTTGCCGATGTATGCATTGTCGTTCGCGTCGAACACGATCGACTCGTTCGATCCGAGGCCGGTTGCCCATGACGCGTTGACGAGGTTGCCATTGTTGTCGAACTTCGAAACGACGTTGGCCGAGAAGGCCGTGACGTAGAAATTGCCGGTGCTGTCGAACGTGCCACCGGTCGTGTACCCGCCCAGGCCGTTGTTCAGCGTCTGGACGAAATTTCCGGACTGGTCGTACACATTGACCAACCCGCCGCCGATCGACGCGAATACATAGCCGACCTGGTATGCCGTTGCCGATGCCGACCCGCCTGTCAGGATGGCCGCCGCTGCGATCAATCCGCGGACGATTCCCCTCGAACCCACCAGTTTCGTGAACATGACCCGACCCCCCGCTCTGTAATGTATCTTGACGGTCAGCCATGAGGCCGACCGCTGCGGGGAAACTGATGCATTTATCGCGCCAATCATTTTTTTCGTAGCGAACTCAACAGGTTTTTCACATATGGACTTCGGCCTGACGATGGATGTGTAAATTTCCCCGACACCCAGGCTGGTCCATCAGGACCAAACCAGCCAAAGGCCGAAAGCACAAGGCGACGGGAGGCCGACCGGGACGCGCTGGTCAGCCGGTAAGCGGCGCACGACGATGATGGATGGAGGCTAGGGTCGGAATCGAACCGGCGTACACGGCTTTGCAGGCCGCTGCATGACCACTCTGCCACCTAGCCGGTGAGGCGCACAGGCCCGGGGCGACCCGGGCCGCGGCCTGGAAAACTGGAGCGGGAAACGAGACTCGAACTCGCGACCCCGACCTTGGCAAGGTCGTGCTCTACCAACTGAGCTATTCCCGCCCGGGCAAACCCAACGACCCAAGCCGTTGGGAGCCGCGAATTTTCAATAGCTTAAGAGGATCTGTCAAGGGACATGCTAACGACGCAGCTCAGGCCAGGCCGCCCTGAGGTAGCTTCCCATGGACCAGATCGTGAGCGCGGCCGCCAGCACCAGCAATATCAAGCCCATCTCGTAGACAGGAAGCCCGAATACATCCTCGCGGAACATCATCATGCTGAGGCCCGTCATCTGCATGATCGTCTTCCACTTGCCCATGCCCGAGACCGCGACCTTGGCCCGCGCACCCAGGTGGGCCATCCATTCGCGCAAAGCCGAAACCGTGATCTCACGGCCGATGATCACCACTGCCGTAACTACGATCAGTGGCCGGGTGTCGTGCCCGACCAGCAGCACCAGCGCCGTGGCCACCATCAGCTTGTCCGCCACCGGATCCAGGAATTCGCCGAGCGGCGTGGTGATGCCCATCCGTCGCGCGAGGTACCCATCCAGCGAATCGGTGATCGCGGCGGCGATGAATACGATGGCCGCGAGCGGCTTCGACCAGGGGTAGTCCAGGTAGAACAACGCGACCACCAGCGGGACCGCAACGATGCGGCCGACCGTGAGGATGTTGGGCAAGCTCTCGAGCTTCAAGTGAATCCAGGCCCCGGGTTCATCCGTTCGTAGATACGCTCCGCAAGCTTCCTGCTGATGCCCTGCACCTTTGCAAGATCCTCGACGGAGGCTTGCTTGAGGCCCTGCAGGCCACCGAAAGCCTTCAGCAGTTCCCTGCGACGCACAGGCCCCAGCCCGGGAATCTCCTCGAGCAACGACTCGCGCCGCGCCAGGTCTCTCGCCTTGCGGTGCCCCGCGATCGCGAAACGATGCGCCTCGTCGCGAACCCGCTGGATCAACCGCAACGCCGGAGAGCCCGTGTCGAGTATAAGCGGCGCGTCCTGCCCGTCCAGAAAAAGGCGTTCCTGCCCTGCGCGGCGGTCCGAACCCTTGGCCACCCCAACGGTGAGTGCCGGCGCGACTCCCGCCGCGCGCAACGCATCGAGCGCTGCCGCGAGCTGGCCGCGCCCCCCGTCGATCAGCAGCACGTCGGGCATCGGGAACTCCCCCCGAGCGACCCGGGCAAAATGCCGCTCCACTGCCTGGCGCATTCCGGCGTAGTCGTCGCCCGGCGCCAATCCGCGCAGGTTGAAGCGCCGGTACGCGCTCTTGACCGGCCCCTCCGGACCCATGACCACGCAGGATGCGATGGCCGACTCGCCCATCGTGTGGCTCACGTCGAAACACTCGATCCGGGCCGGCGTGCGCCCGAGGCCGAGCGCCTCGCCCAGCGCCTCCACCTGCTCTGCAAGGCCGGCGCGACTTGCAGCTTTCATCGTGAGCCCGAGTTCGGCGTTCGCACCTGCCATCGCTACCCAGCGGGCGCGAGTACCGCGCACCGCAGCGCGCACCCGCACGGCGTGGCCACTGCGCTCGCCGAGCGCGACTTCGAGCAGGTCGAAGTCCTCCACCGCATGACTGACGAGGATCTCCGCCGGCGCCTCGCGCGCCAGGTAGTGCTGGCCGAGGAACGCGGCCAGCACCTCGGCCTCGCCGCCGAGCCCGCCGCGCGTGAAGAAATTGCTGCTGCCGAGGTTGCGCCCGCCACGCACGAAAACGACGGACACGCAGTGGTCGGCACCGTCACTGGCCACCGCGACCGCATCGGCGTCCCGCCCCCCCATTCGGGTCATCGACTGGCTGGCCTGCACCTGCTTCAGCATCCCGACCTGGTCGCGGAGCCTCGCCGCCTCCTCGAAGCGCAGTGCGTCGGCCGCCACGTCCATGCGCCGGCGCAGGTCGGCGATCACTTCGTCGTTGCGCCCCTCCAGCACGCGGGTCGCGTCGACGACGTCCTGTGCATAGGCGTCCCTGCTGACCAGCCCCACGCAGGGCGCCGTGCAACGCTGGATCTGGTACTGGAGACAGGGCCGCGAACGGTTGGCGAAAAACGTATCGGCGCAGGGGCGGATGCGAAACAGTTTCTGCAGCAGCAACAGCGATTCGCGGGTCGCAACCGTGCTGGGGAATGGCCCGAAGAATCGCCCCGGCTCCTTGCGCGAGCCCCTGAAGAACTCGAGCCGCGGATACTCGTGCGCGGTCAGGTGTATGAACGGGAAGCTCTTGTCGTCCTTGAGAAGGACGTTGTAGCGCGGACGATGCCGCTTGATCAGGTTCTGCTCGAGCAGCAGTGCTTCTATCTCGGAGGCCGTGACCGTGACCTCGACCCGCTCGACTTGCTCGAGCATCACCTGGGTCCGGTCGCTGCGCGCGCCTCCCCGGAAATAGCTCGCCACCCGGTTCTTCAGGTGCCGGGCCTTGCCGACATAGAGGATCACGTCGTCGCGCGTGAGCATTCGATACACGCCCGGCTTCGCCGGCAGGGCAGCCAGGAAAGTGCGCAGGTCGAATGGAGCCTCGGCGTCGGACACGCGCAGATTGTAAGGTGCGGACGGCCGCCCAACACGCGCCACAGGACCGATGGCTGGCACCTGGCTTTCGGTCCGGCGCGCTTGACCCTCGCAGCGCCCTCGCAACGCCTATTCGACGTCGCCCCTGGCCAGCGCAGTCGCCCGTCCAACGACTTCCCGGAACATCCCGGTCGTGAGACGCCGGGTCTGTGTGTTGTAGCGGCTGCAATGGTAGGAATCGACCAGCACCCCGCCGCCCGGCAACCGGTGCTCAGCCGCGTGGCCAAACGCATGGGCCGAAGCCTTCAGTCCGTGGGCCTTCAATACCGCGCCGTGGGCGATCGAACCCAGCGCCAGGATCACGGCGCCCGGTCGAAGCCCCGCCAGTTCAGCCGCAAGGAACTTGTTGCAGGTCGCGATCTCGGCAGGCGTCGGTTTGTTCTGCGGGGGCACGCACTTGACGGCATTCGTGATCCGGCAGCCCGCCAGCGCGAGCCCATCGGTCGCGGAACTCGACACCGGAGCGCTCGCCCAGCCGCACAGGTGCAGCGTCTCGTAGAGCAGGATCCCGGCATGGTCCCCGGTAAAAGGCCGGCCGGTCGCATTGGCACCGTGAAACCCGGGCGCCAGGCCCACGATCAGCAGCCTCGGGTTCGCATCTCCGAACGGCGCCACCGGTGCGCAATGGTAGGCGGGGTACCTGGCCCTGCCCTCGTCGAGAAACCCGGCGAGCCTCGCACAGCGGCGGCAACGCGGATCAAAGCTGGCATTCATCGGGGCGCCGCCTGGTGGCCTGTGGCAACACACGAGGTTAGCAGCAACTCCGCGCCCGGAATGCAAACGGCCCGGACGGCTACCCGTCCGGGCCGCAGGTCGGTCCGCAGCGAGCGTTCAGTGCCCGGCAGTCGCGAACTGCTCTTCCTCGGTCGAGCCGTGCATCGCTGTTGTCGACGAGTGCCCACCCTGGATCACCTGGGTAACCTCGTCGAAATAGCCCGTGCCGACTTCCTGCTGGTGGGACACGAAGGTATAGCCGCGGTCGCGGGCCGCAAACTCCGGCTCCTGCACCTTCTGGACGTAGGCGGTCATGCCGGTCTTCACGTATTCCTGCGTCAGGTCGAACATGTTGAACCACATGTTGTGGATGCCGGCCAGCGTGATGAACTGGTACTTGTAGCCCATCGCGCCGAGTTCGCGCTGGAACTTCGCGATCGTCGCGTCGTCGAGGTTCTTCTTCCAGTTGAACGACGGCGAGCAGTTGTACGACAGCAGCTTGTCCGGGAACTTCTTGCGGATTGCCTCGGCGAAGGCCTTGGCGAAGCCAAGGTCGGGCTTGCCCGTTTCGCACCACACCATGTCGGCGTACGGCGCGTATGCGAGGCCGCGCGAGATCGACTGCTCGACGCCCGGCTTCACGCGATAGAAACCCTCCGGCGTACGTTCACCGGTGCAGAACGGCTTGTCGTTTTCATCCACGTCGCTGGTCAGCAGGTCGGCCGCTTCCGCGTCCGTGCGCGCCAGCACGATGGTCGGCACGCCCATCACGTCGGCCGCGAGGCGCGCCGACACCAGCTTCTGGATCGCTTCCTGCGTCGGCACCAGCACCTTGCCGCCCATGTGGCCGCACTTCTTGACCGACGCCAGCTGGTCCTCGAAATGCACGCCAGCGGCGCCGGCGCGGATCATCGCCTTCATCAGTTCGAAGGCATTCAGCACGCCACCGAAGCCCGCCTCGGCATCGGCGACGATCGGCGCGAAGAAATCCAGGTATTCCTTGTGGCCCGGACCGATGCCGCGCGCGCACTGGATCTCGTCCGCGCGCTTGAACGTGGCGTTGATGCGCTCGACCACCTTCGGCACCGAATCGACCGGGTACAGCGACTGGTCCGGGTACATGGCCATGTAGCTGTTGTTGTCGGCAGCCACCTGCCAGCCAGAGAGGTAGATGGCCTTGATGCCCGCCTTCACCTGCTGCATGGCCTGGCCGGCGGTGAGCGCCCCGAGGCAGTTCACGTACGGCTCGGTGTTCACGAGCTTCCACAGCTTCTCGGCGCCGAGGCGCGCGAGCGTCTGTTCGACCTGGACGTTGCCGCGCAGGCGCACCACGTCCTCGGCCTTGTACGGGCGCCTGATGCCTTTCCAGCGCGGGTTGGTATCCCAGTCCTTGCGCAGCGCGCTTGCAGCCTTGTCGGTCATGTCGAAGTCCTCGTGTAGGCGAATTCTGTCAGTCGATGGCCCTGTAGGCCGGCAGTGTCAGGAACGTCTCGAACGTCCCGGCAGTGGTGATCCCGTCGATCAGCTTCGCGGCGCGTGCAAAATTGCCCGCCGCAAATGCCTCGTCGCCGAGGGCGGCGCGCAGCTTCGCCAGCTCTTCCGCCATGACCTGCCGGAACAACTCGACCGTGACCTTGCGGCCGTCGTCGAGCACGCCGCGCGGGTGGCGGATCCACTGCCAGATCTGCGCGCGGGAGATCTCGGCGGTCGCGGCGTCCTCCATAAGGTTGTGTATGGGAACGCAGCCATTGCCGCCGAGCCACGCGGCCATGTACTGGATCGATACGTCCACGTTGCTGCGCAACCCCGCCTCCGTGATCGAACCGTCGGGAACGGCGAGCAGGTCCGCCGCCACGACATTCACGTCGTCCAGGCTGCGATGCAGCTGGTTCGGCGTCGGCATCAGCCGGTCGAAGACTTCCATCGCAACCGGCACCAGCCCCGGGTGGGCGACCCAGGTGCCGTCGTGGCCGTCGCCGGCCTCGCGCTCCTTGTCGGCGCGTACCTTGGCGATCGCCGCGTCGTTGGCGGCAGCGTCTCCCTTGATCGGTATCTGGGCGGCCATGCCCCCCATCGCGTACGCGCCGCGCCGGTGCGTGGTCTTGATCAGCAGCTTCGAGTACGAGCGCAGGAAGCGCGTCGTCATCGTGACCTGCGCCCGGTCCGGCAGCACCATGTCGGGATCGCGGCTGAACTTCTTGATGAAGCTGAAGATGTAGTCCCAGCGACCGCAGTTGAGGCCCACGATGTAGTCGCGAAGCTCCCACAGGATCTCGTCCATCTCGAACGCGGCGAGGATCGTCTCGATCAGCACCGTGACCTTGATGGTCTGCGGCGCGAGCCCGAGCCGGGCCTCGGAATGCCGGAACACCTCGGCCCACAGCCGGGCTTCGAGATGACTCTCGGTCTTGGGCAGGTAGAAATACGGGCCACTGTCGTGCCGCTTGAGTTCCGCGTGGTTGTGGAACAGGTACAGGCCGAAGTCGACCAACGCGCCGGGCACCTGCTTGCCGTCGACCAGCACGTGCTTCTCATAGAGATGCCAGCCGCGCGGCCGCACGATCAGCGTGGCGATCTGCGGGTTCAGTCGGTACTGCTTGCCGTCCGGGTTCGAGAACTCGATGCGGCGGGCAACGGCGTCGCGCAGGTTGGCCTGCCCCAGCACGACGTTGTCCCAGGTCGGCGTCATCGAGTCTTCGCAGTCGGCCATGAAAACCTTGGCGCCGGAATTGAGCGCGTTGATGATCATCTTGCGGTCCGTGGGGCCGGTGATCTCGACGCGCCGGTCCTGCAGGTCGGCAGGAACGGCGGTCACGCGCCAGTCGTGCTCGCGAATGCCGTGCGTCTCGGGCAGGAAGTCCGGACGCTTGCCGGCGTCGATTTCCACCTGCCTTGCCGCGCGCCGCGCCAGCAGTTCGTCGACCCGCGCTGAAAACCTCCGCGCCAGGTCCACGACGAATTCCATCGCGTCGCGGGTCAGCACGTCCTCGAATCCAGGTCGCAGGAAGCCCGTCACCTCGCATCCCGGGGGCAGGTCGAGCTTCGGTTGTGTGGTCACGGCAGACTCCATTGGGTGGCCGCGCATCGACGCGGGCACGAACCAGGCGCGCCGTTGTTGCGGCGCAATAAGAGGATAGACTTCGGCACGCGGGCCCGACAAGAGCTAATTTCCACGATGCGCCTGATCCTGTTGAACAAGCCCTTCCAGGTCCTTCCGCAATTTACGAGCCCCGACCGGCGGCGCTGCCTCAAGGACCTGCTGTCCGCGCCGGGCCTGTACCCTGCCGGAAGGCTGGATTACGACAGCGAAGGCCTGATGGTGCTGACGGACTTCGGGCCCTGGCAGGCAAGGATCAGCCAGCCGGGCGCTCCGTTCCCGAAGACGTATCTCGCGCAGCTTGAAGGCCTGCCGGCCGAGGCGGCCCTGGGGCAATTGCGGCGGGGCGTGACGCTGAACGACGGCGCCACCCTGCCCGCTGCGGCGCGGCTGGTCCCGGAGCCCGAATGGCTGTGGCCGCGCGATCCGCCGATCCGGGTACGCAAGGCGATACCGACGGCATGGATCGAACTCGAGCTTCGCGAAGGCAGGAACCGCCAGGTGCGCCGCATGACGGCCGCGATCGGCCACCCGACGCTGAGGCTGGTACGAGTCGCCATCGGGCCCTGGTCGATCGCGGGGCTGGCACCCGGCCAGTCGCGCGAAGTCGCGCGCGAAGACGCCGAGCGTGCCCTCGCGGCCGGGCGGGTCAGGTCGAGCGAGCGTTCGCCGCGATCCGCATCGCGAGCTCGAGGGCCTGCTCGCAGTTGAGACGCGGATCCACGGTCGTCCGGTAGGCGCGTGCCAGGTCGCCATCGACCAGTCCGCGCGCGCCGCCGGTGCACTCCGTGACGTCCTCGCCGGTGAGCTCGAAATGCACGCCGCCAAGGTAACTGCCCGCATCACGGTGGATTCGCACTGAACTTTCCAGTTCCGCGACGATGTTGTCGAAGCGGCGTGTCTTGACCCCGGAGCTCGTGGTTTCCGTGTTGCCGTGCATCGGGTCGCAGACCCACAGCACCGGGATACCGGTGCCACGAACCGCGTCGATCAACGGTGGCAACTTCGATTCGACGCTGCCGGCGCCCATGCGGTGGATCAGCACCAGGCGGCCGTATTCGCCGTGCGGATTCAGCGCCCGGCACAGACCCTGCACCCACGCCGCGTCCATCGACGGCCCGACCTTGACGCCCACCGGATTGCGAATTCCGCGGCAGTATTCGACGTGCGCGCCGCCGAGTTCGGCCGTGCGCAGGCCGATCCACGGCAGGTGGGTCGAAAGGTTGTACCAGTGCCCCTTGCGCTCGATGTAGCGGGCCTGGGCCTGCTCGTAGTGCAAGTGCAGGGCTTCGTGGCTTGCGTAGAACGGAGCGCGGCTCGCCTCGTGCACCCGGCTGCCGCTGATCGCCTCGAAGAAATCCAGCGAGTCCGAGATGGAATTGACGATCTGCCGGTACTGGTCGCGCGACGGCGAGTGGTGCATGAAGTCCAGGTCCCAGTACTCCGGGTGGTGCAGGTCGGCGAAACCACCGTCGATCAGCGCCCGCACGAAGTTCAGCGTGAGCGCGGCGCGCTCGTAGGCCCGGAGCAGCAGTTCGGGATCGGGCTCGCGGTCCGCTGCCGTGAAGCCGGGCCGGTTCACCAGGTCGCCACGATAGACGGGCAAGGTCACGTCGCCGCGGGTCTCAACGTCGGTCGTGCGCGGCTTGGCATATTGGCCGGCGAAGCGGCCGACACGGATCACCGGCTTCTTGAGCCCGTGCAGCAGCACCAGGCTCATCTGCAACAGGATCTTGAGCTTGCGGGCAATCTGGCCCGATTCGCAATCGGCCAGCGACTCCGCACAGTCGCCGCCCTGCAGCAGGAACCGCTCGCCGCGCTGCGCATCGGCGATCTGCCGCCGCAGGGCCTCTATTTCCCAGGACACGACGATCGGCGGCAGGCGGCCCAGCGCGGCGACGGCGCGCTCGAGCGCGGCCGGGTCGCGGTACACCGCCTGCTGGGCGGCCGGCCGGGACTGCCAACTGGTCGGGGACCAGGTCGACGCGTCGCCGGGCTGCAGGATGCTGGCGGGCTGGGTCATCGCGCAATCCTAACCGGTATCGCCGCACTGCAGTAGAACCCGGGGGTGACGCGCAGCGGCGGTTTCGTCAGAATCGCCCCCTAAACGACGCCCCAGGCCGGACTCCGTCGCCGTCGCGCGGCCCGGTCGGCAAACCATCCAGGAGTTCCAACATGCACAAGGTCCTCGTCCTCGGGGCCGGCAAGATCGGTTCGCTGATCGCCGGATTGCTTGCGGAATCAGGCGACTATGACGTGCAGGTCACCGACGTCAACGAGAGCGTCGCCCGAGCGGTCGTGACCGCGCACGGGCTCGACAACCTGCACGCGTTCGGCTTCGACGCGTCCGGCGCCGCGGCGCTCGCCGCGCACCTCGCAGCCCACCCGGTCGAGGCGGTGATTTCCAGCCTGCCCTTCTACTGCAACGTCGCCGTGGCCGAGGCCGCGCGCGCGGCCGGCGCGAACTACTTCGACCTGACCGAGGACGTTGCGGTGACCCGCGGCGTGCGCCGCGTGGCGGACGGCGCCGACACCGCGTTCGTGCCGCAGTGCGGACTCGCGCCCGGCTTCGTGAGCATCGCGGCCAATGCGTTGATCGGACACTTCGACGAGTTGCGCAGCGTGAAGCTGCGCGTGGGCGCGCTGCCGCAGCACCCGAACAACGTGCTCAAGTACTCGCTCACCTGGTCGACCGAGGGATTGATCAACGAGTACGGCAATCCCTGCGAGGCGATCGTGAACGGCCGCGCCACCGAAGCCGCGCCGCTCGAAGGCCTCGAGGAGATCGAGATCGACGGAACGCTGTACGAGGCGTTCAACACCTCGGGCGGGCTCGGCTCGCTGGGTGACACCTACGGCCAGCGCTCCGAGACCATGGACTACAAGACCATGCGCTATCCCGGGCACTGTGCCCAGATGCGCCTGCTGATGAACGACCTGAAGCTCAACCAGGACCGCGCGACGCTGAAGCGCATCCTCGAGAACGCGGTGCCGCAGACGCTGCAGGACGTGGTGATCGTCTACGTCGCCGTCACCGGCAAGCAGGCAGGCGAACTGCGCGAGGAAAACTACGTCAGCAAGATCTACCCGCAGATGATCGCCGGGCGGCTCTGGTCCGCGATCCAGGTGACCACGGCCTCGGGCGTCACCGCGGTGGTGGACCTGGTGCTGAAGACGCCCGGCCGTTATCGCGGGTTCGTGCGGCAGGAGGACTTCCGGCTGGTGGACGTGCTCGACAACCGCTTCGGCCGCCACTACGCGAATGCCGGAACCAAGGAAATCTCGGGCCGCATGGTCGTCGCCGGTGAGACCGGCCAGCAGCGCGCCGCAATCGGAGGCAAGTGATGGAAAAGGTACTCGCCAATCTCGGGCTCGAGGCCCTGAATCCCGGCACCTGGTCGGCAGACGGCGGCTGGCTCACGGATCCCGCGGCACCGCGCATTGACTCGGTGAACCCTGCCACCGGCAAGGTCATCGCGAGTGTGCTCGCGACGACGCCCGACCAATACGAGCGGATGATGCGGTCGGCGCGTGAAGTCGCACTCGCCTGGCGCTCGGTCCCCGCCCCGAAGCGCGGCGAGGCCGTACGCCTGGTCGGCGACGAGCTGCGCCGACACAAGTCGGACCTCGGCAGCCTGGTCTCGCTCGAGATGGGCAAGATCAAGGCCGAGGGCGACGGCGAAGTGCAGGAGATGATCGACATCGCCGATTTCGCCGTCGGCCAGTCGCGCATGCTCTACGGCCTGTCGATGCACTCGGAACGGCCCGAGCACCGCATGTTCGAGCAGTGGCACCCGCTCGGCGTCGTCGGCGTCATCAGCGCCTTCAATTTCCCTGTCGCAGTGTGGTCGTGGAATGCGTTCCTCGCGGCGATCTGCGGCAACGTGACCGTGTGGAAGCCGTCGCTGAAGACCGCGCTGTGCGCGGTCGCGGTCCAGCGCCTGGCCAACGGCGTGCTGGAGCGGCACGGCTATCCCGGCATTTTCCAGTTGTTCGTCGATGCCAGCCACGAGCTCGCGAACCGTTTCGTCGACGACCGGCGCGTGGACCTGGTGTCATTCACCGGCTCGACCAACGTGGGCCGCAGCGTCGGCGCGCGGGTCGCGCAGCGCCTCGGCAGGAGCCTGCTCGAACTCGGCGGCAACAACGCGATCATCGTCGACCAGCACGCGAACCTGGACCTCGCGGTGCCGTCGATCGTGTTCGGCGCGGTGGGCACGGCGGGCCAGCGCTGCACGACCACCCGCCGCGTGCTCGTCCACGAGTCGCGTCTCGGCGACCTGGAGCGCCGCCTCGTCAATGCCTACCGGCAGGTGCGCATCGGCGACCCGCTCGAAGCCGGCACGCTGATGGGGCCGCTGATCGACCAGGGCGCGGTGCGCCAGTACGAGGCGGCCGTCGCCCAGGCCGTGGCCAGTGGCGGACGGCTGCTGTGCGGCGGCAAGGCGCTGGACCGGCCCGGCCACTTCGTCGAACCGGCCATCGTAGTTGCGAACAGCGAGTGGGAGATCGTGCGCACGGAGACCTTCGCGCCGATCCTGTACCTGGTGCCGTTCCGCGACCTCGACCAGGCAATCGCCATGCAGAACGACGTTGCCCATGGACTGTCGTCGGCGATATTCACCGACCGCCTACAGCACGCGGAGCGCTTCCTGTCGGCCGGCGGCTCGGATTGCGGCATCGCCAACGTCAACATCGGAACCTCCGGCGCGGAAATCGGTGGCGCGTTCGGCGGCGAGAAGGACACGGGCGGCGGGCGCGAGTCGGGCTCGGATGCCTGGAAGGTCTACATGCGCCGCCAGACCTGCACCGTCAACTGGGGCAACCAGTTGGCGCTCGCACAGGGCATCAATTTCGACGTTTCGGGCTGAGCGCCGGCGGTCGCGCGCCGGATTCGCGGCGCGCGAGCTGCAGTTGCTGGCCGAGACGCTTCGCGGAGACCGGCCGCAGCGTCCTGAGCTTCCTGCGCGAACAGCGAAACGCGGAACTCCTCCAGCATCCACCGCAGCTGCTCGCGCTCCGGCGCAGGCTCCACGGCCCGCGCAAAATCGAGTTCCCGCAGCGCCGACTCGTACGGCACCAGCTGGTCGTGAAGCATCCTGTCGCGCTCGACGGCGTCGCGCGCACGCAGCGCCCGGCGCGACGCGGCCTTGAGGTACTTCGGCAACTGCCGGAGCCACGGATCCGGGGTGCGGCGCATCCAGCCCGGCGCGAGCAGCGCTTCGACCTGGTGCACGATCGCGTCGCGTGCAAACCTGAACGCCGGCGCGCCCAGCGCATCGAGTGCGGAGCGAGCATCCTTCAGCGCCGCGAGCGCATTGCGCGCGCAACCCTGCAGCTCGTCGCCCTGCGCCGCAACGCCACCGCGAATCGAATCCACCAAGCGCTCGAATTCGACCGCGCTGCGCGGCTCGCCGCAAGTCGATGCACGAATCGCGTCTGCAACCGCGCGGTCCGCAATCTCGTCGAACAGCGCACGTCCCATGCCTGCAGCGGCAGCAAGCAGCACCAGTTGGCGGTCGGCCGCGCAGTTTCGACGCACCAGGTCGTGCTGCTGCGGCAGCGCCAGTGCCGCGAGCCTGGCCACGCCCTCGCGCGTAGCAAGCTCCGCCTGAGCCGCGCCGGGATAGAGGCGCAGCCTCACCGCGTCGCCGGTGTCCTCGACCCCCGGGTGCATCCGCACCGACACGCCGGCGATCCTGACGCTCACCTCGTCCGGGATCCCGGCAAAGTCCCAGCGGCGCAGCTGGTCGCGATTCCATTCACTGCCCGGTGTCGCGATCGTGCCGCCGGCTTTGATCAATTCCCTTTGCAACGAATCGAGGTCGCGACTGCTGCGGATCTCGTGCCCGCCGGCATCCAGCACCCGGAAATTGAGCCTGAGCGCTGCCGGAAGCACGATGCCCGCGAATATGCCCGCATCGGTCGCCCGGCCGGCTCGCTCCGTAACGAACCCGGCCAGGCGCGAGAACAGGCTGCCGTCGCGTGTGCCCTGCAGCGACTCGAGAAACCGGTCCGCCGCGTCCGGGATCGGGACAAGTTCACGGCGCAGGTCCTTGGGCAGCCCGCGCAGCAGCGCGACGACTTTCTCGCGCAGCATGCCCGGCACCAGCCAGTCGAGCCGCTCCGGCGCCAGCGAACCGAGCAGCGGCAACGGCACCGTCAGTGTCACGCCGTCGCCTGGACTGGTCGCGTCGAACAGGTAGTGCAGCGGTAGCTGGTTGCCATCCAGCGACCACGTATCCGGATACGATTCGACGTCCACTACAGGAAGGTCCTGCGAGAGCAGCGCCTGCTGCGGCATGTCGAGCCGGTTCGGCTGCCTGCGTTCCTCCGCCCGCCACCAGTGCTCGAAGCCCCGTGTCGTCGCAACGTCCGCCGGGATCCGCTCCAGATAGAAACCGGCGAGCACGTCGTCGTGCGCGAGCAGGTCCCGGCGGCGCAACTTCGCCTCCAGCCGTTCGATCCCGCGCCGCGCTTCCTGGTTGCGCTCCAGGAATGCCGCCGTCAGCGAGGACTGCCTGCGCACCAGCGCCTCCTCGACGAACATCCGCCGCGCGGTGGCCGGGTCGACCCTGGCAAAGTTGACCTGCCGGCCGCTGCTGAGGACGCGCCCGTACAGTGACACCGTCTCGCGCGCCATGACCATGCCGCGCTCGGGCACCCACTGCGCCTCGCCGTAGGTGCGTCGCACCAGGTGCGAGCCCGCCGCCTCGATCCACGACGGCTGCACCTGCGCGACCATCCTCGCGTACAGGCGCTGGGTCTCCACCAGGCTCGCCGCCACCACCCAGTTCGGACTGCGCTTCCGCAACGGTGTGCCCGGAGCGATCACGAACCGGGCATCGCGTGCCCCGAGGTAAGTCCGGTCCTCATCCAGCACGCCGATGCCGCCCAGGAATCCGGTCAGGATCGCGTGGTGCAGGGGGCCGGACGCCGCCGGCTGCGCGTTGGCCTTCAGTTCGAAACCCGCAGCCACTTGGGCCAGCTGCTCGTGCAGGTCCTGCCACTCGCGTGCCCTCAGGAACGAAAGGTAGTTGTCCCTGCACCAGCGACGCAGCGCGCGATTGCCGCCGGCGGCCTGCTCGCGGATCGCGCGCCACAGGTTCAGCACCATGAGGAAATCGGAACGCTCGTCGGCGAACTGCGCGTGACGCTCGCTCGCTGCGTCCGCCTTGTCGGTCGGTCGCTCGCGCGGGTCCTGGATGCTCAGGAAAGCCGCGATCACCAGCGCCTCGGCCAGGCAGCCGGTGCGGCCTGCCTCGAGCAGGATGCGGGCCAGTCGCGGGTCGACCGGCAGCCCGGCCATCTGCCGCCCGAGCCGGGTGATGCGCCGGTCGCCGTCCACCGCGCTCAGTTCCTGCAGCAGCCGATAGCCGTCGTTCAACTGACGGGTGTCCGGCGCGTCGAGGAACGGGAAGTCCTCGGGGGCGCCGAGGCCGAGCGCCGCCATCTGCAGTATCAGGCTCGCGAGGTTGGTGCGCAGGATTTCCGGCTCCGTGTAGCGCGGTCGCGCGGCAAACTCATCCTCGGCGTAGAGCCGGATGCAGATTCCCGCGGCCACGCGACCGCAGCGCCCCGTGCGCTGGTCGGCACTCGCCCGCGACACCGGCTCGATGGGCAGTCTCTGGAACTTCGAACGCGGGCTGTAGCGGCTCACGCGCGCGAGCCCGCTGTCGACCACGAACCTGACACCGGGGATCGTCAACGAGGTCTCCGCGACATTGGTCGCAAGCACCGCCCGACGCCGGCCGTGGGCCGCGAAGATTCGCTGCTGTTCCTGCGCCGACAACCGCGAGAACAGCGGCAACACGTCCCAGTCCGCCGCGCGCGTGCGTGCGAGCAGGTCGCTGCATTCGGCGATCTGCCGCTCCCCGGGCAGGAACACCAGCGCGTCGCCTTCCACGCGGCTTCCCTCGATTGCCAGCTCGTCGAGCGCCAGCGCGACGGCCTCGGCAAGCGACGGCGCCTCCGCCTCGTCCTCGTGCAGCGGCCGGTAGCGAACCTCGACCGGGTAGCTGCGGCCTTCGACGTCCACCACCGGCGCCCCGCCGAAGAACTCGGCGAACCGCGCCGTCTCGATCGTCGCCGAGGTCACGATCACGCGCAGCTCCGGCCTGCGCCGCACCAACTGCCTGCAGACGCCGAGCAGGAAGTCCACGTTCAGGTTCCGCTCGTGGGCCTCGTCGAGGATCAGCGTGTCGTAGCGCTCGAGCAGCGGATCGCCCTCGAGCTCGCGCAGCAGCAAGCCGTCCGTCATCAGCTTGACCAGCGTGCGCGGCCCGGTGCGGTCGGTGAATCGCACCTGGTAGCCGACCAGGTCCCCGGTGGTCGTGCCAACCTCCTCGGCGACCCGCTGCGCCAGCGCCTGCGCCGCGATGCGCCTCGGCTGCGTGTGGCCGATCATTCCACGGGTGCCGCGGCCCAACTCCAGGCAGATTTTCGGGAGCTGGGTGCTCTTGCCGCTGCCGGTGGCGCCGCTGACGATCACCACCTGGGACGCGGCGATGGCCGCCGCGATCGCCTCCCGTCGGCCATGCACCGGCAGCGTGCCGTCGTAGCATATCGTTGGAATCGACGCCCGGCGCGCCTCGGCCCTCGCGACGGAAGCGTTCAACTGCGCCGTCAGCCTGTCGAGTTCCCGCGCATCGACGCGGCCGCCGCGCCGCGCGAGCCGGTCTGTCCACGCTTCGAGCCGGCGACGATCCCGCAACATGCACTGGTCGAGCGCCGCGCGCTCGCGGGCCAGCCGCGGCGTCAGCGCGTGTCCCGCTTTGCCGCCAGCCACAACGCCTCCAGTTCGATGGCCGGGAGGCCGGCGAGCGAACGTCCCTCCGACGAAGCACGTGATTCCATGGCGCCGAAACGCCGTTCGAACTTTATCCCCGCCTCGCGCAGCGCCGCCTCGGGATCGATGCCGCAGTGCCTTGCGAACTGCGCGACGCTGAACAGCAGGTCGCCGAGTTCTTCCCGGACCTGTGGCGCCGCGCCTGCCGCGACGGCCTGCTCGAGTTCCATTGCCTCCTCGCGGACCTTGTCCAGCACCTCGCGGGGCTCCTGCCAGTCGAAGCCGACACCCGCCGCGCGCTTGCCGAGTTTTACCGCTCGCGTCAGCGCTGGCAGGCCCAGCGCGACGCCCGCCAGCGCACCGGCCGCTGCCCCGCTCGCCTCGCGCTCGGCTGCCTTGTGACGCTCCCAGGCCAGCGCCTGGTCCGCCGCGCCGGTGATCTCGTCATCACCGAATACGTGCGGGTGGCGGCGCTCGAGCTTGTCGCTGATCGCATCGGCCACGTCGTCGAAGCCGAACAGGCCTCGCTCCTCGGCGATCCGCGCCTGGAACACGACCTGGAACAGCAGGTCGCCGAGTTCGTCCCGCACCGATTCGGCGTCGCCGCGTGCCACGGCGTCGGCCACTTCATAGGCCTCCTCGATCGTGTGCGGCGCGATGCTGGCCCAGGTCTGCTCTCGGTCCCAGGGACAACCGCCCACCGGATCACGCAGCCGCGCCATCACCGCAAGCAGCCTGCCGAGCGGGGCGCTCACGCCTGCTCCAGCAGCCGGCACAGCGACGCCAGCATGAGCGCGGTCGCGCCCCAGATGTTGTGCCCCTGGTAGGGAATGTCGTGGCCCTTGAACGTGCGACCAGCGAAATGGCGTTCACGCGGCACATGATTGGCTCGATCCAGCACGAACGACAGTGGCACCTCGAAGGCCTCCTCGACCTCGGTCCGGTCGAGCTGCAACTCGAAGCCGGGAGTCACGAAGCCCACGACGGGCGTCACCACGTAGCCGGTGATGACGAAGTGATCGCGAAGGTACCCCGCCAGCCGCACGTACTCAGGTGCAAGCCCGATCTCCTCGCGGGTCTCGCGCAGCGCAGCCTCCCAGGGTCCCGCGTCGCCGGCCTCGATGCGGCCACCCGGGAAGCTGACCTGGCCGGCGTGGTTCTTCAGCTGGCTGGCGCGCCGGGTGAGCAGTACCGTCAGGCCCTGCTCCCGTTCGACGATCGGCACCAGCACCGCCGCGCGTGCCAGCTGCGCGGGCAGCAAGTCGCGCAGCGCAGCCAGGTCCTCGGGCGAGCGCCCCGCCAGGTGGGGCAGGAACGGATCGCCGCCAGGGGCCGATCCACGCAGTCTGTGCTCGATGACGGAGCTGAGTCGCGCGCCTTCGTCCGCGATGTCTGCCGTCATGCTGCTGAGCTCCGGGCGTCCGCGCAGGCGCCGTGGAGCGGGCCTGCGGTATCATCCCGGATCGTAGCACCTCCCGGATTCACGCATGAGCCTCAACACACTCACGGCCATCTCGCCAGTGGACGGAAGATACGCCGGCCGCTGCGCGGAGCTCCGCAGCCTGTTCAGCGAGTCGGGACTGGTGCGCGCCCGCGTGCGGGTGGAGATCGCCTGGCTGAACGCGCTTGCCGCGGACCCGGGTATCCCCGAAATGCAGGGGCTCACCGGCACCGACCTGGCAGTGGCGGCGGAACTCGTCACCTCCTTCTGCGACGACGACGCGGCCGCGGTCAAGGCCATCGAGCAGCAGACCAACCACGACGTCAAGGCCGTGGAGTACTTCATCAAGGATCGCCTGTCGCCTCATCCCGCCTGGCGCGCGCGCCTCGAATTCGTGCACTTCGCCTGCACGTCGGAGGACATCAACAACCTCTCCTACGCGCTGCTTTGCATGCAGGCGCGCGACGCGGTGTTGCTGCCGCGCCTGGACGGGCTCACCGAGGCATTGCGGGCCATGGCGCACCTGCACGCCGAGGACGCGATGATGTCGCGCACGCACGGACAGCCGGCGACGCCGACCACGCTCGGCAAGGAAGTCGCGGTGTTCGTGCATCGCCTGCGCAAGGCCTGCGAGCAGTTGCGCGAGGTTCGCATCCTGGGCAAGGCCAATGGCGCCGTCGGCAACTACAACGCGCACCTGGCGGCCTACCCGGATGTGGACTGGCCCGGCCTCTCGCGCCGGCTGGTCGAGTCGCTTGGACTGCACTGGAACCCGTACACCACGCAGATCGAGCCGCACGACTGGATGGCGGAATACTTCGACGCGCTGGCGCGCATCAACACGGTGCTGATCGACCTGAGTCGCGACTTCTGGGGCTACATCTCGGTCGGCTGCTTCCGCCAGAAGGTGGTCGCCGGTGAGGTCGGTTCCTCGACCATGCCGCACAAGGTGAACCCGATCGACTTCGAGAACGCCGAGGGCAACTTCGGCGTGGCCAATGCGCTGCTGCGTTTCATGGCCGAGAAGCTGCCGGTGTCGCGCTGGCAGCGCGACCTCACGGATTCCACCGTACAGCGCAACATCGGCGTAGCCCTCGCCCACGCGGACATCGCGATCCAGTCGGTGTCGCGAGGGCTGGCACGCCTGGAGGTCGATCATGCGCGGCTCGCGGCCGAGCTCGACGCGAACTGGGAGCTGCTCGCGGAGCCGATCCAGACCATCATGCGTCGTCACGCGGTGCCCGAAGCGTACGAGCAGTTGAAGGCGCTGACGCGCGGCCGCCGGCTCGACGCCGCGACGGTCGCGGCATTCATCGACGGCCTGCCGATAACGCCCGGGGACAAGCGGCGGCTGCGCGAACTTACGCCGGCCACCTACCTCGGCCTTGCCGCCACCCTTGCGCGCGATGTCTGAACGCCCCGCTCCAGCGCAGGTCCAGGTGCTGGCGGCAACCTGGCTGGAAGACCAGGACCAGCTGATGTCGGTGCGACGCCGGGTGTTCGTCGAGGAACAGGGCATCCCGGAGTCCGAGGAGATGGACGACATGGACCCAGCCTGCCGGCACGCGCTCGCATACAGTGCAACCGGTGACCTGGCCGGGACCGGGCGGCTGGCGCCGTCGGGGAAGATAGGCCGCATCGCGGTCCTGCCTGGCTACCGTCGCGCTGGCATCGGCGCAGCCATCGTCGTCCATCTCGTGAACCAGGCCACAGAACTGGGCCTGCGGCAGGTATACCTTCACGCACAGGCCGATTCCGTAGGCTTCTACGAACGGCTGGGATTCCGGGCGGAAGGGCCCGTGTTCGATGAAGTAGGCATTCCTCACCGGCGCATGCGCCGCGGGACGACGCACGAAGATGGACGACAAGATGGATTTCAGCGAGTCGCGGAGCATTCTCTCGACGCTTGAGGAATACCGGGCGGCGGTGGCCGAACTCGCCTGCCGCGCCGAACGATCACTGTCCATCTACACGCCCGACCTCGAACCGAAACTCTACGACCAGGACTGCTTCCTCGAGCCAATGAAACGCCTGGTGCTGGCTCGCCGGCACGCGCGCCTCAGGGTGCTCATCTCCGACCCGGCGCGCGCATCGCGCGAAGGCAACCGCTTCATGCAGATGGCGCGGCGTCTCACCAGCTACATCGACCTGCGCAACGTGTCGCCGGAATTCCGCGGCAATCCCTGCTCGTTCATCGTTGCCGACGACAAGGCGATCGCCTACCGGCAACACCACACGCGTTGGGACGGCGTCGTCGAATTCGACGATGCAACCGTGGTGCGCCGTTACCTCACCTATTTCGATGAAGCATGGGCTGAAAGCCAGATCCAGCCGGAGCTTCGCGCGACCGCCGTTGATTTCTAGGCGCGCCGCCTGCTGCGCAGGCCAACCCCTATAATGACCGGCATGGTGTGGAAGCCGGACGTCACGGTCGCTGGCAGTCGCCGAGCGTGACGGACGCTTCCTGTTCGTCGAGGAACGCGTCAGCGGCCAGGTCGTTTTGAACCAACCTGCCGGGCATCTCGAGGACGGCGAATCGCTGCTCGAGGCAGTCGTGCGCGAGACCCTCGAGGAGACCGCCTGGGCGTTTCGTCCACAGGCCGTGGTCGGGGTCTATCTCTGGCGGCCCGCGCAGCAGGGTCGCAGTTTCCTCAGGATCACTTTCAGCGGTGAACTGCTCACGCACGACCCGTCGCGAAAGCTCGACCGCGGTATCATTCGTACCCGCTGGCTTGCCCGCGACGAACTGCTCGCGCCGAGTGCACGGCTGCGCAGCCCGCTGGTGCAGCAGTGCGTGGACGACTACCTGGCCGGCGTGCGCCACCCGCTGTCGCTCATCAGCCACCTGGTCACGGAACCCGCCGCCCTGGCCGCCAGTGGCTAGCAATAAATCGGTGCCAGGCACCTATTTTCCGGCCGGAAAATAGGTGCCTGGCACCGATTTATTGCGGCTGTAGAATTGCGGGCGTGAGCAACCCTGATCGAGTGGTCCTTGGAATTTCCGGTGGCGTCGATTCTGCGGTCGCCGCCGCGCTGCTCAAGGACGCGGGCCTGGACGTGCACGGGCTGTTCATGCGCAACTGGGAAGAGGACGACGACGCCTACTGCACCGCGGCCGCCGACCTGCAGGACGCCCGTCGCACCTGCGATGAACTCGGCATCCCGCTGCACACGGTCAGCTTTGCCACGGACTATCGAAAGCGCGTGTTTCGCCATTTCCTCGAGGAACTCGAGGCCGGCCGCACGCCGAATCCCGACGTCGCCTGCAATCGTGAGATCAAGTTCGGCGTGTGCTTCGAGCACGCCGAACGGCTCGGCGCGCGATGGTTCGCAACCGGGCACTACGCCCGGACCGCGGCGCTGGACGGTAGCACCCGCCTGCTGCGCGCCGCGGACGCCGCCAAGGACCAGAGCTATTTCCTGCACACCGTGCCCGGCGCGCTGCTGGCGCGGACGCTGTTCCCGATTGGCGACCTGGCCAAGCCGGAGGTGCGGCGCATCGCGCGCGAGCGGGCGCTGCCGGTGCACGACAAGCGCGACAGCACCGGCATCTGCTTCATCGGCGAACGGCCGTTTGCGGAGTTTCTCGCCAATTACCTTCCGGCCCGCCCGGGAGACATCGAGACTCCGGAAGGCCGCAGGCTCGGCCGCCACCGGGGGCTGATGTACTACACGATCGGACAGCGCCAGGGCATCGAGATCGGCGGCGTCCGCGGCGCGGCCGAGGCACCGTGGTACGTGGCGGCCAAGGACCTGCGGCGCAACGTACTGGTGGTGGTGCAGGATCACGATCATCCGCTGCTGATGAGCCTGGAATTCGACACGGGACCGGCGCACTGGATCGCGGGGTCGCCGCCGTCGCGCCGCTTCGCCTGCACGGTCAAGACCCGCTACCGCCAGGCGGACCAGGCCTGCGAGGTCGAGCTTGCCGATGACGGGTCCTGCCGGGTTCGGCTCCATGTAACCCAGCGCGCCGTGACCCCAGGCCAGTCGGCCGTGTTCTACCAGGGCGAGTACTGTCTTGGAGGGGCGGTTATCGCCCGGACCCGCTATAATTCCGCGGTTGCGTCGGGCCCGTTTGTATCCCCGGAGGTTGCATGAGCGACAGTTTCAAGACCCGCCAGTCACTGGCGGTGGGCGGCCAGTCCTACGAGATCTTCAACCTGCCCGCGATCAAGGGCCACGACCTCGGGCGCCTGCCCTTCTCGCTGAAGATCCTGCTGGAGAACCTGCTGCGTTTCGAGGACGGCGTTAACGTCACGCGCGCGGACATCGAAGCGCTGCTCAACTGGGACGCCAAGGCGACGCCGAGCCACGAGATCGCGTTTACGCCGGCGCGCGTGATCATGCAGGACTTCACCGGCGTGCCGGTGGTCGTGGATCTCGCCGCCATGCGCGAGGCGATGACGCGGCTGGGCGGAAATCCTCAGGAGATCAACCCGCTTGCCCCGGCCGAACTGGTCATCGACCACTCGGTGCAGGTGGACGAGTACGGCGCGGCCGACTCGCTGAAGCACAACAACACGATCGAGTTCGCCCGCAACGGCGAGCGCTACTCCTTCCTGCGCTGGGGCCAGACGGCATTCAGCAACTTCAAGGTCGTCCCGCCCAACACCGGCATCGTGCACCAGGTCAACGTCGAGCACCTCGCGCGCGTGGTGTTTGCGGACGACCAGGCCGGCGTCAAGCGCGCCTATCCCGACACGCTGGTCGGCACCGACTCGCACACCACGATGGTCAATGGCCTGGGCGTGCTGGGCTGGGGCGTGGGCGGCATCGAGGCAGAGGCCGCGATGCTCGGGCAGCCCGTGACCATGCTGATCCCGCAGGTGATCGGCTTCCGCCTGAAGGGCTCGCTGCCCGCCGGCACGACGGCCACCGACCTGGTCCTGACGATTACCGAGATGCTGCGCAGGAAGGGCGTGGTGGACAAGTTCGTCGAGTTCTTCGGCGACGGGCTCGCCGGCCTGCCGCTCGCCGACCGGGCGACCATCGCCAACATGGCGCCGGAATTCGGCAGCACCTGCGGCATCTTCCCCATCGACGAGGAAACGACCCGCTACCTCGCACTCACAGGCCGGCCCGCCGAGCAGATCGCGCTGGTCGAGGCCTACGCCAAGGCCCAGGGCATGTGGCGCAGCAACGGCATGCGCGAGGCGGACTACACCGACGTGCTGGAGCTCGACCTGGCGACCGTGGAACCGAGCCTCGCGGGCCCGAAGCGCCCGCAGGACCGCGTGCCGCTCAAGTCGTCCAGGAACGTGTACCGAAAGCACCTCGCGAAGATGTCCGAGGAACGCTCGCAGAAGAATCCGGGCGCCACCGGTCATGCGACCGCCACGACCGGCGCAAGCAGCTACGAGGTCAAGGACGGTGCCGTGCTGGTCGCGGCGATCACCAGTTGCACCAACACCTCCAACCCCAGCGTGCTGGTGGCGGCTGGTCTCGTTGCCCGCAACGCGCACAGGCTGGGCCTCACGTCGAAGCCCTGGGTCAAGACCAGCCTCGCGCCGGGCTCGCGCGTCGTCACCGATTACCTGCAGGCTGCAGGCCTGATGAAGGAACTCGAGTCCGTCGGCTTCTTCCTGGTCGGATACGGATGCACGACCTGCATCGGCAACTCCGGCCCGCTGCGCCCGGAAATCTCCGAGGCGGTGAAGATCGGCGACGTCATCGCGACGTCGGTGCTCTCGGGCAACCGCAATTTCGAGGGCCGCGTGCATCCGGAAGTGAAGATGAACTTCCTCGCCTCGCCGCCGCTGGTGGTGGCTTACGCGCTCGCCGGCACCATGGACATCGACTTGTACAACGAGCCGCTCGGCACGGCCGCAAGCGGAAAGCCCGTGTTCCTGAAGGATATCTGGCCGACGGCCGCCGAGGTACAGCAGACCGTCGCGGCCTGCGTCAATTCGGCCATGTTCAAGAAGGGCTACGCGAGCGTCTTCACCGGCGACGAGAACTGGAGCTCGATCGAGGTGCCCAAGGACGAGGTGTACAAGTGGGAGCCCTCCTCCACCTACGTGCGCAACCCGCCGTATTTCGAGGGCATGGGCATGATCCCGGGCGTGGTTGCCGACATCCGCGGCGCCCGCGCGCTGGCGCTGCTGGGCGACTCGGTCACGACCGACCACATCTCCCCCGCGGGCAACATCGCCAAGTCGAGCCCCGCCGCAAGGTACCTGGTGGACCAGGGCGTACAGCCGGTCGACTTCAATTCGTACGGCGCCCGCCGCGGCAACCACGAGGTGATGATGCGCGGCACCTTTGCCAACATCCGGCTGCGCAACCTGCTCGCGCCAGGCACCGAAGGCGGCGTCACCGTGCACGTCCCGAGCGGCGAACAGATGTCGATCTACGACGCAGCCATGAAGTACAAGTCCGAAGGCACGCCGCTGGTAGTGCTCGCCGGCAAGGAATACGGCACCGGGTCGTCGCGCGACTGGGCAGCCAAGGGCACGATGCTGCTGGGCGTGAAAGCCGTCATCACCGAGAGCTTCGAGCGCATCCACCGCTCCAACCTGATCGGCATGGGCGTGCTGCCGCTGCAGTTCAAGGACGGCGAGAACGCTCAGGGCCTCGGACTCACCGGCAAGGAGAGCTTCGAGATCATCGGGCTGAACGGCGGAGCCGCGAAGATGGTGACCGTGATCGCGACACCCGCTTCCGGGGCGCCGATCCGCTTCGAGGCGCGCGTGCGCATCGACACGCCAAAGGAACGCGAATACTACCAGCACGGCGGGATCCTGCAGTACGTGCTCAGGCAACTCGCGGGAGCCGGCAAGGCGGCCTGAGGAGACCGCAAATGATCGGCGGCAGCGGGCAGTGACCGGCGAAGCTGCTGCCGTCCCTGAGCGCCTGCTCGAGGAGGCCGTTGCCGCGCTCAGTTCCGCGCGGCACGTGTGCGTGATCACGGGCGCCGGCGTGTCCGCCGAGAGCGGAATCCCGACGTTCCGCGACGCGCTCACCGGGCTGTGGGCGACGTTCAACCCCGAGGACCTGGCCACGCCCGAAGCCTTCGAGCGCGACCCGCAGTTCGTGTGGGACTGGTACGAATTCCGCCGCGAGCTGATCCGCAAGGCCGAGCCGAATCCCGGCCATTACGCGCTCGCGGAACTGGCGCGGCGGGTACCACGATTCACGCTGGTCACGCAGAACGTGGACGGACTTCACCAGCGGGCCGGCAGCCGGGGCGTGCTCGAGTATCACGGAAACATCCTTCGCGACCGCTGCACTGTCGAGCAGGTAGTCGCCGAGCGCTTGGCCGACTCGAGCCACCGACTGCCGCGGTGCGCCGCCTGCGGTGGATTGTTGCGACCTGATGTGGTCTGGTTCGGCGAGGCCATCCCAGCCGGACCGATGCTCCAGGCCGCCGAGTCCGCGGGGGACTGCGACGTGTTCCTGTCGGTCGGCACCTCGTCGCTGGTCTATCCGGCGGCAGGACTCGCCGACAGCGCGCTCCAGGCCGGTGCCCGCGTGATCGAAGTGAACCCGAACGCCACGGACCTGTCGCGGACGGCCCACATTGCGCTTCCCGGCGCGTCGGGCGTCGTGCTGCCCCGCCTCGTCGGCGGGCTCGGCTAGCCCCGGCCAAGCTGCCCGCAATCAGCGGCGCCGACGCCAGAGGACGTAGGGAAGGATCGTCACCGCGGACACCAGGATGTATGACAGTACGGCGAATCTAACGCCCGTCGGCGCGCCGTTCACCGCGACGACCAGGAGCGCCAGCCCGGGATTGCGAGCGGAGCTGCTAATCGCGACGGCGGTGCGCGTCGCCGGGTCAGGGCCGCCGAGCACGTGACCGACCGCGATGGCGCCGATGGTGGTCAGGCACGCGGCCGTTGCCACCATGGGCCCGGCCCTGAGCAAGGCACCCCAGAAACCGACGATCGCCAGGATCGCGAGCAGGCCGATCAATACCTTCCAGACACGATCGAGTCGCGGCTTGAGCCACGCTGATGCAGCGGGAAAGAACCGGCCAGCCAGTACGCCGATGCCGAGCGGCAGCAACTGCGCGATGAACACCTGCCTGGCGAGCTGCAACGGGCCGACACTGGCGCTCCCCGAGTAAACGTGGTTCAGTGCCGCGATAGACACCGGCATTGAAACTACTGCGAGCAGGGCCACGGTCACCTGAAGTCCGGGCGCGAACGAACGGTGGCCACGCGACGCCAGCGAGCGCTGCAACGCGACCGGCGCGCCGGGCGCGATGGCCATGACCATGAGCCCGATCTCCGCCGCCCTCGGCAAGTCGAGCAGGCGCGCGACACACAGCGCGATGACCGGGACCGCCACCAGCACCGAGACCAATGCCTTCAATATCAGGCCAGGCCGCTGGAACAGCCACAGGAACTCACGCGGAACGATCCCGAGCCCGATGTCGAGCATGACCGTAAACACGGTCGCCAGCGCAAAGGCCGACAGGAACCACTCTGGAACCAGGCCCTGCATCCCTGACCCCGGGGTCAGGTCCGTGTGCCGCCGATTGCAGCACCGCCGAGCCCCTGCGAATCCGCGATGCGTGCCAGCGCCAGGTCCTCCGGGAAGGGGAAATGCGTGGCAAGCACGCGGTCCAGCAGGTCGAGCTGTTCGCGCAGCACGACGTGCCTGGACTCCGGCAGCGAGCCGACCAGGTTCTCGAACATCGCACGCATGCGACGCGCGATCTGCAGATTGTCGGCACCACAGGCCCGGATTTCGCAGCACGAGAGGTGGACGAAGTCCGCCCAGTTCGGTGTCCGCAGGATGACCCTTGCCCGGCCTGTGGCATCGTGGATCGTAAAGTCGTGAAGCTTCCGCTTGCCGACGAACCGGAGCAGCCGGTGGATCTGGTCGATGGCGAGAACCGCGGTCGTCGGGTCGTTGATTGCGGGCGACAGCGCCTTCAGTGCTATGTCCACCAGGATCCGGAACGAGAACATCGGGTCCTGTTCCATGGTGCGCTCGGGCCCGAACGCAACGGTCCGCCGCAGGGCCTCGTCGTCCAGTGCGGCCGCGCCCCCATACAACCTGACGAGCGGCTCGTCGACGGCCACGAAATCCCCGACCTGCGGGACAAGTTCAATGACACCATCCACCCTCGCCGCCTCGGCCACGAGCGCATCGAACTGCACCGCCAGCACGATCTGGGATCGGCCCGTGTGGCTCAAAACACGCGCCGCCGCGCCGTGGAGAAAGTCCTGGCTGGCACCGCCAACAGGGTCGGCCTCGACGCCTTCACGCGGATACACGTGACTGATCACGTCCATGCCCTGGTCGCTGACCAGCGCGACGATGTTCACCGGCCGCAGCAGCCGCGCCGCGTGGTCGATGAAGTAGAGAAACGACGCAAGGCAGGCGATGCCGAGCAGCCCGGCGACAAGCGTTGCCAGCTCGAACACCACCGTTTCGGTCCGGTTCAGCCCGTGAACCGCGAACATCAGCGTAAACACGTTCAGGCCGACCGAGTACTTGATCACGTTGTCCCGCAACAGCGTCGTGGCAATTACCCGCGGTGTCAGCTGCGCGCTGGCCACCTGCAACGCCACGAGCAGCGAACCGAACGTGAAGACGATGAACGACAGGGTCAGGGTGATCAGCGTCTGGAACAGCGCCCGGGAACCGTCCGCGTCCAGCCCAGTCAGATCCCAGGAAATCCACTGGTTTACGAACTGCAGCAGGCGGAATGTCACCCTCTCGAGGACAACCGCCAAGATCGGCACCACCCACAGGGTCGAGCGCAGGTAACTGGTGGTCCGGTACACCCGGCTCCAGCCCAGGCGTTCGCGCAGCCATCCCGCGGTATCCCGCCCGAGCCTTCCCGCCGCGCCCACGGCGCGACCGGCAACCGGACCTCCGCCACCGGGAATCGTCACGTGATTTCCTCGACCCTGGCCACTGCCTGCAGGCACGTTGCTGCCTGAGGATTGTGATGCCCGGTCCGAACCTCGGACCCCCCCGCAGCGGGTGGGCACGGTCGGGAGCCCCGGGATAGTATTGCGGCCCGTCAGCACCTGCGGATCCACGCCCGTGTCAATCCGGACATCTTTCGTCAACAAGTACCTCGATCCTGCCACCAGCCTGGGCGAGATCCTGTTCGGGCTGATCATGACGCTCACGTTCACGCTGGGCGCCGGGCTCACGATCCAGCAAGAAGGCGCAGAAGGTGCCCGGACGCTCCTCATAGCGACCATCGGCTGCAACATCGCCTGGGGCGTCATCGATGGCGTCTTTTACGTGCTCGGACAGTTGTTCGAGCGCGGTCGCCGGCGGCGCGTGGTGCAACTGGTTCGTGGTTCCACGAATGACGCCGATGCCGTCGAACTCGTGGCTCGCGAGCTGGACGACGTCATTGAAAAAGTCATGACCCCCGACGAACGCCAGAGGCTCTACGTTCGCATCATGGAGCAGGTCCGGAAAGGCGCAATTCCGCCAAACCCGATCACGCGCAACGACGTGATGGGCGGCATCGCGAGCTTCTGGCTGGTTTTCTTCGCCAGCCTGCCTGCAGCGCTTCCGTTCGTGTTCATCGACGACGCGTTCCTGGCGCTGCGCGTCTCCAACGCCATCCTGCTCGCCCTGCTCTTCTGGGCGGGATTCTCGTGGGCGCGATACACTACCGCCCGGCCCGCGCTGACCGGGCTTGTGTTCCTGCTCTTCGGAGCAGCGCTCGTCGCCATGGCCATCGCGCTCGGCGGCTGATTGCTGACATCGGATCGTTCCAGGGAATCGCACATGACCTCATCTTCGGATCGGCGAAAATCAACGGCTCGAGGGATAGGCCTGGCGATGGCGCTGGCCTCCACGCACTCGCATGCCTCGATGTTCAAGGGCGAGGCGCTGGACACGGCCGCGGACGTGCTCGCTTGGGTCGTGCTGGTGATCGTCCCGATCGTCGGCATCGCGGTCTTCTGGCTGGTGCACATCCTCCCGGAGAAGGTCGCGGAGAAGAAGCGGCACCCGCAGGCAAAGGCCATACAGGTGCTGTGCCTGCTTTCGCTGGTCTTCGGCGGGCTGCTGTGGCCTCTCGCATGGCTGTGGGCGTACTCGAAGCCCGTCATGTACAAGATGGCCTACGGCACTGACGTCGCGGACGAGGAGCATGGCGCCGCGGCGGCGCCCGGGCCCGCCGCGGCCGCGACGGGCGCCGCTCACGAGGAGATTGCGAGGCTGCGCGAGCGACTGGCCCACCTCGAGGCGCAGGCCATCCAGGAGGCTCGAGGCTGATGGAAATCCTGCTGCTACTGATTTACGCCGTCTTCGCCTGGCTGGTCTTCTTCAAGTTCAAGTGGCTGCCGTGGAACATCACCAGCCAGGTGATCACCGTCACGATCCCGGTCATCGGGATCACGATCCTGATCCTGTTCCTGAACATCTACGCGCCCTCGTCCGCCGACGTCCGGGTCATGAATTACGTCGTGCCGATCAATTCGCGCATCGCGGGAAAGGTGATCGAGGTCCCGGTCGAGCCGAACAAGGCCGTCAAGAAAGGTGACGTGCTGTTCAAGCTTGATCCGGTGCCGTTCCAGATCCAGGTCCAGTCTGCGGAGGCGAACCTCGGGCAGCTGCGCGCCAAGCTGGTGTCGGCCAATGCCAATGCCCGCAACCTCGGCGAACAACTCAAGCAGGCATCCAGCCAGCAGGGAGCCGCTACCACGCAGCTGACACTCGCGCGCAAGCGCGTCGAGGAGTACCAGGAACTGGTAAGGACGGGCGCCGGCAATCGCTTCGACCTGGAGCAGGCGCAAGCCGACGTCGCGAGGTACCAGAACGACCTGCAGTCCGCGCAAGCCAACGTGGCGCAGGTCCAGGAGAACCTGGCTGCGAAGACACCTGCCGGCGTGCAGCAGGAAGTGGCGCAGGTACTGGCCCAGATCGCGCAGGCCGAGGCGCAGCTTGCCGATGCGCAATGGCAGCTCCAGGAGTCCGTGCAGTACGCGCCGGCCGACGGCACCGTGGTGGCGCTGGCATTGAGGCCCGGCGTGATGACGGTACCCTTCCCGGCGTTTCCCGCGATGACCTTCATCGAGAACGAGCAGTGGGTCGTGGCGTTCTTCGCGCAGAACGAAGTCCGCGAGGTCGAGGACGGCAATGAAGCGGAATTCGCGGTCAAGACCTATCCGGGGCGCATCATCAAGGCCGAAGTCGAAGCCATCATCTGGGCGACGGCACAGGGCCAGCTGCCGATCAGCGGCATGCTGCCGAACACGGGCTACGGTCCGGCCCCGGAGCAGCGCCTCGCCGTCAAGTTGAAGCCAACCGGCAAAGACGCGGAGCTGTTCCTGGCTCCGGGCGCGCGCGGTAATGGCGCCGTCTATACCAACAAGGGCGAGATGATCCACATTCTCCGCAAGGTGTTCATGCGTGTCGGCGCCAAGCTCGACTGGCTGGTTCTCAAGCTGCATTGATGGGCGCCATGGGCTCCAGAAACTTCTTCGTCGCTGCGGCCTGCATTGCGGGGCTCGCTGCCTGCGCGGTCAAGGCGCCTCCGAAGCCTGACGAGATCCGCAAGGACGCGCTGCAGGGCACCGAGGTCCGTGCCACCTGGGCCGCGGCCGACGTCACCGGCGCCGACGCAGCTGCGGCTGCGATCAGCGACAACTGGCTCGCAACGTTCGACGATCCCCAGCTCACCGCGCTGGTCAACGAAGCCATCGCCCGGAACCCCGACCTGCGGGCGGCCGGGGCGCAGGTCGAGCAGGCGGCGGCCTATGCCCACTCGGCACAGGCCCAACTGCTGCCGTGGTTCAACCTGCTCGGCACCGGCGGCGTCAAGGCCGGCGGCGGATCCGACCTTTCGTCTGCGCTGAGCGGCATCATGCTCGGCGTCTCGTGGGAGCCTGACCTCTGGGGGCGGTTGCGCTATGGGCGCAATGCGGCGGACGACAACTATGCATCGGCGCAGGCGGATTTCGAGTTCGCCCGGCAGTCGCTGGCAGCCCAGGTTGCCCGCAGCTGGTTCATGGCCATCGAGACGAAACTGCAGCTCGAAGCCGCGGAGTCGATGGCCACGTCGGCGCGCAGCCTCGTCTCTCTGGCGCAGGATCGCCAGCGGGTGGGCAATGGCAGCGAAAAAGATGTCGCCCTCGCCCGGGCAGGACTCGGCACGATGGAGGACTCGGCGCGCCAGGCCAGGTTTGCGCACCAGCAGGCCGTGAGGTCGCTCGAGACCATCCTCGGCCGCTATCCAGCCGCCGAACTCTCGGTTGCGGCCGAGCTTCCGGCGATGCCGGGACCGGTACCGGTCGGCATGCCCTTGAGCATGCTGGAAAGGCGCCCCGACATAATTGCCGCCGAGCGTCGCGTGGCGGCGGCGTTCAATCGCATCGGCGAGGCCAAGGCCGCGCAGTTGCCCACGATTCGACTGAATGCCAGCGTGGCCTCGCTGAGCAGCGACGTGCTGCAGCTCAAGGACGACTACAGCAACCCGAGCGGCGGCGCGGGCGGGACACTGTTTGCGCCGCTGTACCATGGCGGAGCCTTGAGGGCCCAGGTCGAGCTGAAGACAGCTGAGCAGAAGGAAGCCGTCGCACGCTATGGCAGCCAGGTGCTGCGCGCGCTGGGCGACGTCGAGAACTCGCTGTCGGCGTCCCAGATCCTGTCGCAGCGCGTGGCGATCCTCGGACAGGTGCTGGACGACCAGCAAAAGGCGCTGGAGTACGACCAGCAGGCCTACCGGGTCGGTCGCCAGGACATGCGCGGCGTCCAGCAGCAGCAGCAGCAGGTCCAGGCGGCCCGCGTGAACTACCTGAGCGCGCGCAGCGACGAACTGTCCCAGCGGGTAAACCTGTACCTGGTGCTGGGCGGTAGCTTCGGCGAACCGGTGGCGCTCGCCGCTGCCCAGTAGCCCGGGGCACGCAGGGGCCAGGCCCTCCATCGTTGACGATTCGCGCCGTCCCAGTCCGTTTGCGGTCCCGATCAAGCGACCGCCGCCATGCGTGGCAACCCGTTCTGGCTGGATTTCGTCAGGATCCTGGCCTGCGTGTGTAACGCAACGGCGATATCCCCGGTCTATGTATCGAGACCCCCGAACGGGCACGAGCGAGGCAGCATGCGAAGAAATTCCACCATCCCCCCGATCCACCCATCGGAAATCACTCCCCAGCACGTTTATCTCGATCGCCGACGCCTGATGGCCGGACTCGGGGCAGCGATGCTCGGCGGTCTCGCCCCTGGCCCTGCCCTCGCCGGGGCACCACTTAAATACTCGAGCAACAAGCGCTACAGCACCTCCGAACCGCGCAATTCCTTCGAGGAGATTACGACCTACAACAACTTCTACGAGTTCGGGACCGGCAAGGACGACCCGTCGCGGCGCTCAGGCTCGTTTCGCGCGGAACCGTGGAGCGTGACCGTCGCGGGCGAGGCGGACGTGACCGGCACGTTCACGCTGGAGGACATCCTGAAGCCGCACTCGCTCGAGGAGCGTATCTACCGGCTGCGCTGCGTCGAGGCCTGGTCGATGGTCATTCCGTGGGTCGGATTTTCGCTGGGTGACCTGCTCAACCGTTTCAAGCCGACGTCGCGGGCGAAGTACGTCGCGTTCACTACGGTCGAGAGGCCGTCGGAGATGCCGGGGCAGCGATTTCCAGTGCTGCAGTGGCCCTACGTCGAGGGCTTGCGCCTGGACGAGGCGATGCACCCGCTCACCATCCTCGCCGTGGGCCTCTACGGACAGGTGCTGCCGAACCAGAACGGCGCGCCCTTGCGGCTGGTCGTGCCGTGGAAATACGGCTTCAAGAGCATCAAGTCGATCGTCGAGATACGCTTCACCGAAAAGCAGCCGCCAACCTCGTGGAACCGCTCGGCACCGCGGGAGTATGGTTTCTACGCGAACGTCAACCCGGCCGTGGACCACCCCCGCTGGAGCCAGGCCTCGGAACGGCGCCTGGGCGGCGGGCTTTTCTCGCCACGCCAGCCGACGCAGATGTTCAACGGCTACGAGGAACAGGTGGCCGGCTTGTACCGGGGCATGGACCTGGCCAGGAACTTCTAGGTCGTGCGGCGGTACGCAAAGCCCCTGCTCTTCCTGCTTTGTGCGCTGCCACTTGCATGGCTGGCGGCTCGCGCCTTTGGAATCGTTGGCGCCGGGCTGGGAGCCAACCCCGTGGACGAACTCCAGGACCAGTTGGGTCAGTGGGGACTGCGGCTGCTGCTCGCAACGCTGTGGGTCACCCCGCTGGCCGTGACCGTGCGCGCGCCGTGGCTCATGGGGCTCAGGCGCATGCTGGGGCTTTTTGCGTTCACCTACATCGCCCTGCACTTCGCCAACTGGCTGGTGCTCGACCGCTGGTTCGACGGCAGCGCCATGATTGCGGACATCGCGAAGCGCCCCTACATCACCGTAGGCTTCGCGTCCCTGCTGATGCTGCTGCCGCTGGCCATAACATCGACCAACGGCTGGATGAGGCGCCTCGGCCGCCGCTGGCACCGGCTGCATCGCCTGGTGTATCCGGCTGCGATCCTCGGCAGCCTGCACTACTGGTGGCAGGTCAAGGCCGACTGGCGCGAACCGCTGCTGTATGCAGTCGTGCTGGCGGTACTGCTGGCATGGAGAGTGCGCCGTGCGTGGGCGCGGCGCGCAGCAAGCGCCGTGCCGGCAGGCGCAGCTCGAGAATCCGCCTGACCGGGCGTCCGCTTCAGGGCGCTGAACCGCGCAGCTTGATCAGCGTATGCACCAGCACCGAGCCGACGATCAGCGCGACACCCAGGTAGAAGGACGCGGAAAGTTCGCGTTGCTCCCCGAGCAGCACGATGGCGAGCAGCACCGCGTACACAGGTTCCAGGCTGATGGCCAGCTGGGCAGTGAACGCGCTGGTGTGTCGCAACGCGTGCAACGATAGCGTGAAGGGCAGCAGCGTGCAGGCGATGGACAGCGTCGCGAGCAGCGCGAAATCACGGCCGTCCGGCAGCGGGAATGCCGGCCCCGGGCCCGGCATCAGCAACGCGACAACACTCAGGAACGCGGTGCCGGCCGCCAGTTCCACCCAGGTCATCAACAGTGGCGCTGCGCGTTCGACGATGCGCTTGTTGATCGAGCCGAATATCGCGACCAGGAACGCCGAGAGGCCACCCACCAGGATGCCGGCGTGCATGGCGGTGGGCGTCCCGCCGACGACCAGCGCCACGCCCGGCAGCGCGACGATGCCGATCAGCAGTTCGCGCGGGTCGAAGTCCCGCCTGGCGATCCACGGCTCGACCACCGCCATGCAGATCGGCGCGATGGCCATGCAACTGGCGGCCACAGACGCATTCGACAGCTTGATCGCACCGTAGAACGTCAGCCAGTGCAGTGCCACGATGACGCCGGCGCCGCAGAACAGCAGCAGTGTCCGGGCGTCGGTCGTGCGCAGCGCACGCCAGACCGGCGGCCAGAGCGCGATCGCGGCCACGACCAGCAGCATTCGCCACCACACCAGTGGCAGCGCCGGAAGGCTGATCAGCTTGCCGAGAATCGCGGTGAAACCCCACAGCACGACGCAGAAGTGAATCTGCAGCAGCGCCGTGTGGACGGGTGGTCTGGCCGACAAGCTTGTTCCTCGCCACGCGCGGCGGCGCGTCGCGCATTACACGTCGAGTGCGCCTTCAGGCTGCCGTCGCCGCAGCTTTGCGCTGCCTGTAGCGCGTCACCATCTCCAGCGCCGTCTCGCTGCAGGGCGGAAGCTCGACGTCCGACGTCCCGAGCGGCGTGACGCGATCGCCCCATCGGATCAGGTGGGCGCACCAGGTGAGTCCGGCGCCAAACGCCGGCAGCAGCAGCAGGTTCCCCGGCGCGACACGCCCTTCCTCCAGCGCCTCGACAAGCGCGACCGGCACTGTCGCCGCGGACATGTTTCCGTAGCGATGGACATTGACGAACACGTGCTCCATCGGCATCCCCGCACGTTTCGCGACCGCCTCGATGATGCGCAGGTTGGCCTGGTGCGGGACCACCAGGTCGATGTCCTTCGCCGCCAGGTGTCGGTTCGCCAGCACGTCGGCGCACGCACCGGACATGCCGATGACCGCACGCTTGAAGATTTCCTGGCCTTCGAATATCCAGTTGGTGTCGCCGTACAGGCGCGTGAGGTCCGCGTAACGGGTTCCCATGCCCTCGACGACCAGCGTGTTTCGCGCGTCGCTGTCACAGCCCAGGCGCTCGCCCAGCAGGCCCTCTTCCCGGTCGGTGGCCTGCAACACCACCGCAGCGCAGCCGTCGCCGAACAGCACGGCGACGCCGCGGTTGTTCCAGTCCATGAAAGCGCTGATCAGTTCGCCGCCGATCACCAGCGCATTGCGAACCACGCCGGTGCGGATCAGGGCCGTCGCCGTGCTGAGTCCGTACAGGAAACTGGTGCAGGCGGTGTTGACGTCCATCGACGCCGCATTCCTTGCGCCGATCCGGACCTGGATTCCGGAGGCCTGGTTCGGCACCTGGTCGTCGAAGCTGCAGGTTCCGAACACGATCAGGTCCAACTCGGAACCATCGATGCCCGCGGCGGCCAGCGCCCGCATCGATGCCACGTAGGCGAGGTCCGTGAGTCTCACGTGCGAGACGCGGCGCTCGCGGATGCCGGTGCGCGAGACGATCCACTCATCGTTGGTGTCGAAGATGGTAGCGAGGTCGGCATTGGTCAAGACGGCCGGCGGGAGGCACTTGCCCCAGCCCGTGATCGCGGCGTAGGTCACCGGGTTGCCCCTTCGATGTTCTTTGAGACCGACACTTTACCGGAAAAATCCTGGTGCTCTCGCCCGGACCCGGCGGAATCGTCGGTATCGCGCCTGATGGGCGCGGCCGGCGCTCAATCGAACCGTGCAGAGGGTCCCGGAAAGCCACCCGCCTTGACCAGCATTCCCGGCACCGGGTGCCCAAGCGCGTGCTGCAGCCAGGCGCTGGTTGCGATTGCCTGCTCAAGCGAGACACCGGTCTCGTAGCCGCAGCGTTGCAGCATGTAGACCAGGTCCTCGGTCGGAATGTTGCCGGTCGCGGCCGGGGCGAACGGGCAGCCGCCGATCCCGCCCAGGCTCGCATCGAGGGCCGCGACGCCCGCCTGCACCGCGGCAAATGCATTCGCGAGCCCGGTGTTGCGGGTGTTGTGGAAATGACAGCGCAGGCGAACGCCGGGCAGCGCCTCGGCCACGCGACCGACCAGGTCCGCAACCTGGGCCGGGACGCCGGCGCCGATCGTGTCGGCGAGGGCAATCTCGCAAGGCCCGGCGGCAGCCACCCGTCGCGCGACGTCGAGCACGCGCGCCACGGGTATTTCGCCCTCGAACGGGCAGCCAAATGCCGTTGAGATGGTGACCTGCGAGCGGATGCCGGCCGCCTTCGCGGCGGCTGCGATGTGCAGCCAGGCGGCAATTGAGTCCGCCGTGGATACGCCCTGGTTGCGTCGATTGAACGTGTCGCTGGCCATCACGGCCATTCCGATCTCGTTGCACCCGGCCGCCACGGCCCGTTCGAAGCCCCGGCGGTTCAACACCAGCCCCACGTAGACCAGTGCGCCCGCGGGCGGCAGGGCTGCCAGCACCGCCTCTGCATCCGCCATCTGCGGCACCTTCTTCGGGTTGACGAAGCTGGCAACTTCGATGCGTCGCAGGCCCGCGTCGATCGCCCGGCGGATGAACTCGGCCTTGGACGCGGTCGAAAGGAACACGGGCTCGCCCTGCAGTCCGTCCCGCGGGCCGACTTCGACGATCTCGATCCGGGGGATCGGCGGCACTCAGCACCCTCCACATGGACGGACACCGCGTCCGGTCGCCCGCTTGACGCTGCGCTCCCCGGCGCCGCGCCGCGCGCAGCGCGGCGGCTTCCGGCTACAATGACGGCACAATAACCCGTACGAGCCTTGCGAGGACAGCGATGAAAAAAACGAACCTGGTACTGATGGCCGCCCTGGCCGTGGTGGGCGTGACGGGCACGACGACGGGCCTTCTGGCACCTACGGCGGCCTTTGCCGCGGAGACCCAGAAACTCAGCGCCAGCATGATGAAGCCGCTGAAGGCCACGCAGGCGGCGATTGCGGAAAACAACCTGGACGAGGCGATGGTCCACATCCAGGAGGCCAGGGCGATCGAGCCCAAGACCCCGTACGACACGTTCATGGTCGACGAGTTCACCTGGAACGTACTGTTGAAAAAGCAGGACTATTCGGGCGCAGCCACCGCGCTGGAGGCGGCCGTGAATTCAGGGTTCGTGTCGCCCGAAGAGCTGCCCCAGCGACTGAAGGCACTGGCACAGCTCTACTACAAGTCGGAAAACTATCCGAAGGCCGCAGCGGCTGGCAACCGGTACCTGGAACTGGTGCCGGGCGACCGCGAGATGGGCGTGCTGGTGGCGCAGAGCTACTATCTCGAGAAGGATTACACGGGGGCGCGCACCGCCGTCCAGAAGCTCACCGCCGGCGACGAGAAGCCCAGCGAGCAGCTCCTGCTGATCGACCTGCGCTGCAATTATGAGCTCAATGACAAGCCCGGCACGATGCAGGCCATCGAGGCACTGATCCGCAACTATCCCCAGCCGAAGTACTGGGAGGATCTCCTCACCAACCAGCTCTACGAAACCAAGGGTGACCGCGAACTGCGCATGCTGTTTCGCCTGATGGACCAGACCAGGACGCTGGACAAGGCCGACGAATTCTCGGAGATGGCCAACGTGCTGTACTCCGGCGGTTTCCCGGCAGAGTCCGTGGCGATCCTCGAGCGCGGCCTGGCCGCCAGCGCGTTCTCCGGCGAGGCCCTCACGCGAGCCAAGGCCAGCCTCGAGCGGGATCGAGTCGGAGCTGCCACTGACAGCAAGGAGCTGCCGGGCGCGGCCAAGGCGCTCGCGGACGCGAAGACCGGCAATGAAATGGCCGCCATCGGCAAGCTCTATTTCAGCTCCGGGGACTATGCGAAGGCCGCCGATGCGATCACCAGGGGACTCGCCAAGGGCGGCATCACCGATGCCGATGACGCAAACGCGCTGTTGGGCGTGGCCCTGGTCCGTGCGGGCAAGCGGGACGAGGCACGGGCGGCGTTTGCCGCGGTCAAGGATCCCAAGTACGCAGCGGTCACGCGGCTGTGGGTGCTCTACCTGGATTCATCGGCGACGACAGCAGTTCCGGCCGGCTGATCGAGCGGGGGTTCCGCCAGATGAAAAGGCCCCGCGGTTTCACCGCGGGGCCTTTTTCGTTGAGCAATTGCAAGCAGGGGGCGCGACTGCCGGGCCCGGGCCCAGGTCACCGACCCTTGATGATCCAGAGCTTCGCGACTTCCGCGAACTGGGGATCCTTGATCGCGGCAAATGCCTTGTCGGCCTCGGCGGTCTTGCCCTGGCGGGAAAGCGCGATCGCGTGCAGCATCTCGGCGCGGTCCGTATCCTCGAGGCCGCCCTTGGCAAGTGCCTGTGCCAGCACGGGTGCGGCTTTGGCATACTCGCCAGCGCTGAAATACAGCTTGCCTACCTCGTAGACCTGCATGCCGGTCTTGGCTGCGGCAAGCGTAGCGGCCGCCTTCGGAAGCTCCTGCCGCTCAATGTCGGCGCGCCGCGTCGCTGCCTGCAGAGTGCGTTGTGCGCGACTGAGGTCCTCGCCCTGGAATACGCCTGCGGCCAACCCCTGCTGGATCACCCGCTCACCCTCGATCGCAAATCCGGCAACCACGAGCCCCTGCGACATGTCGGTGTACTGGCGCGCCTTGGTGAGTCCACCCACGTCTTCCGCCAGGCGATACAGCGCCAGCAGCTCATCGTCGTGTTTCGTCTTGGAGATGTATCCGTCGAGCACACGCTGCCAGGTGTCCTTGCTGGGGTAGTACTTGAGCAGCAGGTCCAGCGCCTTGGCGGTACCGACCGGATCGCTTATTTCGTAGCTCGAACGCAGCATGAGCTGCAGCGCGTCCTCGCTCGGTCGCTTGCCACCCGCGGTCATCCGTTCGGCCGCCGCGATTGCGTTCTTGTAGTCCTTCTGCTGGTAGTAGGCCTGGGCGACCAGCAACTGCATCTCCTGGTCGCCGGGCACCGACTTCAGGTACTGGTTGGCGTACTGGACGGCCTTGCCGAAGCTATCACCACGGAAGTAGAGCTGCGCCAGCGTCTTGGTGCGCTGGACCTTCTCGCCGGCGGGCATCTGCCCGGATCCAATCTGCTGCTCGAGCAGCCGGGCCGCGTCCAGGTTGCGGCCCTGCTGAAGGTAAACGTACCAGAGCAATTCGTTGATCTTGTACTGCTCGAACGCGGTCTTGCCGGAGACGTCCTGCGCCTGCTTGATCGACGCAAGGGCGCCATTCCAGTTCTTCTTCTTGATCGCGTCCTGCGCGGTCTTGAGGTACTTGCCCACCGCAGGACCCACCTGCTGCGCGGCGGTCGCCGTCGCGGGAACGAGGAGCAACGCCGCCGTCGCACCTGCCACGCTGCACACCGCGAGCGCGGCGCTCAGTACGTACGTTGCCTTCCTCATCGGTCGCCTCACTGGGAGCGTGTGCTTCCCTTTCAAGATAAAAGCCGCCGGGACTCATCGCCCCGGCAGCCTCGTTGATTACGGGACCGCCGGCGGGCACACAGGCCCGCACCGGCCGTGCCTACATGAATTGCTCGTTACCCACGAATCCGATCTTGAGCAGCCCATTGCGCTGGGCCGACGCCAGCACCCTGGCCACGACATCGTAGTCCACCCGCTTGCTCGGCCAGATGTGAAGCTCGGGCTGCGGCTCGTTGGCTGCTTCGCGGTTGAAATAGGCGTCCAGCGTGTCGAAATCCGGAACCGGCGTGCCATTCCAGAGCACCGTTCCGTCGAAATCGATCTCGAGGTTGATGACCACCGGCTCGACCTGCGAAGGCGCGTTGGTGGCCCGTGGCATGTCGAGCTTCACCGCGTGGGTCATCACGGGGATGGTGATGATGAACATGACGAGCAGGACGAGCAGGACGTCGATCAACGGCGTCATGTTCATTTCCATCATTGGCCCGTCTTCGTCACCACCTGCGTTCATTGACATTCGACTGACTCCAGGAATTGAGGCCGTCGCTTCAGCGACGGTAGCCGCGGTCCGGCTCGGTGATGAACCCGACCTTCTGGATCCCGCTGCGCTGGCACAGCACGATCACCCGGCCGACGTTCTCCCACTTGGTCTGCCTGTCGCCGCGCAGGTGCACCTCTGGCTGAGGATCCATCACCGCGACTTCCTTCAGCCGATTGAGCAGCGCTTCCTGGTTCGGCACCATTGCCGTGTTCCAGAAGACATTGCCGCTGGCATCAACCGCGATGTTGATATTCTCGGGCTTGGTCTGCGTCGCGATGTTGGCCGCCTTCGGCAGGTCCACCTTGACCGACTGCGTGATCACCGGGACGGTGATCAGGAAGATGATGAGGAGCACCAGCATCACGTCCACGAGGGGCGTGGTATTGATCTCCGACATCGGCTTGTCGTCGCCAGACGGGCCACCGCCCGTCGAAACTGACATGCCCATGGTATCTGCCTCCGGCGGCTCGATTCAGCCGATTACTTCTTGGGGGAGCCGCCGAGGACGCGCGCGCCTGCGCCATGGACCCGCGATCCGCTGACGATCACCTGCTCGAGATCCGACGCGAACAGTTTGACGCGCTCCATGATCTCCTTGTTGCGGCCAAGCAGGTAGTTGTAGCCGAGCACCGCCGGCACCGCCACCGCGAGGCCGATGGCCGTCATGATCAGCGCCTCGCCGACCGGGCCGGCAACCTTGTCGATGCTCGCCTGGCCCGCAACACCGATCGCGACCAGCGCGTGGTAGATGCCCCACACGGTGCCGAACAGGCCGATGAACGGCGCGGTCGATCCGGTGGTCGCGAGGAACGGCAACTGCGTCTGCAGCGCGTTGCCGATGCGGGCGACGCCGCGCGCGATCACGTTGTCGATCCACTCGTGGAGCGGGACCTCCTCGGTCATGCGCGAGTCATGGTGCTCGGCCGCGTCGATCGCCTCGGAAGCAATCGCCTTGAAGACGTTGCCCTTGCCGGTGAGCTTGCTGACGCCGTTCTTGATGTTGTCTGCAGCCCAGAAATTCTTGTCGGCTTCCTTGGCCTGGCCCAGCAGCCGTTTCTGCTCCCACCACTTGGTGAAGATGATGAACCAGGAATATGCCGACATGATGACCAGCAGCACCATGACGCCCTTGGCGACGAAGTCGCCCTGGGCCCATAGGGCCTGGATTCCGTACGGGTTGTCTACAGCGATCGTTTCAGCGGCCATGGGAAATTTCCTCCAGAAATTCGGTGTCGAATCTGTTCTTTTACGGCGAGCGGTGACGTTGCGACATCACGTCAGTCTTTGAGGTTGAAGGTGACCATGAAGTTACTGCCGCACGATGCGATGGGCTTGCCGTCAACCTTCCCGGGCACCAGCCTCCAGTTACGCATTGCGAAGTTGGTGGCCGCCTCGTCCAGTCTCTCGAAACCACTGGACTTCACAACCGTCACCTCGGTCGGGCGCCCCGACTCGTTGACGCAAATCTTCAGGACCACCGAACCCTCCTCGCCCGCACGCTTCGACGCCGGCGGATAATCCGGCTGGTCGACCCGCGCGCCGCGGCCCTGTGTCGTGGGCGGCGTGCGAACAGCCGCGTGGTCGACCGGCTTCGGCGCAGGCGGCGGCGGCGCCACCGGCGCGACTGGGCGCTCGCTGGTCACGTTGCTGATTGCGGTGGTCGGACCGGTGTCTGTGGCGATCTCGATAGACACTTCGGGCGGCGGCACGTAGGGCGGCGGCGTGTCGATTTCCGGGGGAGGCGGAGGCGGTTTGTCCTCGTCGGGCTTCTGGTCGATGATCTTGGTCTCGACTGGGCCCATCACGACTTCGATGACCTTGGCGCCGAGCCCGGAAGCAAGTACCCAGAAGAAGAACACGTGGATGATGACGACCAGCACGAACGCCAGCGATCGCTTGCTGTTTCTCGCCGGATCGTCGATTGAGTAATCGTACGCCACGTCCCCTCCGCTGCTCTGGGACCTTATTCGGTTTTACATTTGGGCGTTGCCACCAACACCCGCCCCGGACTGGCGACACTACAAGAGCCTGTCCGCCGTCGCAACCCCGGGGGAGCGCGGCGAACTCTACCGGCCCCCAACAGGCAACTCAATAGCCGTCCGGCTTTTGGGCGCTTCATCTTCCAGGTACGGGCCAGTTCACTTCCCGGCCGGGGCCAGCCGGAGGTCGCGGTCGGTCACCGCGCCGAGCGATGCGCTGCTCACCAGTTCCGCGTACTTCGCGAGCACGCCCCGCGTGGCGTAGGGCGCGGGCGCCGCCCATGCTTTCTTCCGGCGCGCGAACTCGGCGACGGATATTCCCAGCGAAATTGTGCGGCGGGATGCGTCGATACTGATCGCGTCCCCGTCCTGCACCAGCGCCAGCGGGCCGCCGACCGCAGCTTCCGGTGACACGTGCCCCACGACGAAACCATGGCTGCCGCCCGAGAACCGGCCGTCGGTGACCAGCGCGACCTTGTCGCCCAGGCCCTTGCCCATGATGGCGGCAGTCGGGCTCAACATTTCGCGCATGCCCGGTCCGCCGCGCGGGCCTTCGTACCGCACCACGATCACGTCGCCCGCGACGACCGTGCCGTCGAGAATCGCCTGCAGCGTCGCCTCCTCGCCGTCGAACACGCGCGCGCGGCCCTCGAACCGCAGTCCCTCCTTGCCGGTGATCTTGGCCACCGCGCCCTCGGGCGCGAGGTTGCCGTAGAGGATCACCAGGTGGCTCTCGGGCTTGATAGGATCCGAGAGCGGACGGACGATGTCCTGCGACGCAGGGTACGGCTTCACGCGGCGCAGGTTCTGCGCCAGCGTCTTGCCGGTCACGGTCAGGCAACCGCCGTGCAGCAGGCCGGCGGACAGCAGTTCCTTCATCAATGGCTGTATCCCGCCGATGCGAATCAACTCGGACATCGAGTAGCGCCCGCTCGGCCGCAGGTCGGCCAGCACCGGCACCCGCGCACCGACGCGCGTGAAATCGTCGAGTTCCAGCGCGACACCCGCGGCGTGTGCGATTGCAAGCAGGTGCAGGACCGCATTGGTGGAACCCGCCAGCGCGATCGACACCACGATCGCATTCTCGAACGATTCGCGACTGAGTATGTCGGACGGGCGGATGCCGCGCCGGACCAGGCCGACCACCGCACGGCCGGCCCGCTCCGCGTCCAGCCGCTTGGTTCGCGAGACGGCCTCCTGCGCCGAGCTGTTGGCAAGACTCATGCCAAGCGCCTCGATTGCCGACGCCATCGTGTTCGCCGTATACATGCCGCCGCAGCTGCCGGCGCCGGGAATGGCCGTGCGCTCGACCTCCCTCAGTTGCCGGTCGGAGATGGTGCCCTGGGCATGCGCGCCCACGGCCTCGAACACGGACACGATATCGCGACGCTTGTCCCCGGGCCGGATCGTCCCTCCATAGACGAATACCGCGGGCCGGTCGAGGCGCGCGATCGCCATCATGCAGCCCGGCATGTTCTTGTCGCAGCCACCGATGGCAACGACGCCGTCGAAGCCCTGCGCGCCGACGACCGTTTCTATCGAGTCGGCGATCACTTCCCGCGACACCAGCGAGTAGCGCATGCCGGGCGTGCCCATCGAGATTCCGTCCGACACCGTGATGGTCCCGAACACCGTGCTCTTGCCACCGGCTGCATCCACGCCGCCGGCCGTCGCGTCGGCCAGCTTGTCGATGTGGACGTTGCACGGCGTCAGGTTGCTCCATGTCGAGGCGATGCCGACTTGCGGCTTCCTGAAGTCCCGGTCGGTGTATCCGACTGCGCGCAGCATCGCGCGGCTCGGCGTCTGCTTGATGCCGTCGAACACGACCCTGGAATGGGCGCGCGGGTCGACCTTGCGTCTGCTCATGCGTGAACTCCTGATGATCGGGATATTGTGCGGCCTCGACGGTCGCGAGGTCACGCCCGTGGCTTGCGGATGTCACCTAGCCTGCGCATGGCACTGAATTCCCGGGCCCCTGCCGCGACCAGCGACAGCGGCATCAGCAGGGCCCAGGCGCCTGCGCCCGGCCGCCAGGCCTCGAGTCCGTGGTACAGCGCGATGCCCAGCGGCGGCGCGAACAGACCGCGGACGCCGGTCAGCGTCACGTGCAAAGCCATGTAGCGCGTCTCCTCCCCGCGCGGCGCGAAATCATTGTGTCCAAGCGCCCAGCCGAGACTGCCGGCCGCCAGCGAGACGCCGAGCAGCACGGCACCCGGCCACAGCAGCAGCGGTGCGCGCAGCAGCACTGCCGAGACCAGCAGCAGCGCGGCACTGGTACCGACCCATCCGTGCACCGAGCGGAACGTCACCACGTGCTGCCGGTCCAGGTACCGCGCCCATGGCTGGATCGCGAACGGGACGACCATGATCGGCAGCGACGTGGTCACCGCGACCTGCACGAACGGCGAAAGCCCGAGCACGTCGCCGAGGCAGATCACCATCAGCGGCGACAGCGTGAGCAGTCCGGCGCCGAACAGCGACATCGCGTACATGTAGCGGCGAAACGCCGCATCGCGCAGCAGCAGTTCGCGAATGCCGGCGAAACTGAAGCTGGCGCCCTGCGCGAGCCGCGCCCGCTCGGCCTCGAGCAGGCTCCGTTCGCGCCGGACCCTGAAACGGCTGAAGGCGCGCGCGCCCGCGAGTCCGGAGCAGGCGCCCAGCAGGATCGCGAACCGATACCCGTCACCGCCCTGCCCCAGCAACCAGCCCACCGCCAGGCCCACCGCGGCGATCGCCAGCGAACCGTTGACCAGGATGCGCCCGGTGGCGCGCGCGCGGAGGTGCCGCGGGTAGTTGACGCTCCAGATCACCGAACGCACGGTGTCGATGCCGGCCCACAGCAACCTCGCCGTGCCGTAAAGCAGCAGGAATGCCGCCAGGCCGGCGCCGTGCCCGGGCACCAGCGCCAGCAGCGCCACGCACATCGCCATCGCCGTCAACAGCGGCTGCAGGAACGCGACCTTCGGCCGGCCTTGCGCGCGCCGCGCGTAGGCCAGGCTCGCGAGGTTCGACCACGCCGGCGCGGAACTGACCAGGCCCACGACCAGGTCCACCGCGAAGCCGTGCACGGAGTCCCGGAACAGCGAGCGCACCATGACCGCGGCCGTGCCGCCCTCGATCAGCCCCAGGCACAGGTAGACCAGCGTCCATGCGCGACGCTCGTAGCGCAGGTCCATGGTCCGGCCGTCAGCCGTAACGTTCGACGAGCAGCGCGTACAGCGCGCGCACCGCTTGTGGCTCGGCCCCGACGGGCCGCCCGGGGCGATCCTTGCCGTTCCACGCGTAGAGGTCGACGTGCAGCCAGTCGCGCGATTCGGTCACGAAGCGGCGCAGGAACAGGCCGGCGATGATCGATCCCGCGAACGGAAGCGTGGACACGTTGTTGATGTCACCGACGCGACTCGCGAACTCGTCCTCGTAGCCGTCCCACAACGGCATCGGCCAGAGCGGGTCGCCGAGCTCGCGCCCGTGGCGCGCAAGCCTCTCCACCGTTTCGCTGCGGTTACCGAAAAGTGCCGGCAGTTCCGGCCCCAGCGCGACCCGTGCCGCGCCGGTCAAGGTCGCGAGGTCCACCAGAAGGTCTGGCTTCTCGACGTCGGCTGCCGCCAGCGCATCGCACAGCACCAGCCGTCCCTCGGCATCCGTATTGCCCACCTCGACAGTGAGACCCTTGCGTGTGGTGAGCACGTCTCCGGGCCGGTAGGCCGAGCCGGAGATCGCGTTCTCCACGGCAGGCACCAATACGCGCAGCCGTACCGGCAGCGAACTCTCCATCACCAGGCGGGCGAGCGCCAGCGTGCAGGCCGCGCCACCCATGTCTTTCTTCATCAGCGACATGCCCGACGGACCCTTGATGTCGAGTCCGCCGGAGTCGAAGCACACGCCCTTGCCCACCAGCGTCACGCGCGGTGCGCCGGGGTCGCCCCAGTGGAAATCCACCAGTCGCGGCGCGGACTCGGCGGCGCGTCCCACCGCGTGGATCGCCGGATAGCCCTCGCGCAGCGCGTCGCCCGTCACGATGTGCCCGTGCGCTCCGCAGCGGGTCGCCATTTCGAGTGCCTGCTCCGCGAGGCGCTGGGGCGTCAGGTCGCAGGCGGGCGTGTTGACCAGGTCGCGCGCCATCGCCAGCGCCGCCGATACGCGGCGCACGTGCGCCATCTCCGCCAACTGCGGCGGAACCAGGGCGGCGACTGTCTTCTCCGGGGACGCCTCGCTGCGATACCGCTCGAAACGGTACGAGCCGTAGGCCCAGCCGATCGCCGCCGCCGTCGCCGCGCGCGCCGACAGTGCTGTCTCGATTCGCCATGCGCCGGGAGGCAAGCGGCCTGGCGCACCGGCGACCTGGAACGGCTCGAGCGAATCGAGGTCCCGGAGCTTGCCGAGGCCAAGCACTGCCATGCGCAGCCCGCCGTCCGCGCCTGGCACCGCCACGACCTGGTGGCGCTCCGCCCTGAAGCGCATCGACCCCAGCCAGTGCCGGGTCGCCGGATCCTGGGTCTCGAGCCACGGGCCGAGATCTCCCTCGGTCAGCAGCCAGAGCGGCCACGCGGCCGCAGCGTCGTGTTCATTGAACATGGTGTGGACAGCTTATAGCGGATCTTCATTTTGCAGTGCGGTTGACAATGTCGGGCGCGCTGTGCTGCTATTCGTGGCTCGAATAACGGCCCGAAACGCATTTTTCCCAGGCAGGCTAACGATGGACTTCGAGGCTTCGACCGCCGACACGCCCGAACCGGTTTCCGGACTGCCGAACCTGCTGCCTGGACTGCTCGTCCTGCTTCCCCTGCGGAGGTGCGGGGCCCCGGGCTGAAAGCGCAACGGCGCAGACGGATACCAGGAACCCCGCACCGGACATGATCCGGGGCGGGGTTCTTCGTTTGGTCACACATCATCATCGACTGTCTCTCGAGGAGTTTGACATGCGCGCGTACTCGAAAAAGGACGTGGACAAGAAGGCACTGAAAGGCGCCCGGATCGCCGTGGTCGGCTACGGCAGCCAGGGTCGCGCGCACGCGCTGAACCTGAAGGACTCCGGCTACGACGTCGTGATCGGCGTCCGCAAGGGCGACAGCTGGAAGAAGGCGAAGAAGGACGGCCTCGCCGTCAAGACGCCGGCCGAGGCAGTCAAGGGTGCAACTCTGGTCGCGCTGCTCACGCCCGACACCACGCAGTCGGAGAACTACAAGGAGATCCTGCCGAACCTCGACAAGGGTGCCACCCTGCTGTTCGCGCACGGCTTCAACGTGCATTTCAAGCAGATCAAGCCGCGCAAGGACCTGGACGTGGTGCTGATCGCGCCCAAGGGCCCCGGCGACCTGGTGCGCCGCCAGTACCAGCAGGGCCGCGGCGTCCCCTGCCTGATCGCAGTGGCGCAGGATGCGTCGGCCAAGGCCAGGGCCAAGGCACTCGCCTACGCCGACGGCATCGGCGGAACGCGGGCAGGCGTGATCGAGACCACGTTCAAGGAAGAAACCGAGACGGATCTCTTCGGCGAGCAGGCGGTGCTCTGCGGCGGCGCTACCGAACTGGTGCTGAAGGGGTTTGAAACCCTGGTCGAGGCCGGCTACCAGCCGGAGGTCGCTTACTACGAGTGCCTGCACGAACTCAAGCTGATCGTGGACCTGCTGCACGAGGGCGGTCTCGCCAAGATGCACCAGTACATCTCGCACACCGCCAAGTGGGGCGACCTGACCCGCGGCCCGCGCGTGGTGAACAAGGCGACCAAGAAGGAAATGAAGAAGATCCTGGCGGAAATCCAGGACGGCTCGTTCGCGCGCGCATGGATCCGCGAGAACAAGACCGGGCGCCGGAAATACGACGCGCTGATGAAGAAGGACCTCGCCCACCCGATCGAGAAAGTGGGCGTGAAACTGCGCGCACGCATGCCCTGGTTGAACGAGGGCTGAAGGAGCACCCCATGACCGCCAAGCCCCGCGACCCGAAGAACCGCGTCATCATTTTCGACACCACGCTGCGTGACGGCGAGCAGTCGCCCGGCTGCAGCATGACGCAGCCCGAGAAGCTGCGGGTCGCGCGCGCGCTTGCGGAACTTGGCGTGGACGTCATCGAGGCGGGCTTCCCGGCGGCTTCGCGTGGCGACTGGGAGGCGGTGCGAGAGATCGCGCGCACCGTGCGCGGGCCGGTCATCGCGGGCCTGGCGCGCTGCAACCGCGAGGACATCGACAAGGCCTGGAGCGCGGTCAGCGAAGCTGCGCGTCCGCGGCTGCACGTGTTCCTCGCGACCAGCGCGATCCATCGCGAGCACAAGCTCAACATGGCGAAGGAACAGATCATCCACACCGCCGTGGAAGGCGTGAAGTATGCGCGCAGCCTGTGCGAGGACGTCGAGTTCTCGCCGGAGGATGCATCACGCACCGAACTCGAGTTCCTGCGCGAAGTGGTCGAGGCCGCGATCGACGCCGGCGCCACGACGATCAACGTGCCCGACACCGTCGGCTACACGGTGCCCGAGGAATTCCACGAGGTCTTCGACTACCTTCTGAAAAACGTGCGCGGCGCCGGACGCGCGACCTTCAGCGTGCACTGCCACAACGACCTCGGCATGGCCGTGGCCAACAGCCTTGCCGCGGTCAGGGCCGGGGCGCGACAGGTGGAATGCACGATCAACGGCATCGGCGAACGGGCGGGCAACGCCTCGCTCGAGGAACTGGTGATGGCGATGAAGACGCGCGAGGCGCTGCTCGGCCTCCACACCGGCGTCGACTCCCGGCGACTGTTCCCCACCAGCAGGTTGCTGTCGAGCATCACCGGCATGCCGATACCGCGCAACAAGGCGGTGGTCGGCGAGAACGCCTTTGCCCACGAGTCGGGCATCCACCAGCACGGGATGCTGAAGCACCACTCGACCTACGAGATCATGCGCCCCGAGGACGTCGGACTCTCGCGCTCGCACCTGGTGCTCGGCAAGCACAGCGGCCGCGCCGCGCTGCGCGACCGGATCAAGGAACTCGGCTTCGAGCTCTCCGACGCTGAACTCGCCCGCGTGTTCGAGGACTTCAAGGCCCTCGCGGACAAGAAGAAGGAACTGTTCGACGGCGACCTCGAGGCGCTGGTGCTGAAGGCCGAGTTCACCGAGAGCGGCCCCTGGCACCTCGAGAGCCTGCACGCCGTCAGCGATACCGCTGGTGCCGCCATGGCACGCGTGGGTCTGCGCCACGGCGACGGCAGGATGCTGTCGCAGGAGTCCGGCGGCGACGGCCCGGTCGACGCGGCATTCAAGGCCATCGAGGCTGCGACCGGCGTGGCCGTGACGCTGCGCAAGTTCGAGGTGCACAGCGTGTCGATGGGCGAGGATGCCCAGGGCGAGGCCGTGGTGACCGTGGAGCACAACGGGCGCTCGTATCGCGGCTCCAGCGTCACCACCGACATCGTCGAGTCCGGCGTGCGCGCCTTCCTCGAGGTGGTCAACCGCATCGAGTCCACGCGCGCGTCCGCCGCGCGGCTCGAGGAGCGAATTGCCGAAGCAGCGGACGCCGCTGCGACCCCCTGATCGAACCGGCCACCGGAGCCAGAATGACTGCGAAGACCCTGTTCGAGAAGGTCTGGGAGCGGCACGAAGTCGTGCCGGAGACGCCGGACACGCCCGCGGTCCTGTACATCGACCTGCACCTGACGCACGAGGTCACCTCGCCCCAGGCGTTCTCGGTGCTGCGCGACCGGGGCCTGCCGGTGCGGCGGCCGGATCGAACGCTGGTGACCATGGACCACTCCACGCCGACGGAGACGTCCCAGGTTTTTGGCGGGGTACCGATCGCGCTGGAGTCCGCGGCGAAGCAGGTTCGGCAGCTGGAACTCAACTGCGCCGAATTCGGCCTCGACCTGATCGGCTTGCGCGACGAACGGCGCGGCATCGTGCACGTCATCGGACCGGAGCTCGGTGCAACCCAACCCGGCAAGACCATCGTCTGCGGCGACAGCCACACCAGCACCCATGGCGCTTTCGGCGCGCTGGCGTTCGGCATCGGCACGACGGAGGTTGGTTACGTGCTGGCCACGCAGTGCCTGCTGCAGCGCAAGCCGAAGACACTGGCGATCGAGGTTGCGGGCCGGCTCGGCCCGGGCGTGACGGCCAAGGACCTGGTGCTGGCCATCATCGGCCAGATCGGCGTGAACGGCGGCACCGGCCACGTGATCGAGTTTCGCGGACCGGCGATCGAGGCGATGTCGATGGACGAGCGCATGACCATCTGCAACATGTCCATCGAGGCCGGTGCACGCGCCGGCATGATCGCGCCCGACGAAACCACGTTCGCCTACCTCGCGGGCCGTCCGCGCGCGCCACAGGGCGCGGCCTGGGAGCGGGCGCTGGCCGACTGGCGCACGCTCACGTCGGATCCCGGCGCGGTGTTCGACGAGACCGTGCACATCGATGCCGGGACGATCGAACCGATGGTCACCTACGGGACCAATCCCGGGATGGTGATGCCGGTTTCGGGCGGGGTGCCGGAGCGGCCCGGCGATGCAGTATTTGCCCGCGCGCTCGCCTACATGGGACTCGAACCGGGGCAGTCGATGCGCGAGCGGTCGGTGCAGGTCGTGTTCATCGGCAGCTGCACCAACGCCAGGCTCTCGGACCTGGAACTCGCGGCCCGCGTGTTCGCGGGACACAAGGTGGCACCGGGCGTGCGGGCACTGGTGGTCCCCGGGTCACAGCAGGTCAAGCGTGAGGCGGAGGCGCTGGGACTTGCAAAGATCTTCACCGATGCCGGGGCGGAATGGCGCGAGTCGGGCTGCTCGATGTGCCTCGGCATGAACGGCGACACCGTCGACGCCGGCCTCTACTGCGTCAGCACCAGCAACCGCAACTTCGAGGGTCGCCAGGGCGCCGGCTCGCGCACCCTGCTCGCGAGCCCGGCCACTGCCGCGGCCGCCGCCATCCGCGGCTACGTCGCCGACCCGCGCGAGTTCATACACTGAGGCCCCATGGACCCGATCAAAGTCATCCGTTCGTGCACGGTGGTGATGCCGTCCACCAACATCGACACCGACCAGATCATACCGGCGCGTTTCCTGACCACGACCACTCGCGAAGGACTCGGTGCCGCGCTGTTTGCGGACCTGCGCAATGGGCCCGACGGCTCGCCGCGCGCCGACTTCGTGCTGAACCAGCCTGCATCGCGCGGTTGCCGGGTTCTGGTGGCCGGCCGCAACGTCGGCTGCGGATCCTCGCGCGAACACGCGCCTTGGGCCCTGCTCGACTACGGGTTCCAGGCGGTCATCAGCACCGAGATTGCCGACATCTTTCGCAGCAACAGCCTGAAGAACGGGCTGCTGCCCATCGTCGTGGACGAAGACACGCACCGGTGGTTGCTGGACAATCCCGGAGCATCGGTCGAGATCGACCTGCCGGCCTCGGTGCTGCGCCTGCCGGACGGCCGTGAGATCGCCTTTCCGGTTGAGCCGTTCGCCCGTTACTGCCTGGTGAACGGCGTCGATGAACTGGGCTATCTGCTGGGCCAGGCCGGCGCAATTGCAGCCTACGAGAGCCGGCACACATGAAGGCACGGATCACGGTACTCGGCGGTGACGGCATTGGCCCTGAAGTGACGGCCGCGGCAGTGCGGGTACTCGCGGCGGTAGCCGGCGCCTTCGGCCACGAGTTCGAGTTTGTCGAGGCACTGATCGGCGGCGCTGCCATCGACGCGTCCGGTTCGCCGTTGCCGCCCCGCACCGTGGACGCCTGCCGCAGCTGCGACGCCGTATTGCTCGGTGCCGTGGGCGGGCCGAGGTGGTCGGACCCCTCGGCTCGGGTCCGGCCCGAACAGGGGCTGCTCGAGCTGCGCCGGACCCTGGGCTTGTTCGCCAACCTGCGACCGGTCCGCACCATGGAGTGTGTACTCGACGCCTCGCCACTGAAGGCGGAAGTTGTCGCGGGCGTCGACATCATGGTCGTGCGCGAACTCACCGGCGGGATCTACTTCGGCCGAAAGAGCCGCACAGCCCTGGAAGCCGAAGACGTCTGTTCCTATTCTGCGCACGAGATCGAGCGCGTGACCCGCACTGCGGGCCGCCTGGCCTTGAAGCGCAGGCGCCGCATCGTCTCCGTCGACAAGGCAAACGTGCTGGAGACGTCGCGATTGTGGCGTTCGGTGGTCGAGCGCGTCGTCTCCGAGGAATTTCCGGAGGTCGCGCTGGAGCACATGCTGGTCGATGCCGCCGCGATGCACCTGCTGCGCCGGCCGACCTCGTTCGACGTGCTGCTGACCGAGAACATGTTTGGCGACATCCTCACGGACGAGGCGTCGATGCTGGCCGGATCGCTCGGCCTGCTGCCGTCCGCCTCGCTCGGGGAAGGAAACGTCGGCCTCTACGAACCGATACACGGATCGGCGCCGGACATCGCCGGACGCGGGATCGCGAACCCCTGCGGCACCATCCTCAGCGGCGCAATGCTGCTGCGCCACTCGCTCGGCCTGGAGCGCGAGGCCGGCGCAATCGAGGCCGCGGTCGAGTCGGCCATTTCCGCGGGCCTGCGGACCGCCGACCTCGCCAGCGCCGGCCAAACGCCCGTTGGCAGCGAAGCGGCCACGAGCGCGATCATCGAGCACATTTTTGCCGCACAATAAGTCTTTTATAAACAGCTAGTTACTTGATTATTAATAGAAGCTGGATAAAGATTCCGGCCCTCCTCCGGTCCAGGAGGAAAAGCATGTGCAAGGCCCGGAAATCCGGCGCTATACTGCGCGTCCGCAGGCCGGTCCGGCCGCCCGGACAGACGGACGCGACCTGCCAGAACATCGATCGTGTAGGACTTGAGTCGGGTTAGTCATTGCCTCAAGGACTGAGGCACTCTTGTCCTGTCGCGAAAGGCCGGCATCACTGCCGGCCTTTCTTTTTTTCCGCGCTCCTCAGCCGGCGCTGGCCGCAGCCGACAGTCCTCGCTCGAGGTCCGCGACCAGGTCGGCACCCTCCTCGATGCCGACCGACAACCTGAGCAGGGTCTCCGAGATACCGGCACGCTCCCTTGCGGCCGCGTCCATCGCCGCGTGGGTCATGCTGGCCGGGTGCGCGACCAGGCTTTCCACTCCGCCGAGCGACTCGGCCAGCGAGAACAATTCCACTGACCCGAGCAGCGCCTTGACGTTCTCGACCGTGCCCTTCAGCTCGAAGCTCGCCATTGCGCCGAACCCGCCCTGCTGCGCGCTGGCGATCTCGTGGCCCGGGTGCGACGGGAGCCCCGGGTAATAGACCGTCGCGACCGCCGGATGTCGGGCCAGCAACGCCACCACCTGTGCCGTGTTCTCGCCATGGGCCCGCATCCGGGCGTGCAGCGTGCGCATGCCGCGCAGTGTCAGGTAGCTGTCGAACGGCGCGCCGGTCACGCCGGTGCAGTTCGCCCACCAGGCGAGCTGCTCGTGAAGCTCGCGCGTCGCCGCGATGACCGCGCCGCCGACCACGTCGCTGTGCCCGTTCAGGTACTTGGTGGTTGAGTGCACGACCACGTCGGCGCCGAGCGCGATCGGCCGCTGCCACACCGGGGACAGGAACGTATTGTCGGCAACGGCCAGCGCACCGGCCTCGTGCGCCGCTGTCGCGACCGCGGCCAGGTCCACGATCCTGAGCAACGGATTGCTCGGCGTCTCGATCCAGACCAGCGCCGGCCCGGTCGCCAACGCTGCCTGCAGCGCGCCACGGTCCTGGAAATCGACGAACCGCACGTCCAGCGAACCGCGCTGGCCGAGCGCATTGAAGAGCCGGTAGGTTCCGCCATAGCAGTCGTGGGGAACCACCGCGACCTGTCCGGGCCTGAACAGTTGCGACACCAGCGACACCGCAGCCATGCCGGACGAGGTGACCACGGCGCCCGCCCCTCCCTCGAGGTCGGCGAGCGCGCCGGCCAGCGCGTCGCGCGTGGGGTTGCCGGATCGCGAGTAGTCGTAGGCGCGTTTCTCGCCGTAGCCGGCGAAGGCAAACGTGGACGTCAGGTGGATCGGCGGCACCACGGCGCCGAACTGCGTGTCGGTTTCCAGCGCTGCGCGCACCGTGCGGGTCTTCTGCGTGTTTTCTTGGCTCATGTTCAATCCAGCGCCTGCGCGAATACGTCGCGAAGCACGTCGGTCTCCTTCAGGAATGCGTCGTGGCCATAAAGCGAACTGATCTCCACCAGCCGGCAGTTTCCTGCGAGCCGGTCGCGCAGTTCGCGCATGTCGGAAAGCGGCACCAGCTGGTCTTCCACCACAGCGACCAGGGTCGCCGGCACCTGGATCGCCGCCGGATCGACACGGTGCAGGTCGATCGACTCGGACAGGCAGACGAAGGCCTCGGGCCGGTACTGTGCCGCGTAGGCCTCGCCGCGCGCGAACAGGTAAGACTCCACCGGGAACCGGAAGCCTTCGGTCGTCTGCACGGCGGGACCGGAGAAGCGATCTTCGAATTCACGCGCCGAGCGATAGGTCGCCATCGCCAGAGCGCGCGCGAAGGCCAGGCCGCGCTGCCCCTCGCCGTGGCCGAGCGCATAGCGCACGAACGCGCGCTGCACGCTGCGCCAGGCCGTCGACATCGGATGGGTGCGGTGCGCGGCACTGATCACGACCGCGTGCCGCAGCCTGCCGGGGTGCCGCTCGGCGAGTGCCAACGCCACCATCCCGCCATAGGAGGCGCCGACGCAGGCATGCAACTGCCCGATGCCGAGGAGCCCCATCAACCGCGCGATCATCTCCGCCTGGTCGTAGGCGCTCACGGTCGGGAATGTCTCCCCGGCGCGCGGCCCCGAGGTCGAGTGGCTGCCGCCGAGGAAGTCGATGCCGAGCACCCGGTACCGGTCGCTGTCCAGCGCCCGGCCGGGGCCGATGCTTTCTTCCCACCAGCCGCCCGGTTCGCCCGGAAGGGCGAATACCTGCCGTCCGGCCGAGATGCCGCCGAGCACCGCGACCACCGGGGCCCCGGACCGCCCTGCCAGGCGGTAGGCAACGTCAACCGAGGCCAGGCTGCCACCGCAATGCAGCGGAAACTCGCCCGCGAGCCGCTGCACGCCGGCCACGAACTCATACCCGTCGGGCACGCGTGGGACGGTGGAAGTCGGATCGGCCATGGCACTCGGCTGCATATCGCGCACGCACTCCATCGGGCGACCCAATGAGTCCCCCAGTCCAGCTTTCGAGTCTCGCGTGGAGCACGATGGTCGCCACGACCGACACGCCCAGGCGGACCAGGGCAGCAGCGCGGCAACTCATCTGTCGGTGGACCGTGTCCCCGTGGAGTTGGCACCTTTTCGGGCGGTCTGGGCCCGACGGTTGCCCCAGCTTCAAAGGGCCATTCCCTCAGCCGGTCTCGATGAGCGCGCGAAGTGTAGGTGGCGCCGGCTCGGAGCGTCAAGACGACGGGCAGCTTGCCCCAGCCCGGCCGATGCATTAGTGTAGTAGCTCATTATTACATTGGATCGTCCCATGAAGAATCGTCACGGCATCACCCAGCGGCAGGAAGCGGCCGCAGAGCGCTCGCTGTACCAGGCCGTGCTGACGCTGCGCACGACCGAGGAGTGCCGGGACTTCTTCCGCGACCTGTGCACCCCCGCCGAACTGCAGGCGCTGACGGACCGCTGGAACGTGGTCGGCCTGCTGCAGCAGGGCATCCCCTATCGCGAGATCCAGCGCGTCAGCGGCGTGAGCGTCACGACGGTCGGGCGGGTCGCGCGCTATCTTGGCGACGGCAACGGCGGCTATGCACTCGCCGCGCGCCGGCTGTCGGAGCGCTGAGGTGGAACGCAGCCAGCGCCTGCGCATCGCGATCCAGAAGTCCGGGCGGCTGACCGAGAACTCGCTGGACCTGCTGGAGCGTTGCGGCCTCAAGTACAGCCGCGGCAAGGACCAGCTGATGTGCTACGGCGAGAACATGCCGCTCGACGTGCTGTTCGTCCGCGACGACGACATACCCGACCTGGTGCAGGAGGACGTCTGCGACCTCGGCATCGTCGGCATCAACGTCATCGACGAGAAGCGGCTCTCGATGTCGGCTCGCGGCGCCGAACCCCGCTTCGAACTCGTCCAGCACATGGACTTCGGGCGCTGCCGGCTGTCGATCGCGGTGCCGGACGACTATCCCTACGAGGGTCTCCAGAGCATTGCCGGACGGCGCATCGCCACCACCTACCCCAACACGCTGGCCCGCTTCCTGCGCGAGAATTCACTCGAGGCCGAGATCGTGACGCTGTCGGGCGCCGTCGAGATCGCCCCGCGCCTCGGCCGCGCCGACCTGATCTGCGACCTGGTGTCCACCGGGTCGACGCTGTCGGCGAACCACCTGCGGGAAGTCACCACGGTGCTCGAGAGCGAGGCCGCGCTGATCCGCACGCCGGTGCCGCTGTCCGACGAGAAGGCCGACTGGGTGCGCCGGCTGCTGCTGCGCATCGATGGTGTGCAGCAGGTTCGCGAAAGCAAGTACATCATGCTGCACGCTCCAAGGGCCGCGCTCGCGGAGATCAGGAAACTGCTGCCGGGCAGCGAATCCCCGACGGTCATTCCGCTGGAGGGTCCGGGTAACAAGGTCGCGGTGCACGCCGTGTGCCGTGAGAACGTTTTCTGGGAAACACTGGAGGGCCTGAAGGCCGCCGGCGCGAGTGCCGTGCTGGTCCTGCCCGTGGAGAAGATGCTGGCATGACCGATACCCTGCAAGTGATCGACTGGGCCGCCCTCGGCGACGACCAGCGCCAGGCAATCCTGCGCCGGCCGGCGCAGCGTGACAACGAGGCGCTGCTCGCCAGCACCGCCCTGATCGTGGACCAGGTGCGCAGCCGCGGCGACGCCGCGCTGCGTGAATACACGGCACGGTTCGATGGCGTGAAGCTGGAGTCGCTGGCAGTGACTGCGGCCGAGTTCGAGGAAGCTTCCACGGCGATCACAAAGGAGCAGCTGGCGGCGCTGCGCCGCGCAATCGAGACCGTGACCCGCTTCCACGAAACCCAGTCGCTGGAACCGGTGCGGGTGCAGACCTCGCCCGGCGTGACCTGCGAGCGCGTGTTCGTGCCGATCGACGCCGTCGGGCTGTACGTTCCGGCCGGCACCGCGCCGCTGCCGTCCACCGCCATCATGCTCGCGGTCCCGTCGCGGCTGGCGCGCTGCCCGGTTCGGGTGCTGTGCTCCCCGCCGCGGCCGGACGGCCGCGCGGACCCCGCGGTACTGGTCGCCGCGCGGCTGTGCGGCATCGAAACCGTGTTCAAGGTCGGTGGCGCCCAGGCCATCGCCGCGATGGCCTATGGCACGGAAAGCGTGCCGAAGGTGGCCAAGGTATTCGGACCCGGCAATTCCTGGGTCACGGCGGCCAAGCAGCTGGTGGCCGCCGATGCGGACGGGGCCGCGCTCGACATGCCGGCCGGGCCGTCCGAAGTGCTGGTCATCGCTGATGATGCGGCGACCGCCGAGTTCGTCGCGGCCGACCTGCTCGCGCAGGCCGAGCACAGCGAGGACGCGCAGGTGGTGCTGGTCACGACCACCCGGGCGTTCGCCGCGCAGTGCATTGCCGAGGTCGAGCGCCAGCTTGCAGCGCTGCCCCGGCGCGAGATCGCCGGGCGTGCCATCGCCGGAAGCCGGGTGATCCTGGTTCCCGACCTCGACACCGCGCTCGAGGTGAGCAACCTGTACGCCCCCGAGCACCTGATCCTGCAGGTGCGTTCACCGCGCCGCTGGCTGGAGCGCGTGCGCAACGCGGGCTCCGTGTTCCTCGGCGCCTGGACGCCCGAGACCATGGGCGACTACTGCAGCGGCACCAACCACGTGCTGCCGACCTACGGACATGCGCGCGCCTACAGCGGCCTCGGGGTACTCGACTTCGTCCGTCGCATGACCGTCCAGGAAGTCACGCCCGAGGGCCTGGCGGACCTCGGGCTCACCGCCAGGGTGCTGGCCCGGCTCGAGGCACTCGAGGGCCATGCCAATGCGGTGACGGTGCGCATCGAGGCGATCACGGCCGGGACACCGCAATGAGCCCGGTGCTGGCGCTGGCCCGTCCCGACATCCTCGAGCTGCAGCCCTACCAGCACGCGGCGTGGGACCCGTCACTCGAGCGCATGCACGCCAACGAGATGCCCTGGCGCGCGCTCGGCGACAACACGGACGCCGGCCTGAACCGCTACCCGGAGCCGCAGCCGAAAGCGCTGGTGGAACGCATGGCACGCCTCTACGACGTGCCGGCCAGCCAGTTGCTGGTCGGTCGCGGCAGCGACGAGGCGATCGACCTGCTGGTGCGCGCCTTCTGCCGCGCCGGTACCGACAGCGTGGTGACCTGCCCGCCGACCTTCGGCTTCTACAAGGTCGCCGCCCGGATACAGGGTGCCGCAGTGGTCGAGGTGCCGTTGGGCGGCGAGGACTTCCGGCTCGACACGCAGCGCGTGATCGAGGCCGGTCGCAACGCCAAGATCGTGTTCCTGTGCTCGCCGAACAACCCGACCGGCAACCTGCTCGACGAAGCCAGTATTGCCGCGATCCTCCGTGCGCTCGCCGACCGGGCGCTGGTCTGCCTGGACGAGGCCTACCTCGAATTCTCGGGACGCCCCAGCCTGGCACGCAGCATCGGCGAATTTCCGAACCTGGTGGTACTGCGCACTTTGTCGAAAGCGTATGCGCTGGCCGGCGCACGCTGCGGCACGCTGGTCGCGAGCGAAGAGATCATCGCACTGCTGAAGCGAATCATCCCGCCGTATGCGATCCCGTCGTCCACCGTCGAGGAAGTGCTAAAACTCACTGAAGCGCCGCAACGATCGATTGCCAACGAGCGGATACGGACGCTCCTCGCCGAGCGCGAGCGCATGCGACTGCGCCTGGCGTCGATGCACTCGGTGAGGCAGGTATTCCACTCGGATGCCAACTTCCTGCTGGTCCGCTGCCGGGATTCCCGCAGCGTCCTGCAGGCCGGGAAATCCGCCGGACTGCTGGTGCGGGACTTCAGCAGCGCGCCCCGGCTCGAGGACTGCCTGCGCATCTCTGTCGGGACCCCGGAGCAGAACGAGCGGCTGGTGGCCGCCGTGGAGCGCGCATGAGCCTGGAAAGAATCCTGTTCATCGATCGTGACGGCACGCTGATCGAGGAGCCGCACGACAAGCAGGTGGACAGCCTCGCCAAGCTGCGTCTCGCGCGTGGCGTCATCCCGGCGCTGCTGGAGCTGGCGCGCGCGGGCTACCGGCTGGTGCTGGTTAGCAACCAGGATGGACTCGGCACCGCGTCCTTCCCGGAGCCGAGCTTCCGCGAACCGCAGGACTTCATGCGCGAACTGTTCGCCTCGCAGGGAATCGAGTTCGACGCCGAGTTCTTCTGCCCGCATTTTCCGGCCGACGACTGCGCCTGTCGCAAGCCCAGGACCGGACTGCTGACCGAGTTCATGTCCGGCCGCAGCATCGACCTCGAGCGCAGCCACGTGATTGGCGACCGGCAGACCGACCTGGACCTCGCCGCGAACCTCGGGATCGGCGGCATCCGCATCCACGGCGACGGCGGCCAGACCTGGGCGGAGATCGCCGCCCGCCTGTGTAGGCCTGAGCGCAGCGCGCGGGTCACACGGAGCACCAGGGAAACCGAAATCTCGGTGGCAGTGAACCTGGACCGCGACGCACCGGTCTCGATCTCGACCGGCATCGGCTTCTTCGATCACATGCTGGAACAGGTGGCACGCCACGGCGGCATTTCAATCGAGCTCAACTGCGGCGGCGACCTGGGCGTGGATGAGCACCACACGGTCGAGGACTGCGCGCTGGCACTCGGCCAGGCATTGCGCGAGGCGCTCGGCGACAAGCGCGGCATCGGACGCTACGGCTTCGTGCTGCCGATGGACGAGGCGCTCGCGCAGGTGGCCATCGACCTGTCCGGCCGGCCGTACGCGGTCTTCACGGGGCATTTCGGCCGTGAAATGGTCGGCACCCTGCCGACGGAACTGGTGCCGCACTTCTTCCGCTCGCTGGCCGACAGCCTCGGCGCGGCCATACACATCGAGGTCCGCGGCGAGAACACCCACCACATGATCGAGGCGTGCTTCAAGGCCATGGGGCGGGCCCTGCGCCGGGCCATCCGGCTGCGCGGCGACGAACTCCCCAGCACCAAGGGCGTGCTGTGAGCGGGCACCCGTGAGCAGTGTCGCCATCGTCGACAACGGCGGCGCGAACATCGCGTCGTTGCGCTTTGCGCTGGAGCGCCTGGGTGCCGACGCGCGGCTGACCGCCGACTCGAACGAACTGCGCGCCGCGCCGCGGGTGATCCTGCCGGGCGTTGGCGCCGCCGCCGAGGCGATGCGGCGCCTCGAGGCGCTCGGCCTGGTCGAGACGATCCGGGGCCTGCGTCAGCCGATGCTCGGCATCTGCCTCGGCATGCAACTGCTGTTCGAGACCAGCGAGGAAGGCGACACGGCCTGCCTCGGCTTGCTGGACGGCAGCGTCGGGCGCTTCGCCGACCGCGAAGCGTTCCCGGTACCGCACATGGGTTGGAACCAGCTCGAGTTCGCGTCGCCGGATCCGCTACTCAAAGGAATCACGCGCGGCGACCACGTTTACTTCGTACACAGCTATGCAGCGCCAGTCGGTCCGTTGACGGTCGCCACCGCAGACTACGGCGGGTCGTTTTCGGCGGTCGTGCGCCGGGCTAACTTCGTCGGCATGCAGTTCCATCCCGAGCGGTCCGGGGCGACGGGCGCACGCCTGCTCGCGAACTTCCTGGAGATCGAGTGATGCAGCTGATTCCAGCAATCGACCTGCGCGATGGCCGGGTGGTGCGGCTGCTGCAAGGCCGTTTCGACGCCGAGACCGTTTACGCCGACGATCCGACGTCGATCCTCGACAGCTACGCGGCACTCGGGGCGCGGCTGGTGCACGTCGTGGACCTCGACGGCGCCCGTGCCGGCACGCAGGGCAACGCGGCGGCGATCACCGGGCTCGCGGCGTCGGCACGCGCTGCGCTGCAGGTCGGGGGTGGCGTTCGGAACCGCGACACGGTCAAACGCCTGCTCGAGGCGGGAGTCGCCAGGGTGGTCGTCGGCAGCGCGGCCGTCTCCGAGCCGGCGGAGGTCGCGGCGTGGCTGCAGGAATTCGGCGCGGACAGCATCGTGCTGGCGTTCGACGTACGCCTCGACGACGGCGGCGTGCCGCGACTGGCCACGCACGGCTGGGAGCAGCAGACGGCGCTGAGCCTGTGGGATGCGGTCGATCGTTTCGCGCCGCACGGGCTGCGGCACGTGCTCTGCACCGACGTGGCGCGCGATGGCGCGCTGTCCGGACCGAACCAGGCGCTGTACCAGGACGCGGTGCGCCGGTTCCCGGCGCTGCGCTGGCAGGCATCGGGAGGCGTGCGCGACGTCGCCGACCTGCGGGCGCTCGCCTCCACCGGGGTCGCCGGGGCGGTGAGCGGTCGCGCGCTGCTGGAAGGCCGCATGCAGGCAGAGGAGCTGGCGCCATTCTTGCGAAACGGATAATTCCCTGCCTCGACGTGCGCGACGGCCAGGTCGTCAAGGGCGTTCGATTCAGCGACCACCGCACCGTCGGCGACATACTCGACCTGGCGACGCGCTATCGCGGCGAAGGCGCCGACGAACTCGTCTTCTACGACATCACCGCGAGCCCGGAAGGACGGTCGGTGGACCGCGAGTGGGTGTCGCGGGTTGCACGCGTGCTCGACATCCCGTTCTGCGTCGCGGGCGGCATCCGCAGCGTGCAGGACGCGGAGGCGGTACTGAACGCCGGTGCAGAGAAGATCTCGGTGAACTCCCCTGCGCTCGCCGATCCGTCGCTGATCGAGCGCCTGGCCCGACGTTTCGGCTCGCAGTGCGTGGTGGTCGGCGTCGACAGCCAAACCGTCGGCCGTGACTACCTCGTCTACCAGTACACTGGCGACCCGCAGCGGTCGAGCAGCACCGCGCGCCGCACGCTGGACTGGGTGCGGGAAGCGCAGCAACGCGGCGCCGGAGAGATCGTGCTCAACTGCATGGCGAGCGACGGTGTGCGCGAGGGCTACGACATCGAGCAGCTGCGGCTGGTGAGGGATGCCTGCCGCGTGCCGCTGATCGCCTCGGGCGGCGCGGGCTCCCCCGGCCACTTCGTCGACGTATTCCTGCGCGCCCGGGTGGACGGCGCGCTGGCCGCCAGCGTTTTTCACTCGGGCGAGATCGCCATCCCCGACCTCAAGCGGCAACTGGCCGCGTCGAACGTGGAGGTGCGCCCGTGACGCCTGATCAGGTCCGAACCCTGGCCTGGGACAAGGGCTCCGGCCTGCTCCCTGCCATCGTGCAGCACGCGCGCACCGGGAAAGTGCTGATGCTTGCATTCATGAACCAGGAGGCGCTGCGCCTCACGCTCTCGACCGGGCGCGCGGTCTTCTACAGTCGCTCGCGCGCGCAGCTCTGGACCAAGGGTGAAACCTCTGGGAACTACCTGAACGTGGTGGACGTCAGCGTCGACTGCGACGCCGACTCGATCCTGGTGCTGGCCGACCCGCTCGGCCCGACGTGCCACAAGGGCACGGAATCGTGCTTCGTTGACGCCGCGTCCGCCGACGTGCAGTCGCTGTCCTTCCTGCGCGTGCTCGAGGCTACGATCGCCAATCGCATGGCCGAGAAACCCGAAGGCAGCTACACCGCGCGGCTGGTGGCCGAGGGCCCCGGCCGAATCGCGCAGAAAGTCGGCGAGGAAGGCGTCGAGACCGCTCTTGCGGCCGTGACCAGGGACGACGCGGGACTGCTGTCCGAGTGCGCCGACCTGGTCTACCACCTGGTGGTGCTGCTGAAATCACGCAACCTGGAACTGGATGACCTGGTCGCCGAACTACGCGCGAGACACGACCGCCGGCCCTGAGTTTCCGCCGGCCGCCAGCGCGAGCATCAGGGCAGCGGCTGCGGCGGTCACCAGCGCCGAGACTGCAAACGCGGTCGTGGAACCAAAACGCTCCCAGACCAGGCCGAACAGCACCGCACCCGGCAGCGCCAGCAGGCCGCTGGCGAGGTGATAGAGCCCGAAAGCGGTGCCGCGTTGCTCGGCCGCCGAGTGGTCGCCGATCACGGAACGCTCCGCCGGCTCGGTGACCGCAAGCGTGGCCGAGTACGCGATGAACAGCACCCACACGCCTGCCGGTCCCGGCCCCGCGAACGCGAGCAGCAGCAGCACGGCCACCCGCAGGGTCCAGCCGCCGAGCAGCAGCGGCAAGCGCCCGACACGGTCCGACAGGATCCCGGCGGGCATCGCGATCAGCATCTTCGCCACGCTCGCGGCCGCCCAGACCAGCGGCACCCAGACCACCTGAAGTCCCGCCTGCCGCGCCCACAGCACCACGAATACCTCCGGCACGCTGGCGAGCGCGAGCAGGCCCGCGGCGACGATCATTGCGCGCAGGCGGCCGTGCAACGCGCCCCAGGAGAATTTCGGTGGCGCCGGCACCGCCGCCGCCTGCGACGACGGCACGCCGAAATAGAGCAGCAACAGCACCAGCACGCCCGGAACGGCCGACGCCAGGAACACGTGTTTCAGGTCCACCTGCCAGGACAGCAGCGCGAACGCGAGCAGCGGACCGATCACCGATCCGGCATGGTCCATCGAGCGATGAAAGCCGAAAGCCCGCCCGCGTTGCTCCGGGGTTGCGGCGGCAACGATCAGCGCGTCGCGGGGCGCGGTGCGGATGCCCTTGCCGACGCGATCCAGGAAGCGTAGCACCAGCACCGCCGGCCAGCCCACCGCGAGGCCGATCAACGGCCGCATCGAGTTCGAGAGCGTGTAACCGCCAAGCACCAGCGACTTGGCCGGCACGCCCCGGTCGGCCAGTCGGCCCGAGACCAGCTTCAGCACGCTCGCGGTGGCTTCGGCCAGTCCCTCGACCAGGCCGACGATCGCCGGCCCGGCCCCGAGCGCGGCAGTGAGAAAGATCGGCAGCAGCGGCGTGATCATCTCGCTCGCTGCGTCGTTCAGCAGCGAGACCAGGCCGAGCACGACGACCGTGCGCGGCAACGCGGCACGCAACTTCGTCATCGCTGATTCGTCAGTGCCGCGGCTCGAGCAGGATGCGCAGCATGCGCCGCAGCGGCTCCGCGGCGCCCCACAGCAACTGGTCGCCGACGGTGAAAGCCGTCAGGTACTCGCCGCCCATCGCCAGCTTGCGCACGCGTCCCACCGGCACTTCCAGCGTGCCGCTCACCCGCGCGGGCGTGAGTTCGCGGATCGACGACTCGCGATCGTTGGGCACCAGGCGCACCCAGTCGTTGCCGCTCGCGATCAGTTGCTCGATCTCGGCCAGCGGCAGGTCGCGCTTGAGCTTGATGGTCATCGCCTGGCTGTGGCAGCGCATGGCGCCGACCCGCACGCAGACACCATCCACCGGGATCGCGTGCACGACGCGGCCAAGGATCTTGTTGGTCTCCGCGCCGCCCTTCCATTCTTCACGGCTCTGGCCATTGCCCAGGTCCTTGTCGATCCAGGGTACCAGGCTCCCTGCCAGTGGCACCGAAAACTGCTTGGTCGGCAGGCCCGGACTGCGCAGCGAGTCGGTCACCGCACGATCGATGTCGAGGATCGCACTGCCGGGGTCCGCGAGCAGCCCCGCTGCCGCGGCGTGCAGCGCGCCCATCTGTTCGAGCAGTTCGCGCATGTTCTGCGCCCCCGCGCCCGACGCCGCCTGGTAGGTCATCGTGGAGACCCACTCGACCAGGCCTTCGCGGAACAGCCCGCCGAGCGCCATCAGCATCAGCGAGACCGTGCAGTTGCCGCCGACGTAGTCATGGACACCACCGCGCAGGCCCTCGTCGATGACCGCGCGATTCACCGGGTCGAGGATGATGACGGCGTCGTCCTTCATGCGCAGTGCAGAGGCCGCGTCGATCCAGTAGCCCTGCCAGCCTGCAGCGCGCAGCCGCGGATGCACCGAATTGGTGTAATCGCCACCCTGGCAGGTCAGGATCACGTCGCACGCGGCCAGCGCATCCAGGTCGTTCGCATCGGCGAGCGCGCCGGCGCCGCGACCGACGTCCGGAGCCTCGCCGCCCGCCCGCGAGGTGCTGAAGAACTGCGGCGCGATGAGCCCGAAGTCGCGTTCCTCGGCCATGCGCTGCATCAGCACCGAGCCCACCATCCCACGCCAGCCGACGATGCCTGTCTTCACGCGCTACTCCGCTGCCGCTAGATGACCAGTTCCCGCGCCGGTTCGCGCAGGTTGTACGACGAACTCATCACGTGACCATACGCTCCTGCATTCGCGATCAGCATCGTGTCGCCCTCCACGGTCGGCGGCAACAGGCGCTCATGCCCGAGATAGTCCGCCGACTCGCAGATTGGTCCGACCACGTTGTAGACCTCGGTGCCCGGCTCACCGAGGCGTGTCAGGTTCACGATGTCGTGATGGGAGCCGTACAGCGCCGGACGCAGCAGCGAATTCATCCCGGTGGCCACGCCCACGTACTGGACCGTTCCCTTGCCCTTCATCTGGGTCACCTGCGCCAGCAGCACGCCGGCCTGGGCGACCAGGAATCGTCCGGGTTCCAGCCAGATCGCCAACCCGGGCCAACGCGCGCGCAGGTCCTCGATCACGCCCTGCAGCATGGCAAGGTCCACCGGCACCTGCCCCGGCTTCTCGGGCACGCCGAGCCCGCCGCCCAGGTCGATGACCTTCACGCAGGGGAAGCGCGCCGCGAGGTCGCCGAGCAAGTGCCCGACCTGCTGCCAGTTGCGCACGTCGAACACGCCGCTGCCGGTGTGGGCATGCAGGCCTACGACGCGTGTACCCGCCGCCGCGACCAGCCGTTCCAGTTCGTCGAGTTCGAACAAGGGCACGCCGAACTTGGAGTGCACGCCTGCCGTGCGAACGTGGTCGTGGTGGCCGCGCCCGAATCCGGTGTCGACACGAACCAGCACGTCGCGGCCCCGGAACAACTCCGGCCAGTGTCGAAGCGCATGCAGGTTGTCGAGCGTCAGGTGCACGCCCTGCTGCAGCGCCCACTCGTACTCCGAGCGCGGCGCGAAATTCGGCGTGAACAGGACCCGCTCGCGGTCGATGCCGGGCAATGTCTCCAGCACCCGTTCGCACTCGCCCTGCGACACGCATTCGAACGCGAGCCCGAGGTCGGCGAACGCCCGCAGGATCTCGGCGTGCGGGTTGGCCTTGATCGCGTAGAAGATCCGCTCGACCCCGCCGATCGCCAGCAACTGCCGGGCCGTGTGTTCGAGCGTGGCGCGGTCGTACACGTAGGCACAGTTCGTGTCCCTGGCGATACGCAGCAGTTCGTCGCGGCGGCCCTGCCACCACGGCGGGCCGCCCACCGGGATCGGCGCGCCGACGCCGTGTATCTGTTCCCAGGTGGGTCCGAGCACGTGGTCGGACGGCGCATTCCTGACGATCACGTCGTGCAGGCGGCTCACCAGCCGGTCGCCCTGCTCCTCGTCGACGACGAAGGTGATGTTGAGATCGTTCGCCGCCTGCGTGACCAGGTAGATGCGCTGTTCCTCGAACAGCTCGAGCGCGTCGCCGAGACGGTGCAACGTGGCACGGATGCTGCGGCCGACCAGGCTCACTGCCGAGCACGGGCCGATCACCTCGACGCGACACAGCTTCGAGAGCGAGTTCACCAGCGCCTCGAGCGCGCGGGAGTCGAGCGCGTTGGCCGCAGGATCGAGCGACACCGTGACACTGGTCTCCGATGTCGAGACCAGGTCCACCGACACGCCGTGCTCCTTGAAGACTGAGAAGGCGTCGCCCAGGAATCCCACCTGGTGCCACATGCCCAGCGTCTCCATCGACAGCAGCGTGATGCCTTTCTTGCTGCAGACAGCCTTGACCCGCGCACCGCCGTTGCCGCCGGTGGCGGTGATGACCGTGCCCTCGAGCTCCGGCTGGTGGGTCGCGTGGATCGAGACCTGGATGCCGTACTGCTTCGCCGGCAGGATGCAGCGCGGGTGCAGCACCTTGGCGCCGCTGCTCGCGATCTCCTGCGCCTCGTCGTAGTCGAGCGACTTGAGCAACCGGGCGTTCGGCACCGCGCGCGGGTTCGCGGTGAACATGCCGGGCACGTCGGTCCAGATCTCAAGGCGCCGCGCGTGGAGCTTGGCGGCGAAATAGCTGCCGGAGGTGTCCGAACCACCGCGGCCGAGCAGCACGGTCTCACCCTTGGAGTCGCTCGCGATGAAACCCTGCGTGAGCAGCACGCTGCTGCCGGATGCAAGTCGAGCTTGAAGTTCAGGGTCTGGCTCGAAACTGCAGGTCGCGGAGAGATAACCGGCGCGTTGCGTCGCGCCGACGCGATCTTCGGCATGCAGGATCGAGCGGGCATCGATCCACTGCACGTCGAGCCCCTCTGACGCGAGGAAATCGGCGCCAATGCGGGTCGCCATCAGTTCCCCGGATGCCATGACACGGGCTCGCAGGCGGTCGCTGACCTCGCCGATCAGGTTGACGCCGGATGCCATCCTTCGCAGTTCAACGAAATGCCGCTCGAGTTCCGCGCTGATCGCGATCCCGAGATCACGCGACAAGTCGATGTGCCGCAGTTCGATCTGGTCCATCACTGGTTCCCAGTCGCCGGTCAGCGCCTTCGTGAGCAGTTGCTCGAGGCGATCGGTGATGCCTGAGAGCGCGGAGTGAACCACCACGGGCCGCAGCCCTTCGTCGAGCCTGGCCCGCACCACGCCGGCCACGCTCTTCCAGTTGCTTACGCTCGAGACGCTGGTGCCGCCGAACTTCAGGACGACCCAGTGGGAATCTGCATTGCTAGTCATCGAGCGGTCCTTAGGCAGGCTCCCGGGACCGGAGCCGGGGCCGCGTGTGCGGGTTCGTCAGACGTCGTCGTAGACGTCCTTCAGTTGCTTCTGCAGCCGCTTTTCGGCAAGCACGTCCTCGAGCTTGCTCCACGCGGCCTTGCCTCGCTTCACCGCGGCCACCTGCTTGCGCCGGTCGGGGCGGTCGATGAAACGGTCATAGTCCTCTTCGTCGGCATTTGCGACGAAATCTCCGTCCAGGTCGAACTGCTCCGCTTCCCGTTCCATGTCACGACCTTGAGAAAGTCCTGAGTTTTCAACACGCTGCCCGAAATTTCGGGCACAGGGCTGCGAACTATATACGAATCACTTGGCTTCACAAGGGCCTGCTGTTGCATCGCAGCGGCCCGGCTGCAATGGCAGGATAAATATCTTTTTTTACAGCAGCTTACAATTACTTCCGAGACACCACTATCGGTGCACCCCTGGCAATCCCCAGGCCTTCGGCGGCGCTGCCCTCGGCCCTCGCAACTTCGATGACCGCGAATGAGTTCACCAGCGCGAGGTATTCACCGGGCCTGACGTCCGAATAGGTGCGGCGCAGTGGAAGCTCCCTGCCCGCCGCCCGGACCACCGGCTGCGCGATGCGCTGCAGGTGTCTCCGGTCGATGTTGGTGAGCAGGTTTCCGAAGCGGTCCACGGTCACCACGCTGCCGGTCACCTGCCCCGGGCTGACCACGGGATCCTCGATCCAACCGGGGATCAACTGGTCGACCTCCGCGCCGAGCCCGGCCGGCTGCTCGCGCCCACCGGCCAATTCTGCCGCAAGCGGCGCGAACACGTCGCGGCCGTGAAAGGTCGCGCTCGGTGTGTCCAGCCCGAGCCGCCTCAGGCTTTCATGCGACACCCGCCGCAAAACGGGCGCGTCTACGGCGTCCACGACCGCCGCCAGCAATCCGTTGTCCGGCGCGAGAAACACATGGCCGTCCGCTTCCACGATCGCGAAATCCCGCTCGCTGCCGACGCCGGGATCGACGACCGCCACGTGCACGGTCCCGGCCGGAAAGTAGCGGAATGATCGCGCCAGCCAGAAGCCCGCCTCCGCCGGCCAGTGCGCCAGCACCTCGTGCGTGAGGTCGACGATGCACGCGCCACGGTACCGCGCCAGGACCTGGCCCTTCATCACGCCGACGAAAGGATCCCCCAGGCCGAAGTCCGTCGTCAGCGTCACGACACCGCAAGCGCTGAATTGTCGCAGCCCCGATGTCACTGGTTGAGGCCCGCCACGTGGACCCGCAAGCTGCGGGCGGCGACAGGTTAGACTGCCCTGCTCCTTCCTGCCACGCGAACTCATGCCCTACCTGTACCTGGTGCGCCACGCACAGCCGGACTTCACCGGCCACTACGATTCGGTGACCCAGCTCGGGCTCCAGCAGTCCGCATGGCTGGGCGAACATTTTGCGGCGTGCGGGCTCCGCTTCTCGCGGGTGGTCTGCGGCAGCCTGCAGCGCCAGCGGCAGACACTCGAAGCGATGCTCGACTTCCTGCCCGAAGCACCTTCCGCCGTCACCGACCCGCGCTTCAATGAATACGACGCGGCGAGCGTGCTCGGGGCATTCGATCTCGGCGACGAGCGCGCGATGCGCGCCAGCGGCGACCGGCGGCGCTATTTCAAGGCCGTGCGTGACGCGCTGCATGCCTGCGTCAGGCCAGGACGACGCGATCCCCGGTGGCGAATCCTGGGAGCAGTTCGGCGCCAGGATCGAGGCCGGGGTGGCGGATGCCTGCGATGGACTCGATCGCGACGCGAAGCTGCTGGTGGTGACCTCGGGCGGTGTGATCGGCCGGGCGGTCGCCGGGGTGCTGCGCGCCGGCCCGGACGCGGCGATCCAGCTCAACCTGCAGACGCGCAACACCGGCATCACCGAGATCGCCCGCGGCCGGTCGGCGGCGCGACTGGTCGCGTTCAATGCCGTGCCACACCTCGAGCGCGCGGACCGGGCGCATGCGGTGACACATTCGTAGCAACCGCTGATCGCGGCATCCCGCTGGTCACTGGATGGCAAGCCTTATCGGCAGCAGCGACTCGACGTGTTCGGATCCCTTCATGGCGGGTTGAATTGCCCACTGCGCAGCGGCGTCTGCCGCCGCGCGATCGAACACCGGGAAGCCACTGCTCCCGGCCAACGCCACGCCACAAACCTTGCCGTTGCTGCCGAGATGGAGCAGCAGCTTTGCAGAGCCTGTCTTGCCATGGTATCCGGGCGGCCTGAATTCCAGCCGCTGGCCAAACGTCGTCGATGCCATGTCCGGTCTGCGGATCCTGCCCAGGCATGCGGGCGCCGGACCAGCCACCGTCGCATCCGGACATCCGGGTCGATTCACCGCTGCACAGCCGACCCTGTACAGCGGGTCGTCGGACGACCTTATCGGCGGACGTAACACGACCTCCGGCGCATCGAACACGACCACGCCGTCCAGGTCCTTCGCCGGCTCAAGCGTGAAAAGCTTGAGTGCCGACAGCAATTCAGGGCCCATTTCCACCACTCGGCCGCGCAGGAATTCGTCGCTCAGGCTGACTTGATCAGCGACGCCAGGTTGCGCGTGTCGATGCGCCCGGACATCTGCTCGATCTGGTCCCGGTAGCGCGGCGCGAGACCCTTTGCTTCGTCGAGCATGGACAGGAAGGTCTGCTTGAGCGTCGTCGCGTCGATGCTGCGACCCGACGCGTAGTAGCGTTGCGCGACTCGCCCAAGCGCGTAGGTGGTGGCGAACGACATGCCGGAACTCGCAGCCTGTCGCCCGATCGAGCGGCCAAGACCTCCACCGATACCTCCGAGCAGGCCACCGAGCAGCTTGCGACCGAACTGCTCCAGGTACTGGCCGGTGAGACCGACGCCGACGGTCGCGAGGAAATCCCTGGCCTGCCCCGCGTCCATCGGGTAGCCATGGGCCTTGCCGATGCGGTAGACCAGCCTCAACTGCAGCGGAATGATGGCCATCGAGGCCAGCGACTCCGGCAGGATCTCGAGCGCGGCATTGGTGATGGCAGCCTTCAGGACCAGCGCATCGGCTTCCCCATCCGGCATCGACGACCGACCGGTGACGGTTCCCGCCGTGATCGAGGCAGCCGTGTCGTGGCCGGCGCCGGCTGCGACGGTTGCGGAGGCCGCGCCATGCGCCGGCGACTGCTGCACGGCGGGCCCGAAGCCGGCATCGGCGACAGCGTCCGCCTGCTGGCTCGCCGCAGCCGCCACCGATTCGTCCAGGCCGAGTGCGCGCGCAAGCCTGCCGATGAAATCGCGCTCCTGCGGCCCCTGCGCGCCGTCCGCGTCGCAGACGCCGAGCGCCATTTCAAACGCGAGTTGCCGCGCGCCCGGCGAACTCAAGGCGCCCGCCACCTGCGCAAGGTCGGGCTTCTCGATCAGTACTTCACGGTAAAGGGCCGGCAGGTCGAATCCGGCGTCCACGTCCAGCGCATCGGCGACGCGCTTCACCTCGGCTCGCTCACGCTCGTCTTTCAGGCCGTCGGCAAAGGCGGCCATCAGCGCGATGGTGAGGATGGGACGGATGTCCTGCGGGTTCATCGTAAAAAAATCCGAACTGGTCGGAGCGAGAGGATTCGAACCTCCGACCCCTTGCACCCCATGCAAGTGCGCTACCAGACTGCGCCACGCTCCGACCGGGCGCGGATTATAGCCGAAACTTACCAGCCGCCAGTGATCGTTGGCCGGCTGAAACGAAAAAGGCCGGCAATGCCGGCCTCCTGTTCGAAAATCCGGCGGATCCGCAGGCGATGCCCTCAGCGCCGCAGGATCCTCGCGATTTCCTCCAGCTCGCCGCGCAGCTGGCGCGACAACTGGTGCGTCTGTGTCACGTCCTCGCGCGCTTCCTCGCCTTCGAGGCGATTGCGGGCGCCGCCGATCGTGAAGCCCTGGTCGTACAGCAGCGCGCGAATCTGCCGGATCACCAGCACGTCCTGGCGCTGGTAGTAGCGACGGTTGCCGCGCCGCTTGACGGGCTTCAGCTGCGGGAATTCCTGTTCCCAGTAGCGCAGCACGTGCGGCTTCACGCCACACAGTTCACTCACCTCACCGATGGTGAAGTAGCGCTTGCCCGGGATCGCCGGGAGTTCGTCGTTATTGCTGGGTTCCAGCATAGGCTTCCACGCGTGCCTTCAGTTTCTGACCCGGCCGGAATGTCACGACACGACGCGCACTGATCGGGATCTCCTCGCCGGTCTTCGGGTTGCGACCCGGGCGCTGGTTCTTGCTGCGCAGGTCGAAGTTGCCAAAGCCCGACAGCTTCACCTGCTCGCCGGTCGCCAGCGATGACCGCAGCTCCTCGAAGAACAGGTCCACGAGCTCGCGCGCCTCACGCTTGTTGAGGCCGAGCTGGTCGAACAGTGCTTCTGCGATTTCGGCCTTGGTCAATGCCATCTTTATTTATCTCGAATCGTGGCGTTGTGTTCCCGCCCCAGGTCGGTCACAACCTGCGCCACGACGGCATCCGTATCAACGTCGGTTAGCGTGCGGGAAATATCCTGTAAATTCAAGCCTATCGCCACACTTTTACAACCCGGTGTAATGCCCGCGCCGCGGTAGATGTCGAACACCACCAGGCCAGTCAGCAGCGGGCCCGCACTGGCCCGGATTCTGTTCAATAGCGCCTGCACGGCCACCGCCTCGTCCACGACGATCGCGATGTCGCGGCGCACCGCCGGAAACCGCGAGATTTCGCGGTGCCGGGGCACAACGGCGGCCAGCCCGGACTCGATCTCGATCTCGAAGACCAGCGCGGAATATGTAAGATCCAGCGTGCGCTCCAGCTCCGGATGCAGCCGGCCGAGCCAGCCCACTGCGCGGCCGTCGCGGATGATTCGCGATGCCTGGCCGGGGTGCAGTGCCGGATTCTGTGCTGGCGCGAAGCGAAATTCACCGCTCGCCCCGGTGGCGCGCAACAGCGCCTCGATGTCCGACTTCACGTCGAAGAAATCCACCGGCTCTGCCCGAGCACCCCACTGCTCCGGCAAGGCAGCGCCGGCCGCGAGACCGGCGATCACCGGCACTTCAGCGAAGGTGCCGCCGTCCAGCGAGAACCGTCGGCCGACCTCGAACAACCGGACACGCGGCTGCTGCCGGCGCTGGTTCTCGGCCAGCGCACGCACCAGTCCTGGCCACAGCGAGAGGCGCATGGCCGCGAGGTCGGCCGCGATCGGATTGGCGAGTTCGAGTGCCGTCGCGCCCGGGCAGAAAAGCGCATGCAGCGCAGGGTCCACGAAGCTGTAGGTGATGGCCTCGTGGTAGCCGCGCTGCACCAGCAGGTCCGCGGCGGTCTCCTCGGCGACCCGCGACTCGGTCAGCGCCGGCATCGACTCGCGCAACGCAGGGCTCGTCTCTGGGACCTGGTCGAAGCCATGCACCCGCGCGACCTCCTCGATCAGGTCTTCCTCGATCGCGATGTCGAAACGCCATGGCGGGCAGCTCACCTGCCACCTGTTCCCGCCGCGGCTGACCGCCATTCCAAGCCGCTCGAATATTCCGGCGATGGTTTCATCCGCGACCGCCGCCCCGATCACGCGGCGCGCTCGCTCCGGACGGAACTCCACGGCCGGACGTACGGGCAGTTCGTCGCGCAGTTCCGTGACCTCGACCGGCCCGGGATTCCCGCCCGCGCAATCGAGCAGCAGTTGCGTCGCACGCTCGATCGCGCGCTCCTGCAGCGTGGGATCCACGCCGCGCTCGAAGCGCTGCGAGGCGTCGGTCACCAGTCCGTAGCGTCGCCCACGGCCGGCAACCGCGTCCGGCAGGAAGAACGCGACCTCGAGCAGCACGTCGGTCGTCGTCGCCGAGATGCCGGAGTGCTCGCCACCCATGACGCCGGCCAGTGCCAGCGGCTTGGAACGATCCGCGATCACCATCACCGTGCCGTCGAGTTCCACCTCGCGGCCGTCGAGCAGCTTGAGCTTCTCCCCGGCCCTCGCGCGCCTCACGACGATCCCGCCGTCGAGTTCCCTCAGGTCGTAGGCGTGCATTGGCTGGCCGAGTTCCAGCATCACGTAGTTGGTGACGTCCACGATCGCGCTGATCGGCCGCAGCCCCGCGCGACGCAGGCGCTCGCGCATCCACATCGGCGACGGCGCGTTCCCGCGGACGCCACGAACCACGCGGGCGGCAAAGCGCGCACAGCCGGCCCCGGCCTCCAGGTCCACCGGGAACCGCTCGGCGGAGCGTGGCGTCACGGGTTCGCATGCCGGCCCCCGCAACGTGCCCCCGGCAAACAGCGTGGCCTCGCGTGCGACTCCCTGCACGCTCATGCAGTCGCCACGATTCGGCGTGAGGTTCACTTCGAGGATCGTGTCGTCGAGCCCCAGCGCGTCGGTGATCGTCGTGCCGGCGACCATGCCGGCCGGCAGTTCCATCAGCCCGGTCGCATCCTCGGACAGTCCGAGCTCGCTGGCCGAGCAAAGCATCCCGAACGATTCCACGCCGCGCAGCTTCGCCTTGCGGATTTCCATCCCGCCCGGGAGCTTCGCGCCGATGGTCGCAAGCGGCGCCTTCAGGCCGGCGCGGGCGTTCGGTGCGCCGCACACGATCTGCACCACCTCGGCACCGGTACTGACCTTGCAAACGCTGAGCGTGTCAGCGTCCGGATGTCTTTCGCGCTCGACGATCTCGCCGACGACGACACCTGCCAGTGGCGGTGCTGCCGGCTCGACCGCCTCGACCTCGAGGCCGGCCATCGTCAGCCGGGACGCCAGGTCGCGCGGCTCCGGTTCCGACCCGAGCCACTCGTTCAACCACTGGGTGCTGATGCGCATGTTGCGTCCTGCCGCTCAGCCGAACTGGCGCAGGAAGCGCAGGTCATTGTCGAAGTACATGCGGATGTCGTTCACGTTGTAGCGCAACATGGCCAGGCGCTCGATGCCCATGCCGAACGCATAGCCGGTGAAGCGCTCCGGGTCGATGCCGACGTTGCCGAGCACGTTCGGGTGCACCATGCCGCAGCCCGCGACCTCGAGCCAGCCCGTGCCCTTGCAGACCCGGCAACCCTTGCCGCTGCAGAACACGCATTCGATATCCACCTCGGCCGAGGGCTCCGTGAACGGGAAATAGGACGGCCGGAAGCGGATGCCGAGCCCGCGCTCGAAGAAGCGCTCGACGAACTGGTGCAGCACCGACTTCAGGTGCGCGAAACTAACGCCCTCGTCCACCACCAGTCCTTCGACCTGGTGGAACATCGGCGTGTGCGTCATGTCCGAGTCGCAGCGATAGACACGCCCCGGCATGATCATCCGCAGCGGAGGCTTGTCGCGCAGCATCGCGCGCACCTGCACCGGCGAGGTGTGGGTGCGCAGCAGGCGCCCGTCGGGAAAGTAGAACGTGTCGTGCATCGCCCGCGCCGGGTGGTTGGCGGGAATGTTGAGCGCCTCGAAGTTGTGCCAGTCGTCCTCGACCTCCGGGCCTTCCTCGATGCTGAAGCCCGAGTTGCGAAACAGCGCCTCGATGCGCCGCCGCACGCGCGTGATCGGGTGCAGGCCGCCCGGCTGCTGGCCACGGCCCGGCTGCGTCACGTCCACCCGGCCCGCGGCGAGCCGGCGCTCGAGTTCCCGGGCTTCGAGTTCCGCGTGGCGCGCGGCGACCAGCGCGCCGATCTCGTCGCGCACCGCGTTGATGCGCGCGCCCGCCTCGCGGCGCGCCTCCGGCGCCAGCCCGCCCAGGGTCTTGAGCAGCGCGGTGATCGCGCCCTTCTTGCCGAAGAACTCGACCTTGAGTTCCTCGACGGCGGCGAGGCTCGTGCACGCGCCCACGGACTCGCGTGCCCTGGCGGCAAGTGTCTCGAGGTCGTTGGTGTCGTCAGTCATCGGGGGGAATCCTCGACGCAGGCAAGTGAGGCCGGACCGCTTGCGCGCCCCGGCCTCGACCGTGCGATCGACGCGCGGCTCACGCCGCGCCCGAGGCGATCAGGTTCCGAGACTCGCCTTCGCCTGCTCGGCAAGCTTGCCGAACGCGTCGATGTCGTGAACCGCGAGGTCCGCGAGCATCTTGCGGTCGACTTCGAACCCGGCCACCTTCAGGCCCGCCATCAGGCGGCTGTAGGACAGGTCGAATCCGCGGGCAGCCGCGTTGATGCGCGTGATCCAAAGCGCGCGCATGTCGCGCTTCTTGGCGCGGCGGTCGCGGTAGGCGTACTGGCCGGCCTTGATGACCGCCTGCTTCGCCGTGCGATACACCTTGCGGCGCGCGTTGTAGTAACCCTTCGCCTTGGCGAGGACCTTCTTGTGTCGGCGTCCAGCGATGACGCCACGCTTTACTCTAGCCATGGGTCACCTCTCAGGCGTGCGGAAGAAGCTTGTCGAGCCGGCCGGCGTCCTGCTTGGCGACCATGGTGGTGCCGCGCAGGTTGCGCTTACGCTTGCTCGTCTTCTTGGTGAGAATGTGTCGTTTCTGGGACTGGCCGCGCTTGTAGCCTTTCGCCGTCTTGCGAAAACGCTTGGCCGCCCCCTTGTTGGTCTTCAACTTGGGCATGTCTACTCCTGTTTGTATAGCCCGTTTCACCGCAGGCGAACCCGCGGATCGAGGGCGAAGGACGGATCGCTCCGGCCTTACTTCTTTTTCGGCCCCATCATCATCACCATCTGCCGGCCTTCCATCAGCGGGTGCTGTTCGACCACCGCGTAGTCCGCGAGGTCTTTCTGCAACCGGATCAGGACCTGGCGTCCGATGTCGGTGTGGGCCATCTCACGACCACGGAACCTCAGGGTTACCTTGGCCTTGTCACCTTCCTCGAAAAAGCGAATCAGATTCCTGAGCTTGATCTTGTAGTCGCCTTCGTCGGTTCCGGGACGAAACTTCACTTCCTTGACCTGGATCTGCCGCTGCTTCTTTTTCGCCGCGTGGGTCTTCTTGTTCTGTTCGAACACGAATTTCCCGTAATCGACGATCCGGCACACCGGCGGCTCCGCGGTCGGCGAAACCTCCACCAGGTCGAGTTCCTGCGAGGCAGCGAGCTGCAGCGCGTCGTAGCGGCTCATCACACCGACCTGCTCGCCGTCTTCGCCGATGATGCGAAGCTGCGGGGCGGTTATCTCGTCGTTGCGCCGGGCGCGCTTGGTCGTTGGGGCAGCGATACGTCAACCCTCCAAAAGATTTCGGCCGCGGCTCGCGACTTCTCCGGCAAGCCCCGCGGCGATGGTCTCCAGAGACATCGCCCCGAGGTCCTTGCCGTTGCGCGTGCGCACGGCCAACGTACTTGAACCCGACTCGCGGTCTCCCGCGACCAGCAGGTACGGAACCCGCTGCAGGGTGTGTTCGCGGATTTTAAAGCCGACTTTCTCGTTTCGCAAATCCAATTCGACCCGAAGCCCCTGATTTTTCAGGAATTCAGCTGCTTTGCGGCAATATTCGGCTTGTCCGTCGGTGATATTCATCACCACGGCCTGGACCGGGGCCAGCCAGAGCGGGAATCGGCCGGCATGGTGCTCGATCAGGATGCCGATGAAGCGCTCCATGGACCCGAGCACGGCCCGATGGAGCATCACCGGGGTATGGGCCGCCCCGTCCTCGCCGATGTACTCCGCCCCCAGCAACTCCGGCAGGATCGGGTCGAGCTGGAACGTCCCGCACTGCCAGTCGCGGCCGATGGCGTCGCGCAGCACGAACTCGAGCTTGGGCCCGTAGAACGCGCCCTCGCCCGGATTCAGCGTGTACTCGAGACCCGCGGCCTCGCAGGCCGTGCGCAGCGTGGCCTCCGCCCAGTCCCAGAGCTCGTCCGAACCGGCCCGCTGCGGCGGCCGGTCCGAGAACTTGATCTCGACCTCGTCGAATCCGAAGTCCGCGTAGACACCCTTCAGCAGCGCGACGAACTTCGCCGTCTCGGCATTGACCTGCTCCGGCGTGCAGAAGATGTGGGCGTCGTCCTGGGTAAAGGCACGCACCCGCATGATCCCGTGCAGCGCGCCGGACGGCTCGTTGCGATGGCAGGCGCCGAACTCGGCCATGCGCAACGGCAGGTCGCGGTACGACTTGGTGCCCATCTTGTAGATCTGGATGTGGCACGGGCAGTTCATCGGCTTCACTGCGAGCGTCCGTCCCTCGGACTCGGCAATGAACATGTGCGGCGCGTAGTTTTCCCAGTGCCCGGACTTCTCCCACAGGCCGCGGTCGACGAGCTGCGGGGTACGGACCTCGACGTAGCCCGCGTCTGCGAGCCGTTCGCGCACGTACTGCTCGATCGTGCGCCACAGCGTCCAGCCCTTGGGGTGCCAGAACACGCTGCCGACGGCTTCGTCCTGCGTGTGGAACAGCCCGAGCTCGCGGCCGACGCGGCGGTGATCGCGCTTCTCTGCTTCCTCGAGGCGGGTCAGGTAGGCCTTGAGGTCTTTTTCGCTGGCCCAGGCCGTGCCGTAGATGCGCTGGAGCATCTCGTTGTTCGAGTCCCCGCGCCAGTATGCGCCGGCGACCTTCATCAGCTTGAACGCGCCGAGCTTTCCGGTGCTCGGCACGTGCGGCCCGCGGCAGAGGTCGAACCAGTCGCCCTGCCCGTAGAGGCTGATGTCCTCGTTCGCCGGGATGCTGGCGATGATCTCGGCCTTGTAGTGCTCGCCGAGCTTCTTGAACGTCTCGACGGCCGCGTCGCGCGGCATTACCCGGCGCTCGACCTTGAGGTCCGCCTTCACGAGTTCATGCATCTTCGCCTCGAATTTCTCGAGGTCGTCCGGCGTGAACGGCCGGCTGAAAGCGAAGTCGTAATAGAAGCCGTTGTCGATCACCGGCCCGATCGTGACCTGCGCGTCCGGATAGGTTGCCTGCACGGCTTGGGCAAGCAGGTGCGCGGTCGAGTGGCGGATGATCTCCAGCCCCTCAGGGTCCTTGCCGGTCACGATGGCAAGCACCGCGTCGCCCGCGATCAGGCACGAGATATCGACCAGGCTGCCGTCCACCTTGCCCGCCAGCGCGGCCTTCGCCAGGCCGGGCCCGATGTCGGCCGCCACCTGACCTACCGTGACCGGTTCGGCGTAGGTTCGCTGGCTGCCATCGGGCAGGGTGATCACGGGCATGTTCGGATCCTTGGCAGGACAGGGTCTGGTGGGCGCACGTGGGATCGAACCACGGACCCCTACCATGTCAAGGTAGTGCTCTACCGCTGAGCTATGCGCCCTCAAACGAGCCGCGAAGGATACCTGAGGGGCCGGCGGCGAGGCAAATGGCGCGAACGGTGCAAGGCACCGATCAAATAAATAGGTGCCTGGCACCTATTTTTCCTATTTTCGCTTACCCCGCGAGCTGGCCGGGTGCGCCGAAGGACGTCTGCCTCAGCCGCTCAATTTCGTCGCGGATGCGGGCGGCCTCCTCGAACTCGAGATTGCGGGCGTGCTTGTACATCGTCTCCTCGAGCTTCCTGATCTTCTTCATCGCCTGCTCAGGCGCGAGCGGGGTGGCGTCTTCCGCGCCACGGCCGCCGGTGCGGCCGCCGCCGGTCCCGCCGCTCGCCCGCGCGCCCTCCATAACGTCGCCAACGGCCTTGCGGATGGTGCGTGGCGTGATGCCGTGCTGCTCGTTGTATTCGATCTGCCGGGCGCGCCGCCGCCCGGTCTCGGCCATCGCCCGCTCGATCGAGCCGGTGATCCGGTCCGCATAGAGGATCGCCCTGCCATTTTCGTTGCGCGCCGCCCGGCCCATGGTCTGGATCAGCGATCCCTCGGAGCGGAGGAAACCTTCCTTGTCTGCGTCGAGGATCGCGACCAGCGACACCTCCGGCATGTCCAGGCCCTCGCGCAACAGGTTGATGCCGACCAGTACGTCGAACTTGCCGAGCCGCAGGTCGCGGATGATCTCGACGCGCTCGACGGTCTCGATGTCGGAGTGCAGGTAGCGCACGCGCACGCCGTGCTCGTCGAGGTACTCGGTCAGGTCCTCGGCCATGCGCTTGGTCAACGTCGTGATGAGCACGCGTTCGTCGCGCGCTACGCAGCGGTGGATCTCGGAGAGCACGTCGTCCACCTGCGTGCGCACCGGCCTCACCTCGACCTCCGGGTCCACCAGGCCGGTCGGGCGCACCACCTGCTCCACCACCGCGCCCGACTTGCGCGCCTCGTAGGCTCCCGGCGTCGCGGAGACGAAGATCATCTGCGGCGCCATCTGCTCCCACTCGTCGAAGCGCAGCGGCCGGTTGTCGAGCGCGGACGGCAGGCGGAAGCCGTACTCCACCAGCGTTTCCTTGCGCGAACGGTCGCCGCGGTACATCCCGCCGATCTGCGGGATGGTCACGTGGCTCTCGTCCACGACCAGCAGCGCATCCTTCGGCAGGTAGTCGAACAGGCAGGGCGGCGGCTCGCCCGGGGCCCGGCCGGACAGGTAGCGCGAATAGTTCTCGATACCGGAGCAATAGCCCATCTCCATCATCATCTCGAGGTCGAAGGTGCAGCGCTGCTCCAGCCGCTGCGCCTCGACCAGCTTGTCCAGGCCGCGCAGCTCGAGCAGTCGCCCGCGCAGCTCGTCGCGGATCTCGGCGATCGCGTGGTCGACCCGCTCCTTCGGCGTGACGTAGTGGGATGACGGATAGACGGTGAGCCGCGGCACCTTGCGCAGCACCTCGCCGGTGAGCGGATCGAACCACGACAGCGCCTCGATCTCGTCATCGAACAGTTCGACCCGCACCGCCTCGCGGCCGGATTCGGCCGGGAACACGTCGATCACGTCACCCCTCACGCGGTACGTGCCGGCCGAGAGATCGAGTTCGTTGCGCGTGTACTGCATGTCCGTCAGGCGCCTCAGCAGCTTGCGCTGGTCCATCCGGTCGCCGCGCACCAGGTGCAGCACCATGGCGAAATACGCCTGCGGATCGCCGAGCCCGTAGATCGAGGACACGGTCGCGACGATGATCGAGTCGTGACGCTCCAGCAGCGCCTTCGTCGCCGAGAGCCGCATCTGCTCGATGTGGGCGTTCACCGAGGCGTCCTTCTCGATGAAGGTGTCCGACGACGGGACGTAGGCCTCGGGCTGGTAGTAGTCGTAGTAGCTGACGAAGTACTCGACCGCATTGTCCGGAAAATACGTCCGGAACTCGCCGTACAACTGCGCCGCGAGCGTCTTGTTGTGCGCCATCACCAGCGTCGGCCGCTGCAGGTGCTCGATCACGTTGGCGATCGTGAACGTCTTGCCCGACCCCGTCACGCCGAGCAGCGTCTGGTGCGCCAGGCCGCTCTGGAGCCCGTCGACCAGCTGGGCGATCGCCTGCGGCTGGTCGCCGGCCGGCTGGTAGTTCGAACTCAGTCGAAAGGGTCGTTCTTCCATGGAACCCGCGGGAAAAACCGCGTTTGGGAGGAACGGCAGATTACCCTAAAATAGCAGGCCACTCCCGCCCCTCCCGGAAGACTCCATTGACACTGGTCCTCGCAGAGCGTCTGAAGCGCGTCAAGCCCTCTCCCACCGTCGCACTCACCGGTCGTGTCGCCAGGCTCAAGGCCGAAGGCCGCGACATCATTGGCCTCGGGGTCGGCGAGCCCGACTTCGACACGCCGGCTCACGTCGCCGACGCCGGTGTCGAGGCTATCCGCAAGGGCTTCACGCGCTACACGGCCGTCGAGGGGATTCCAGACCTCAAGGACGCCATCATCGCCAAGTTCAGGCGCGACAACGGCATTGAGTACGCGCGACCGCAGGTGCTGGTATCGACCGGCGCGAAGCAGACGATCTACAACCTGTTCATGGCAGTGATTGACCCTGGTGATGAAGTGATCATCCCGGCGCCGTACTGGGTCTCCTATCCCGACATGGCCTTGCTCGCCGAAGGCACGCCGGTGACCCCGTACGCCGGCCCGGAGCAGGGCTACAAGGTCACGCCAGCCCAGCTCGAGGCGGCGATCACGCCCAAGACCCGGCTGTTCATGCTGAACAGTCCTTCAAACCCGACCGGTGCGGCCTATACAAGCGCCGAACTGCACGCGCTCGGCGCAGTGCTTCGCAGGCACCACGACGTGCTGATCGCCACCGACGACATGTACGAGCACATCTACTGGGCGAAGGAGCCGTTCTGCAGTTTCCTGACGGCCTGCCCGGACCTCTACGAGCGCACGGTGACGATCAATGGCGTGTCGAAGAGCTATGCGATGACGGGCTGGCGAATCGGCTATTGCGGGGGGCCGGCGGCGATCATCGAGGCGATGGCCACGATCCAGAGCCAGAGCACCTCGAACCCGTCCTCGATCGCGCAGAAGGCCGCGGTTGCGGCACTGGGCGGCGACCAGGCCTGCGTCGTCGAGATGAACCGGCATTTCAAGGCCCGGCACGACTTCTTCAATGCCGGACTGAATGCGCTGCCCGGCGTGCGGGTATTGCCCGCTGCAGGGACTTTCTACGCGTTCTGCGACGTATCGGAAGCGATCGAGAACTGCGGCCTGGCCGACGACCACGAGTTTGCCGAGTTGCTGCTGGACAAGGCCGGTGTTGCCGGCGTGCCGGGCACCGGATTCGGCGCGCCAGGCCATATCCGCTTCTCATTCGCGGTCAGCATGGAGACGCTCGAGAAAGCGCTGGACCGCATGGGCAAGGTCCTGCGCGAGGCTTGACCGCTTACCTTGACTAATGTGCCCCCAATCCGGAGAATCCTGCGCCCTCCAGTTCCGACATAGCTCAGCGGTAGAGCAGCTGACTGTTAATCAGCGGGTCCGTGGTTCGAATCCACGTGTCGGAGCCAACTCTTCAGCATGCGTCCAGGTCGATCAGTCCGCGGTGTACCCCGCTGATCGACCGCGCCCCGGTCAGCGCCATCGCGACCGCCAGCTCCTGCTTGAATGTTGCCAGCAGGTCGACGAGGCCCGCCTCCCCGCTTGCGGCAATCGCCCAGGCCCACGGCCGGCCAACCAGCACTCCGTTGGCCCCGAGCGCGACCGCCTTGAAGATGTCCATGCCGCCGCGCACGCCCCCGTCGACCAGCACCTCCATGCGGCCCGCCACGGCTTCCACGACCGCCGGCAGCTTGGAGATCGTTGACGCCACGCCGTCGAGCTGCCGCCCGCCGTGGTTCGAAATCACGATGCCGTCGGCGCCCGCATCTAGGGCCGCGCGTGCGTCGTCGGCCTCGAGAATGCCCTTGATGACAAGCTTGCCTTTCCAGATGCCACGCAGCCAGTCGACGTCGGCCCACGTCACGGCGGGATCGTACTGGCTGTCGACCCAGGCCTTGACCGCCTTCATGTCGGTCGGTCCGGAGATCAGCTCCGAAATGGTCCCGAAGGTGTGCGGTTTGCCGCGCACGCCGACGTCGTAAATCCACCCGGGTCGCTTGCCGAGCTGCCACGCGCGACCGAGCTTGCAGCGGATGCCGTCGCTGAGCATCCCGTTGCGAGTGTCGCGGTAGCGCATGCCCGCGACGGGCATGTCGGCCGTGAAGATCAATGTCGTGCAGCCATTCGCCATCGCCCGTTCGAGCAGCCGCCGGACCGCCTTGCGGTCATGGACCATGTATTGCTGGAACCAGAACGGCTTCCGCGCTTCCGCCCGGAGTTCCTCCAGCGAACAGATACCAAGCGTCGAGAGCGTGAACGGGATGCCCACCGCGTCCGAGGCGCGCATCGCCTGCACTTCTCCTCGCCGGCGGTACAGTCCCGCCATGCCGATCGGCGCCAGTGCCACCGGCATAGCGACCGGCTCGCCGAGCAGCGTGGTCGACGTATCGATGGTCGATACGTCGCGCATCACGTGCTGCCGGATGCGGATGGATTGGAAATCCGCCACGTTGCGCTGCAGCGTCAGTTCATCGCCGGCGCCGCCGTCGATGTAGTCGAACAGGAATCGCGGCAGGCGCTTCTCGGCCAGGCCCCGGTAGTCCAGGCTGGTCGCCGGGACGAAGTTGTGCGTGCGTCCCATCAGGTCGTCCCCTTGATGTCCTGCCTGAACATGTCGGCCCCCTTCTCGGCGATCATGATCGTCGGTGCCATGGTGTTGCCACCGATGATGCGCGGAATGATGGAACTGTCGATGACGCGCAGTCCCTGCAGTCGGACACGGTCAGCCAGGCGCCGATGGATTTCTCGTGGGCCCGCCATCGTGCCAGGGCATGGTTCTGCATCAGCGCCTCCCTCGGTCGGATGGTGTGTTCATCAAACTGGCGTCAACCGAGTGCGCCGCCGGTGACGTGCCTGACGAACTGGCGGGCCGCCTCACCGTGCGGTGACATCAATGGTTCGATGTGCGCGTCCGCTGCCAACTCGAGCACGCCGCGCGGATTGGAAAACTCGCGAAAGCCTTCGAAGCCGTGGTGCCGCCCCATGCCGCTGTTGCCGACGCCGCCGAAGCCAAGGTTGGCCTGGGCACCCTGCAGCGACGCCGCATTCACGCAGAAACCGCCCGAGGAGGTGTTGCGGCGCAGGCGTTCCACCAGTTCGGGCCGGTTCGAGAAAATGTAGATTCCGAGCGGCCGCTCGCCGGCCTGGATGTGCTCGATGACCTCGTCGAAATCCCGGTACGTGTGTACCGGCAGGATCGGCCCGAACACCTCTTGCTGGCACACGAGTGCCTCGGGCGTGGGATTGATGACCAGGGTCACGGGCATGCGACGCTGATTCGCCGCCGTGGCAGGGGATCCGATCTCGATCACGCCTTTCGCGTCTCGTTCGCGTGCGTCATCCAGGTACCGCTGCAGCCGGTCCATCTGCCTGGTGTTGATCACCGAGCAACCCACCTGTGGGCTCGCCGTGTAGTCGCCCACCAAAGACTCGATCACCTCCCGCACCAGGCCTACAAACCTGTCGCGTGCCGAGTCTGGTACGAGCACGTGATTGACCGCGATGCACAACTGGCCATTCTTGGTCAGCTTGGAACCGAGCATGAGACGGACGTTTTCCCGCGTAATCGCATCCTCGGTGAACACGGTCGGATTGCGGCCGCCGAGTTCCAGCGTTACCGGCACCAGGTTCTGCGCCGCGTTGCGCATGATTTCCTTGCCGACCGCAGTGTTACCCGTGTACAGAAGATGGTCCCACTTCAAGGTGCTGAAATGGCGCGCGAGGTCGAGCCCGCCATTGACCACCGAGACCTGCTCGCGGGCAAAGGTGTCACCCAGCATTTCCGCCAGCAACTGGCCGACCGCCGGTGTCTGCTCAGACGGCTTGATGATCACCCGATTACCTGCGGCCAGCATTTCGACCAGCGGCCCGACCGAGAGGTCGACCGGGAAGTTCCAGGCCGGCATGTTGCCGATCACCCCTTTGGGCTGGAACTCGATGTACGCCTTCGAGCTGCCGTACAACTGCGGCTCGAGCTCGCGCTCGTCGCGTTTCATCCACTTCTCGAGGTGCGCGGCGGCGTACTGGGCACGCTCGGCAACGTTCAGGACGTCGAACAGGTAGGCGGTGAGTTCGTTGTGATAGCCGTAGTCGTCGTTCAGGGCCTCGGCGACGCGCCTGGCGTTGGCCATCATCATCCCGGGAATGCGTCCCAGCATTTCGAGCCGGGTGGCGAGGCTCGGTTCGGGTTCCTTCAGATAGGCACGCCGCTGCAGGTCAAAGGTCTCGTGCAGCGTGGCGATGACCGTCTGGTCGGAAGGCGTCGTCATGTCGGTCTCCTCCTGGGTCAGCGGGGGCCAATATTGCGCCGCCCGCGGCCCGCGGCTTTAGAATCGGAGACATGCGACGCAATCCCGGGGTTCGCTATTTCACCCGCGCCGGCTCACTCAGCGGGCTGGACGTGCTGGCGCGCGAGCTGCACCAGCCCCTGGGGCCGATGCTGCGTCGCCACGGTCTGTCACTCGCGCAACTGGCCGACCCTGAGGCCCGCGTGCCCTATGCGGAATGGTCTGAGCTGCTGGAGGACTGCGCTCAGAGCTGGCACTGCCCGGAATTCGGCCTGCGGCTGGGCATGATCCAGAACCTGAACGTCCTTGGACCCATCGGCCTGGTGGCCCGACTGACCGACACCGTGGGTGATGCGCTTCGGGCGATCGAACGCAACATGGCGACGCACACCAGTGGGTCCACGCTGGAACTCCGATCTCCTGCCACGACCTCGCGGGCTGGCCTGGGTCGACCGATCGCTGCGATCTCGTACGTGCCAAAACCGCACACCACCGCGGGCCGGCAGCTCGTCGAGATGGCACTCGCGGCGATGGGTAATTCTGTGGCGATGTTGATCGGCGAGGCGCGACCGCGATTCGCCCGTGTCACGTTCCATCACCGGGCACCGCAGGCAAATCGCGTGGCGCGGCGCCATTTCGGCTGTCCAATCCACTACGGCGCCGAAATGAATGCTTTGTATTTCGATGGCAGGTGGATGCAATTGCGGACGGCTGTGCGCGACCCGACCTACGCGCCGATCGTGACGGCCTACCTCGAGCAGACACGGCGGCAGATCGAAGTCGATGTCGTCGAATCAACCCGCCACTTCATCGGCGCACTGCTGGCCACCGGCCGTTGCTCGCGGGACGCGGTAGCGAAGTGTCTGCACCTGCACCCACGTACACTGCAACGACGGCTGCAAGAGCACAACGTGACATTCGCCGGCCTGCTGGACGAGATACGCCGGGATCGAGCGTTAGAGCTCGTACAGCGCGGCGGGTTGCCGCTGCTCCAGTTGGCCATGGCACTCGGCTACTCGAGCCAGAGCTGCTTCAACCAGGCATTTCGTCGCTGGACATCAACGACGCCGACGGGCTACCGGGACGAGAGGCAGCGTGCCATGGTTTCCCGCCCCGGCTGACGCGGGTTCAGTTCCCGCTTTGTACGCGGCTGATCGTGCGATCGCCCAACGCGCGCGTGAGCCCCGGGAAGTGACGCGCCGCGAACACGACCAGCCTGGTCATCGCTCCCGGGACGACGAGGAACCGGTTGGACTGGATGCCGGCCAGGCTTGCCGCGGCAATGGATTCCACGCGCGCCTTCGGTATCGTCTGGGAGTGGGCGCGATTTTCCGGCGTCCGGCTTGCTTCGAGTTCATCGGTCATCGGCGAGTAGAACTCGCCGGGACAGACCAGTTGCACCGTGACACCCATCGGCGCGAGTTCGAAACGCATCGACTCGGTCAGGCCGACCAACGCGTGCTTGGACGAACAGTAAGGCGTGTAGCCGAAGACACCGGTCAAACCGGCCACCGAGGCGATATTGACGAGCCGGCCGCGACTGGCCCTCAAGTGCGGCAATGCGGCTCGCGTGGCGATGAGCAGGCCAAAGAAGTTGACCTCCATCACGTCCCGGAAATCCTCGAGCGGCAGGCTCTCGACGCGGCCCTCGCGCAGGATGCCCGCGCTGTTGACGAGCATGTCGATGCGACCCTCGGCCTCGGCGACGCGCTGCATGCAGGCGTGGACAGCGGCCTCGTCCCGGACATCCACCGACTCGGTTCGAACCGTCGCACCGCCCGGGAGCGCGCGAAGCGCACCGGCGGCCCGCTCGAGCCTGGCCTGGTCCCGGGCGACCAGTGTAAGGCGGGCGCCCTGAGCGGCGAGGCGGCGAGCAAGCTCGAGCCCGAGACCGGACGAGCCGCCGGTGATCACGATGACTTGGTCACGAAAATTCAGCAACGCGGTTCCCCTGCTTCCAACACCATCAACACTCGCGGTAGACCTTGCTGTCGGTGACATGATTGCATGTCGCCGCGAACGGCTCGCGTTGCTGCGGCTACGACACGCGAACGCTGCATTCCGGCGACTGCAACTTCCGCGTGAACGTCTTCGAGCCCGACGAGGAACAACGCAACGGCATGGTCGGCCAGCCGTTCGCGGTCGCCGGACCTAGAAGATGTACTGGACTCCCAGCTGCGTCGCGGCGATCGCGATGTCATAGGTGCCGTAGTAGGCATCTTCCTCGAACGCATATGCGTCCGTCTGCAGGCTGATGCCCAGGTGAGGGCTCGGGTAGAACCGCACACCCAGTCCGGCACTTCCGAAGGTCTGGTTGTCATCGCCACAGCAGTTGGCATCCAGTTTCAGGCTGCCGATGCCGAGTTGCCCGAACATCTCCCAGCCGCTCTTCCCGAATGGAATGATGCCTACCACGTGCGCCGAGAGCGCGGTGGCATCGAAATCCTCTTTCTGGCCGAAGAACGGATCCTTGATGCTGTAGCTTCCGAGGTATGAAATGCGCCCTTCGACCGACAGGTACCTCAAGAATTTGTAGCCGGCGAATGCGGCATAGCCAACGCCGGAATCGTCGAACTTGTAGCCGTTGAAGAGGCCGTCGTCATCGAAACTCGTGGCGCCAACCATGCCACCGGCGTAGAAGCCACGAGACTCCTGTTCAGCGGCGATTGCGCTTCCACTCGCGCACAGTAACGAGCAGGCGAGCAGCGCGGCTATGCGCCAGGTGCCGCTGTACGAACCGGATGACCTTGTTGCTTCCATGACGTCCAGTCTCCTTGGGTGACGATGCCTGGCTTGATGCGCCGTCAGGCGCTGCTGAGGGCTACCGAGCCAGATTCCGAACTCAATAGGTAGAGACCGGCGGCTCTACCCCGGCTGGTATCCCGGCCGCCGACCTGGAGCCGGGATCAGGCATTTTTCGTTTCCTCTGCCTCGGACCCTGCCCGAAGCCTTGCCGACGGTGCGCTTGCAAGGCTGCTGGTACCGGGCCGCGACGCCTCGGTCCGGGCCGGTATCAGCAGCGACAGCACCATGGTCGCCACCAGGATCAGCGCCGTCGCCCCGAGCGACCAGCCGACCGGGACCTTGTAGACGCCGGCGATCAGCATCTTGGTACCGATCAGGCCGAGTATCAGCGCGAGCCCGTAGGAAAGCAGGTGGAACTTCTCGTGCATGTTGGCGAGAAGGAAGTACATCGCGCGCAGGCCGAGAATCGCGAACACGTTCGACGTAAGCACGATGAACGGGTCGAGGGTGATGGCGAAAATCGCCGGGATCGAGTCCACGGCAAATATCACGTCAACGACGCCGATCATCGCGATCACCACGAACAGCGGGGTCGCCATGCGCACGCCGTCACGTACCGTGAAGAATTTCTCGCCGTCGAAGGTCGGCGAAATCCGGATTCGCCTGTGGATCCATTTCAACACCGGGTTGCCGGCCAGGTCGGGCTCCTGCCCGGCGGCCCACCACATCTTGACGCCGGTCAGCAGCAGGAACGCGCCGAAGACATACAGCAGCCAGTGGAAATTCTGCAGCAGCCAGGCGCCGACCAGGATCAGGACCGCGCGCAGCGCGATCGCGCCCAGGATGCCGATCATCAGCACCCGCTTCTGGAATTCCGCCGGCACCTTGAAGTAGGTGAACACCATCAGGAACACGAAGATGTTGTCGACCGCGAGCGCCTTCTCGACCAGGTACCCGGTGATGAACTCGAGCGCCTTGGTGTTGGCGAACTCGATGCCCTGGGCGTCGCGCAGCCGCAACCACAGCCACGCCACGAACAGGAACGAGACGACGACCCAGACCAGCGACCAGACCGCGGCCTCCCGCATGCCGACCCGATGCGCACCCTGGCTGCGCATCGCCGCAAAGTCCACGACCAGCGCCACCAGCACGAACGCAACGAAAATGCCCCACGTCGCCGGGGTACCTATTCCGGTCACGCGGTCACTCCCGTCTCGACCTCGGCGGCGGCCAGTTCGCGCAGTGATTCGGACAGGATGCCCATGCCCTCCCTGACGATCGCATTAGATGCGGTCAATGGCACCAGCAGGCGGATCACGTTGCCATGGATTCCGCAGGACAGCAGCACCAGGCCCTTCTCCGCCGCACGTTTCGTCAGCGCCTTGGCCAGGCCCGCATCGGGCGAGTGCGGATCGCGGTTCCTGACCAGTTCCATCGCGACCATGGCGCCGAGGCCGCGCACGTCGCCGATCGCAGGGATCTCGCGCGCCAGGTCATGCAGCAGGCTGGTCATCAGGTCGCCGATGGCGACCGCGCGCGCGCAGAGGTCTTCCTGCTCGATCACCTCCAGCACCGCGAGGCCGGCAGCGCAGGCAATCGGCGACCCCGCATAGGTGCCGCCGAGGCCGCCCGGCCCCGGGGCGTCCATGATCCCGGCCTTGCCGACCACGGCTGCCAGTGGAAATCCCCCGGCCAGGCTCTTGGCCATGGTCATCAGGTCGGGCTCGACGCCCGCGTGCTCGATCGCGAACATGCGGCCGGTGCGCGCGAATCCGGTCTGGATCTCGTCGACCACCAGCACGATGCCGTGCTGGTCGCAGAGCCTGCGCAGCGCCCGCAGGAATTCAGGCGGCGCGACGTAGAAGCCACCCTCGCCCATCACCGGCTCGATGATGATCGCCGCGACACGCGCAGGCTCGATGTCGTTCCTGAAAACCTGCTCGAGCGCCGCGAGGCTGTCCCCGACGCTGACGCCGTGGTACGCGATCGGGAATGGCGCGTGAAAAACCTCGGCGGGAAATGGCCCGAACCCGGCCTTGTACGGCGTCACCTTGCCCGTGAGCGCCATCGCCATGTAGGTGCGCCCGTGGAACCCGCCGCCGAACGCGATCACCCCGGACCGGCCGGTGTGTGCGCGCGCGATCTTGACGCAGTTTTCGACTGCCTCCGCGCCCGTGGTCACGAAGATTGCCTTCTTCGGCGTCGGACCGGGCGCGAGGCGGATCAGCTTCTCGGCCAGCGCGACCGCGGACTCGTAGGGCGTGACCATCAGGCAGGTGTGGCTGAACGCCTCGAGCTGCTTCGCCGCCGCGGCCTGCACCTTCGGGTGCAGGTGCCCGGTGTTCAGCACCGCGATGCCCGCGCCGAAGTCGATGTATCGCCTGCCTTCCACGTCCCACATCTCGGCATTGCGCGCGCGCGCGACATACACCGGCAACTGGTTGCCAAGTCCGCGCGCGAATGCCGCGTCGCGACGCTGCTGCAGGTCCTGGTTGCGCAACATGATTTCTCCGGAGGAACGCCGATTGAGGTGGTGGAAATCAGCCGGGACGACGCCTGGCTGCAAGCCGGTCGAGATAGCCGGCGAACTGTTCGCCGACGCCGGGATGCATCAGCGCCAGCTCGACAGTCGCCTCGAGGTAGCCGAGCTTCGAGCCGCAATCGTAGCGGCGGCCTTCGAACGCATAGGCGTACACCGGCTCGTCGGCGATCAACGCGGCAATGCCGTCGGTCAGCTGTATTTCTCCGCCGGCGCCGCGACCGGTGGTCTCGAGCTTGCTGTAGATCGCGGGCGTGAGCAGGTAGCGACCCACCACCGCGAGCGTGGAAGGCGCGTCCTCCGGCTTCGGCTTCTCGACGATGCGCTCGACGCGCGACAGCCGCCCGTCCACCGGCGTGACGGCGACGATTCCGTACTTGTCGGTCTGGTCACGCTCGACGGTCTCGACGCCGAGCACGCTCGCCAGCCGGCCGTCGAGTGACTTGGCCATCTGGCCCAGGCACGGTTCGGCCGCGTCGATCAGGTCGTCGGCCAGGTGCACGAAAAACGGTTCGTTGCCGACCGCAGGGCGGGAGCACAGTACGGCGTGGCCGAGTCCCAGCGGTGCGGGCTGGCGGATGTAGATGCAGCTCGCGTACGAGGGCACGATTCCGCGCACCGCGTCCAGCAGGTCCTGCTTGCCCTGGGCCTCGAGTTCCTTCTCGAGTTCATGATCCGTGTCGAAGTGGTCCTCGATCGCGCGCTTGGCGGACCCGGTGATGAACACCAGCTTTTCGGCGCCGGCGGAGAGCGCCTCCTCGGCCGCGTACTGGATCAGCGGCTTGTCCACGATGGGCAGCATTTCCTTCGGGCTGGCCTTGGTCGCCGGCAGGAATCGCGTCCCGCGACCGGCGACTGGAAAGACCGCCGTCCTGATTCTTACCATGCGCGTTACCTGCTGATTCTCCCTGGAACGAGTGAATCATAGCGGATCCCGGCCCTGGCTCCACGTGGCGCGGCACGGTGGCCGGTCCCGGCACCCGGCCACCGTGCCGCAGCACCTCAGGAACCGCCCACGTTCTTCTTTCCGGCAGCCTTCTGCTGCGGCGACGACGGGGCCGCGCCACCCACCCGGATGTTGTCGCGATTCTGGTCGAACACTTTTTCGCCGATGCCCTGCACCTTGCGCAGGTCTTCAGGGCTCTTGAACGGCCCGTTCTTCTGGCGATAGTCGACGATGGCTTGCGCCTTGGCCGGACCGATGCCCTCGAGCTCGCGTGCGAGCGTGCCCGCGTCCGCCGAGTTGATGTTGACCGGTCCGCCCAGCGCGACCATCGGGACCAGGCTCGCGATCAGTGCCCGGACCGCCGTCCGGTATCCCTGTTTCATGATTGCCTCCTTGGCTTCTACTCGCCGCAGGCCCGGAATGGGTGCGGTCGACGTCAAGCTAACCAAGGACTGGGGGTTTCGCGCGCCGAGTTCCGGCCGCGTTCGCGCAGAAATACTTTCAGTCGGGAGGGGATCCGGGGCGGGCAGCCCGCGGCAGGAATTCAAGCGCGGCGATTGCGCGCTGGGTGTCCCAGGACCTGCAACCCGGGCACTGCCAGAGGAAGGTCGAGCTGTCGATGCCGCAGACGCTGCATCGATAGCGCGCGTGGCGCAGCACCACGTTGCGCAGCGCACCGGCGACCGCGAGCAACTGGGCCGGCCCGGGCTCGAGGCCCGGGGCAAGCAACGCGCTCGACAGGTCGTGCAGGTCGCTGTCGGTGGCCAGCAGCTCCTTCACGCACTCCAGGATGACCGGGTTGTCGTAGTACCCGCTCACGATGGCCGCGTAGGCGATCTCGGAGCGGTTGCCGACGCCGTTGCGCATCAGTTCGCGTAACGACTCGTCGAACAGGTCCAGGTCGCCCGCTTGCCGGGCGGCCTCGGCGAGCCGTGGCAGCACCAGGGGCAGCAGGTGGAAGTCGAGCCGCACGACGCTCCGGTACAGTTGCACGGCACGGCCCGGATCGCCCTGCATGCGCGCCACATCGCCGCGCAGGATCGACACACGGCCGGACTCCTTCTGCTCCCGCCTGGCGGTTCGCAGGTGCGCGCGCGCCTGTTCCAGGTCGCGCTGGCCGATGGCCGCCTCGGCGAGTTCGCACCAGTGATGGGCAGCCGCACCCGGCTGGCCGGGAACGCCCACGGCCCGCAGCCGCGCGTGCATCGCCGCGGCCTGGGCCCAGTCGTGCTGCAGTTCGCTGATGCGGACCAGGTGGGTAAGCGCCACCGCGGGCTCGACGCCGTCCTCGGCGAGTTGCAGGAAAATCTCCTCCGCGCGGTCATAGAGCCCGGCCCGGAAGTAGTCGCGTGCCAGTTCCATCAGCGCCGCATCGCGATGGCGCGGATCCAGGCCCGCTCGGCCAACGATGTGCTCGTGGACACGGATCGCACGGTCGACCTCGCCGCGCCGCCGGTACAGGCTGCCGAGCGCGAAGTGCGTGTCGATGGTCTCGTCGTCGCTGGCTGCCAGACCGAGAAATACCTCGAGCGCCCGATCAGGCTTGTCGTCGAGCAGGTAACGCACGCCTTCGAGGTACCGGTCGCGCCGGCGCGCGCGTCGGCGCCGCCGGTACTCGGCGTACGCCGCCGTCGCTCCCCAGCCGGTGGCGAGCGTCCCGGTAAACACCATCCAGAACGTGTTCACGGGTTCAGCCGCCGTCCGGCGGGTCTTCCGGCCCGCGCCCGCGCGTTTCGGCCAGACGCAAGGCCTCGCGCAAGCGTCCGCGCTCGGCCAGCAGGCGCGCGATCCAGTTGGAACGCCACAGCGCACCGCCGAGGAAGCCTGCCGACAAGGCAATCAGCAACGCCAGTCCCGAGGAAACCTCGAAGCGCACCATGGCGAAGTCCACGGCAAACCGCTGCTGGTTCAGGGCGGTGAAAATCACCGCCAGGACGACGAGCAGGACGATGGCAATGATTAGGGCGATTCGCCGCAGCATCTTCAACCGGACGCAGGAAAAGCTGGCGGCAGTCTAGCACCCGGACGGGCGCAACCCGGTCACTGGGCAGTCGCGGGCACTGCCTCGACGTCCGCCGGTTCGTTGACCCGTTCGCGCAGGTCCTTGCCCGGCTTGAAGTGGGGCACGTACTTGCCGGCAAGTGCGACCGATTCGCCGGTCTTGGGATTGCGACCCTGCCGCGGCGGCCGGAAATGCAGGCTGAAGCTGCCGAAGCCGCGAATCTCGATGCGCTGGCCCTGGGCCAGCGCATCGCTCATGATTTCGAGGATCTGCTTCACCGCGAGTTCAACGTCCTTGGCCGGCAGGTGGCCCTGCTTGGCGGCGATGAGCTCGATGAGCTCGGACTTGGTCATGCTGCGCTCGCCGTCCACTCTGCAACTCCCCCGCTGTGTCGCCGTCGGCCCGATACGCTGGTCCTCGCGGCGGCAACCCGCCGCGAGGACCGCGTCCGGCTCTTGTTACTGTCCGGAGATCTGCTCCTTGAGCAGGTCGCCGAGGCTGGTGCCGGTCGAGGAATCGGAACGATAGCTCTCCATCGCTTCCTGTTCCTCGGCCATGTCCTTCGCCTTGATCGACAGTGCGATCGTGCGAACCTTGCGATCCACCGCCGTGAACTTCGCCTCGACCTCGTCGCCGACCTTGATCAGCATGCGGGCGTCCTCGACACGGTCACGCGACAGTTCCGAGGCGCGCAGGTAGCCGTCGATGCCGCCACCGAGATCGACGATCGCGCCCTTGGCGTCCACCTCGCGGACCAGGCCGCGGACGATGGTGCCCTTCGGGTGCTCGGCGATCCAGGTCGAGAACGGGTCCTTCGCCAGCTGCTTGACGCTGAGCGAGATGCGCTCGCGCTCCGGGTCGATGGCGACCACGATGGCCTCGACCTCCTGGCCCTTCTGGTACCCACGCACCGCTTCCTCGCCCGGGACGTCCCAGGACAGGTCGGAGAGGTGCACCAGGCCATCGATGCCGCCCGGCAGCCCGATGAACAGGCCGAAGTCGGTGATCGAGCGGATCTGCCCGTTCACGTGGTCGCCGCGATTGTAGTTGTCGCCGAACTCACGCCACGGATTGGGCTTGCACTGCTTCACGCCGAGCGAGATGCGGCGGCGCTCCTCGTCGATGTCGAGCACCATGACCTCGACTTCCTCGCCCGTGTGGACGACCTTCGACGGATTGACGTTCTTGTTCGTCCAGTCCATCTCGGAGACGTGCACCAGGCCCTCGACGCCCTCCTCGATCTCGACGAAGCAGCCGTAGTCGGCGATGTTGGTGACCTTGCCGAACAGTCGCGTCTGCGCCGGATAGCGGCGCGCGATGTTCTGCCACGGGTCGGCGCCGAGCTGCTTGAGCCCCAGGCTGACGCGCTGCCGCTCGCGATCGAACTTGAGGATGCGCACGTCGATCTCGTCGCCCACGTTGACCACTTCCGACGGGTGCTTGACTCGCTTCCACGCCATGTCGGTGATGTGCAGAAGGCCGTCGATGCCGCCGAGGTCCACGAACGCGCCGTAGTCGGTGAGGTTCTTGACCACGCCCTTGACGACCGAGCCCTCGTTCAGCTTGTCGAGGAGTTCGCTGCGCTCGGCGCTGTATTCCTGCTCGACGACGGCGCGGCGCGACACCACTACGTTGTTGCGCTTCTGGTCGAGCTTGATGACCTTGAACTCGAGCGTCTTGCCCTCGAGGTAGCTCGGGTCGCGCACCGGGCGCACGTCCACCAGCGATCCTGGCAGGAAGGCGCGAACGAAATCGATCTCGACGGTGAAACCGCCCTTTACGCGGCCGTTGATCAGGCCGGTGACGACCTCGCCCTGCTCGAACGCCGTCTCGAGGCGCTCCCAGGTGCGGGCCCGCTTGGCTTTCTCGCGCGACAGGCGCGTCTCGCCGGACCCGTCCTCGACGCTGTCGAGGGCGACTTCGACGTCGTCGCCGACTTTGACTTCGATCTCACCACGCTCATTCTTGAACTGGCTCAAGTCGATCACGGCCTCGGACTTGAGGCCGGCACTCACCACGACCTTGTCGGGACCGATCTCGATCACGCGGCCGGTGAGGATCTGGCCCGGGCGAATGCGCTGACTCGCCAGGCTCTCTTCGAACAGTTGGGCAAAGCTCTCGGTCATTTAGGTTCTCTTCCAGGGGTCTCGCGACCCGTATTCCCGCCGGCATCATGCCAACAGGGGTTAACGACAAAACGCCCGCATCCGTTCGGGCGACGGTACGATCAAAGGGCCACAGGAACCCGGCTTCTGGCGACGGCGAGAATCCGTTCCACCACCGCATCGATCGGCATGCCGGTCGAGTCGAGGACGAACGCATCCGGCGCCGGGCGCAGTGGCGCCACGGGCCGGGTGGAATCACGCCGATCCCTGTCCAGGATCTCCTGGGAAAGGTCGGCGAGATTAGCAGTAAGTCCCTTTTCTTTCAACTGCTTATAGCGCCTGAGCGCGCGCTCTTCGGCGCTGGCCGTGAGATAGACCTTCACCGGGGCCCCGGCGAAAACCACCGTGCCCATGTCCCGGCCGTCCGCGACCAGCCCGGGTGGCGCGGCAAAGGCGCGCTGGCGCCCAAGCAATGCGGCACGGACCTGCGGCATCGCGGCAACCCGCGAAGCCGCGGCGCCGGCCGACTCGGTGCGCAATTCAAGCGTCACTTCGCGACCGTCGAGCAGCACGCGCTCGTTGTCGCCGGCATCCGTTTCGAAGCGCGCATCCAGCGCCGCGGCCGCTGCCGCATGCCCCGCCCCGTCGTCGGCAGCGAGCCCACGCGCCGCGCCGGCCATTGCGACCAGCCGGTACAGCGCCCCGCTGTCGAGCAGGTGCCAGCCCAGGCGGCCGGCCAGCAGCCGGGCAACGGTCCCCTTGCCGGAACCGCTCGGGCCGTCGATGGCAATGACTGGAACGTCCATGGCGGTCCTCAGGCCGATTCCTCGATATCCAATCCTACCGAGCGGCCCAGCGAGGCGAACCCGGGAAACGACGTCGCGACGTTGGCGACGTCGAGGATCTCGATCGGCGCCGAGGCGCGCAGGCTCGCAATCGCGAAGGACATCGCGATGCGGTGGTCCCCGCCACTGTCGATGACGCCGCCGCCGAGTTCGCCGCCCTCGATGCGCAGCCCGTCCGGCAGCACCTCGTGTCGAACGCCGAGCGCACCGAGGCCGCGCGCCATGACGGCGATGCGGTCGCTTTCCTTCACGCGCAACTCCCCGGCACCGGTCACCAGGGTCTCGCCGGCGGCGCAGGCTGCGGCGATGAAGAAGGCGGGAAACTCGTCGATGGCGAGCGGCACCAGCCGCTCGGGAACCCGGATGCCACGCAGCGCAGCCGGCCGGATCTCGATGTCAGCCACCGGTTCGGCGCCGCAAGTGCGCTGGTTCACGAGGCGCAGGTCCGCGCCCATCAGCGCCAGCATTTCGAGCAGGCCGGTGCGGGTGGGGTTGACGCCGACCCCGCGCACGACGAACGGGGCGCGCGCGCCGATGCAGGCGGCAACGATGAAGAACGCGGCGGACGAGAAGTCGCCCGGCACCTCGATGTCCGCCGCCGCGAGCTTGCGGGGCGGCTTGATCGTCACGACGCCACCGACCGACGACACCTCGCAGCCGAATGCCTGCAGCATGCGCTCGGAGTGGTCGCGCGTGACGGCCGGCTCGACCACCGTGGTGTCGCCCTCGGCGCGCAGCCCGGCAAACAGCAGCGCGGACTTGAGTTGCGCGCTCGCGACCGGCATCTGGTAGCGGATGCCCACCAACCGTGCGCCGCCGGAAATGCGTACCGGCGGTCGTCCGTTGCTGGTGCTGATCGTCGCGCCCATGGCGCGCAGCGGCGTCGCGACACGTTCCATCGGCCGGCGCATCAGCGACTCATCGCCGAGCAGCACCGAGTCGAAGGCCTGCGGGCTCAGCAGCCCCATGAAGAGCCGCATCGCGGTGCCGGCATTGCCCATGTCCAGCGGAGCGCCGGGCGCCCGGAAGCCATCCAGGCCCACGCCTTCGATCGTGACCTCGCCCGGACCTGTCCGCCGGACCTGCACGCCAAGCGCCGCCACGGCGCGCATGGTTGCCAGGCAGTCCTCGCCCTCGAGGAACCCGCTGGCACGGGTGGTGCCCGAGGCGATGGCGCCAAGCATCAGCGCGCGGTGCGAAACAGACTTGTCGCCCGGAACCGCAACCTCGCCGGCGATGCCGGCAGACGGCGCCACCGTGTAGCGAACCATCGTCAGAGCACGGCCTTCGGATAGGACCCGAGCACGCGGCACAACGAAGTACGCGTCTTCAACTCAGCCAGCGCCGACGCAAGCGGCTGCTGCCTGGCGTGGCCTTCGAGGTCGATGAAGAACACGTAGTCCCACTTGCGCCGCCGGGACGGACGCGACTCGATGCGTGTCAGGCTGACGTTGCTGCGCGCAAGCGGCTCAAGCAGCCTGAACAGCGCGCCCGGGGCGTCGGTGTGCGCGGCAGACACCAGTAGCGTGGTCTTGTCCATGCCGCTCGGCTCGAACGACGTGTTGCCGATGACCAGGAAGCGCGTCGTGTTGTCGGCCCGGTCCTCGATCTCGGGCACCAGCATGTTCAGCCCGTAGACGACCGCGGCGGCGGCGCTGGCGATCGCGGCAGTGCCGTCCTCGTCCCTGGCGCGACGCGCGCCTTCCGCATTGCTCGCAACCGGCAGGCGTTCGGCACCCTGCAGGTGCTCCGCGAGCCAGCCCCGGCACTGCGCCAGCGCCTGCGGGTGCGCGCAGATCCGCTGCACGTCCTCCAGCGAGGTCATGCGGCCCATCAGGTTCTGGTGCACACGAAGTTCAACCTCGCCGCACACACCCAGCGGCGAGGTCAGGAACATGTCGAGCGTGTTGTTGACCGTTCCTTCGCTCGAGTTCTCGATCGGCACCACGCCGAAGTCCGCCGTGCCGGACTCGACCTCGCGGAAAACTTCCTCGATCGAGGTCAGCGGCAGGGCGCGCACCGACTGCCCGAAATGCTTGAGCACCGCCTGCTGCGTAAACGTGCCCTCGGGCCCCAGGAATGCAACCTTCAACGGGTCCTGCTGCGCGAGACAGGCCGACATGATCTCGCGGAACAGGCGCACGATCTCCTCGTCCGCAAGCGGGCCGCGGGCCTTGCGGTTGCGCTCGATGACCATGCGCAGCACCTGCGCCTCGCGCTCGGGACGATAGAAGTCCACCGCATGCCCGGCGGCATGCTTCGAAATGCCCACCTTCTGCGCGAGCCGCGCCCGCTGGTTGATCAACTGGTGGATCTGCGCATCGACCGTGTCGATGGCATCGCGGATCTCGCCGAGGCCAGGCGCGTCGCTCCCGGCGAGTCTGGCCGTTGCCGCCTTGCCGGCCCTTGTCGTCCTGGCCGTCCTGCCGGGCTCGGCGGACTTGACGGACTTGGCGGACTTGGCGGACTGGGAGGTCTTCCCGGGCCGACTGGCAAGCTTGGACACCTTGCGCGCCATGCTCAGACCAGCCTCGCCCGCAGCACGCCCTCGATACCGCACAGTCGCCCCAGCAGTTCGGCGGGAATCGGCGAATCCGTGTCGATCAGCGTGTAGGCCAGGTCACCGCGCGACTTGTTCAGCAGGTCGGCGATGTTGAGCTTAGCGTCCGCCAGGCAGGTCGAGATCTGCCCGACCATGTTCGGCACGTTACGATTGGCAATGGCGATGCGGTTGTCACCGATCCTGGGCAGCACGACCTCGGGGAAGTTGACCGAATTGCGGACATTGCCGTTCTCGAGGTAGTCGCGCAGCGTGTCGGCCGCCATGATCGCGCAGTTTTCCTCGGCCTCGCCGGTGGACGCCCCCAGGTGCGGAAGCGCCACCACCCGCGGGTGGTCCTTGATCGCTCTGGTCGGAAAGTCGCAGATGTAGGTCGACAGCTGCCCCTGCTCGAGTCCGGCCAGCATGGCCGCCTCGTCGACAATCTGCCCGCGCGCGAAGTTGAGCACTGCGCTGCCGCGGCGCATGAGCCTGATCCGCGCCTCGTTTACCAGCCCGCGGGTCGCGTCGTTCAGCGGCACGTGCACCGTGATCATGTCGCTGCGCGCGAACAGGTCGTCGAGGCTGAGCGCCTGTTCGACGCCGGAGGACAGCTGCCAGGCGCGCTGCACCGTGATCTGCGGATCGTACCCGCGCACCTTCATGCCCAGCGCCAGCGCCGCATTGGCGACCTCGACGCCGATGGCCCCGAGGCCGACCACGCCGAGCGACCGGGTCGGCAGTTCGTGGCCGACGAATTTCTTCTTGCCCTTCTCGATCGCCGCCTCGATCGCGTGATCGTCGCCATCGAGCGAGCGCACGAACTCCCATCCCTGGCAGATGTTGCGCGCCGCGAGGAACAGGCCGGCCAGCACCAGTTCCTTCACCGCGTTGGCGTTCGCGCCCGGCGCGTTGAACACCGGGATGCCTGCACTGCTCAACCTCGCGACCGGGACGTTGTTGGTGCCGGCCCCTGCGCGGGCGACCGCGATGACGCTCGCCGGGATGTCCATCGAGTGCATGTCCGCCGAGCGAAGCATGATCGCGTCCGGGTGCCCGATCTCGGAGGCCACCTCGTACCGGTCGCGCGGCAGGCGTTCCAGCCCGCGGACCGAGATGTTGTTCAGCGTCAGGATCTTGAAGGACATCTGGGGATCTCAGCCGTGCTTCCGCTGGAAGTCCTGCATGTATGCGACCAGCGCCTCGACGCCCGCCATCGGCATGGCGTTGTAGATGCTGGCGCGCATGCCGCCGACCGACCGGTGCCCGGCAAGCGCCACGAGCCCCGCCGCCTTGGCGCCCTCGAGGAAGGGCTTGTCGAGTTCGGCGGACGGCAGTACGAACGGGACGTTCATCCACGACCGGCAGTCCGGCCGCACCGGGTTGCGGTAGAAGCCCGAGGCGTCGACCGCCGCGTAAAGGCGCTCCGCCTTGGCGCGGTTGAGGCGCTCCATGGCCGCGAGTCCGCCCTGGCGCTTGATCCACTGGAACACGGCCCCGGCGACGTACCAGGAGTACGAGGCCGGCGTGTTGAGCATCGACCCATCAGCGGCCATCGCGGTCCAGTCGAATACCGTCGGCGTGTCCGGCCGCGCGCGGCCGAGCAGGTCGTCGCGAACGATCACCACGGCCAGGCCGGCCGGTCCGATGTTCTTCTGCGCGCCGGCATAGATCACGCCAAAGCGACTCACGTCGATCGGTCGCGAGAGGATCGTCGAGGACATGTCCGCGATGAGCGGCACGTCGCCCACGTCGGGCACCGAGAGGAATTCCACGCCGCCGATGGTCTCGTTCGGCGTGTAGTGAACGTAGGCCGCGCCCGGCGTCAGGCGCCAGCCGGCGCGGTCGGGGATGCTCGAGTAATTGTCGGCCGCGGCGTCGGCGGCGACGTTGACCTTGCAGTAACGCTTCGCCTCGCCGATGGCCTTCTTCGACCAGGCGCCGGTGTTGACGTAGTCGGCGACCGAGTCGGGCCGCGTGAGATTGAAGGGTATGGCCGCGAACTGCGCGGTCGCCCCGCCCTGCAGGAACAGGACCTTGTAGTTCGACGGGATCGACAGCAGTTCACGCAGGTCGGCCTCGGCCTGCTGGGCAATGCTGCCGAAAGGCTTGCCGCGATGGCTCATCTCCATCACCGACATGCCCTGCCCGTGCCAGTCGAGCATCTCGTCGCGCAGCTGCTCGAGGACTTCAGCCGGCAACGCGGCCGGCCCGGGACTGAAATTGAACACGCGACTCATGGGCACGACTCTCCGCAACGATGTTGCAGCGCAGTGTAGCAGCGCGATGGTCCCGACGGTCAGCCCGGACCGGGCGGCGCGCTCAATTCAGCGTCGGCGGCTCGGGGCTTCCCGCCTCGGCACCGGCTGGGCCGCCTTCCAGCGTCCCGCCCGCGTCCCCGGCGTCCTCGGCATCGTCGGTGTCGTCGCCGTTTTCGGCCTCCACCGGCTCGACGCCGATCAGGCGCTCGCCCTCGTCGAGCCGGATCAGTCGCACGCCCTGGGTATTGCGCCCCAGCACCGAGATTTCTTCGGCTCGGGTGCGCACGAGCGTGCCGCTCGAACTCATGAACATCAGTTCGTCGGCAACGGCCACCTGCGTGGCGGCGACCAGGCGCCCGTTACGCTCGCTGGTCTGCATGGCGATGACGCCCTGCCCGCCGCGACCGTGCACCGGGAATTCGCCCTCCGCGGTGATCTTGCCAAAGCCGTTCTCGGAGGCAGTCAGGATCAGCCCGTCGCGGTCGGGGATGATCAACGAGATGACGTCTTCGCCGGCCGGCAGGCGGATGCCGCGCACACCCGCGGCGGTCCGGCCCATGGGGCGCACGTCGTCCTCGGCGAAGCGGATCGCCTTGCCGCTCGAGGTGCAAAGCATCACGTCGCGTGTGCCGTCGGTGATCGCCACGCCGACCAGCTGGTCGCCCTCGTCGAGGCCGACCGCGATGATTCCGGCCGCCCGCTGCCGGGAGAACGCCACCAGCGGGGTCTTTTTCACGGTCCCGGAGGCCGTGGCCATGAACACGTAGCGGTCTTCCTCGTACTCCCGGATCGGCAGCACGGCCGTGATGCGTTCGTCTTCACGCAACGGCAGCAGGTTCACGATCGGCTTGCCGCGCGAACCGCGACCCGCCTGCGGAAGGCGGTACACCTTGAGCCAGTACAGCTGGCCGCGGCTGGAGAAGCACAGCAGCGTGTCGTGCGTGTTGGCAATGAACAGCTTGTCGACGAAGTCCTCATCCTTGACCGCGGTTGCCGACTTGCCGCGCCCGCCACGACCCTGCGCGCGGTATTCGCTGACCGGCTGCGCCTTGGCATAGCCGCCGTGCGAAAGCGTCACCACCACGTCCTGCGGCGCGATCAGGTCCTCGATCGTGAGGTCGGACTCGTCGACGTCGATGCGGGTGCGGCGCGCATCGCCGTACTGGTCGCGGATCTCGAGCAGTTCCGCCCGGATCACGGCGAGCAGGCGCTCGGGCCGCGCGAGGATGTCGCACAGGTCGCGGATCACCTCCAGCAACTCGCCAAACTCGGCAATGATCTTGTCCTGCTCGAGCCCTGTGAGCCGGTGCAGCCGCAGGTCCAGGATCGCCTGCGCCTGCACTTCCGACAAGCGGTAGGCACCCGCGTGCAGCCCCAGGTCGCTCGCCAGGCCTTCCGGCCGGGTCTGGATCGAGCCCGCGCGCTCCAGCATGTCGGGCACGGCGCCGGGGCCCCAGGTGCGCCCCATCAGGCCTGCCTTGGCTTCCGCCGGCGACTGTGACGCCTTGATCAGCGCGATCACTTCGTCGATGTTGGCCAACGCAATCGCGAGGCCTTCGAGGATGTGGCCGCGGTCACGCGCCTTGCGCAGCTCGAACACCGTGCGGCGCGTGACGACCTCGCGCCGGTGGCGGAGGAACGCTTCGATGAACTGCTTCAGGTTCAGCAGCTTCGGCTGGCCATCCTGCAGCGCGACCATGTTGATGCCGAACACCGACTCCATCGGCGTCTGCTTGTAGAGGTTGTTCAGCACGACATCGGCGATCTCGCCGCGCTTCAGCTCGATGACCACGCGCATGCCGTCCTTGTCGGACTCGTCGCGAAGCTCCGAGATGCCCTCGATCAGCTTGCCGCGGACCAGGTCCGCGATGCGCTCGAGCAGGCGCGCCTTGTTCACCTGGTACGGCAGCTCGATGACGATGATGGCCTCGCGGCCGTGCGCGTCGATCTCCTCGATCTCCGTCTTGGCACGCACCTGGATGCGCCCGCGGCCGGTCGTGTAGGCAGAGTAGATTTCGCGCGCGCCGTTGATGATGCCGGCCGTCGGGAAATCCGGTCCCGGCACGATTTCCATCAGTTCCGGGATCGTGATCCCGGGGTTGTCGATCACGGCCACGCAGGCGCCGATCACCTCGGTGAGGTTGTGCGGCGGGATGTTGGTCGCCATGCCGACCGCGATCCCGGACGAGCCATTGACCAGCAGGTTCGGCACGCGCGTCGGCAGCACCGACGGCTCGCTCTCCGACTCGTCGTAGTTCGGGACGAAGTCCACCGTCTCCTTGTCGATGTCGGCCAGCAACTCGGAGGCGAGGCGCGACATGCGCACCTCGGTGTAACGCATCGCCGCCGGGGCGTCGCCGTCCACCGAGCCGAAATTGCCCTGGCCGTCCACCAGCAGGTAGCGCATCGAGAACGGCTGCGCCATGCGCACGATCGTGTCGTAGACCGCGGTGTCGCCGTGCGGGTGGTACTTGCCGATCACGTCGCCGACCACGCGAGCGGACTTCTTGTACGACTTGTTCCACTCGTTGCCGAGTTCGCGCATCGCGTACAGCACGCGACGGTGCACCGGCTTCAGGCCGTCGCGCACGTCGGGCAACGCACGTCCCACGATCACGCTCATCGCGTAATCGAGGTACGATTGTTTCATCTCGTCTTCGAGGCTGACGTGCAGTAGTTCGCGGGCGATTTCGGCCATGTTTTTCAGGTCGCGGATGGCGGCCGGCTTCCGCCGTCCAAAGACGCGGAATAATACCACAAGGGACCGCGCCGTCCGGCCCCGGCGGTGTCCACGGGGCCTGCCGCCGGGGCGGCTCGGTATACTGCCCGCCCCGCCCTTTTCCCGGCCCACGATGCAACCCGTCGATACGATCATCACCGCGCGCTGGGTCCTTCCTGTCGAGCCCGACGGGCGCGTGCTCGAGGACCACGCGCTGGCAATCCAGGGCGGCCAGATCGTCGCCGTGCTTCCCTCCGCCGAGGCGCGCGCGCGCTACACGGCGCGCGAACTGCTGGATCGGCCGACGCACGTGCTGGTGCCCGGGCTCGTCAATGCGCGCACGCGCGCGGCCGCGACGTTGATGCGCGGTCGCGCGCAGAACCTGCGTCCGGGGCCGTGGTCTCACGACGGCGTGCGGCTGCTCGAACGGCGCTGGCACGGCCCCGAGTACGTGCGCGCTGGCACGGAACTCGCGATCGCGGAGATGCTGCGCGCCGGCATCACCTGCTTCGCCGACATGCACCTGTGGCCGGAGGTGGTCGCGCAGACTGCGGCCGAATGCCACGTCCGGGCGAGCATCGGCCTGGTGGTGAGCGAGGCCGCGACTGCATGGGCATCCACCGCCGACGAGCACATCGACCGCGGCATGCAGCTTCGCGATCAATACCGCGGCGATCCGCTGCTCAGCATGCACTTTGCGCCGCAGGCACCGCTTTCCCTCGGCGACGCGACCCTGACGCGGATCCGGCGCCTCGCGGACGAACTGGACCTGCCGGTCGCGATGCCGCTGCACGAATCCGCGTGGGCGATCGAGGAGAGCGAGGGCCGGTTCGGCATGCGCCCGCTGGCACGCATGGCGGCGATCGGACTCGCGAGCCCGCAGCTGGTCGCCGCGCACATGGTTCACTTGACGCCGAGCGACCTGGAGACGCTGGCGGCTTGCGGAGCGAGCGTGGTCCATTGTCCCGGATCGGACCTCAAGCGCGGCGCCGGCGCATGCCCGCTGCCCGACCTGCTCGGGCGGGGAGTACCGGTTTCGCTGGGTACTGGGGACGCAGCGTCGAACCATGCGCTCGATGTGCTCGGCGAGGCTCGCACCGCCGGCCTGCTGGCCTGCGGGATATCGGCGGCGCCCGGGACCGTGATCGCCTCCGACCTGCTGCGCATGGCCACACTCGACGGCGCCCGTGTGCTCGGCCTGGGCGAGGTCACCGGAAGCCTGGTCCCGGGAAAATGGGCGGACCTGTGCTGCGTGGACCTGAGACACCCGCGCAGCTGGCCGGTCGATGACGCCGTGGCGGCACTGGTCTACGCGGCCTCGTCACGACAGGTCACCGACACCTGGGTGGCGGGACGCCGGCTGCTCGCCGACGGCTCGCTGATATACCTCGACGAGGCCGCGGTGCTCGAGCGCGCGGAGTCGTGGCGCGTCAGAATGGATGGCGCAAGCCCGGAGGTCGCTGCAGATGAATGAAACCGTCAACGTCGATGCTGGGGAGATCGCGCGGTTCCAGGCCAGCGCCAGCCGCTGGTGGGATCCCGAGGGCGAGATGCGCCCGCTTCACGACCTGAATCCGGTGCGACTCGGGTACCTGGAACGCGGCGGCAGGCTCGCCGGGCAGCGGATCATCGACGTCGGATGCGGCGGCGGGCTGCTGGCCGAGGCCATGGCCGTCAAGGGCGCCACGGTGACCGGACTCGACCTCGCCTCCGGGCTGCTGGAGGTCGCGAGGCTGCACGCGCTCGAATCCGGCGCGCAAGTGGATTATCGGCTCGAGGCTGCCGAGCAGCATGCCGTCGAACATGCTGGCGCGTACGACCTTGCGACATGCATGGAGATGCTCGAACACGTGCCCGACCCGGGCGCGATCGTCGCGGCACTCGCGGCCCTGGTGCGCCCGGGCGGCCAGGTCTTCCTGTCCACGCTCAACCGCACGCCGCGCGCCTACCTGCACGCAGTGGTCGGCGCCGAATACGTGCTGCGGCTGCTGCCGCGAGGCACCCACACCTACGACAAGTTCATACGTCCCTCGGAACTGGCCGCCTGGGGCAAGGCGGCAGGGCTCGAAATGGTGGACGTCGCCGGCCTCGATTACGACCCGTTCACGCGCAGCGCGCGGCTCAGCGGGGATGCCCGCATCAATTACCTCATGCATTTCCGCAAGCCCGGGACCGCAGGAGCCGCCGCGTGACGGGCAAGCACACCGCGCTGTTGCTCGACCTCGACGGCACGCTGCTCGACACGGCGCCCGACATGGGCGGGGCCCTGAACCGGCTGCGGGAAGAAAACGGCCTCGCCCCGCTGCCCGCGCCCGCCATCCGGCCTGTCGTCTCGCACGGTTCGGCGCGCCTGGTCTCGCTCGGCTTCCCGGCAGCCACCGGCGACGAATACGAGCGGCTCCGCATGCGATTCCTCGACATCTACGCGCTGAACCTCGCAGACCACACGAGCCTGTTCCCGGGCGCCGAAACACTGCTCGCCGAACTCGAACGGCTCGGCCGGCCCTGGGGCATCGTGACCAACAAGCCCGGCTGGCTCACCGACCCGTTGCTCAAGGCACTGGACCTGGACCGCCGGGCCGCCTGCGTGGTGAGCGGCGATTCGCTGCCGGAACGCAAGCCGCACCCGTTGCCGTTGCTGCATGCCGCGCGAGTCATCGGCGTTGCGCCCGCCCACTGCGTTTACGCAGGCGACGCCGAGCGCGACATACAGGCCGGCCGTGCGGCCGGCATGACGGCCGTGGTCGCGGCCTACGGCTACATTTCTGCCGACGACGATCCACGCTCATGGCAACCCGCCGGGCTTGTGACCGAGCCGATGCAGCTGCTCGACTGGATGGACCGGTCGCTCGCGCGTGCCGTTGGGGACCTGCCGTGACGCCGGCGACTTACATGCCCTTCTTGCTGGCAGTCGTGCTGGCCTTTGGCGCCGGCTGGTTCCTGGCGCGCCGCAGGACGCACGCGGTCGAACTCGAGCTCGCAGCCTCACGCGCCGAGGTTCGTTCCGCGGCCGACACGGCCCGTGAGCGCGAGCAGGCGCTCGATCTTGCGCTGGCCCGCGTGCGTACGGGATTTGACTCGGTGGCCGGCGATGCGCTTCGCGGCAACAGCGAGGTGTTCCTGCAACTTGCCGGCCAGGTCATGGGGCAGCAGCAGGAACTGGCGACGCGCAGCTTCAGCGAACGCGAGAAGGCGGTGGAGTCGATGCTCGCGCCAGTGCGCGAAGCATTGGAGCGCACCAGCCAGCAGATTGCCCGGATCGAGAAGGAGCGCGCCGAGACCTTCGGGGCGTTGCGCAATTCCATCGAGAGCGTCGCGCTCGGCCAGCAGGCGTTGCAGCGCGAGACGCGCAACCTGGTCACCGCGCTGCGCCGACCGGAGGTGCGCGGCCAGTGGGGCGAAATGACCTTGCGACGGCTGGCGGAGCTCGCGGGCATGGTCGAGCACTGTGACTTCTCCGAACAAGTCACGGTGCAGGGCGAGGACGGCGCGCTGCGGCCCGACATGATCGTCAACATGCCCGACGGCCGGCAGCTGGTCGTGGACGTGAAGACACCGCTCGACGCCTACCTGTCTGCCGTCGAGGCCGCTACCGACGAAGAACGCGCGCTCGCACTGAGGCGGCACGCGCAGGCCGTGGTCGAGCGCGTCCGGCAGCTGGCATCAAAAGCCTACTGGGCGCAGTTCGACAAGAGCCCGGAATTCGTGGTGCTCTTCATCCCGGGCGACCAGTTCCTGGGCGCCGCGATCACCGAGATTCCGACGCTGCTGGAGGACGCCATCCGGCAGCACGTCATCATCGCGACTCCGACCAGTTTCGTCGCGCTGTTGAAGGCCGTGGCCTACGGATGGCGACAGAACGCGCTCGCCGAGAATGCGGCGCGCATCCAGGAACTCGCCGAGGATCTGTACCGCCGGCTCGCGAAGTTCGGCGAGCACATGGGCAAGATCGGCCGCTCGCTGGGACAAAGCGTGGATGCGTACAACAGCGCGGTCGGTTCGCTCGAGCGGCAGGTGCTGCCGGGGGCGCGCAAGTTTACGGAACTGGGCCTGCGGCCCGGGCGCGAGATCGAGGAAATCCTTCCGGTCGAGAAGCTCGCGCGCGAGCCGCGCCCGGCCGAAGAGGATACTGCCGATGACTGAACAGGATCCGCGGCAGTACGCTGCCGCGCCCGGCGCGCTGCAGGACCGCGTGGTCCTGGTGACGGGGGCCAGCGGCGGGATCGGCGCGGAGCTGTCGCGCGCGTGCGCGGCGCTGGGCGCGCGAGTCGTGCTGGTCGGCCGCAACGTAAGAAAGCTGGAGACGGTCTACGACTCGATTCTCGCAGCCGGCGGCGCACGGCCGTCGATCGCGCCGCTCGACTTCGAGAAAGCCGACGCCAGCCACTATGCGGCGCTGGCGGATGGCGTACGTGGCGAATTCGGCCGGCTCGACGGCCTTGCGCACCTGGCGGGCCAGCTCGGCGAACTGGCGCCGATCGAGCACCACGACGTCGTGACCTGGATGCGCGTGATGCACGTGAACGTCAACGCGGCCTTCATCCTGACGCAGGCGCTGCTGCCGCTGCTCAAGGTGTCGCAGGACGCCTCGATCGTATTCACCACCAGCGGCATCTCGCAGCGCGCCCGCGCCTACTGGGGCGCCTATGCCGCCTCCAAGTTTGCAATCGAGGGGCTGACGCAGGTGCTGGCCGACGAGACCGACACGCTGACCAGCATCCGCGTGAACAGTTTGAACCCCGGCAGGATTCGCACCGCGATGCGCGCCAGGGCCTACCCGGGCGAGGACGCGGACAGCGTCCCACCGCCGTCGCAGGCGATGCCGGCCTACCTGTACCTGCTCGGCCCTGCGAGCCGCGGCGTCAGCGGCCGCCGCTTCGACGCCCAGTAGGTCGACGCCGCTTTGCAGGCGGCTTGGGCGCCGCGATGCCCGACAGTGCCACCAGTGCGTCGAGCTCCGGTCCGCCAAGTTCGCGCGAACGTCCGCGCGGCAGGTCGCGGGGCAAGGCGACAGGGCCCCATTTCACCAGCATGGTCCGGCTGACCTTGAGCCCGGCCGAGTCGAACAACGCGCGAATCGCACCCCGCGGCAGCGTGCGCTCGGCCGAGATCCTGAACCATGCATTCGTCGCGCCGCCCTCGAGGCGTTCGACGGTGGAGAACTCGACCGGGACGCCCTCCGCGTCCACCGCGGTCGGCATCTTCGGCCAGTCCTCGGCCTGGCGAGGCCGCAGCGCCCGCACGCGATAGTCGACCGGCAGCTCGTGGGCGCGACGGGTTACGCCGGAAACGAACGCGCCGTCGCTGGCCAGGATCAGCAGCCCGTCTTCACCGAAGCCAAGGGAATTCACCGGCAGCCAGCGCCCGCCGCGCAGCGTCGGCAGGCGCGCCTCGACGCCGGCGCGCTCGTCCCCAGCCTGCTTGCGCAGCATCTCGCCCTCGGGCTTGTGATAAAGGATGACCTGCAGCTCGTGGTCGAACGCCAGGCGCTTCGTCACGTCCCGGCCATCGACCACCACCCGGTCTCCCGACTTGACCTGCTGGCCGACCTCCGCCGGACGGCCGTTTACCAGCACCCGTCCTTCCGCGATCCACGATTCCGCCTGGCGCCGGGAGCCGATGCCGTGCCGCGCGAGAAGCTTGTGCAGGCGTTCTTCCAAGGCGCAGCGCTAGCGTGAATCGCCGTCGGCCGACGGCGGCTCGGCGTCGAGCGCGGGATCACCGCCCGACGATGAGTTCGCCTGCGCCGCCGGGAGCGCCGGGGCGCCGGGAAGCTCAAGCTGCTCATTGATGTCTTCCAGGTCCTGCAACTGCGCGAGCGTCGGCAGGTCGTCGAGGCTCTTCAACCCGAAGTAATCGAGGAACTCGCGGGTCGTGCCGAGGAGTTCCGGGTGTCCGGGCACCTCGCGATGCCCGACGACCCGGATCCATCCGCGCTCCTGGATGGTGCGCATGATGGTAGAGGCGACCGTGACGCCGCGAATGTCCTCGATTTCGCCGCGCGTGATCGGCTGGCGGTAGGCGATCAACGACAAGGTCTCTAGCAACGCCCTGGAGTAACGGCTCGGCCGCTCCTGCCACAGGCGCGACACCGTCCCCGAGTACTGCTGCCGGACCTGCACCCGCCATCCGCTCGAGACCTCGCGCAGCTCAATCCCAGTGCCGTCGAAGCGACGATCGAGGTCGGTGAGCGCATCGCGCAGTTCCTCGGCGGCCGGGCGCTCGTGTTCCTCGAACAACTCGAGCATCTGGTCGATCGTCACCGGCCTGCCGGCCGCCAGCAACACGGCCTCGACGACGTTGCTAAGGGGGTGGTCGTTCATGGTTCTGTCCGGTCTCCGGCTTCCTGCTGGTCGTTGTCCGTGACGATCGTCGCGTGGCGGCGCGCGCCGGCGCGCACGTGTATCGGCGCGAACTGCTCAGCCTGCACGATCTCGATCAAGCCTTCGCGCAGCAACTCGAGGAGCGCCGAGAACGTGACGGTGACGCCCATGCGGCCCTCCTCGGCCCGGAACAGCTGCGTGAACTCGACGAATGACTGCGTGCGCAGCACGTCGAGCACGTCGGACATGCGCTGTCGCACCGAGAGCCGCTCGCGCTGCACCTGGTGGTGCGCGAACATCTCGCCCCGCGACATCACGTCCTTCAAGGCCACCAGCATCTCGTGCATGGTGACGACCGGCAGTATCCTGACGACCCGCCGGTCCACGAGTTCCGCCGAGGCAGGGAACGTGTCGCGATCGGTGCGCGGCAGCGTCTCCATGCGCTCTGCCGCGCGCTTGAAGCGCTCGTACTCCTGCAGGCGCCGGACCAGCTCCGCGCGCGGGTCGTCGGAGTCCTGGTCGCCCTCGCCCTGGGGCCTTGGCAACAGCATGCGCGACTTGATCTCGGCAAGCGTCGCGGCCATCAGCATGTACTCGCCCGCGAGCTCGAACTGCAGTTCGTGCATCAGCTCGATGTACTTCATGTACTGGCGGGTGATTTCCGCGAGCGGGATGTCGAGGATGTCGAGGTTCTGCCTGCGGATCAGGTAAAGCAGCAGGTCCAGCGGGCCCTCGAAGGCCTCGAGAAATACCTGCAGCGCGTCCGGCGGGATGTACAGGTCGCGTGGCATCACCGTGAGCGGCTCACCCTCCACGACCGCAAACGGCATCTCACCCTGCTCGTGGTTCTCGGGCACAGGCGAAGCCTGCGGCAGTCCTCCCTCGATCAACCTGAGGTCCGGCTTGCTCATGTCAAATCCTCAACGGTAGCCAAGACCCATGGCCTGCTTCACGTCGTCCAGCGTCTGCCCCGCAACCGCGCGTGCCTTCTCGCAGCCATCGGCAATGATGCCGCGCACCAGGTCCGGGTTCTCCTCGAATTCCCGGCCGCGCTGGCGCATCGCGGTGACTTCCTCGACGACGCGATCGATCAACGGCTTCTTGCACTCGATGCAGCCGATGCCCGCGCTGCGGCAACCCTCGTCGACCCAGCGCCGTGTTTCCTCGCTCGAATACAGCTTGTGCAGGTCCCAGACCGGGCATTTCTCCGGATCACCCGGGTCGGTCCGGCGCACCCGGGCCGGGTCCGTCTGCATGGTCCGCAGCTTCGCGGCGACCGCGTCCGGATCCTCGCGCAACCCGATCGTGTTGCCATACGATTTCGACATCTTGCGACCGTCGAGCCCCGACACCTTGGGCGTGGCGGTGAGCAGCGCGTCGGGCTCGGGCAGGATCGTCCGACCGGTGCCCTCGAGGTAACCGAGAAGGCGCTCCTTGTCCGCGAGCGTCAGGCGCGAATTACCCTCGAGCAGCGCCCGCGCCTCGTCAAGCGAATGCTCCTCGCCACGCTCCTGGTAGCCGCGACGCAGGTCACGGTAGAGCGCCGCCTTCTTCGCGCCGAGGTTCTTCACGGCGCGCTCGGCCTTCGCCTCGAAATCGGCCTCGCGTCCGTAGATGAAATTGAAGCGCCGGGCGATTTCGCGCGTGATTTCGACGTGCGCCACCTGGTCCTCGCCCACCGGGATGTACATCGGCCGGTACAGCAGGATGTCGGCACTCTGCAGCAGCGGATAGCCCAGGAACCCGTAGGTCGCCAGGTCCTTTTCCTTGAGCTGCTCCTGCTGGTCCTTGTAAGTCGGCACCCGCTCCAGCCAGCCGAGCGGCGTGATCATCGACAGCAGCAGGTGCAGTTCGGCGTGCTCGGGGACCTTGGACTGTATGAAGAGCGTCGCCGCCGAAGGATTGATGCCGGCCGCGAGCCAGTCGATCACGATCCGCCAGGCGTTGGCCTCGAGATCGGCGGTGTCCTCATACCCGGTCGTCAGCGCATGGTAGTCCGCGACGAAGAAATAGCAGTCGTACTCGTACTGCAGCTCGGTCCAGTTACGGAGAGCCCCATGGTAGTTGCCGAGGTGCAGGGCGCCGGTCGGGCGCATGCCCGACAGTACGCGCCGGGGGGTCGTCACTAGTGAACTCAAAGCGGTCCCTTGCGATATATCGCCAAGACAATTACTTGATTATCAATGCGCTAGGAATCATTCCTGATGAGCCGCGCAGGCGGATGCAGGTCTGAGTCGTCGCGAATCCGGGATTATACGCAGGCCACCACGGCCTGCGTTCATTCGAAGGTTGAAACGTCGCCCTTGCCGCGGCGGACGACCGACGGCGCCGCGCCGGACAGGTCAACGACACTCGAGGGTTCAAACCCGCCCTGCCCGCCGTCGATGACCAGGTCCACCGCGTGCCCGAGGCGTTCCCTGACCTCGTGCGGGTCCGTAATGGGCATTTCGTCGCCCGGCAGCAGCAGCGTCGAACTCATGATCGGCTCGCCCAATTCAGAGAGCAGCATCTGCACGATCGCGTTGTCCGGGACGCGAATACCGATCGTGCGCCGCTTCGGATTCTGCAGGCGTTTCGGCACCTCCCGGGTCGCCTCCAGCAGGAAGGTGTACGGCCCGGGCGTGAATGCCCGCAGCGTGCGGTACTGGGTATTGTCGACCCGGGCGTATTTGGCGATCTCGGACAGGTCCCGGCAGACCAGCGTGAAGTTGTGGTCCTTGCCCGCATTGCGGATGCGCCGGATGCGCTCCATCGCGTCCTTGTCGCCGATCAGGCAGCCGAGCGCGTAGCAGGAATCTGTCGGATAGGCGACGACGCTGCCTTCGCGGATGGCGGCGATCGCCTGGCGGATGAGCCGCAGCTGGGGGCTCATCGGGTGTATTGAGAGGAGCAGCGCCATGGTTCTTTCTAGAGCCGTCGTTGGGCGCGACCGGCGAGTTGGCTATGATACGCGCCCCGGCCTTGGGCCGTCCCAGCCGAAAACACTCGCCAGCATGCAGTTTCTCGTAGACCTCCTGCCGGTCATCGCGTTCTTTGTGGCCTACAAGTTTGCGGGCATCTATGTCGCGACGGCGGTGCTGATCATAGGCGTGCTGGCGCAGACCGTCGTCAGCTGGATCCGGTTCCGCAAGCTGAGCCCGATGCTGCTGACCACGGCCGGACTGGTGCTGGTGTTCGGCGGCCTTACCCTGTACCTGCACGACGCCACCTTCATCAAGTGGAAGCCGACGATCGTGAACTGGCTGTTCGCCGCGGTGTTCCTGGCCAGCCATTTCGTGCCCGGGCCCACGGCCATCCAGAGGATGCTCCGCGAGAACGTGACCCTGGCAGCAACCGACTGGTCACGGCTCAGCCTGGCCTGGGTGGCGTTCTTCGTGCTGAGTGGCGCGCTGAACCTTTACGTCGCCTTCAACTACCCGGAAGCGACCTGGGTGAACTTCAAGCTGTTCGGCCTGATGGGGCTGACACTGGTCTTCGCGGTCGCCCAGGGATTCTGGATTGCGCGCAAGGTCGAGCAGGCCGAAACGGAGAAGACCTGACATGCTTTACGCAATCATCGGCCGCGACGCCCCGGGGTCGCTGGCAATCCGCCTGCGCGTTCGCGCCCGGCACCTCGACCGGGTGTGCGAACTTTCCGACGCCGGGCGAGTCGTACTGGCCGGCCCCTGCCCCGCGACGGACTCCGCGGATCCAGGCGCGGCAGGGTTCATCGGCAGCGTGATCGTGGCCGAGTTCCCCTCCCTTGCCGACGCCCGCGAGTGGATCGCCGGCGATCCATACGTTACGGACGGTGTTTTCGAGTCCTATGAGGTGATGCCGTTCGTAAAGGTGCTGCCATGACAGCAACCCGGCTGGAGCGCCTGGCCGATCGACTGAACCGTGCCTTCGACCCCGAAAACCTCGAGGTCGTGGACGACAGTCATCGCCATGCGGGACACGCCGGTGCGGCAGACGGACGCGGCCACTTCACGGTGCTTGTCACCTCGCCGCGGTTCGCGGGACTAGGTACTTTGAAGCGTCACCGACTCGTGTACGAAGCCGTCGGGGACATGATGACGACCGACATACATGCGCTTTCCATCCAGGCTTTCGCCCCCGGCGAGGCCGTTACCGACTGATCGAGACTCCAAACCCAGAGGCAAATGATGCGTACCCAGAAAATAGCTCTCGTATTACTCGCTGCAGCGAGCCTGCTGGCCGGCTGCACCAAGCCGGCCGGCACGACCGGCGACGCGGCGAAGCCGGCGGCCGATGCGGCCAAGCCTGCGGCAGGGTCGGTTGCGACCGTGAACGGCCAGAAGATCGCCGCCGAGACCTTCGACGTATTCGTGCAGGCGGTGACCGGCAAGCCGGCCGCCGATGCCACGCCCGAGCAGAAGTCGCAGGTGCTCGATCAGTTGATCGACATGACGATCGTCGCGCAGGCCGCCGAAAAGGAAGGCCTGCAGGACGTGCCGGCCACCAAGGCACGCATCTCGTTGCTGACCACGCAGATCCTCGCGCAGGCCGCCACCGAGAAGTACCTGAAGTCGCATCCGGTATCGGAAACCGAGCTCAAGGCCGACTACGATGCGCAGGTCGCGAACATCCCGATGGAGTACAAGGCGCAGCACATCCTCGTGGACACCAAGGAACAGGCCGAGGCAATCATCAAGGAACTCGACGGCGGCGCGGACTTCGCCAAGCTCGCGGCCAAGGACTCCAAGGATCCGAGCGGCAAGACGGGTGGTGACCTGGGCTGGTTCAGCCTGCAATCGATGGTGAAGCCGTTCTCTGATGCGGTCGCTGCACTGAAGAAAGGCGAGACCACTCAGCAGCCGGTCCAGACGCAGTACGGCTGGCACGTGATCCGCCTGGAAGACACGCGGACGCCGACGATCCCTGCGTTTGATGACGTCAAGCAGCAGGTCGAACAGATGACCCAGCGCAAGAAGGTCGAGGCCTACCTGGAAGAACTTCGCAAGAGCGCGAAAATCCAGAAAACAGAATAACTGTCAAGCCCCCTTTCAGGGCGAAACGGCCGGACTCCCGAGAGGGGCTCCGGCCGTTTTCTTTTGCATTGCACTGCGTGGCAGTCGGCAAGGGAACGGACCCCGGCGACGTCAGCTTCTGGCCGCTCAGTCCATATCGATGCCGGCCGGTACCCGAGCCCAGAAGCGCACCGGCGGCACCAACCCGCCCAGCGTGCACGGCTCACTGCTGATAGTTAATTCATTTTCTGCATAACTTTCACATCCAATTGGTTGTTAACACTTTTATAGTGTTGCGCTCAGAAATGTGACGCCCGTCACACTAAGTCCGGCCGAGAGCCAAATCCGGCAGGCTGCCTAAACCCCGCGGCTTTACATAGGCCAACCGGCGCCCGCGCCCGGCCGGCTCCCTCCGCTGCTCGGTGCGTTTCTAGCCTGCCGCCCCAGCACCTTGAATTTGCGGGGATTTACCCGGCCGGTCCCAGGGAGCCCAAACGAACAGCGGCTTTAGGTGCCATCCGTAAGTGTACGAATATGTTGAACTCTTGACCGACCACCCGCGCTGGATATAGTCCGACACCGGAGTTAACAATAACCCTCATGACAGCGGCAGTTGCATATTTGACAGCGCCGCCCGTTTTCGGGCCAGGAATGAGCGACAGCGTTACAAAACCGTTGCTTGCAGCATGTCGGCACCTGCTGCACCCACTAGTGCGAATTCTCGTGCGCCACGGGATTCGCTACGGCGAGTTTTCCGACGCTGTGCGCGGTGCCTACATTGACATTGTGTCGACCGAACTCATGCCTCAGGACCGGCCACAGAGTGACGCGCGAATTGGAATTCTCGCCGGCATGAGTGCTCTGGAAGTGCATCGCATCCGCGCGCTGGATGCGATGAATGATTCCGAGGTTGGAATCAACCAAGTTGCGCGAATCCTACAAGGCTGGAGCCAAGACCCCGAGTATCTGGGGCCGTATGGCCTCCCTTTGGAAGTTCCGTTTGCGGGCGACAGGACGTCATTCGAAGAGCTTGCCGACCGTTACGCAAGTGGTGCTGCGCCTCGGGCCTTGTTAAACGAACTCGTGCGGGTCGGCGCCGCCATCGAGACAAGCGACGGGTACGTCCGACTGCTAAATCGCACCTACGTACCTTCACCTCTTGATCCAATTGGACTTGAGCGACTCGGCAACGTAGTGAACTATTTTATCGATACGGTCGACTTCAATCTCCAAAAAAAGCAGCAGGGCGAAGGTCGATTTGAGCGCTATGCAATAACGATGGAAGGCTTAGCGCCCAGTTCATTCGATGCATTTGACCGATTGGTTCGCGAGAAAGGTCAAGAATTCCTGGAAATTCTCGACGACTGGCTCGGTCAGAATGAAATTAAGGGCGGGCACAGATTGCCCGCTGATGAATCGATCCGGACTGGAGTGGGAATCTTCCATTTCGTGGATCGCTTCCCAACCACAAATGACGACAGTTTCCGTTGAGCGCGCGATTCGGCGCCATAGCATTATGCTAAACATAAAGGGGACAACAGGATGACCAGTTCCTATCGCATGACGGCAATTGCTATTGCTGTGTCGCTAGCCGTCACTGGAACGTCGGCATCAGCAGCCATCATTGGTGGTGATGCAGCGGCCATCATTGGCGGCGACGCAGCCGCCATCATCGGTGGCGATGCCAACGCGATCATTGGCGGCGACCTGGCCAAGGCCAAGCGCCCCAACGCCATCATTGGTGGTGATGCAGCGGCCATCATTGGCGGCGACGCAGCCGCCATCATCGGTGGCGATGCCAACGCGATCATTGGCGGCGACCTGGCCAAGGCCAAGCGCCCCAACGCCATCATTGGTGGTGATGCAGCGGCCATCATTGGCGGCGACGCAGCCGCCATCATCGGTGGCGATGCCAACGCGATCATTGGCGGCGACCTGGCCAAGGCCAAGCGCCCCAACGCCATCATTGGTGGTGATGCAGCGGCCATCATTGGCGGCGACGCAGCCGCCATCATCGGTGGCGATGCCAACGCGATCATTGGCGGCGACCTGGCCAAGGCCAAGCGCCCCAACGCCATCATTGGTGGTGATGCAGCGGCCATCATTGGCGGCGACGCAGCCGCCATCATCGGTGGCGATGCCAACGCGATCATTGGCGGCGACCTGGCCAAGGCCAAGCGCCCCAACGCCATCATTGGTGGTGATGCAGCGGCCATCATTGGCGGCGACGCAGCCGCCATCATCGGTGGCGATGCCAACGCGATCATTGGCGGCGACCTGGCCAAGGCCAAGCGCCCCAACGCCATCATTGGTGGTGATGCAGCGGCCATCATTGGCGGCGACGCAGCCGCCATCATCGGTGGCGATGCCAACGCGATCATTGGCGGCGACCTGGCCAAGGCCAAGCGCCCCGACGCCATCATTGGTGGTGATGCAGCGGCCATCATTGGCGGCGACGCAGCCGCCATCATCGGTGGCGATGCCAACGCGATCATTGGCGGCGACCTGGCCAAGGCCAAGCGCCCCAACGCCATCATTGGTGGTGATGCAGCGGCCATCATTGGCGGCGACGCAGCCGCCATCATCGGTGGCGATGCCAACGCGATCATTGGCGGCGACCTGGCCAAGGCCAAGCGCCCCAACGCCATCATTGGTGGTGATGCAGCGGCCATCATTGGCGGCGACGCAGCCGCCATCATCGGTGGCGATGCCAACGCGATCATTGGCGGCGACCTGGCCAAGGCCAAGCGCCCCGACGCCATCATTGGTGGTGATGCAGCGGCCATCATTGGCGGCGACGCAGCCGCCATCATCGGTGGCGATGCCAACGCGATCATTGGCGGCGACCTGGCCAAGGCCAAGCGCCCCAACGCCATCATTGGTGGTGATGCAGCGGCCATCATTGGCGGCGACGCAGCCGCCATCATCGGTGGCGATGCCAACGCGATCATTGGCGGCGACCTGGCCAAGGCCAAGCGCCCCAACGCCATCATTGGTGGTGATGCAGCGGCCATCATTGGCGGCGACGCAGCCGCCATCATCGGTGGCGATGCCAACGCGATCATTGGCGGCGACCTGGCCAAGGCCAAGCGCCCCGACGCCATCATTGGTGGTGATGCAGCGGCCATCATTGGCGGCGACGCAGCCGCCATCATCGGTGGCGATGCCAACGCGATCATTGGCGGCGACCTGGCCAAGGCCAAGCGCCCCAACGCCATCATTGGTGGTGATGCAGCGGCCATCATTGGCGGCGACGCAGCCGCCATCATCGGTGGCGATGCCAACGCGATCATTGGCGGCGACCTGGCCAAGGCCAAGCGCCCCAACGCCATCATTGGTGGTGATGCAGCGGCCATCATTGGCGGCGACGCAGCCGCCATCATCGGTGGCGATGCCAACGCGATCATTGGCGGCGACCTGGCCAAGGCCAAGCGCCCCAACGCCATCATTGGTGGTGATGCAGCGGCCATCATTGGCGGCGACGCAGCCGCCATCATCGGTGGCGATGCCAACGCGATCATTGGCGGCGACCTGGCCAAGGCCAAGCGCCCCAACGCCATCATTGGTGGTGATGCAGCGGCCATCATTGGCGGCGACGCAGCCGCCATCATCGGTGGCGATGCCAACGCGATCATTGGCGGCGACCTGGCCAAGGCCAAGCGCCCCAACGCCATCATTGGTGGTGATGCAGCGGCCATCATTGGCGGCGACGCAGCCGCCATCATCGGTGGCGATGCCAACGCGATCATTGGCGGCGACCTGGCCAAGGCCAAGCGCCCCAACGCCATCATTGGTGGTGATGCAGCGGCCATCATTGGCGGCGACGCAGCCGCCATCATCGGTGGCGATGCCAACGCGATCATTGGCGGCGACCTGGCCAAGGCCAAGCGCCCCAACGCCATCATTGGTGGTGATGCAGCGGCCATCATTGGCGGCGACGCAGCCGCCATCATCGGTGGCGATGCCAACGCGATCATTGGCGGCGACCTGGCCAAGGCCAAGCGCCCCAACGCCATCATTGGTGGTGATGCAGCGGCCATCATTGGCGGCGACGCAGCCGCCATCATCGGTGGCGATGCCAACGCGATCATTGGCGGCGACCTGGCCAAGGCCAAGCGCCCCAACGCCATCATTGGTGGTGATGCAGCGGCCATCATTGGCGGCGACGCAGCCGCCATCATCGGTGGCGATGCCAACGCGATCATTGGCGGCGACCTGGCCAAGGCCAAGCGCCCCAACGCCATCATTGGTGGTGATGCAGCGGCCATCATTGGCGGCGACGCAGCCGCCATCATCGGTGGCGATGCCAACGCGATCATTGGCGGCGACCTGGCCAAGGCCAAGCGCCCCAACGCCATCATTGGTGGTGATGCAGCGGCCATCATTGGCGGCGACGCAGCCGCCATCATCGGTGGCGATGCCAACGCGATCATTGGCGGCGACCTGGCCAAGGCCAAGCGCCCCAACGCCATCATTGGTGGTGATGCAGCGGCCATCATTGGCGGCGACGCAGCCGCCATCATCGGTGGCGATGCCAACGCGATCATTGGCGGCGACCTGGCCAAGGCCAAGCGCCCCAACGCCATCATTGGTGGTGATGCAGCGGCCATCATTGGCGGCGACGCAGCCGCCATCATCGGTGGCGATGCCAACGCGATCATTGGCGGCGACCTGGCCAAGGCCAAGCGCCCCAACGCCATCATTGGTGGTGATGCAGCGGCCATCATTGGCGGCGACGCAGCCGCCATCATCGGTGGCGATGCCAACGCGATCATTGGCGGCGACCTGGCCAAGGCCAAGCGCCCCAACGCCATCATTGGTGGTGATGCAGCGGCCATCATTGGCGGCGACGCAGCCGCCATCATCGGTGGCGATGCCAACGCGATCATTGGCGGCGACCTGGCCAAGGCCAAGCGCCCCAACGCCATCATTGGTGGTGATGCAGCGGCCATCATTGGCGGCGACGCAGCCGCCATCATCGGTGGCGATGCCAACGCGATCATTGGCGGCGACCTGGCCAAGGCCAAGCGCCCCAACGCCATCATTGGTGGTGATGCAGCGGCCATCATTGGCGGCGACGCAGCCGCCATCATCGGTGGCGATGCCAACGCGATCATTGGCGGCGACCTGGCCAAGGCCAAGCGCCCCAACGCCATCATTGGTGGTGATGCAGCGGCCATCATTGGCGGCGACGCAGCCGCCATCATCGGTGGCGATGCCAACGCGATCATTGGCGGCGACCTGGCCAAGGCCAAGCGCCCCAACGCCATCATTGGTGGTGATGCAGCGGCCATCATTGGCGGCGACGCAGCCGCCATCATCGGTGGCGATGCCAACGCGATCATTGGCGGCGACCTGGCCAAGGCCAAGCGCCCCAACGCCATCATTGGTGGTGATGCAGCGGCCATCATTGGCGGCGACGCAGCCGCCATCATCGGTGGCGATGCCAACGCGATCATTGGCGGCGACCTGGCCAAGGCCAAGCGCCCCAACGCCATCATTGGTGGTGATGCAGCGGCCATCATTGGCGGCGACGCAGCCGCCATCATCGGTGGCGATGCCAACGCGATCATTGGCGGCGACCTGGCCAAGGCCAAGCGCCCCAACGCCATCATTGGTGGTGATGCTCTTGGTGGCTACGCCCCAGGGACCTTGGTTCAGGGACCGGTCGAAAAGATCGACGTCGGCAGCGGCCAAGTCACAATTCTTGGCCAGACATACCAAGGCCCTGCCGGGAGTCCTTCGCTTAAGTCGATGGCAGGCCAATTATCCGCCGGTGCCACGGTTATTGCGACGGTATCTGGAACCAAAGATGCTAAAGGAAATTATTACGCCACGAGCCTCAAGCCCAAGGCCATTTCGTATGCGGCGGGTGCGACTAAGGTGTTCGTAGTTGGACGTGTCACTTCGACCAAGACATCCATCGGGTCATTTGCGATCGGCAGTCTAGTGGTTGACTACACGTCCATTCTCTCAACGGGGAACGTTGAGTTCCGACCCGGACAGGTTGTCGCCGTCGTCGGCGTGCAAACCGCTAAAGACTCAGCTATGCAGGCGATGCAAGTGCGCATCCTGAACTGACTCGACCTGCCCAAAACAAGACGGGCGCCGAGAAATATTCGGCGCCCGTTTTTTTGGCACACGAAACGATTCAATTAGATTGGCGTCCAAATGGACGCATGTAAATTGACTACGGTGCGTCAAGCGCTGACTGGTTATCTTGGCTAGGGATCGATCCTTCGAAGTAGAAAACGCCAACCCCGACCCGCAACGAAGAATCGATCTCAGCGTCCGCTTTGGTTTCGTTCGAACCCAGCCAATCATCGATGGATTGCACGAAATCCCTACCTCGCTCACGCGCCACTTCGCGAAACAGTGGTACGGCAGCCGGGAAGAGTCGGTCGGAATAGGAGAGCTTTTGCAGGAAAGAATATTCCTGCTTGGGATCCGTATTTCGCGCCAGCCCCTCTAACACCGGATGGACGATCTGCGTAAGGCCAATTACCAAGTCTTCGTCAACGTTTCCCGGCACGAAATGCCGCTTGACAGCTCTTAAAGATCCGGAACCCGTTTCAACGATCGATCTCGCGGCAAGCAACTCTGCTCGAACGGCGCCGGGTGGCACATCACCACCGATTGCTCGAACCAAGGTGGCAAATGAAGGCTCACCACTATTGAAGGAAAGATCCTTCGGGTGGCCCGCAGCATCAACGAAACGCTCATCCGAAAACCAATACTGAAGTGTCCTTGCAGCGTGACCAACATTCTGAAAATGGCCTGCAAGATCCGTCGCCGTCGGACGGGCCAATGATAGGTCCCTTAGTCGGGCGACTTCCTTGCGTGAAAGCCTAGTACGGACCGCGATTCTCGAAACATTGGCCCGATGTCCTCGGCGATCGCGCTCTCCAGCGGCTTCCTCAAAAAAAGCCCGCTTGGCCGCTTCAGAAAATTGCCTGTAGTTGACACCAGTACGAAGTAGTACTCGCGCAAGCGGTCGCAAGCAACTGATGGTCGCCGCAAGAACTCGGGCTTGGATTGTGTTGTCCATTCGTGAAATTCAATGAGACTAGGCGGCCGCCGTACAGATGCACAGACCCAAGCAATCTGCGCTCAAATTGATGTCATGCGCATCTCAAGAATAGCCGGCGATAATGCCTCAACTCCTCGATCGACTCGCGGACATCGTCCAGCGCTGAATGCGTCGACGCCTTCTGCACGCCTGCGAGCACGTCCGGCGCCCAGCGGCGAGCGAGTTCCTTCAGGGTGCTGACATCAAGGTTCCGATAGTGAAAAAACCTCTCGAGTGACGGCATTTCGCGCGCCAGGAACCGGCGGTCCTGGCAGATGCTGTTGCCGCACATCGGAGAGGCTCCGCGGACTGCGTGCAGGTCCAGGAAGGCAAGTGTCTGCGCTTCGGCCTCAGCCGCATCGTCCCGGCTTGCCCTCACCCGCCCCACGAGACCCGAGGCGCCGTGCGTCGTGCGATTCCACTCGTCCATTCTTTCGAGCACCGCGTCGCTCTGGTGAACCGCAATCACCGGGCCCTCTGCAATCACATTAAGGTGCGAATCGGTCACGACGGTCGCAATCTCGATAATGTGATCGAGCGCGGTGTCCAGCCCGGTCATCTCGAGATCGATCCAGACGAGGTTATCCTCTATAGCCACTGCCAGTCCGCCACCGCGCCGAATGGCGCCTGATTGTGGACGATTCTAGCAAAAGATAAGCTGCCCTCCGCCCAACCCGCCCCAATGCACACATTCACCTCAATTTTCCTGCTTTTCCTGGCCGCGCACGTGGCTGTCCAGCTTTGGCTGGCGCAGCGCCAGGTCGTACACGTGGCGGCCGCACGCTCCGCGGTGCCGCCGGCTTTCGCCGGCGCCGTGACGCCGGCCGAGCACACCAAGGCGGCGGATTACACCATTGCCAAGCAGCGCTTGGGCATGCTGGAAGTCGTGTTCGACGCGGCAATCCTTCTGTGGTTTACCCTGGGCGGGGGCATCGCCCGCATCGGGGCCCTGGTCGGCTCGCTGAATACCCCCCCGCTGGCATCCGGGACACTGCTGATCCTGGCGGTCTTTGGCTCGGTCGCCCTGCTGTCCCTGCCCTTCGGCATCTATCGAACCTTCTCGCTGGAACAGCGGTTCGGTTTCAACCACACCACGCCCGCCGTCTATGCGGCCGACCTCGCAAAGGGTTGGGGGCTGGGCCTCGTGCTGGGTGGATTGGTCGCCGCATGCGTGCTGTGGATCATGTCGGCGCTCGGCGGTTCGTGGTGGATCGGCGGTTGGCTCGCCTGGACAATTTTCACGCTGGTGCTCACCTGGGCGTGGCCCCGATTGATCGCGCCGCTGTTCAACAAGTTCACGCCGCTCGAGGATTCCACGCTCCGATCGCGCATCGACGCGCTGCTCGAGCGCTGCGGCTTTCACGCCAGCGGCGTGTTCGTGATGGACGGGTCGCGTCGCTCGTCGCACGGCAACGCATATTTCACCGGCCTCGGCCGCGAGAAACGGATCGTTTTTTTCGACACGCTGGTTTCGCGTCTCGCGCCGCCGCAGGTCGAATCGGTGCTGGCGCACGAACTCGCGCACTTCCGCCTGCACCACGTGCCGCAACGCATCGTGGTCGGGGTGCTGGCGAGCCTCGTCGGCTTCGCGCTTTTGGGATGGCTCGCCAGGCATGCCCTGGTTCTATTCCGCCCTCGGGATTCCGGAACCCGGCGACGCGGTCGCGCTGATCCTGTTCCTGCTGGTGGCGCCGGTATTCACCTGGCTCCTCACGCCGGCCATGGCGGCGTGGTCGCGGCGCCACGAGTTCCAGGCCGACGAGTTCGCGGCCACGCACAGCGACGGCCGCTCGCTCGCGGAGGCGCTGGTCGCGCTCTACCGGGACAATGCCAGCACGCTCACTCCAGACCCCGTGCACTCGGCCTTCTACGACTCGCACCCGCCCCCGGCGGCCCGAATCGAGCGTCTGAATGCCCTGCTCGCTGCTGCCCAGTCGGCTCCAGCCAGGGCATCGTGAGCATCCGCGAGGCCACTGGCTGCGTCATCGAGTCCTACGGGCGGCGTGTGGTGGTCGAGCTGGCCGACGGCGATACGGTCACCTGCAACCTGCGCGGCCGGAAGCTCGACGTCGTTGCAGGGGACATGGTTCGCGTCGAGCAGCGCCAGGGCTCCGACGAGCTGAGCGTGGTCGAGCGGCTGCCCCGGCGCAACCTGCTGAGCCGCAGTGACAGCCGGGGAATGGAAGAATCCATCGCCGCCAACCTCGACCAGCTCGGGATCGTCGTCGCGCCTGTCCCGGTTTCCGACCCGTTCATCGTGGACCGCTACGCCTCGGGCGCCGCCTACGCCGGCATCTCGCCGCTGCTGATCGTGAACAAGGCGGATCTCCCGGCCGATACCGGCGACCTGTCGTTCGTCGAGCCGATGCGCGCAATGGGCTGCCCGGTGTGCGCGGTTTCGGCGCGCACCGGCGCGGGCCTGGACCAGCTCATCGAGCTGCTGCGCGGACGGCGAACCCTGCTGGCCGGTCAGTCCGGGGTCGGCAAGTCCTCGGTGCTCAATGCGCTGGCCGGGGACGCGATTCGCGCGACCGGGCGGCTGTCAGAACGCTCGGGCGAGGGCCGGCACACCACCGTGTCATCGGCGATCGTCCGGCTGCCTTGGGGCGAGCTGGCGGACTCGCCGGGCGTGCGTGACTACGCGCCCCCGGTCGTGCCGCTCCGGGACGTACAGCGCGGTTTTCCCGAGCTGCACGCGCTGGCGGTCGACTGCCGGTTCCAGGACTGCCTCCACAACCGGGAGCCGCAGTGCGCGGTCCGTGCCGCGGTGGAGAGCGGTGTCATCGACGCGCGCAGGTACGAGAGTTACCGGCGCATGTTGAACCTCACCCGGCAGCTCGAAGAAAAGCGCGGCTGGAGGCCCTGAGCGGGCTGATGCCGGATCCGTCAATAAGTAGCGGCCGCTGCCGGTCCGCGGGGCCCGGCCCGTGCAATCGCGACCCCGGCCACGACCACCCAGGGCTGGTATGCTGTTGCACTGCAAGGTAAATTCGACCGGGTAACCGGAAAGAGCAACAGGAGACAAGCGCGTGCGCAGAATCATCGTGGGCGTAAAACGCGTGGTGGACTACAACGTCCGGGTCCGGGTGAAGCCGGACAACTCGGGCGTCATCACCGAAGGCGTGAAAATGAGCATCAACCCCTTCGACGAGATTGCTCTCGAGGAGGCGCTACGCATCAAGGAACGCGGACTCGCGGACGAGGTGCTCGCAGTCGGTATCGGGCCGTCGGATGCCCAGCAGCAGCTGCGCACGGCGCTTGCCATGGGTGCCGACCGTGCGGTGCTGGTGCAGGCCGACACGGTTGTGCCGCCGCTGGCGGTCGCGCGGATCTTCCACAAGCTGATCGAGAAGGAGCAGCCGTTCCTGGTGCTGCTCGGCAAGCAGGCCATCGACGACGACAACGGCCAGACCGCGCAGATGCTCGCCGGCATCTGGGACCGTCCGCAGGCAGTGTCCTGCTCGAAGATCGAGATCGTGGACGGCAAGGCGACCGTCACCCGCGAAGTGGATGCCGGCCTCGAAGTGCTTGAAATCGACCTGCCCGCGGTGATGAGCGTGGACCTGCGCCTGAACGAACCGCGCTACGTGAAGCTGCCGGACATCATGAAGGCGAAGAAAAAGCCGCTGGACACGCTCGGCCTGGCCGATTTCGGCGTGGCTGACGCGTCGTCGTTCACCACGGTGAAGGTCGAACCGCCGCCGCAGCGCCAGAAGGGCGTCATGGTCAAGGACGTTGCCGAACTGGTAGACGCGCTCAAGAAGAAGGGGTTGGTGTGATGAGCAAGATCCTTGTCGTTGCAGAACATGACGGTGCCACGCTCAATCCCAGCACGCTGAAATGCGTGAGCTGCGCATCGAAGGTCGCGGATGCGACCGTCGACGTGCTGGTGCTGGCCACCGACTCCTCCGCCGTTGCCGCCGAGGCCGCGACCATCGCCGGCGTCGGCAAGGTGCTGGCGGTCGACAACCCCGCCAATGCAGAGGGCCTCGCCGCGGTGCTTGCGCCGCAGGTTGCCATGCTTGCCGCGGATTACACCCACGTCTTCGGCCCGTCGACCACCTTCGGCAAGGACCTGATGCCGCGTGTCGCCGCGCTGCTCGGTGTCGGCCAGGTGAGCGACGTGATGGCCGTCGAGGGCCCGCATCGCTTCAAGCGACCGGTGTACGCCGGCAATGCCCTGCTGACGCTGGACGTGCCGGCCGCGGAAAAGGTCGTTGCGACCGTTCGCGTCGCGTCGTTCGAGGCCGCCGCCACTGGCGGCAGCGCCACTGTCGCCAAGCTGGACCCGGGCGTGGCGTTGCCGACCCACACGCGCTTCGTTTCGCGATCGGCTGCCGCGACCGGTCGGCCCGACCTGCAGTCCGCCGCACGTGTCGTTGCGGGCGGCCGGGCACTGGGCAGTGCCGACGGCTTCAAGCTGATCTATGACCTGGCCGACAAGCTCGGCGCGGCGGTCGGCGCCTCGCGCGCCGCGGTGGACGCGGGCTACGTTCCGAACGACCTGCAGGTCGGGCAGACTGGCAAGATCATCGCGCCGGAGCTGTACATCGGCATCGGCATTTCGGGCGCGATCCAGCACATGACCGGCATCAAGGACGCGCGCACCATCGTCGCGATCAACAAGGACGGCGAAGCGCCGATCTTCGAGGCCGCCGACATCGGCCTGGTGGGCGACCTGTTCACGATCGTGCCGGAACTCGAGAAACAGCTCGGCTGAACGAAACGAGGCGGGCCTTCGCGGCCCGCCTCATTCTCGATCGCCCGGCCCGGGCGGCAGGAAACCGCCCGGCGCTGCGCTCAGAGCTGGCCGAGCAGGTACTCGGCGCTGGAGACCTTGAACTCGCCCGGCCCTTCGATAAACAGGCCCGCAACCGTTCCGTCCTTCACCACCAGCGCGAAGCGCTGGCCTCTCACGCCCATGCCGAAGCCCGAGGCGTCGAATTCAAGTCCCAGGGCCCGGGCGTAGTCGCCATTGCCGTCGGCGAGCATCAGCACCTTGTCCTCGACGGCCGAGGATTTGCCCCAGGCCTTCATTACGAACACGTCGTTCACGGCCATGCAGGCGACCGTGTCGACGCCCTTCGCCTTGAAGTCCGCCGCGTGCTCCACGAACCCGGGCAGGTGCCTTGCATCGCAGGTCGGCGTGAACGCGCCGGGGACCGAGAACAGCACCACTGTCTTGCCGGTGAACAGCTTTTCCGCCGTGATCTTCTGCGGGCCGTCCTGGCCGGGATACGTGAACGTGCCCGCGGGCATCTTGTCGCCAACCTTGATTGTCATGTGCAGGTCCTCCCGGAACCGTGAAACGAGGGATGGATATTATCAGCCTGCCGCGGATCCCGCCGCGAAGCGGGGCGCGCCGCGCAAGCGCGCGTCCAACGCCAGCAGCAGCTCTTCGGTGGTCTCCCAGTCGATGCACGCGTCGGTGACCGACACGCCATACTGCAACTGGCGGAGATCCTCCGGGATCGGCTGGTTGCCCCAGCGCAGGTTGCTCTCGAGCATCAGGCCCACGATTGAACGGTTGCCCTCGTGGATCTGGTTGCCGAGGTTCTCGGCCACCAGCGGCTGCACGCCGGGGTCCTTGGTCGAGTTCCCGTGGCTGCAGTCGATGACGATACTGGTCGGCAAGCCCGCCTTTTCGAGTTCCCGCTCGCACAGCGCAATGCTGACCGAGTCGTAGTTGGTGCGCCCTCCGCCGCCGCGCAGCACGATGTGGCCGTAACGATTGCCGCGCGTACGAAACACCGCGGACTGGCCCTGCTGGGTGATGCCGAGGAAGTGGTGAGGGTGCCGCGCGGACTGCAGCGCGTTGATGGCCACCGACAGCGACCCGTCCGTCCCGTTCTTGAAGCCGACCGGCGTGGACAGGCCGCTGGCCATCTCCCGGTGCGTCTGTGATTCCGTGGTGCGGGCGCCGATGGCCGTCCACGTGACGAGTTCCGACAGGTACTGCGGCATGATCGGGTCGAGCGCCTCGGTCGCCGCCGGAACCCCGTGCCCGGCCAGAAACAGCAGCAACTCGCGCGCCTGCCCAATCCCCTTCTCGATGTGGAACGAATCGTCCATGTCCGGATCGTTGATCAGGCCCTTCCAGCCGACCGTGGTGCGCGGCTTCTCGAAGTACACCCGCATCATCAGCAGCATGGTGCCCTCCACCCGCTCGGCAAGCTGGCGCAGCCGCATCGCGTACTCGCGCGCCGCCGCCGCGTCGTGGATGGAACACGGGCCGACCACGACGAAAATCCTCGGGTCCTCACGGTCCAGGATCCGCCGCACCGCCTCGCGGCTGCGGTAGACGAACTCCTCCGACTCGTCCGGCACCGGCAGCGATTGCTTGACCTGCTCGGGTGTGGGCAGGATCTCGCTCGAGAGGACGTTGATGTTCTGCAGGCGTTCTTTCATGCGGGTTCGATATCGGGCATTTTCGGATGGTTTGCCGGGGCGCTGGCCGGAGCGGGCGCTATCTTACACAGCCACGGGCAGCCTCGAGGTGTCCGCGGCCTCGGAGCTGGGCTGGCCAGCTCACGCATCGCCCGGCAATGCCCGGATTGCGCAACGCGGTCTTGCTATGGGAAAGCCCAGGCTGGCACGTGTTTCCAGCCGTTGAGCAGTTCCCTGTCCAGCGCGCGCCAGTGCGGCTCGAGCGACGACACCAGCTTCCAGAACGCCGGGGAGTGGTTCATGTGGCGCCGATGGCAGAGCTCGTGGACCATCAGGTAGCGCACGACCGCCGGCCGCTGGAACACCAGGCAGACGTTCAGGCTCACCGTACCGGCAGACGAGCAGCTTCCCCAGCGTGTCCGCTGGCGGCGAAGGATCATCCGCGCATAGTCGAGCCCGGTCTCCGCCGACACCGCGTCCATCCGCCCACGCAGTTCACTTTCCGCCTCGCGCGCCAGCCAGCGCAGCAATGCCCGGCCGACCTGCGTGTCGGTCCCGTGCGGCGACCTGACACGGAGCACTCCCGCGCCACTGTCGGTCACCGACAGCCGGGACGACTGGCAGTACTCCACGTTCCAGTGCCTTGCCAGCAGCTGCAGTTCCACGGTCTTGGGGCGCCGCTCCGCGGCGCGGGGCGCATCGACTGCCAGTTCCCGCAGGCGTCTCTCGGCCCAGTCCCGGTGCGTGGCGACGAAGCGCTCCACGGCCGGGATGCCGACGCCAGGCGGGACGACCACCTCGACGCGCCCGCCCGGCGACACGCGCATCGAAAGGCGACGCGCACGGCGGCTGATCCGCACGTGCCAGCCCGGCGATGAATCCCGCGAGGGCCAGAGTCCGAGCTGCAGCGGATCGCCATCCTGCTGCCCCAGCCGGGTTCGACGTCTGGCGATGCCCACGTGCCTACAGTTCCCTGAGCCCGACGGTCACTGGCAATCGCGCGGCCCGCAGCCCGGGCAGCAGGCCGCCGACCAGGCCGAGCAGCAGCGCGTAGACCAGGCCGGTCACCAGCAGCCGCGGCGTAACGGTGAACGCGAACGCGATCTGGCTGAAACTTGCCCAATTCAATGTCGAGGCCTGGTACCCGTTCAAGCCGAAATACACCAGCGCGCCGCCAACCAGGCCGCCGAGCAATCCAAGCACGGCTGCCTCGAGCAGCACGGACACCACGACCGGAGCCGCGCCGAAGCCGAGCGCACGCAGCGTGGCGATCTCGCGCGTGCGGGACGACACCGCCGAATACATCGTGTTCAGCGCCGCGAACACCGCTCCAACGCCCATCAGCAGCGCGATCGCGGAGCCCACGTAGTTGATCAGCGTCACCAGGATGCGTGACTGGTCGGCGTAGAACTCCTTCTCGGAGCGGGCCGCGGCGTTGACTCGCGGATCGTCCTCCAGCGCGTTCTTCAGCGTCGCCAGCGCCGCCGGTGAGGTCAGCCGCGCGCGCACCACCTGCACCGAGTTGCCACGCCGGTACACGCCCTGCAGCACGCTCAAGTCCGTCCAGACCTCGGACTCGGAGACGCTGCCGCCGGACTCGAACACGCCGACCACGCGCCACTCGTGCGAGCCCCAGGTGACCTTGCGGCCCAGGTCCACGTTGCCGAACTGCGAGAACGCACCACGGCCGACGATGACCTCGTCCTTGCCGGGCTCGAACATCCGTCCCGCGGTGATGCGGAAGCCGTTGCGAACATCCACGGCACGCCCGGTCACGCCGCGGAACGGGACGTTGGCCGAGGTGCCGGTGCTGCGCATCGGCAGGTCTACGATGGTGTAGAACTCCGGCGATGCCACCGGCCCCTGCCCGTCGCGCAGGATTCCCGGCGCGGAGACGATCACCGCGACCTGCTCGCGGTCGAAGGAACTCGACAGCTCGTCGCCCGAACCGCCGCGCAGGATGACCGCGACGTCGTCGCTGCCGGAGAGGTCGAGCGCGGCGCGGAATCCCTGGCCCATCGACAACAACGACACCAGCACGGCAACCACGCCACCGATGCCGACGACCGCAACCAGTGAGGTCCCGATCCGCTGCGGGAGGTTGCGCAGGTTCATCCCGGTGATGGCGAAGAGCTGGTTCAGTAGCCTGTTCATTGCCTGCTCAGTCGCGCCGCAGCGCCTCGACGATCCGCAGCCGCATGGCCTGAACCGCCGGCACCGCACCCGCGGCCAGTCCGAGCGCGGCGATCCAGGTGCAGCCCTTGAGCACCGCATCCAATTGCAGGCTGAACCCGGGCAGGTATTGGCGGAACACCGGCTCGAACTGAACGCCCATCCACCAGGCTGCCGCCAGGCCCAGCACGCCGCCGATCACGGTCACCAGCAGCGACTCGGCGAGCACCATGCCGAGCACGCTGCCACTGGAAAAACCAAGCGTCTTCAGCACACCGATCTCGTTGGTGCGCTCTCTGACCGACTGCGCCATCGTGTTTGCCGTCACGATCAGCATCGTGAAGAACACGGCAGTCACGATCGCGTCGAGGATCTTGCCGATGTTGCCGACCTGGTTGACGAACGACTGGGCCATCGCGCGCTCGGACGAGGTCTTGGTCTCGGCCGGCGAATTGGCGAACTGCAGGTCGATCTGCTTCGACACGGACTGCGCCAGGCCCGGGTCGCGCACCTGCACCAGGTACCAGCCCACCAGGCCCTTCGCGAACGCCTTGGCCTCCTCGAAGTACTCCTGGTGCAGGACGATGTTGCGCGTGTCGCCGCCGCCGGGCGCGTCGAAAATCGCGCGCACCGTGACCGGCCACACGTAGCCGCTGTCGCTGTTGCGCCAGATCGCGGAGTGCAGCGGCACCGCGTCGCCGGGCTTCCAGCCGTAGAGGTCCGCGAGCGCGCGTCCGACCATGATGCCCGTGCGGTCCGCGACCCACGCCTGCTTCTGGTCTTCCGGGACGACCCATTCCGGATACATGCGCAGCAGCGCCTCGGCCTTCACCGGGAACGCCGGAATCTGGTTGCGCTCATCCTGGTACCAGGCGCTGAACCAGGCCTGCGGCGTTACCTCGACGACGCCGTCGATGCTCCGGATGCGGTTCTCGTAGCTCGCGGGCAGCAACTGCGTGAACGAGACCTTGTGCATGGTGAGCAGCCGGTCCGCGCCCGCGACGTTTACGCCCGCCTCGAACGCGTGCCGCATCGACTGCGCGAGGCCGAACAGCAGGAAGGCGATCAGGATCGAGGCGATCGTGAAGAATGTGCGCAGCTTCTTGCGGCGCAGGCTCGCGGCGAGCAGCGGGGCGTACTTGTCGATCACGCCGCGTCTTCCCTCAACAGCCCCTTGTCGAGGTGAATCGTACGGTGCGAGCGCTCCGCCGCGTGCGGGTCGTGGGTGACCATGATGATGGTCTTCCCGTACTCGCGGTTCAGTGCCTGAAGCAGGTCGAGAATCTCGTCGCCCGACTTGCGGTCGAGATCGCCGGTCGGCTCGTCACACAGCAGCAATGTCGGGTCGGTAACGATTGCACGCGCGATGCCCACGCGCTGCTCCTGCCCGCCCGAGAGTTCGCGCGGCCGGTGCTTCGCGCGGTCCGATAATCCGACCAGCTTGAGCGCGGCCGCGACCCGCCGCGCACGCTGCCCGCGGTCCAGGCTCCTTGAGCAGCAGCGGCAACTCGACATTGCGCTCGGCAGTCAACACCGGCAACAGGTTGTACATCTGGAACACGAACCCGACGTGGTCGGCCCGCCAGCGCGCCAGCGCGGCATCGCCCAGCCGGTCCACCCGCAGGCCGTCGACCTCGAGTTCGCCGTCGTTCGGGCGGTCGATGCCGCCGATCAGGTTCAGCAGGGTCGACTTCCCGGAACCCGACGGGCCCATCAGCGCCACGAAGTCGCCCGCCTCGATGTCGAGCGACAACCCGTCGAGCACGCGCACGACCTCGACCCCGCGCCGGTACTCCTTGACGAGGTCGCGGATCCGGACGATCGGCTGCGCCACGCTCAGGAGCCCTCGAGTTCCACGGTCGCACCGTCCCGCAGCCGGCGTGACGGGTCGATCACCACGGACTCGCCGCCCTCGAGACCGTCCAGCACCGGGTACTTGCCCGCGCTTTCCTTGCCGAGCCGGAGCGCGCGCTTCTCGACCTTGCCGTCGCGCACCACCCATGTCGCAGTCGCGTCGCCCTCGCGCCGCACCGCATTGGCAACGATCATCGGTTGCCCCGCGGCGCCGTTGCCGGGTGCCTCGAGGAACCGCACCTTGATGCCCATGTCGGGCAGGATGCGCGGGTCGAGCTGGTCGAAGGCGATGCGCACGCGCACTGTGGCCTTCTGCCGGTCCGCCGTCGGCACGATGCTGATGACGTGGCCCGGAATGGTCCAGTCCGGATAGGCATCGAGCACGGCTGCCACGGTCTGTCCATCGTGCACACGATTGATGTAGGCCTCGTTCACGTCGACTTCGATCTCGCGCGACTCCATGTCCACGATCGTGGCAATGCCCGTGCGGGTGAATCCTCCGCCGGCCGACATCGGCGAGACCGTCTCTCCCGGCTGCGCGTCCTTCGAGATCACGACGCCCGCGAACGGAGCGCGGATCTCCAGGTCATCCATGCCCTGCTGCGCCAGTGCCAGCCGGCTCTGGGCCACACCCACTTCAGCCTTGGCGGCGCCGAGACGGGCCTCGAGCGCGGCCACCCCCGCCTCCGAACCGTCCAGCACGCTCTGCGAGACGAGCTTGCGCTCGACGAGGCTCCTGTTGCGGTCAAGCGTGCGACGCGCGTCGCCGAGCCGCACCTCGATCTCGCCGAGGCTGCGACGCGCCGCCTCCAGGCTGCGGTTCTCGACCACGTACTGTGCCCGCATCGTCGATGGGTCGAGCCGCGCCAGCACCTGGCCCTGCCCCACGGTGGCGCCCTCCTCGAACAGCACCGCGTCGATCCGGCCGGTGACCTTGGAACTCACGGTCGCGAGCCGCCGCGCCACGACGTAGCCGGACGCATTGAGTACCGCCCCATCCGAGGCGCCTGCCGGCGCCTCGACCACGACGGTGCGCACCGGCACCGCCGACCCGAGCATCCGCCACGCGACCAGGGCCGCGACGAGCGCCGCGATGGCGGCCAGCATCAGCCAGCGCCGGCGGCCGCTGCCGGACTGCTGGTAGCGCTTTGGGTCCGAATCGCGGTCGAGCCGCAGGCTTTCGAGGGCAGCCTTGTCCAAGGACATGTTGATTTCCGTTACCTGGATTGTGACGGGCAGCGTGCGGGCGCGCCGGTGGCTAGAATGCACGCCATGGCGCGGTGCCCGGCACGCGCCGCGAAGGCGCGAACATTATCACAGCGATCATTTCATGACCCTTGCGCTGGCGGACATTGGACTCAACCTGGCGCACGACAGCTTCGACCACGACCGGGGCGAGGTCGTTGCAGCGGCACTGGCCGCCGGGGTTCGCCACATGGTGATCACCGGCAGCACGCTCGCGAGCACGCGCGCGGCCATCGGCATGGTCCGGGCGGCTCCGGCGACCTTCCGCGCGACGGCCGGCATCCACCCGCACCACGCGCGCGAGTTTCACGACGCGGACGTGGCGGAACTGCGCGGCCTGCTGCGGGCCCCCGAGGTCGGTGCCGCCGGGGAATGCGGGCTCGATTACTTTCGCAATTTCTCGCCGCACGCCGACCAGGAACGCGTTTTCCGGCTGCAGCTCGAGCTGGCGGCCGAGGCCGGAAAACCGGTATTCCTGCACCAGCGCGACGCCCACGACGCGTTCACGGCGATCCTGCGCGACCACCTGCCGCGCCTCGCGGGGGCCGTGGCCCACTGCTTCACCGGCGACCAGCGCGAGCTGCGCGACTACCTCTCCCTGGGGCTGTCCATCGGCGTCACCGGCTGGATCTGCGACGAACGCCGGGGCGCGCACTTGCGCGAGATCGTGCGCGCGATTCCCCTGGACCGGCTGATGCTCGAGACCGACGCGCCGTATTTGCTCCCCCGGGACCTCGCGCCCCGACCGAAGTCGCGGCGCAACGAACCGCGCCACCTCCCGCACATCCTCGAGACCGTTGCCGCCTGCCGTGGCGAGACGCCGGCCGAAGTCGCGGAAGCGACTACCCGCAATGCCCTCGCGTTTTTTGGATTCCCCGGCTGACGGCGTTTCATATTCGCTCTTTTTACTTTAATATTGCAGTCTAAATACCTGATTCGATAAGTAATATGGACCACGAAAAGGCACACACCCTGATCGAAACCGCCTGGGGCGAATCCATCGTTCCGGCATTGATGGACTACATCCGGATTCCCAACAAGTCGCCGAATTTCGACGCCGACTGGGAGGCCCACGGCCACATGGAGGCCGCCGTACAGCTGATGCGCGGTTGGTGCGAGGCGAACGCGCCCGAAGGCGCCAAGGTGGAGGTCCTGCGGCTGCCAGGACGCACGCCGGTGCTGCTTGTGGACGTACCCGGGCAGGTCGTCGACTGCGTGCTGATGTACGGGCACCTGGACAAACAACCGGAGTTCACCGGCTGGTCCAACGGGCTCGAGCCTTGGACGCCGGTGCTTCGCGACGGGAAGCTGTACGGCCGCGGCGGTGCCGACGACGGCTACGCGGTGTTCGCGTCGCTGACCGCGATCCGCGCCTTGCGCGACCAGGGCATACCGCACGCCCGCTGCGTGGTATTGATCGAGGCCTGCGAGGAAAGCGGCAGCCCCGATCTCGTGCACCACCTGGACGCGCTCGGCGATCGGCTCGGCACGCCCACGCTGGTCGTTTGCCTGGATGCGGAGTGTGGCAACTACGAGCAGCTCTGGTGCACCACGTCGCTCAGGGGCAATGTCATCGCGACACTGCAAGTGGAAGTACTCACCGAAGGCGTCCACTCCGGCACAGCGAGCGGCATCGTGCCGTCCAGCGTGCGCGTGATCCGCGAACTGCTGGCCAGGGTGGAGGATGCGGGTTCCGGTGCCATCCTGGTCGAGGAACTGAACGTGCCGGTCCCGCGCGACCGGCAGGCGCAGGCCCATGCGGCGGCCGATGCTCTGGGCCGTGCGGTGTTCGAAAGGTTCCCGTTCCCGCCCGGCATGCGCGCGGTGTCGAACGACCCGTACGAGCTACTGTTGAACAACACCTGGCGGCCGACCCTGTGCGTGACCGGGGCCGACGGCATCCCCGCCTGCAGCGCCGCGGGCAACACGCTGCGGCCACAGACGACACTTACGCTGTCGTTCCGGCTTGCACCGACCATGGATCCGCAGGCAGCGGCCGCCGCACTGCGCGAGACGCTGCTGCGCGATCCGCCCTATGGCGCGCGGGTCACGTTGAACATCGAGTCCGCGATGGGCGGATGGAATGCGCCGACGGTCGCGCCGTGGCTCGAGACCTCGATGCACGCGGCTTCGCAGGCATTCTTTGCGCGCGACGCAATGTACATGGGCACGGGCGGCAGCATCCCGTTCATGGGCATGCTCGGCGAGAAGTTTCCCTCAACCCAGTTCCTGGTGACCGGCGTACTTGGACCGCAGTCCAACGCTCACGGGCCGAACGAATTCCTGCACCTCGACACGGCCAGGCGCCTGACCGCCTGCGTGGCGCACATTCTGGCCGACCACGCCGCCCGAAATAAATAGGTGCCAGGCACCTATTTATTCAAAGCTTCAGAGCTGGCGGATAAGCCGCGCTGCAAGAATAAATAGGTGCCTGGCACCTATTTATTGGCGCCGGCGGATCAGTTCGCCAGCGGATTCGGCTGCGCCACTTTCTTGATGTGCTCCCAGACCGGAGCGAAAGCCGCGGCGGCACCGCCCGGGATGCGTTCCACGACCGGGAATGCTTCCTGCAGGCTGTCGAGGCGCAGCACCACCTCGGGCCTGCCCTTCGGGAACTCGCCGCGCATGGAAAACACGATGCGTCCTTCGACGGGCACCTCGCCTGCGAGGTTGCGCACCGCGGCCATGCGGTCGTAGAGAATCGGCAGCGGGTTGGTGAACGTGAAATGGCGCTTCGGCCCGAACACCGACCATTGCTCCATCTTCTCGCCCGCAAAGATGACGCCAGCGACGTCGAACAGTTCGATCACCAGCAATCCGCGCTGCGTCAGCAGCAGGTAATTGACGTGGATCTGTTCGCCCGTCCCGGTCGGCAACAGGACATTGCGCAGCTCCTCGAACGCGACCGACGAGATCACGTTGTCGATGGCGCGACGCGCCCTGCGCTGCTGGATCATTTCCCGGGCGAAATACCCGACGACCGCGACGAGACCGAGCGCCAGCAGCACCCACAGCCAGGCCGGCAGGCCAAAGATCACATTCATGTCGCCTCCATGAGAACGTGACGCAGGTCTTCGAGACTCGACCCTACGACTGTCTGTACCGACGGCAGGCCGAGCAGTGCCGCGAGCGCGGGCGGGACCGCTACCGCGGTTCCGATCAGCGGCTCGACGATGTCGTTGAACTTCGCGGGATGTGCTGTCGCCACCAGAACCCAGCGCTCGCCGCGCCGCCCGGCGTCGAGCCTTTGATACGCGCAGGCAGCGGTGGCGGTGTGCGGGCACCAGGCCTGGCCGAACGCCGCATGGTCGCGCCGCATCGTCGCGCGGATCTCGTCGTCGCTGACCGACTGCGCCGACAGCATGCCGCCAAGCTGCTTCCAGCCGGGACAGAGCCAGCGCAGGCGTTCCATGTTGCTCGGGTTGCCCACGTCCATCGCGGAGGCAATCGTTGCGACGCTGGCGCGCGGTCGCCACTCGCCGGTCCGCAGGTAGTCGGGGACGGTTGTATTGGCATTGCTGACCAGCACGATGTCTCCGATCGGCAGCCCGCACTCGCGCGCCCAGACACAGGCGACCGCGTTGCCGAGGTTGCCGCTTGGAATGATGAAATTCGCCGGCTTCCCGTCGCGCCGCAGGAGTTCGAGGCTAGCACTCGCGTAGTAGACCATCTGCGGCAACAACCGCCCGGCGTTGATGCTGTTCGCTGAAGACAACTGCATGCCCGAGGTAAGCGCCGGATCGACGAAGGCTTCCTTCACCATGCGCTGGCAATCGTCGAACGTCCCGTTTACCGCCAGCGTGCGGACGTTGCCGCCCCAGCATGCGAGCTGCTTTTCCTGGCGCGCCGAGACCAGGCCACGCGGATAGAGCACGACCACGTCCACCCAGGGCCGGCCGTGGAACGCAGCGGCCACGGCGCCCCCGGTGTCGCCGGAGGTGGCCACCAGGATCCTCAGGCGGCGCGGATCCGTGCGCGGGATCCGCTCCAGTGACGCGGCAAGGAACCTGGCACCGAAGTCCTTGAATGCCGCGGTCGGCCCGTGGAAGAGTTCGAGCACGGACAACGGGCCGTCGGCCCCGCTCAATTCGACCAACGGCGCGGGAAAATTGAATGCCTCGTTTGCGGCTGCTTCAAGCACGTCCGCCATCACGTCGCCATCGGCAAACGGCCGCAGCATGCGGGACGCCAGATCGGCCAGCGACGACGCGCCCGAGAGACCGGCCACATCCAGCGCCGGCAGCGCCTCGGGCACGTACAGCCCGCCATCGGGCGCCAGGCCGCGCGAAATGGCAGCACCCAGGCCCACGGCGTGCGACGGATCCCGAGTGCTCAGGTAGCGCATCAACAGTCCACAACCCTTGCGCCTTCGCGCCCGATGTCCGACACCCAGCTGTCGCTCTCGAGCCCGTGCTTGCGGAACGCCGCCACCATCTCGCTGCGCACGTTCTCCGCGTCTCCTTCCTCGGCCCAGGCAAACACGGTCGGGCCCGCGCCGGAGATCGAGCACCCAATCGCGCCGGCGACCAGCGCGCCCTTCTTTACGTCGACGAATCCCGGGATCAGCACCTGTCGCTGCGGCTCGATCACGACATCGAGCAGCGACTCCCGCATCAGCGGCAGGTCCGACGTGTAGCAACCCGACAGAAAGCCCGCAAGGTTCGCCTGCTGCCAGATGACGTCGGACAGCTCAACCGACTTGCGCAGGATCGCGCGCGCATCGCGGGTCGCGAGCATCATGTGCGGGTGCACGATGACGCAGCGCACGCTGTCCGGCACCGGGATCTGCTTCACGAACGGGTTGTCGATGCCCACCGTGAGCACCAGCCCGCCGAACAACGACGGCGCGATGTTGTCGACGTGCACCGAGCCGCTTGCGACCGCCTCGCCCTGCATCGCGAACTTCAGCAGCCGCGTCCGGTCGAGCGGCTCGTCCACCAGCGCCGCCGCGGCAACCACCGCGGCAACCGCCGAGGCCGCCGAACCACCCAGCCCGGAACCGAGCGGGATGCCCTTGTCGATCGCGAGTTCGAAGCCGAATGGCAGGGCGAGCGACCGCTGCAGCGCGAGCGCGGCCATGCCCGCGGTGTTTTTCTCCGTCGCGAGCGGCAGGTCCTTCACCACGCCGGTGATCGAGCGGATCACCACGCCCGGTTCCGGGCACCGGGTGACGCGAACCCGGTCGCCCAGCGACGCGACCGCGTGGCCAAGGATGTCGAACCCGACCGCCACGTTGCCGACGCTCGCAGGCGCGAATGCGGTTGCGCTTGCTCGCGTCGCGGTCACAACTTTGCACCGAGGTAGGCGCAGACGCGCAGCAGGTCGGCAAACACGCCGGCCGCCGTCACGGCCGGACCCGCGCCCGGTCCCTGCACGATCAACGGGTTCTGGTCGTAGCGCGCGGTCTGGAAGCGCACGATGTTGTCGGTGAGCGCGATGTTGGCGAACGGGTGCGCAGACGGCAGTTCGACGACGCCGACCTCGGCGCGACCGTCCACCCCGACCGAACCCACGTAGCGCAGCACGTTGCCGCGCGCGCGTGCGGCCTCGAGCCGTGCCAGCATCGGCGCATCGAACTCCGCCAGGCGCTCGACGAACTCGTCGATTCCGCAGCCGGCGAGCTCGTCGGGCACCAGGCTTTCGACCGCGACGTCGGCGATCTCCAGCCTGAGCCCCATCTCGCGGCCGAGGATGATCAGCTTGCGCGCGACGTCGGTGCCAGAGAGATCGTCGCGCGGGTCCGGCTCCGTGTACCCGAGTGACTTGGCTTGCTTCACGACCGAGGAAAACGACTGGCTGCCGTCCCAGGTGTTGAAAAGATAGGCGAGCGTCCCGGAGAACATGCCTTCGATACGCCGTATCTCGTCGCCGGTTTCGCGCAGGTCGCGCAGCGTCTGTATCACCGGGAGCCCGGCGCCGACCGTGGCCTCATAGAGATAATGCGACCCGGCCGCGCGGCGCGCGTCCTTCAGCCGCTCGTAGTATTCATAGCCCGCGCTGTTCGCCTTCTTGTTCGGCGTGACGATGTGGATGCCCTCGGACAGCCAGTGCGCGTAGTGGCTCGCCACCTCGGCGCTCGCACTGCAGTCGATGATCACCGCGTGCGGGAACTGGTCCGCGTGGACGTGGCCGGCGAAACGCTCCAGGTCGACGGGACCCTCGCCGGCCGCATACTCGTCGCGCCAGCGTGCCAGGTCCACGGCGCCCTGGGTGAGCCTCATCGTCTTCGAGCCCGCCAGTCCGCGCACGCGCAGGTCGATCTTGAAATCCCGCCGCAGTCGCTCGACCTGCGAGGCGACCTGGTCGAGCAGCGCGCCACCGACCAGGCCGGGGCCGATCAGGCCGATCGAGACCGTGTGGGCCGACAGGTAGAAGCTGGAATGAACCGCGCGCAGCGCCCGCGCGCTGCCGCGACCGTCGATCACCACCGAGATGTTTCTTTCCGAAGCGCCCTGCGCGATCGCACGCACGTTGACTGCAGCCGTGCTGAGCGCGCTGAACACCTGCGCGGCCACGCCGTGGGCGCCGGCCATGCCGTCGCCCACGACCGCGAGGATGCTGCAGCCGTGGTTGACCTCGATGCTCTGGATCTGCCCTTCGCGCAGTTCCGGGTCGAACGCACGGCGCACCACTCGCTCGGCACGGTCGGCCTCCGCCTCGGGCACCGCGAAGCAGATCGAGTGCTCGGAACTGCCCTGCGAGATCAGGATCACCGAGATCCCCTCTTCGCGCAGCGCGCCGAACAGGCGGTGGGCGGTGCCCGGCACGCCGATCATGCCGGCGCCCTCGAGGTCGATCAGCGCGATCTTCTCGACCGTCGTGATGCCCTTGACCAGCGGGTTTGGCGCCGTGCGGTCCTGGATCACCGTGCCGGCCTTTTCCGGCGCAAACGTATTGCGTATCCAGATCGGGATGCGCTTCTGCACCGCGGGCGCCATGGTCTGCGGGTGGATCACCTTGGCGCCGAAGTACGCGAGTTCCATGGCCTCGTTGTACGACAGCGCCTCGATGACCTGCGCTTCCGGGACCAGGCGCGGGTCGGCGCTCAGTACTCCGTCCACGTCCGTCCAGATTACGATTTCCCCGGCGTCGAGCAGCGAACCGAATATCGAGGCCGAGAAATCGCTGCCGTTGCGCCCAAGCGTCGTCTGCAGGCCCTGGGTATCGGTGGCAATGAAGCCCGTCACCACCAGCGTCCCGGTGAAATCCGGGGCGACCTGGACGTGCAGGTGCTCGCGGGACTGCTCCCAGCGGATCGCCGGGCCCAGCGGACCCCATTCCACCAACAGCACCTTGCGGGCATCGAGCCACTGCACGCGCCCGATCGACTGGCCACGCACGCGTAGCAGCCGCTCGAACATCCGGGTGGACCAGAGCTCGCCGTAGCCTGAAATCAGGTCGCGGAGCGTGGTCGAAGCCGACCGGACCAGGCGCACCGCCTGGAGGATACCCGCGATGTCCTGGCAATCCTGGTCGAGCTGGACGACAAAGTCGTCGTAATTCGCCCCATCGAGGAGTTCACGGGCGATGCCGACGTGGCGCATCCGGAGGTCCTGGATACGGTCGTCGAGGGTGGGGTCCTGCCTCTCCGCCAGGGACACCAGCGTCAATAGTGAGTCGGTAACGCCCTTGCAGGCCGACAGTACGACCGCCTTGCGTGCCGCCGGGTCGTCCTCGACGATCGTCGCGACACGCCGCATGCAGGCGGCGTCAGCGACGCTCGACCCGCCGAACTTATGGACCTTCCACGCTTCCACGATTTCTGGCTCCATTGTGGCCGCCCATGCGGGCGGGCCGACCGATCGCCGACGGGCGACGGGTCAGGCCTGGCGTGGTCTGACGGGGGACACCTCGGTTTCGGGGCAAGTCACTCTATCTTCTTGCAGCGCGGCAGGCAAACTAGCCAGCCATGAGCGACCCGACCCAACCAGGCCTGTATGCAGCGGTCCTCGCGGCTGGACCATCGACCCGGTTCGGCAGCCCGAAGGCGTTGATCCAGCTGGCCGGTACGCCGGTGCTGCACTGGGCCGTATCGAACGCTGCCCGGGCCGCGGGCACGACGGTCGGCGTAGTGGTCGGCGCCGACGCTGGCACGATCGCGCCACTGCTGCGTCGCTCCGGCGCATCGATCGTGGTCAATCGGGGCTGGCGCGAAGGCATGGCGAGTTCCGTGCGCGCGGCCGTAAACGCGGCACCGCCCGGCTGCGAAGGCCTGCTGTTGACGCTCGTCGACCAGCTGGCCGTGACGTCCGACGATCTCCGGCGGCTCACGCACGCGTGGCGGCGTCATCCCGTGCTGATCGCTGCCGCCCTCTATGGGGGCGCTCCGGGGCTTCCGGCGCTGTTCCCCGCTTGGGCCTTCCCCGACCTGCTGGGATTACGGGGCGAAAGCGACCCCAGGATTGTCCTGCGCCGTCATTCGGACCGGTTGGCGCGCATTCCGATGCCCTCGGCGGCCCTGGACGTCAATACGCCGGAGGACCTGCTCGAGGTTTCTTCACGAATCCCGGAACGAGCCTGATCCTGGCCGGTTTTGTATAATCCCCGCCGTCGCTCGTGGCCCGATTGAGAAACGCGTCGTGGTTTCGACATTGGAAAGTCGCCGGGCAGCGCCGCCCTGACTACACTCACGCCCATGCACGCCACCTTGGAGACACCGCGTATGCGCCGATTCCAGATCCTGTCGCTAGTGACCCTTGCAGGCTCGTTCTTGTGCGCTACACAGGCCAGTGCCGGGGCTGTAAGCGACCTCTATCGCAGCGGCGCCTACGGCCTCCCCTGGAACGCGAGCAAGGCGACGGTCGAAGCCAAGTTCCCGGGCGGCAAGTGGGCACAGGACGAGAAAGGTCAGGACCAGTACTGCGCCTCGAGCAAGCAGACGCTGCTGAAACTGCCGGCGCCGCACCAGAGCCGGGAACTGTGCTTCGTCATCGGGTCCGATGGCACGCTGGCCAGCGCCACCGCCGTGTTGGATGCTTCGCTGCCCTCATTGCTGGCGATCGTGAATCGCTGCCGCACCACGTTTGGGGATTTCGACGCGGTGGTTCGTGACCAGAACGCGATCCAGTCGCGATCCACGGCGATGCTGTGGACGAAGGACAGCCCGTTCGTCGTCCGGGTGGGGAGCGAGAACGACAACAGCGGTCGCCCGATGGTGGTGACGTACACGGTGGCGGACCAGGCGTCCATGTACACGAGCGGCGCTGCGAAAGTCTCCAACATCCCCGGCGTGAAATAGCAGACGCCGCTCGACCTCAGGTCCCGACCGGGCGCGGCCGGCCGTCGGCCCGGTGGGTCCGCCACGTCCACGAACCTGCAAATGCCATGAACTGGCACTGACGCGGCCCCACCCGGGGCCGTTGTCGATTCTGGCGCGAGCTCTTGACCATGCCTGTTCATGCGCCTCGCCCGCCAACTCGATCCGCCCTGCACTCGCGCTTGCATCCGCGCCATGGCCCCGCCAATCTGGGGGCAACTTGCAACAAGTCGATACGGCGGGAACCATCCAATGAACGGCGCACAGTCCCTGATCCAGACACTGGCCAATTGCGGGGTCGATGTCTGCTTCGGCAATCCCGGCACCTCGGAAATGCACTTCGTCGCGTCGCTGGACTCGACGCCGGAAATGCGTGCGGTGCTGTGTCTTTTCGAGGGTGTTGCCACCGGCGCTGCCGACGGTTTTGGACGCATGGCCGGCAAGCCGGCAGCGGTATTGCTGCACCTCGGACCCGGCCTCGCCAACGGGCTGGCGAACCTGCACAACGCCCGCCGCGCCGCAACGCCGATCGTGAACGTGGTCGGTGACCATGCCACGTACCACCTGCAGTACGACGCACCGCTCACCTCCGACATCGTCGGGTTCGCGCGGCCGGTGTCGTCGTGGATATGCGAATCGAAAAGCGCGCGTTCGGTCGCGGCAGACACCGCGCGGGCTGTGCAGGCCGCCCGCGCCGCGCCCGGCGGCATCGCCACGCTGATACTGCCGGCCGACACCGCCTGGACCGACGCGAGCCATGCCGCCCAGCCGTTGCCGAAGATCGGGCCGACGCCGGCCCCGGCCGCCGCGATCGACCAGGCTGCCGAACTGCTGAAAAACGGCAAGCGCAGCGCGATCCTGCTGCGCGGCGCGGCCCTGCGCGGCGCCGGACTGGAGGCCGCCGGCCGGATCGCGGCACGCACCGGCGCCAGGCTCTTGTCGGACACCTTCGCGCCACATGCGGAACTCGGCGCCGGTCGTATCCCCGTCGAACGACTGCCGTATTTCGCCGAACAGATCGTGGACACGCTCGGCAAGCTCGAACAGCTGATCCTGGTCGGATCCAAGCCGCCGGTGTCGTTCTTTGCCTACCCGGGCAAGCGCAGCTGGTGCTCGCCGGATGGTTGCCACATCGCGCAGCTCGCGCAGGAGCACGAGGATGGAGTGCAGGCGCTCGAGGCCCTGGAGATCGCGATCGGCGGCCCGCCTGCGGAGGCGACCCGCATAGCGCTGGCATTGCCCGACCTGCCGCGCGGTGCGCTGAACGCGCTCGCGGTGGCGCAAGCCATTGCGCACCTGACTCCGGAGCACGCCATCTTCGCCGATGAATCGGCAACCTCGGGATTTCCGCTCGCGATGATGATGGCTCGGGCGAGGCCGCACGACCACCTGGCACTGACCGGCGGTTCGATCGGCCTCGGCCTCCCGCTCGCGCTCGGGGCCGCGATCGCCTGCCCGGATCGCAAGGTCGTGTGCCCGCATGGCGACGGCGGCGCGGCCTACACGATGCAGGCGTTGTGGAGCATGGCGCGCGAGAACCAGGACGTCACGGTGGTCATCTACGCGAATCGCTCCTACGCCATCCTGAACATCGAACTGCAGAGGGTCGGTGCGATCGGCGCGGGGCCCAAGGCGCTGTCGATGCTCGACCTGCACAATCCGGAAATGAACTGGGTGAAGATCGCCGAAGGCCTCGGCGTCGAGGCCAGCCGCGCGGAGAGCGCCGAGGACTTCAGCGCACAGTACGCCTCGGCGATGAAGCAGCGCGGCCCGCGCCTGATCGAGGCGATGATCTGAGCGGGGCGCGGCGGGGCCTTGCAGCCGCCGCTGCCCGCGGCCGGCCGCAAAGCGTCAGGGCCAGCCAGCCCCGGGCGCCGTGACCTCGGCGCACTCGACCTGCCCTCGCCTCGCGACCGAGACCACCGCCGCAGCGGAAGACGGCGCCGTCATCATGTACAGCGTCCGCCGATCGGGACCGCCGAGCATGCAGGCGAAGCACGGCTGCGAGGTCCGGACCGTGGAGACGATCCCGCCACCGGGCGCGACCAGCACACACTCCGGGGCAATGGCATTCGCCACCCAGACGTTTCCGTCCGCATCGAGGCAGATCCCGTCGGGCGCGCGCATGCCGAGCCTGGCCCAGACCCTGCGATTCGACAACGCGCCGTCCGGTCCGCGGTCAAATGCGGTGAGGCACATGGCCAGCGTCTCGGCAACGATCAATGTCTGGCCGTCTGGAGTGATGACTGACCCGTTCGGAAAATGCATTCCGGTCGCGGCCGGACGGACGCTGCCATCGGGGTCCACCACGGCCAGCGTGGCGGTCGCGTGCTCGGCGAGCACCCCCATCATTCCGCGCGCGCTGATTTCCGCATCCAGGTCAAACCCGAATTCGCCGACGTAGGCGCGACCCTCGGCATCCACGACCATGTCGTTGCAGTGAAACGCAGCGATTCCAGCGAGATTCGCATGCAACACGAAGCCGCCCGGATCCAGGCGCAGCACCTGCCGTCGATGCATTGCCACCACGAGCAGGCGCCCGTCCGGCAACCACCCCAGTCCAGACGGCCGGTCGTCGATCACGTGCTCGGTGCGAATCGCGCCATCCGCGCCGACCGACTTGACCGCCTGGTCGTAGAAATCGCTGAACCAGAGGCGGCCGCCGTGCCAGCGCGGCCCTTCCCCGAAATACAGGTGCCGGGCCAGCACCCTCGATTCGAAATCACCGGCGCCACCATCCTCATTGCTTGCCATCAATGGATCCTCTCAGCGCTGCCCCGCCACCGCTGTCCTCAGGCCTTCGCACCGCCGCCGGCCGAAACGGACTCAGGACGTCAGCGACTGCCAACCCTTCGCATTGCGGATGTCCAGTGCGCCAGCGATGGACTTGAGTGCGGCAAGCTCGGCCTCACGTCGCGCCGGGACCAGTCCCAGCATCCCGCCTGCGGCATCCGCGACATCCTGGCACCAGGCGAGCAGCAACTGCAGGCCATCGGAATCGAAGGTGTCCGCCATCGCACCACGTCCGCGACTGAGCTCGTTGAGGATCGCAAGGTTCGTCTCGAGTTCCGCCGGGCTCGGGGCGACGGCCAGCCATCTTTCCAGTGTCTCGCGTCCGCCGCCCTCCAGCATGCCCCGCTCAGCAGCGATCTGCAGAATGAGGTCGCGTTCAGCGCGCTGTATCTTGCCGTCCGCCCAGGCGACATATACGAGCGGCAGCAACGTCACCACGCGATACGCCTCGCGCGGAATCTTCAAATCGGCCAGCCATGAGTCGATCTTCACGGTTCCCCCCGGTATGATTTTTTTTGGCTTGCGGTACGATGAATTGCTGCACGCAGTCTAATTACGTGTTTCACCTATGTCACCGGGCACTGCACAGAATGCACAGGGAGCCCGCCGGCGGTAAATACGGCCCGGATTTTCGAGCGAAACTGCCCGAATTGGCGTAAAACAGAACCATGATTGCAGTACAGGTTTCTGACCAGCTCGCCACGGCGGTGAACTCATACCTGAAGACCTTCGGTCACCCGGTTCCCGACGAAATCATCGAGATGTTCGCATCGCGCGACGGCCCGTTGCTCCTCGAGATCCGCCAGGCGATCGCCCTGGAACGGCCGATCAAGGCCTGGCTGGCGCGCTCGCGGGTGGTGCCACCGCACGGCGCCTGACGGGCCAGCCAGGCCCGCGCGTACCGGTCCGGCACTCCAACCGGCGCCTTGCGGTCGGCGCCAATCAGGCCGGCACGACTTGATCGCCGACCGGCCGCTCACCTGGCCACGGAACGCCGCTGCACCCACAATTGGCAGGCAGCAGCTTATGCACGGGAATGGATGGCAAGGCACGATGCGACACTCGATCTCCACACCGCTGCTGATAGCCGTTGCTGCTCTCGCTGCATCCTGCAAGCCCGCGCCGGTCGCAGGGTGGGTGGTGTTCCAGTCGATGCCCGACGCGACGATCTACATTGACCCTTCGACCATCAAGCGCGACGGAGACCGCGCGGAGATGTGGGCGCTGATCGACTACAAGCAGCCCCTGCCCGACAAGACCGGCAAGCAGGTGTTGTCGGACAAGCTGCATTATCAATACGACTGCAAGGGCAAGCAGCTCAGCATCATCGGCACCTCGGCCCATGCCGGCCCGATGGCGAGCGGCGAGGTCATCAACGTCAACCCGGACCCGCCGGAGTTGACGCCGGTACCGCCGGACACGATGGCTGAAAAGATGTGGCAACACGCCTGCGGGGAAGGCACCTAGCTCCACGACGGATCACGCCGATGACAGCACTGGCACGCACCTCAATCCTTGCACTCCTGGTCATTCTCGGCGCATGTGGCGGTGGCGGGGGCGGATCGTCGCAACCATCGAGTGGGCCGATCGTCGTCAACAGCCTCCTCGACTCGGCTGCGCCGCCGTCGGGCATGACAACGCTGCGCTCGGCGCTGGCCGGCGCGCGAACCGGCCAAGCCATCACCTTCGATCCGAGCCTCGACGGAGGCACCATCGCGCTCACGATCGTCGGCGACGAACACACGGTCCTCAAGGGCGAGGTCATGGGCATTCGAGACGAGCCCAGTGGCCCAGTCTCCTACCTGGTCGGGTATTTCGATCGTGACTACGGGCGTTCGGCGCTGGTGGCCCGCAAGAATGTCGTGATCGATGCCTCCACGCTCCCTTCGGGCATTACCCTCGCCTGGACGGGCGGCGCCCAGCCGGGGGCACGCGTGCTGGCGGTGGACGGCAACCTCACGCTCATCAACGTCGCGGTCACCGGTGGCCACAACGCAGCCGAGGCGATCTCGATTACCGCGCCGTACCCCCAGCCGTGGACACTGGCGCGCGGCGGAGCGCTGGCCGTGTGGGGCGTGGCGCGCCTGGTGGATTGCCGGCTTTTCGACAACCACGTCCAGGGTGACTTCGACTCTTCGCGGGATCGCGGGGCATTCGGTGGCGCCGTCTACGCGGACATCGTCGAGATGCAGGGCTGTATCGTCAGCGGCAACTCCGCACTGGGAGGCGGCGCCGCGGGCGGCGGCGTCTACTCGGTGGGAGGTGCTGGTCACTCCGCCAACACCTCGACCATCGAGCAGTCGACGATCAGCGGCAACCGGATCAGCGGACTCTTCGCCTACGGTGCCGGGGTTTACTCGGACGGTGGAAGCATCGGCAACCGCAAGACCCTTCGACTGACCAACAGCACCATTGCCAGGAACGTAGTCGAGCCAGCGCCGGGCCTGCCAGCGTTCCTGCTCGGCATGGGCTACTGGCGCGGCGGCGGGGTCTACATGTCGAACGGCTACACGGTGATCCAGAACTGCACGATCGTGGAGAACGAGGTCTACGGTGTCGCCCGAACGGACAGCCTCGGCCGGCAGAACCTGGCGGGCGGAATCGCGGCGACGGTTGGTAACGCGCACGCGGTCGAGGACCTCGTCCTCGGCGCCTCCATCGTCGCCGGAAACACGGTGCAGGAGATCGGCGGCAGTCGCTACGCGCAGGACATCTTCACCGGCTCGCTGTTCTACTTCCGCAGCGCCGGATACAACCGGATCGGCGCGCTGGATTTCAGCCAGATCCTGGTCCCGGTTGGCGAGCCCGGGTGGGCATCGCTCAGCCGCAAGCATTACCCTCAGCCGGGCGACCAGGACGGAGTCAACCTGTCGGACGTCGTCGACCTGGTCGGTGGCGTCGCGCGATCGACCTCGATCATGTCGGCGGGAACTGACTCGGGCAATTTCGCCGTGCTTCACTACCAGCCGCGGGGCAACGCGCTCGACGAGGTGCCGTCTTCGTCCTTCAACCTCAACGAGACACATGCCGAGTATTCCGTCAGCGCAGGGGCCACGGACAATTTCCTGGCCATCGTGCTGGCACGGCTGGAGAATCGCCATGGCCTGGCCGGCTTCGCCGACGGCTTCAGGAACGACTTCGAGGCATTCCTGCAGTCCGTGGATTCAGATCCCGCAACGGCCGGAGTCCAGCCGTACCGCACCCCCTCCGGCAACCCGATCCTCACGCTTTCAGCCACGCACTGGTTCGGCCCGGCCGAGACCTGGCCCAAGGAACTGGAGAATCACCCGTACATCGAGTTCTGGCACCGGCTCGACGCGGCGCTCGAGGCCGTTGCAATCCCCAGCCTGGGGCCCGAACTGCTCGGTGACACCGAATGGCGCGCACTGTTCTCGAGCGGCGCGCTCGCGGAGAACCCAGGCATCCACGTGACCGTCAGCACCCAGCCAAGGATGACCGTGCGACGGCCGGACACCGACCAGTTGGGGCGCGCGCGGCCTGCGGCCTCGCCTGCCGACGTCGGCGCCATCGAGGGGCCCTGAACCAGGCCGCCATTGCGTGAATCCTACTTTCGATGCAGCGGAAACCGCGAGACCACGCTGCCCCGGTCGGCCTCTTTACCGGACGCCCGTTTCGACTCCGCGTCCCTGAGCAGGCTGCTCACCAGCGCCGTGGAGCGGTTCGCGAAATCAACCACCGTATCGGCCACCGCCGGGCGGCAGACCAGGTAACCCTGCACCGCCACATCGCCGCAGCCCGCCAGGAAATCGAGTTGCTCATGCCGTTCCACGCCTTCTGCCGTGGTGGCCAGGCCGAGGTTCCGGCACAGCGCGATGATTGACCGCGTGATCGCAGCCGTGCGCGGATTGTGGTCCACGTCGGCAATCAGCCTGCGGTCGAGCTTCACGCGGCTGAGCGGAAGACGCTCCAGTGAGGTCAGCGACGAGTATCCAGTGCCGAAATCGTCAAGCGCGGTTGCGACACCGAGCATGCGCAGCGACTTCAGCGTCTCAACGGTCACCGCTCCCGTCTGAAGCATGTACTCGGTGAGTTCCAGTTCCAGCGCGTCGGGCGGCAGCGCATGCCGCGTGAGCAGGCGGGCGATATCCGACAGGAAATCCCCTGCAACGAACTGCTGCGGCGACACGTTCACCGCGACCCGTGCATCCGGCCAGCCGCTGCTGCGCCACTGGCGCACCGCGCGGGCCGCACTGTCGAGAACCCAGTCGTTCAGGTCCAGCATCAAGCCAGCCTGCTCGGCAATCTGGACGAACTCGCTGGCCGGAACGATCTCGGCGTCGCTGCGCCGCCATCGCAACAGCGCCTCGACCGAAAGCAGGCGCCCGGTGCGGAGACACACCTGCGGCTGGTAATGCAGCACGAAATCGCCACCCTCGATCGCCTTGCGAAGGGCCTGTTCCACCCTGAAACGATTGGAGGCATCAACCAGCATCAAGGGATCGTGGACGCACAGCCGGTTGCGGCCGAGTTCCTTGGCGCGGAACAGCGCGACGTCGGCTGCCCGCAACAGCTCGGTAGCGTCCCGACCATGCTCGGGATAGATTGCCACACCGCAACTCACGCCGACCGACACGTCGCGCCGGTCGATCGTCAACGGGCGGCGAAACCCTGCCACCAGCTGCTCTGCCCGCCGTTCCACCTGCCATGAATCGCCGCAGAACGGCAACACCAGCGTGAATTCATCACCGCCGAGACGGGCTATGAAGCCACCCTCGCCTGCGATCTGCCGCAGGCGCTCGCCGATCTCGGCCAGCACCCGGTCGCCGAATTCATGGCCCAGGCTGTCATTGACGGTCTTGAAATTGTCGAGGTCGAGGAACATCACCGCCAGCCGCGAGCCCTGCGGGTCTGCGCGCGCGACGTGGTCATTCAGGTGCTGGAACAGCTGGCGTCGGTTCGGCAGGTTGGTGAGCGGGTCGTGATCCGCGAGGTGGCGCAGCTGCAGCGTACGCTCCTCGACCCGCTGCTCGAGCTGGGCCTGGTACGCACGCACCGCCTGCTCGGAACGATCGAGTTCCGACGCCATGTGGTTGAAAGCCTGCGCAAGCTCGTCGAGTTCGCTCGCCCCGCCGCGCCGTACGCGCGCCGCGAGGTCACCTGCGGCGAGCCGGCGCGTGCCCGCAGTCAGTCGTCGAACCGGCCACGTGATCGCCCATGCGGTGATCGCCAGGCCGAGCAGCGCCAGCAGCACCGCCTTGAAGACCGCAGTCTCGACACCGAGCACGGCGCTGTCCACGGCGGCGCGTGCACGAGCGGCCTCGGCGATGAAGTCATCCCAGGCCGGTGCTTCGACCTCGTTGTGCAACGCGGCGGCCAGGGTTTCACCGTTGGCGGCGAACGCCGCGCGGTCGACCTCGATGGCTGCCTCGAGTTTCTGCACCTGCAAGCGCAACTTGACGACTTGCAGGGCATCCTCTTCCATCAGCTCCAGCCAGGCACGGCCGGGCGAGCGTGCGAATTCGTCGCGGTTCGCCTCGAGCGTCCGCAGCAGCAGCTTCTCGCCGTCGGTCGTCGCGGACGTCACCGGACCGTGGCCCAGGGCGCTGGCCGCGCCACCGTGCGCCAACTCGACCGCGCGCTTGAGCTCCGCCAGCGACGGCCTCGCGATCACGTTGTCGCCGATGACGATTCCGGTGCCCCCCGCGCCGACCGCGCGCCGGTCAAGCGATGCATACGTCCGGTCAAGCTGCCCGATACTGCGGCGCAGCTGGTCCTGCAGGTCCAGCAGGCGGAATCCGGCGCTCTGGTGTTCGGCGCCCCGGTCCAGCAGCGCCGGGAACGGCTCGGCCCGCGCCGCCGGGTCACCGTCAAAGGCATCGTTCATCGATTGCGACCACCGGGCGGCAACCGTGGACACTTCCACCCGGTTCGCCTCTGAGTCAGCCTGCAGGTAGGCAAGCACCGCGCGATCGAACGACGCCGAACTCTCGGCCAGCTCGTGCACACCGAGCGCAATCGGCTCGAACAACTGCTGGGTGCGCGCCACGTCTTCCATCGCGTGTCGCATGCCGCGCAGAGCCGGAATGCCGGTCACCGCAAACGCGCCGATCACGAACGCGAAGCCCGTGACCAGCCACAGGCTGATCGGCAGTCCGATGCGACGCCGGTACGGTGGGCGCGGCGGTGGCGGCGTGCTGATGGTCAACTCCCGGCGGCGGCGAGGGACCGGCATCGGTGCCGGTGCCCTGGCAGTTTGCCGGAACCGGCCCGGTGAATCGAGTCTCGTACCCGGTCTCGTGACCAAAAGACAAGAAAGCCCGGCATTGCCGGGCTTTCCTGTTGCGTCAAGACTGTCGCTGGTGTTGCCTAGGCGGCCCTGCGCCTCTGGCTCACGCCGAGGCCGGCGAGACCGAGCCCGAGCAGCAGCAATGTGCCGGGTTCAGGCACTGCCCGCAGCGCATAGTCGGCCACGAGCGCGTACGCGTGCGAGGTCGGGTGGAAGCTGTCCCAATAGAGGTATTCGTACGGATTGGAACACGCCGACGAACCCGTGAAGCAGGCGTCCGTCGTGTTGGTGAACTGCGCGAGCACGTCAGGGTCGCTGCCGAAGCCGAACAAGTCGAGGTAGCTGACCTTCGCACCCGGCAGGCTGAGGTTGCTGAGGGCCTGCTCCAGCGCCATGTTCCACTGCTGGGTCTGGTACGTGGCATAGGCCGCGGTGCCTGGATCGCCGCTCCGGAACAGCGGCGTAGCGCCGATGTCCGGCACGTTGGCGACCAGGAACTGCCGGCCACCGGCAGCATAGAGACCCGCAAGGGAATTCATGATGCTGTTGACGCCGGCGGTGATGACGGCGCCGAAATCAGCCGAACCGAGGTTATTCGCTATCGTGTTGCCTCCGATCACGACCGAGTACAGGGTCGTGGCAGTGGGCGAACTGCCATACAGCAGGTACTGGCCGACCTGCTGGTCCAGCCACGGGACGCCGGCGCCGCCGTTTACGCCGGTGCGCGCACCACCCCAGGCGTAGTTGTTGCCGCCCGGCACGATTGACGGGGTCGCATAGCGACCGAAGTTTGCGGCGAACGGCGTCGCCCAGGAGGGGCCGAGATAGTCGGACCACTGGCCGCCGGTGTAATCGGGCCCGGCGCCACCGCTGCCCTGGTAGTACGGGAATGGCGGACTGCCACTGGTCGCGTACCAGACGTTGCCCGAGTCGGACAGGCTGTCGCCGAAGAATACGACGTTCTTGATGTTGGCGGCTCCGGCGGGAACACACACGATCGCCGCAGCCAGCCCTGCCACCAATCCCAGGATTTTTCCATTCATGCCGGTCCCCTGAATATGTTTAGGAATCTTGAATCGCGGGGTCAGCCCGGCGATACCATGCAGGATCCATGCAATTTTCATACCGGACGATGAATTACGTAGTCCGATCAGGGGTTTGGATGCATGAGGCACTGGTACCGCAGTGCATCATGTAAAGGGACCCGACAGCGCATCGAATCCCGCTAGCGTGAACCGGTCACGCGTCGAGGCACCCGCGCAATGTCGCAATCTCCCTGCGCCAACGCGCAACCAGCGGGTCCGACGCCGGGTCGAACCCTCGGTCAGCCAACCTGCGCTTGCGGAACGCGAGCTCGTTTTGCGCGTTGACCAGCTTCGCGGACCGGGCGCGGCCCGAGCCGTCGAGGCGGCGCGCCCGGTAACGCCGGTCGGCCACGATCGCTTCGTACTCGGCACTGCTGATCGACCGGCCAACCTCGTCGGCCAGTTCCTCGCGGATGACCGCACGCTCGGCTTCGCCGCTGCGCCGGATGATCCACGCCATCAGCAGAGCGAACGGCAGGAAGATGACCAGGTTGGAGATACTGGTCTGCACCATCGCCTCCAGCAGGCCAAGCGCCGGCGGTGCGGCGCTCTCGGTCGGCGCGGCCTCGCCCGAACCCGACGCCACGATCGCGAAGACCAGCGGCAGGGAATTGTTCCATGCGTGCGCAATCACCGCGATCAGGTAGCCCAGGATCGGCGCAACGTAGCGCCAGAATCGGCTGCGGGTGGCGCGTGCCACCCCCAGCGACGCGCCGAAGATGCCGGAGAGCATCGCGTGGCCGGCGAGACCCAGCCATGCGTAGCGCGCGCCGAGCTGGAACCCGAACGGGGCGTCGCCGAACTGCACGAAATTCTGCTGCACGTAGAGCGCCGACTCGAACCAGTTGAACCCGGCGCCCACCAGCGCGCCGTACACGAACCCATCGCGCACGTTGTCGAACTCCGCGCGCATCAGCCAGAAGAGCAGCACGATCCCGATTCCCTTGGCCGTTTCCTCGACCAGCGGCGCCGACAAGGGCGCGCCGATCATCAGCGCGGCATCGGGGCCGAGCATGTCCGTCAGCGCGGCATTGCCCTGCAGCCACTGGCCGACCGCGAAGATCACCGCGGTGTTCAGCGGCAGCGCAATGGCGGTCGCGATCAGGCCTCCCCACAGGAAGGCGGCGGCCAACATCCACCGCGATTCGCGTTCACGCCTGTCGAGAAACCACAGCACGGCAAGCGGCATCAACGACAGCAGCGAGGAGAATCCCAGCGCTGCAAAGAACACGTGCGCAGCGTCGGAGCCGAGCCCGCCGACCACCGCGCAAATGATCACGGCCGCCACGAGCAGCAGGATGCCGATCGAGATCGCGACCGCGCGGGTACGACGGTGCCGCAGCGTGCGAAAACCAGCGGGCACTCCAGGCGGACATGCGATACGGGGATTCGGTGTAACACTGTTTTCGGTGAGTCACGCTGCGCATGACCGCTGAACGGAAGTTTGGCGTCCTGCAACGATGCCGGCTGCGGGGGACTTAGCGGCGCCACGTTCACCCCGCGGCAGCGCAGCTTGTGGGGAGAATGGACGCCAATGACGCTGACGACGAAAATCAACCTGGCGCTGGCCGGCCTGATGATGGAATCTGCATACGCGGCCCGCGCCTACACGATCCAGCAGGTCAAGCCGTTGCTCGCCGACCGGCTCGGCGACGTATTTCTTTCCCAGACCGTGCCCTCCTACGCCGCCACCCAGCAATTCACGCAATTGCGACAGGCGCACCCGGAATACTGGTACAAGGAATCCACGCTGAACCCGACCAACCCCGCCGACCGTGCGACGGAGTGGGAAGCGGGCATCATCCAGCAGTTTCGCAACGATGCCGCGCTGGACGAAGTCACCGACAAACGCCAGACACCCACCGGGCCCGCGCTGTACCTGGCGCGCCCGATGCGCGTCAACGAGCCAGGATGCCTGACCGGCCACGGTGTGCCGGGAGACGCCCGGCCGACCATGATGGCGCTTTACGGCAGCAATAACGGCTTTGGATGGAAGATGAATGAAGTCGTCGGCAGCCAGATAGTGTCGGTGCCCCTGTCGGTGCCGTACCAGCGAGCCAAGTACGCATTTCGCGTGTTCAGGGCATCGCAACTGGCCGTGCTCGCGGCAATCTTCATCGTGGTGAACGTGGCACTGCGCCTGATCGTCGTCAGGCCGGCTCGAGGATGACTGCATGCTCGCTCGCCGCCTCCTGAGTCTCGCGGCACCCCTATTGCACCCGCTTCACGATCGAGGAACAAATGCCACCCGAACCGATGTTCGGCCCTTCCGTATACGCGTAGCGTGACATCTCCGAGAAGTCACCGTCCTTGCCCAATGTCCACTCAAAGTGTTCACGGTAGGTATTGCCGACTGGGCCTGCATCGAAGAATCCGGTCGCCGCGTGCGGGCTGCCACTGACAGTCGAGACGGAATACGTATTAACGTCCCCCGATCCGGGCGGATCCTCGTCGGCGACGGAGAGGGTCGTCGCACTGGTCCTTGCGAGAGTGAGCCGCGCAGTACCGTGCTCAATGGGCAGGCACACCCAATGCTGATCATAGTCCGCCACCCAGTCGTCGATTGTGCCGCCTGAGCCACAGGTCAACGCCACGGTGGAATCCGGCATCGGCGTGCCAAGACCAGCAGGGTCGCGGAAAGAGACCTGCTGCACTGCGACCGACGCGGTGTTGGGCGAGAAAATCCAGTCCGCGATCAATGTGCCGGTCGGTCCCGACCGCTCAATCAGGACAGAGCCTCCGACGTTGAAGCCGCAGGCGTTGGCGACGATGCCGCCGGACTGCGAGGCTGGTGTCACGATGATTGGGTCTCCGACCGGTATCTCCATCGTGGTGGTCTCACCCGTCAGCGGATTGGTGAAAGTACCGGTACCGGCGACCTGCACCATCGTTTCGGTCGCCGTAAATGCAAGCGTGGCTTGGTACATATGCCCGACCACCGGAATGTTGACGTCAATGGTGGTCTCCCCCGTCAGTGGACTCCAGTCGAGCGAGGACGGGTCGCCGCCGAAGGTGACACGCCCTGAGATCGAGGTTTCGCTGATGAGGTCATCGTTACCGTCGTATATACCGTCGAAGGTAAAGCTGTTTGCCGGGGCGCCCGGCTGCAGGTCGGGAACCAAAGTCACTCCAGGCGTGAGCCCGGCGTCGGGATTCAGTATGAACAGGAATCCGCTCTGCGCCTTGGCCAGCATCGGCATCACTTTCAACATCTGCTCCTTCACTTTTGCATCCGCGGCCAAGGCGTCCGGCGGGATTTGATTCGGTGGTTTTGCGCCGGAACCGTTGCCGCCACCACCGCAGCCAGGAAGCGCAATCGCACATAGCGCGACCAGCATTCCGATATGGGCGGGCGACGAAGAATACTCAGCGCCGCGAGTCTGCCTGGTCATGACTACCCCCTCCTCGTTGCTTTGCATCCGAAGAAACAGTTGATTGCCCGGCTTGGGCGTCGAACTCAATCCCCATGTTGGGATGACTCTACGGTCATCTCATTCCAGTCTGGTTGATTTTCATGCGCCGATTTGATCGAAAACTCAAGCTGCGATGCAGCAAGCAGCGATCCATGGCTGTCTTTGACAAGCCAGTGGTAGGCCGAGGGCGATGGCGCGGTGCCGCCGCTCCCAGAGATCATCGTCCAGGGGAAAGGATCGCCGAGCCTGCGAATTGCAGCTCGCGGAAAAGCAAAACGGCCCCAGAGGGGCCGCACGCTTCGATTCGATGGTAGCGGGGGTAGGATTTGAACCTACGACCTTCGGGTTATGAGCCCGACGAGCTGCCAGACTGCTCCACCCCGCAATCGAGCCGCTAAATATACATCCGTAAGCCTGGCATTACAAGCAGCCCGCCTGGGAAAGGCGCGCCGCGACGGCGCGTTGGCTCAATTTGCGCCGCAGCCGCCACCTGCACAACCGCTCGCCTTCTGCACGACGTCGCGCCGGGCGATCTCGGACTGCCGCTGCCGGTCCTCCACCTGTGCCCGTGTCATGCAATACGTCTTGGGCATCCGCGAGCCCGTTGGAGTGATGCTCGTGCAATAGACCGTGTCGAGCCCCTGCTTCACCGGCCGGTAGCCGGAGGGAATCTTGAAATCGGCAGGCGGCGGAACCGTCGCCATTTTCAGCGTGGTTGCCTGATCGGCGGTCGCCCCTGCGGGCGCGGCTTGATCGGCCGTCGTGCCAGCAGCGGCAGCTGCCTCAACGGGTGCCGCCTGGGCGGCAGCATGTGCCGGCGCAACCTGCACGCCCGCAGACTCCGGGGCAGCAGGCGCCGCCGCCGCAGCGGGCTCCTGCACTGCCGGCACGTCACTGGCCCACGCACCCGTCGCAGCGACCCCTGCAATCAAAACCACGGCCACCAACGTCAATGGCGTACGCATATCTACCTCCCGTCCTGTCCGGACCCTGACCGACAAACCTACGACAGCACGCGCGCGCACAGCGCGAGCAGCAACCCAGGGAACAAGCCGAGCATCAGCACGGCGAGACCGTTCACGCTCAAGACCAGCCTCAGCGACGTGCTGCCCTCCAGCGCGCGCCGCTCGTCGGGTTCGTCGAAGTACATCAGCTTCACTACACGCAGATAGTAATACGCCCCGATCACCGAGAAAATCACCGCCACGACGGCAAGCCAGAGAACACCGACGTGCAGCACCGCCTGGATCACGGCCAGCTTGGCCCAGAACCCCACGAATGGCGGCACGCCGGCCATGCTGAACATGATCATCAGCATCATGGCGGCAAACCATGGGCTGCGTGCGTTCAGGCCCTTGAAGTCCTCCAACCGGTCGGCCTCGAAGCCGGCCCGCGACAGCAGGATGATCATGCCGAAACCGCCGACCGACATGACCACGTAGGTGATCGTGTAATACAGCGCTGCCTGGTAACCCTCGCTGGTGCCGGCGAGGATGCCGAGAAGGATGAAGCCGACGTGCGAGATCGTCGAGTACGCCAGCATGCGCTTCAGGTTCGTCTGCGCGATCGCCACGACGTTGCCCAGCGCCATCGACAGCACCGAGACGACTACCAGCATGTCCTGCCAGCCCGAGTGCAACCCGCCAAGTCCCTCGGCGAGCAACCTGAACGCGAGCGCAAACGACGCCAGCTTCGGGGCCGAACTGAGGAACAGCGTTACCGGCGTCGGCGCGCCCTGGTAGACGTCCGGCACCCACATGTGAAACGGAACGGCACCGAACTTGAATGCGACACCGACGATGACGAAGGCGAGCCCGAACAGCAGCCCGACATGGTTCGGCCCGAGCGCGGCCACCGCCAGGCTCACCTTGCCGAGCTCGAGCGTGCCGGTGACGCCGTAGATGATCGAGATTCCGTAGAGCAGTGCCCCTGATGCAATCGAGCCGAGCACGAAGTACTTGATTGCCGCCTCGGCTGCGACACCCGACTCCCGGTGGAACGCCACCAGCGCGTACATCGACAGCGCCAGCAGCTCGACCCCGAGGTAGAGCGTGACGAGGCTGTTGGCGGACACCAGCACCATGATGCCAAGCAGCGCAAACAGGCCGAGCGTGAAGAATTCACCCTTCAGCAGGCCACGTTTCTGCAGGTATCCGTAGGCGTAGATGAAGGCCACGCCAACCGCGCCACAGGCGACGATCTTCAGCAGCGCACCGACGGGATCGGACACGTAGGTGCCATGCCATCCGACGGTGCGCACATCCACGCCCGACCGCACGACAACCCAGGCGGTTCCCGCCAGCGCGGCCAGCGACAGCGCGATTGTCAGCCAGCGCTGCCGATCGTCGAGGAACAGGTCGACCAGCAACACCAGGCAGGTCGCCGACAGCAGGAAGATCTCTGGCGAGGCCAGCATCAGGTCGAGACGGGTGATGATTGCCGGGTTCATGGCTCAGAGTTTCGTCACGATCATCTGCTGCACCAGTTGCTCGATCGTCGGGCGCATCACGTCGAGCAGCGGCGCGGGCCACAGGCCGAGCAGCAGCACGCCGGCCGCGAGCACGCCGAGGACCAGGAATTCACGCCCGTTGAGGTCGGTGAGCGCGGCCACCCGGTCGTTGGCAACCGGGCCAAACACCACTCGCTTGACCATCCACAGCGTGTACGCGGCGCCGAGGACCAGCGTGGTGGCGGCCAGGAACGCATACCAGAAACTGGCACGGAAACTCGCCAGGATGACCAGGAATTCGCCCACGAAGCCCGAAGTGCCTGGAAGGCCGGAATTGGCCATCGCGAACAGCACCATGAACGCCGCGAAGACCGGCATGGTGTTCACGACGCCGCCGTAGTCGGTGATCTGCCGGCTGTGCATGCGGTCATAGAGCACGCCGACGCAGAAGAACAACGCGCCGGAGATCAGGCCGTGCGAGATCATCTGCACCATGGCGCCGTCGAGGCCCATCGCCGCGCCGGCGGTACCGCCCGTCACGCGCACGATCTGGAATACGGCGAACGCGCCCAGCGTCACGAAACCCATGTGCGCGATCGATGAATACGCGATCAGCTTCTTCATGTCCTGCTGCACCAGCGCCACCAGGCCGATGTATACGACCGCGGTCAGCGACATCAGGATGATCAGCCAGTCGAGTTCCCGGGAGGCGTCTGGCGCGATGGGCAGGCTGAAGCGCAGGAAGCCGTAACCGCCCATCTTCAGCATGATGGCGGCGAGGATCACCGAGCCGCCGGTCGGCGCCTCGACGTGGGCATCCGGCAACCAGGTGTGCACCGGCCACATGGGCACCTTGACCGCAAACGCGACCAGGAACGCGACGAACACCAGCGTCTGCTCCCGCATCGAAAGCGGCATCGCCTGGAGGTCGGCGATCGAGTAGCTGCCGCCCTTGAGGTACAGGTAGACCAGGGCCACCAGCATCAGCACGGAACCGAGGAACGTGTAGAGAAAGAACTTGATCGTCGCGTACACGCGGCGTGGCCCGCCCCACACGCCAATGATCACGAACATCGGGATCAGCATGGCCTCCCAGAGCACGTAGAAAAGCATCGCGTCCAGCGCCGCGAACACGCCGATCATCAGACCCTCGAGCAGCAGGAACGACGCCACGTACTGGACCGGGCGCTTCTCGATCACCGTCCAACCGGCGACGATCACCAGCGGCGTGATGAAGGCGGTCAGCACGATGAGCGGCATCGAAATGCCGTCCACGCCCAGGTGGTACCAGGCATTGAATGCTCCGATCCAGGGCTGGCGCTCGACGAACTGCATCGCGGCGATGCCGCGGTCGAAATCACGCCAGAGGACGACACTCACCGCAAACGTGGCCACCGATGCGGCAACGCCGAGCCAGCGACCCAGGCCTGGGCTGCGCTCGCCAATCACCAGCAAAGCCAGACCCGCCGCGATCGGCAGCCAGACGAGGACACTCAGGATGGGCCAGTCCGCCTGCATGGGTCAGCCTCCTCGCCAGAGGAGCCACGCGAGCAACGCCGAGAGGCCAAGGATCGTCGCGAAGGCATAGTGATAGAGATAGCCGGTCTGCACGCGGCGCACGGTTCCGGCCAGCCAGCCGACCAGCCGGCCCGAGCCGTTCACGGCCAGGCCGTCGATCAGCGCCTCGTCGCCGCCGCGCCACAGCAGCCTGCCGAGACCGAGCGCCCCCGCAGCGAGCACCTTCTCGTTGAAGGCATCGAAGTAGTACTTGTTCACCAGCAGCGTGTACAGCGCACCGGACTTCTCGCGCAGCCGCGCCGCCAGCTCCGGGCGCTTCAGGTACAGGAACCACGCCGTGAGCACGCCGGCCAGCGCGAGCCAGACGGCCGGGCCAGTGATCCCGTGCAGCACGAACGCCGCGGGCCCGTGGAACTCTTCTTTCAGGTGCGCCAGCACGTCGTGTCCCGGCGTCACGTAGATGGCACCCTGGAAGAAGTCGCCGAACAGCAACGGGCCGATGTCCGGCCAGCCCGCGACGACCGACGGGATCGCCAGCAGCACCAGCGGCAGCGTCACCACCCAGGGACTCTCGTGCAGGTGCTCGCGCGTGTGCTGGTCCATGCGTTCCTCGCCGTGGAAGGTCATGAACATCAGCCGGAAAGTGTAGAACGCGGTGATGAACACCCCGAGCAGCACGCACCAGTAGGCGTATCCGGCACCCGGAACGCCCGAGACGTGCACCGCCTCGATCAGCGCGTCCTTGGAGAAGAAGCCCGAGAAGCCCGGGAATCCGATCAGCGCCAGCGCGCCGACCAGCGCCGTCCAGTACGTTATCGGCATGTACTTGCGCAGCCCGCCCATCTTGCGCATGTCCTGCTCATGGTGCATCCCGATGATGACCGAGCCGGCGGCCAGGAACAGCAGCGCCTTGAAGAACGCGTGCGTCATCAGGTGGAAGATCGCCCCCGCGTACGCCGACGCGCCGAGCGCCACCGTCATGTAGCCGAGCTGCGACAAGGTCGAATAGGCGATCACCCGCTTGATGTCGTTGGCCACGATGCCGAGCAGGCCCATGAACAGCGCGGTCGTCGCGCCGATCACCAGCACGAAGCTGAGCGCCGTCTGCGACTGCTCGAACAGCGGCGACATGCGGGCCACCATGAAAATGCCGGCCGTGACCATGGTCGCGGCGTGGATCAGCGCCGAGATCGGGGTCGGGCCTTCCATCGAGTCGGGCAGCCATACGTGCAGTGGAACCTGCGCCGACTTTCCCATCGCCCCGATGAACAGGCAGATGCAGATGACGGTGGCTGCCGACCACACGGCTCCCGGGAACAGTTCGAAGGTGGTGGCGGCGATGCCGTCCACCTTGCCGAACACGTCCGCGTAATGCAGCGAGCCGGTCAGGTAAACGATGCCCGCGATGCCGAGCAGGAAGCCGAAGTCGCCGACCCGGTTGACCAGGAACGCCTTCATGTTGGCGGCGATCGCCGACGGGCGCGTGTACCAGAAACCGATCAGCAGGTACGAAACGAGCCCAACGCCTTCCCAGCCGAAGAACAGCTGCAGCAGGTTGTTCGACATCACCAGCATCAGCATTGCGAAGGTAAACAGCGAGATGTAGCTGAAGAAGCGGGTGTAACCGGGGTCATCCCGCATGTAACCGATGGTGTACACGTGCACCATCAGAGAGACGAAGGTCACCACGACCATCATCAGGGCGCTGAGGCGATCGACCAGGAAACCGACCTCCATCCGGATGCCGTCGCTCACCAGCCAGGTGTACACCGTGCCGTCGAACACCGGCGCGCCGTGAACGGAGTCCCACATCACCTTCGCAGACAACCCGAACGCGGTGGCAACGCCCAGGATCGTTAGCGTGTGCGCGGCGGCACGGCCGATCCAGCGGCCAAACAGCCCCGACACGATGGCCGCCGCAAGCGGCGCCAGCACGATGGTGAGAAGCGTCGGTTCCACGGCTCAGCCCTTCATGGCGTCGAGGTCCTCGACGTTGATGCTGCGGCGCTCGCGGAACAGCACCACCAGGATCGCGAGCCCGATGGCCGACTCCGCGGCTGCGACCGTCAGGATGAAGAACACGAACACCTGCCCGGCCAGGTCGCCCAGGTACTGCGAGAACGCGATGAAGTTGAAGTTGACCGACAGCAGCATCAGCTCGATGCACATCAACAGCAGCAGCACGTTCTTGCGATTGATGAAGATGCCGGCCACGCTCAGGCTGAAGAGAATGCCGGAAAGCAGCAGCACGTTGTGCAGCGGAATCACTGCCCGCCCTCCGCTTTCATCTTCACGATGCGTATCCGGTCCTTCGCCCGCACCGCGACCTGCTTCGACACGTCCTGGAGCTTCTGGCCCGGCCGCTTGCGCATCGTCAGCGTGATCGCCGCCACGATCGCCACCAGCAGGATCACCGCCGCGACCTCGAACGGATACAGGTATTCGGTGTACAGCAGGTGCCCGAGCTCCGCGGTGTTCGAATAGTCCTCGGGCCGCGCGATGGCGGCCGGCGCGCCCGTCAGGCCGAGTTTCCGAACCCACACCACCACGCCGATCTGCGCGGCCACGACCAGCGCCACCAGCGCGCCGAGCGGCGCGTAGCGGGTGAATCCCTGGCGCAGTTTCTCAACGTCAACGTCCATCATCATCACGACAAACAGCCACAGCACCATGACCGCGCCGACGTAGACGACCACCAGCGTGAGCGCAAGGAATTCCGCCCCGAGCAGCAGCCAGATCACGGCGCTGTTCAGGAACGCGACCACAAGGAACAGCGCGCAGTGCACCGGGTTTCGCGCGGTGATGACACCGAGAGCCGACGCCACCAGCATCGCACCGAAGATGTAGAAAAGGACGTTGACGATCATCTGGTGTGCTCGCTCAGCGGTACCGGGCGTCGGCCGCCTTGTCGGAGGCGATCATGGCCTCGAAGCGATCGCCCACGGCGAGCAGCTTGTCCTTGGTCATGATGTTCTCGCCGCGGTTCTCCATGTGGTATTCGTGGATGCGGGTCTCGACGATCGCATCGACCGGGCAGGCTTCCTCGCAGAACCCGCAGTAGATGCACTTGAACAGGTCGATGTCGTAGCGCGTCGTGCGGCGCGTGCCGTCCTCGCCGACGTCCGACTCGATGGTGATCGCGGCCGCCGGGCACACGGCCTCGCAGAGCTTGCAGGCGATGCAGCGCTCCTGCCCGTTCGGGTAGCGGCGCTGCGCGTGCAGGCCGCGGAAGCGCGGCGACTGCGGGGTCTTCTCCTCCGGGTACTGGATGGTGACCTTGGGCGCGAAGAAGGCGCGCCCGGTGACCATCAGGCCGCGGATCAATTCCCACAGGAAGAACGTCTTGATGTAGCTGCGCATCGTGCTGTCCTGTTTCACGCCGCCCAGGGACCGACATGCCAGTACCACATCGCGGACTCGACACAGAGCCACACCAGCGTCACCGGGATGAACACCTTCCAGCCGAGCCTCATGATCTGGTCGTAGCGGTAGCGTGGGAACGTGGCACGGAACCACAGGAAACAGAACAGGAAAAACGCGATTTTCAGCACCAGCCAGTGCAGGCCCGGGCTGGCGAGGAATGCGACATCGCCGAGCACCGGGTAACCCTCGAACGGCGACAACCAGCCGCCGCAGAAGAAGGTCGCGGTCAGCGTCGCGACCATGATCATGTTGGCGTATTCGGCCAGGAAGAACAGCGCAAACGCGATCCCCGAATACTCGACGTGGAACCCGGCGACGATTTCCGACTCGCCTTCTGCCACATCGAACGGCGCGCGGTTCGTCTCGGCGACGCCCGAGATGAAATACACGACGAACAGCGGGAACAGCCACACGAGGTTCCACGACAGTGGCCCGCCCGCCTGCTGGCTGACGATCCTGCCGATGTTGAGCGTGCCTGCCGCCATCACCACGCCCACCAGCGCGAAACCCATCGCAATCTCGTAGGCGACGATCTGCGCGGCCGAGCGCATTGCGCCGAGGAACGCGTACTTGGAGTTGGTCGCCCAGCCGGCGAGGATGATGCCGTAGGCGCCGAAACCGGCCAGCGCCAGCACGTAGAGCACGCCCGCATCCACGTCGGCGATCGCAAAGCCCGGCCACAGTGAAATCACCGCCCACGCGGCGAACGCCGGCGCGAGAGCCAGCAACGGCGCCACGACGAACAGGAAGCGGTTCGAGCGTGCCGGCACGACCACTTCCTTGATCAGCAGCTTCAGCACGTCGGCAAATGGCTGCAGCAGGCCCATCGGGCCCACGCGGTTCGGGCCGAGCCGCACCTGCATGTAGCCGATCACCTTGCGCTCCGCGAGCGTGAGGTAGGCGACGCACAGGATCACGACGATCGTGACCGCCAGGATCTGCCCGAGCGCGACCAGCGTGGTCCTGAGCCAGTCCGGCCACGACTGCCAGGTGGCTGCGATGAAATCCATCATCGCGACCTGCCCCCGGCCTGCGAGCGGCCATCGCGGGTTTCCTGCAGGGGCCGCGAACGACGCACGACCGCATCGACCTTGTAGATGCCGAGCTCGCTGGTCGAGTCCACCGAGGACAGCCTGCCCGGCGTGAACCCGGAAGGCTGGCACGGCGCCGCTGCCGCGAGTTCGAGACGCAACTCGTCGCGGACGTTTTCGGAACTCACGTAGTCGAAGCCCGCAAGCCCGAGCAGGTTGCCCAGCACCCGCAGCACTTTCCAGGCGGGACGCGCCTCCCCAGGCGGGCGGGCGGCGCCCGGGACGCTCTGCCAGCAGCCTTCGACGTTGACCCAGGTGCCGGACGTCTCCGCGTATGCGGCCACCGGCAGGATGACGGACGCGCGAGCGCGCTGCTCGGCACCCGCGTACGGCGTGAGTTCGACCACGCACCCGGCCGACGCCAGCGCCGACTCGGACGACGGCGACGGCGCGAGGTCGGCCGATTCGATCCCGCCGACCAGGACGTAGGCGCGCAGCCTCGCATTCAGCATCTCGAGCGCCGCCAAGCCCGGCCGCGACACCGGTTTTGCTCCCGCAGTCCGGTGCGGCGTCGCACCGGCCAGCGCCGCACCCACCGCGTTGCCGCCATCGGGAACGAACCCGATCACCGAACCCGTCGCCTCGGCCAGCGCCCGTGCGAGTGCGCGGATTTCCGAATACGCCGCGTGACGCTCCGCGTCGCCTCCCAGCAGCACCACGCGCAGCCCCTCGCCCGCAAGCATCGATGCCACCCGCTCGTGCTCCGCGGACGGCGCGACGCCCTCGAGCGCGGCGGAAAACCCCGGCGGCACCGGCTTGCCGGAACCGCGCAGCGCCGCAGCCAGCAGTGCCGCAAGGTGCTGCGCCATGCCGAGGCCGTTGCTGGTGAACTGCGCAGCGACCGGGAACAGTAATTCCCGCGGATGCGGACTGACCAGCGCAACCTGCGTCCCGTGTCGCACGGCGCCAGTGCGGATGCGGTGCGCGATGATCGGTGCCTCGTGGCGGATGTTCGACCCGACGAGAAGCACGGCGGACGCGCTGTCCAGGTCGGCCAGGCTGCAACCCAGCGTCGGCGCAACAGCGTCTCCAGCCTGGTCACGGAAGTCGACGCGCCGCAGGCGATGGTCGATGTTGTCGCTGCCGAGGCCGCGCGCCACGCGCGCGGCGAGCGTGGCTTCCTCCAGCGTCGCGGTCGGGGAGACGAGGAATCCCACCTGCCCGGCGCCGGCCTCGTCCATGACCTGCCGCAGGCCGTTCGCGGCCGCCTCCAGCGCCGTCTCCCAGTCAACCTCGCGCCACGTGCCGCCTTCCTTCACCATCGGCTTGGTGGCACGGTCCTCCGCGTAGAGGCCTTCGCAGCCGAATCGGTCGCGGTCGGCGATCCAGCTCTCGTTGATCTGCTCGTTGTCGCGCGGTACCACGCGCATCAGGCGCCCGCGCAGCACGTGGCCGTTGAGGTTCGTACCGGTGCAGTCGTGCGGGGAAACCAGCGGATGCTGGGTCATCTCCCATGCTCGCGCACGGTAGCGATACGGCTTGTTGTTCAGTGCCCCGACCGGGCACAGGTCGATGATGTTGCCGGAGAGTTCATGGTTGACGCTCTTCTCGACACAGGTCGAGATCTGCGTGTACTCACCCCGCCCGACCGTGCCGAGCTCCTGAAGCCCAGCGATCTCCTCACCGAAGCGGACGCAGCGCGTGCAGAGGATGCAGCGCGTCATGTCCGTCGAGATCAGCGGGCCGATGCTACTGTCCTTCACGACGCGCTTGCGCTCCGAGTAGCGCGCGATGTCGCGACCAAATCCCATCGCCAGGTCCTGCAATTCGCATTCTCCGCCCTGGTCGCAGATCGGGCAGTCCAGCGGGTGGTTGATCAGCAGGAACTCCATCGTCGCCTTTTGGGCGGCGATGGCCCGCGGCGACTTCGTGAACACCTTCATGCCCTCGGCGACCGGCGTGGCGCAGGCCGGCAGCGGCTTCGGCGCCTTCTCGACTTCGACCAGGCACATGCGACAGTTGGCCGCGACCGACAGCTTGTCGTGGTAGCAGAAGCGCGGCACGTACGTGCCCTGCGCGTCCGTCGCGTGGATGATCATGGCGCCCTTGCGCGCCTTCACCGCGACGCCATCGATCTCGATGTTGACCAGTTCTTCGCTCATGCCGTCACGCAGCGCGCCCGCGCGCATCCACGATGCCGTGGCCGTGCTCGATGAAGTACTCGAACTCGTGCCGGAAATGCTTGACGAAACTCTGCACCGGCCACGCGGCCGCGTCGCCCAGCGCGCAGATCGTGTGCCCTTCGATGTTGTTGGCCACGCCGACCAGCATGTCGACGTCCTCGCGTCGACCCTGGCCCGCCACGATCCGCTTGAGCGTGCGGTTGAGCCAGCCGGTGCCCTCGCGGCAGGGAGTGCACTGGCCGCAGGACTCCATGTGGTAGAAGCGCGAGAGCCGCTCGAGCACCCGCACCATGCAGGTGGTCTCGTCCATCACGATCACGGCCGCCGAGCCGATTGCGGAACCCGCCTTCTTCAGCGAGTCGTAATCCATGTTCGCCTCGAGCATCACCTCGGCCGGCACGACCGGCACCGACGATCCACCGGGGATGACCGCCTTGAGCCTGCGACCGCCGAGCACGCCGCCCGCAATCGCCAGCAGGTCGGCGAATGGCACGCCGAGAGGCAGCTCGTAGTTGCCCGGCTTCTCTACGTGGCCCGACACCGAGAAAATCACCGTGCCGCCCGAGTTCTGCGGACCCAGGCCGGCGAACCATTCGGGCCCCTTGCGCAGGATGGTCGGCACCGAGGCAAAGCTCTGCGCGTTGTTGATGGTGGTCGGCTTTCCATACAGGCCGTAGTTCGCCGGGAACGGCGGCTTGAAACGCGGCTTGCCCTGCTTACCCTCGAGGGACTCCAGCAGCGCCGTCTCCTCGCCACAGATGTAGGCGCCGGCCCCCATGAACGTGTGCAGGTCGAAGTCGACCCCGGAGCCGAGAACGTTCGCTCCGAGCAGACCCGCCGCGTAGGCCTCCTTCAGCGCCGCCTCGAAGCGCGGAATCGGCTCGGCCATGAATTCGCCGCGCACGTAGTTGTAGCCGACCGTCGCGCCCATCGCATACCCGGCAACGGCCATGCCCTCAATCAGCGCGTGCGGGTTGTAGCGCAGGATGTCGCGGTCGTGACAGGTACCGGGTTCGCTCTCGTCGGAGTTGCAGACCACGTACTTCTGGATCGGCGCGTTGCGCGGCATGAACGACCACTTGAGCCCGGTGGGGAAGCCGGCCCCGCCGCGGCCGCGCAGGCCCGAGGCCTTCACCTGCTCGATGACCTCCTCGCGCGTCATCTTCTCGGTGAGGATCCTGCGCCAGGCCTCGTAGCCGCCGATGCGCTGGTAGGTTGCAAGCTCCCACGGCCGCTCGTACTTGAGCGGCTCGAAGCACACGAGGTTCAGCCGGTGGCTCCAGTCGGTCACGCGCGGCTCCTACTTGTGCTCATCGAGGATCCTGTCGACCGTTTCCGGCGTCAGGTTCTCGTAATAGACGTGGTCGACCATCATCATTGGCGCGCCATTGCAGGCCGCCAGGCACTCCTCTTCCTTCTTCAGGAAAAACCGCCCGTCCGGGGTGCTCTCCCCGATCTTGACGCCCAGGCGCTTCTCGACATGGGCGAGAATCTGCTCCCCGCCGCGCAGCATGCAGGAGATGTTGGTGCACACGGAGACATGGTGCCGGCCGCAGGGCTTCGTCTCGAACATCGAGTAGAAGCTCGCGACCTCGTACACCTGGATCGGCGGCAGCCCGAGATAATCCGCGACCGCGTCCATCGACTGCTGCGTGAGAAAACCGTGCTCGTGTTGCACCGCGTGCAGCGCCGAGATGACTGCCGACCGGCGGCGATCGGGCGGGAACTTCGCGACCCAGTGGTCGATCTCGTGGCGCACGTGCTCCGACAGCGGCTCGCCGGCGGTCTCTTGAGTGGACTCGCTCACCGGTCGACCTCCCCGAACACGATGTCCGACGTGCCGATCACGGCAACCACGTCGGCCAGCATGTGGCCCTGCACCATTTCCTCGAGCGCTGCGAGGTGCGGGAAACCCGGCGCCCGGCACTTGAGCCGGTACGGCTTGTTCGCCCCGTCCGACACCAGGTAGATGCCGAATTCGCCCTTGGGCGCCTCGACCGCCGCGTAGGCCTCGCCCGCCGGCACGCAGTAGCCCTCGGTAAAGAGCTTGAAGTGGTGGATCAGCGATTCCATGTCGCCCTTCATCTGCTCGCGCGACGGCGGAACCACCTTGTGGTCGGCCGCCGCGACCGGGCCTGGGTTCGTCCGCAGCCAGTCCACGCACTGCGCGATGATCCGGTTCGACTGGCGCATCTCCTCGACGCGCACCAGGTAGCGGTCATAGCAGTCGCCGTTCACGCCGACCGGGATGTCGAAGTCGAGCGCGCCGTACACCTCGTAGGGCTGCTTCTTGCGCAGGTCCCACTCGACTCCGGATCCCCGCAGCATCGGACCGGTGAAGCCGAGATTGAGCGCCCGCTCAGGCGTCACGACGCCGATGTTCACGGTGCGCTGCTTCCAGATGCGGTTATCAGTGAGCAGCGTCTCGTACTCGTCCACGCAAGCCGGGAAGCGGCCGGTGAAGTCGGCGATGAAGTCGAGCAGCGTCCCGGAGCGCGCGTCGTTGAGGCGGTCGGCCTCCTTCTGCGACTTCCAGCGCGAAGCCTGGTAGCGCGGCATCGTGTCCGGCAGGTCGCGATAGACGCCGCCCGGACGATAGTACGTCGCGTGCATGCGCGTGCCCGACACCGCCTCATAGCAGTCCATCAGGTCCTCGCGCTCGCGGAAGCAGTACAGGAACATCGTCATCGCGCCGATGTCCAGGCCGTGCGCCCCGAGCCACATCAGGTGGTTCAGGATGCGCGTGATCTCGTCGAACATCACCCGGATGTACTGCGCGCGGATCGGCACCTCGACCCCGAGCAGTTTCTCGATCGCCATTACGTAGGCGTGCTCGTTGCACATCATCGAGACGTAGTCGAGCCGATCCATGTAGCCGATCGACTGGTTGTAGGGCTTCGATTCGGCAAGCTTCTCGGTGCCACGATGCAGCAGCCCGACGTGCGGGTCAGCCTTCTGCACTACCTCGCCGTCCATCTCCAGCACGAGGCGCAGCACGCCGTGCGCAGCCGGGTGCTGCGGGCCGAAGTTCATGGTGTAGCTGCGGATTTCAGCCATGGCCGGGTGGATCCTTCAGCGCCGCTGCGTAGCGGTTGTCGTCGCGGATCACGCGCGGCACCAGCGTGCGCGGCTCGATGCTGACCGGCTGGTAGACCACGCGGCCCTTCGACGGGTCGTAGCGCACCTCGACGTTGCCAGCCAGCGGGAAGTCCTTGCGGAACGGGTGCCCCACGAAGCCGTAGTCGGTCAGGATGCGGCGCAGGTCCGGGTGACCTCGGAAGACGATGCCGAACAGGTCGAACGCTTCGCGCTCGAACCAGTTCGCCGCCGACCAGACCTCGACGACGGAATCGAGCATGGGCGGCTCGCCGGGCTCGCACCATGCCCGCAGCCGCAACCGCCGGTTGTGCGCGACCGACAACAGGTGATAGACGGCCGCGAAGCGCTTCGCATCCTCGTCGGCCGCGTCAATCGCCGGCGCCGGCCCGCGCTCCGTCCCGGCCGTCCTGCCGCGACTGAAGCCGCTCGAGGTCGCCGATTCGGTGGTCCATTCGGCGGCGCCGTACTGCAGGTAGTCCACGCCGGCCACGTCGATCAGCTGCTCGAAGCGGAACTCCGGGTCATCGCGCAGCGCCGTGCAGACCTCGACCAGCGCCGCGGCCTGGAGCTCGAACGTGACTTCGCCGCAATGCGACGCAACGCGCTCCAGCTTGCCGGCGAATCGGGTCGCGACGGCACCTGCCAATTGTTCGATTGACTGGCTCATGCGGCTTCAGCGGGCAATGGTCTGCGTGCGGTGGATCTTCTTCTGCAGCTGTATGAGCCCATACAGCAGTGCTTCTGCGGTTGGCGGGCAGCCCGGCACGTAGATGTCCACCGGCACGATCCGGTCGCAGCCGCGCACGACTGCATACGAATAGTGGTAGTAACCGCCGCCATTCGCGCAGGAACCCATCGAGATGACCCAGCGCGGCTCGGGCATCTGGTCGTAGACCTTGCGCAGCGCCGGGGCCATCTTGTTCACCAGCGTGCCCGCCACGATCATCACGTCGGACTGGCGCGGACTCGGCCGGAACACGATGCCGAAGCGATCGAGGTCATAGCGGGCAGCGCCCGCGTGCATCATCTCGACGGCACAGCAGGCGAGCCCGAAGGTCATCGGCCACATCGAGCCGGTGCGGGCCCAGTTCATGACCGCGTCCACGCTCGTGGTGACGAAGCCGCGCGCCGGCAGCTCGGAGGCTTCTAGTCCCATTCCAGGGCCCCCTTCTTCCACTCGTAGACGAACCCCACCACCAGCACCAGCAGGAACACGCCCATCGCCGCGAGCCCGACCACGCCGATCGAGTCGAGCGCGACGGCCCAGGGAAACAGGAATGCGATCTCCAGGTCGAAGACGATGAACAGGATGGCGACCAGGTAGTAGCGCACGTCGAACTTCATGCGCGAGTCCTCGAAGGCCTCGAAGCCACACTCGTAGGGCGAGAGTTTCTGCGGGTCGGGGCGTCGCGGACCCAGGACGAAGCCGAGCGCGAGCAGCAGCACGCCGAGGCCGCCCGCGACCACGAGGAAAATCAGGATTGGCAGGTATTCTGCAGGCATCGCGTGGCGGCTCCGGGCTGAGACCCGAGGAGCCGCGAATTTTAGCAGGGTCGAGCAAGCCGCCGTAAGCTCGGCGAAACGAAAAAGGCGAGCCGCGGGGCTCGCCTTGATTCGCCTGGTGCGGATGGAGAGACTCGAACTCTCACGCCTTACGGCACTACCCCCTCAAGATAGCGTGTCTACCAATTCCACCACATCCGCAATCAATCGTTGACGGGCCGCGGTCACTGCCCGGCCGGAGCTTCGGCGGGCGCGGCAGGCGCGCCTTCATTCGCCGGAACCGCGGGCGCGCTCGCAGCGCCGGCGGACGCGTCGGTCGCCGGTGCCTCGGGCGTCCCGGTGGCCAGCGCGCCCTCGACCGGCTGGGGCTGCCCGGTCGTCACGCGGTCCATCACGCTGGTGGGCACCGCGCCGTGACTGAACAGGTACGAAAGGCCGAGGCTGGAAAGGAAAAACAGTGTCGCCAGCACCGCCGTCGTGCGCGACAGGAAGGACGCGGAACCGCGCGCGCCAAAGACCGTGCCCGAAGCGCCCGCGCCGAACCCGGCGCCCGCGTCCGCACCGCGGCCACGCTGCAACAGCACCAGCGCGATGATCCCAAACGCAAGCAGGACATGGACGACGACCGCCAGCGGCTGCAACCAGCTCATGTTCATTCTCTCCGAATTCAGTCAGCGGCCGCGCAGATCTGCGCGAATTCGTCGGCCTTCAGCGACGCCCCGCCGACCAGGCCACCGTCGATGTCGGGCATTGCAAAGAGTTCCCGTGCGCTCGACGCCTTGACGCTGCCACCGTACAGGATCCTTACAGATCCGCCGATTGTAGCATCCAGCGCCGCTACCCTGCTGCGGATCATTGCATGCACATCCTGCGCCTGCTGCGGGGAGGCGGTGCGCCCGGTGCCGATGGCCCAGACGGGTTCATAGGCAATGACGGCGCTCGCCAGCGCGGCCGCTCCGCTGACGGCGAGGACCGCGTCGAGCTGACGGGCGACGACCTTGTCCGTCCGCTCGCCCTCCCGCTCCTCCAGCGTCTCGCCGACGCACAGCACCGGAACCAGGCCCTGGGACTGGGCAGCCACGAATTTTCGCGCCACCTGCGCGTCGTCCTCACCGTACAGCTGACGGCGCTCCGAGTGCCCGACCAGCACGTATCGGCAGCCCACGTCCTTGAGCATCGCAGCCGAAACCTCGCCCGTGAACGCCCCCTGCGGCTCGTCGCACACCGACTGCCCTCCCAGCGCGACGTCACTGTCGGTGAGCAGCCGGCCGACGTCGGACAGGTAGACGAACGGGGGGCACAGCAACACCTCGGTGTCGGACCCTGGCCGCAGCTGGTCGAGCAGCGAACGGACAAGCGTCGCGTTCTCGGTCCTGGAACCGTGCATTTTCCAGTTGCCGGCGACTAAAGGCTGACGCATCGCACATTCCACCCTGGGTTCAACCCGGACCCGCTCACTGTAGCGGCCGGCCGCGAAAGGCGCGCGATCTTAGCGGCGGGTCCGCTGGAAAGCAATTCGAGGAGGCCGTTTCAGACGGCCTGTCGCACGACTTCGGCAAGTTCATTGGCGTGCCGGGTGACCACGTCCTCGTCCCTGCCCTCCACCATCACGCGAATCAGCGGCTCGGTCCCGGACGCGCGCAGTACCACGCGCCCGGCGCTGCCCAAGGCCGCCTCGACTCGGCGCACCGCCGCCTGGATCGGCTGCGATTGCCTGGGGTCGAGTCGCTGGCCGACTCGTACGTTGACCATGACCTGGGGAAATCGCGCCATGCCCGCGGCGAGTTCCGCCAGCGGTCGACCCGAGTATTTCATCGCCGCCAGCACCTGCAGCCCGCTGACCAGGCCGTCGCCGGTCGTGGTGCGGTCGAGGCACAGCAGGTGGCCGGACGTCTCGCCGCCGAGAACACCGCCGTGTTCCTTCAACATCGCGAGAACGTAGCGGTCGCCGACGTTCGCGCGCAGGAACTCGACGCCCTGCTGCTGCAGCGCCATCTCCAGGCCCAGGTTGCTCATGACCGTGCCGACCACCGGACCGGCAAGCTCGCCCCTGGAGCGCCGGTCGCGGGCGATTACGTAGAGCAACTGGTCGCCGTCGACCAGCCGACCGAGGTGGTCGACCATCACCAGGCGATCGCCGTCGCCATCGAGCCCGATGCCGACATCGGCGCCGACGCCGGCGACGGTCAACTGCAGCAGTTCAGGCGACATGGAACCACAGCCGACGTTGATGTTGCGGCCATTGGGCGAGCAACCGATCGGGATGATTTCCGCGCCGAGGTCGGCGAGCACACGCGGCGCTACCTTGTAGGCCGCGCCGTTGGCGCAGTCGATGACCACCTTGAGCCCGGCCAGGTCCATGCCGGCAGGCAGCGTGGACCTGCAGAAATCCTGGTACACGACCCGCGACCGGTCGACACGCGCCGCCTTGCCCAGCGAGGTGGACCCGAGCGTGCGCAGCGGCTCGTCGAGGTGCGACTCGATCTGCTCCTCGAGTTCATCGGACAACTTGCTGCCCGATGCGTCGAAGAACTTGATGCCGTTGTCCTCGTACAGGTTGTGCGAGGCCGAGATGACCACGCCGAAACTGCACTTGAAGCGATGGGTGAGGTAGGCAATCGCCGGCGTCGGCAGTGGCCCGATCAGGTTGACGTTGACGCCCGAGGCGACGAAACCCGCCTCGAGCGCGGCCTCGAACATGTACCCGGACAGCCGCGTGTCCTTGCCGATCAGCGCAGTCCCGCCGCTCGTCGCAAGCACGCGCGCGGCGGCGCTGGCGAGGCGCAGCGCAAACTCCACCGTCATCGGGTCTTCCCCGACGCGGCCGCGCACACCGTCGGTGCCGAAGTACTTTCTGCCCATTGTCACGCGCCTCCTGTTGCCGCGCGCCTGAGCGCGCTACCGATCCTCACGGCGTCGAGCGTCGCCGCGACGTCGTGCGCCCGCACGATCGCCGCCCCGCTCGCCGCGGCGAGACCCGCGAATGCGATGCTGCCGGCATGTCGCTCGCCCGGTGCGCGGCCCGTGATGATACCGACCAGGGACTTGCGCGACACGCCAACCAGCACCGGACGGCCTTCCACACCGACCTCCGCGAGCCGCGCCAGCAGCGCGAGATTGTGGTCCGCGGTCTTGCCGAACCCGATTCCCGGATCGACGCAGATCCTCTCGCGCAGGATTCCGGCAGCCTCGCAGGCCGCGATGCGCGACGCCAGGAACCGGCGTACCTCCGCCAGCACGTCGGTGTATTCCGGCTGCTGCTGCATCGTGGCCGGCTCACCCTGCAGGTGCATCAGGCACACCGAAGCACCGCTCGCAGCGGCGGCCGCAAGCGCTCCGGGCACCCTGAGCGCGCGCACGTCGTTGACCATGGAAGCGCCCGCCGCGACCGCCGCCAGCATCACCTCGGGCTTGCTGGTGTCCACCGAGATCGCCGCGTCGACTCGGACGGCCAGCCGCTCGATCACCGGGACGACGCGGCGGATTTCCTCATCCACGCCGACCGGCGCCGCACCGGGCCGGGTTGATTCGCCGCCGACATCGACGATTGCCGCGCCTTCGGCCGCGATCCGCTCGCCCTGCTCGACCGCCGCATCGACGCTGAAGAAACGGCCGCCATCGGAGAACGAGTCCGGTGTGACGTTCAGCACGCCCATGACGAGCGGCTCGGAGAGGTCCAGGATCCTGTCGCGAAGGACGAGTTTCATCGGGGATTCCGGCGCCGCAAGCGAAGCGCCCGGCACGGGCCGGGCGCTGGAGGTGCGTCAGTGCTGCGGAGCTGGCCGGCCGGTCGGCGCCTCGCCATCCGGCCGCTCGCGCGGCTTCGACTCCGGCTTCGGCGTGTCGCGCTCCTCCCAGCCGTCGGGCGGGTTCGGCTGGTGGCCGTTCATGATGTCGTGGATCTGGGATTCGTCGATGGTCTCGTACTTGATCAGTGCCTCAGCCATGCTGTGCAGCTTGTCGAGCTCGCGCTCGAGGATCTCGCGCGCCCTTCGGTAGTTGCTGTCGATCACGCGACGCACTTCCTCGTCGATCGCGTGAGCCGTGACGTCGGACACCTGCTTGTGCTGCGTGACCGACCGGCCGAGGAACACCTCGGCGTCCTCCTCGGTGTAGGTGAGCGGCCCCAGCCGATCCGACAGGCCCCACTTGGTGACCATGTTGCGGGCGATCTCGGTCGCGCGCTCGATGTCGTTCGAGGCCCCGGTGGTCACCGAGTCGGCACCAAAGATCATTTCCTCGGCCACCCGCCCGCCGAACAGCGTCGCGATGCGGCTCTCGAGCTGGCGCTTGGTGGTGCTGTAGCGGTCCCCTTCCGGCAGGAACATCGTGACGCCGAGCGCCCGGCCGCGCGGGATGATGGTCACCTTGTAGACGGGGTCGTGGTCCGGGACGCCGAGACCCACGATCGCATGACCGGCTTCGTGATAGGCGGTGAGCTTCTTCTCGTTTTCGTCCATCACCATGGAGCGCCGCTCCGCGCCCATCATGATCTTGTCCTTGGCGCGGTCGAACTCGTCCATCGACACCACGCGCCGATTGGCACGCGCGGCGAACAGCGCCGCCTCGTTGACCAGGTTGGCCAGGTCTGCGCCGGAGAATCCCGGAGTGCCGCGGGCAATGACCATGGGCTTCACGTCCTCGGCCAGCGGCAGCTTCCGCATGTGGACCTTGAGGATCTGCTCGCGGCCGCGCACGTCGGGCAGCGGCACCACCACCTGGCGGTCGAAGCGGCCCGGGCGCAGCAGCGCCGGGTCGAGCACGTCGGGCCGGTTGGTGGCGGCGATGACGATCACGCCCTCGTTGCCCTCGAAGCCGTCCATCTCGACCAGCAGCTGGTTCAGCGTCTGCTCGCGCTCGTCGTGACCGCCGCCGAGACCGGCGCCGCGATGGCGGCCGACCGCGTCGATTTCGTCGATGAAGATGATGCACGGCGCGTGCTTCTTCGCCTGCTCGAACATGTCGCGCACCCGCGACGCACCCACGCCGACGAACATCTCGACGAAATCCGAGCCCGAGATCGTGAAGAACGGCACCTTGGCCTCGCCGGCGATGGCCTTGGCGAGCAGCGTCTTGCCGGTGCCGGGCGAGCCCACCATCAGCACGCCGCGCGGAATCTTGCCGCCGAGCTTCTGGAACTTGGCCGGGTCCTTCAGGAAGTCGACGATCTCGCTGACCTCCTCCTTGGCCTCCTCCACGCCGGCGACGTCCGCGAACGTGACGGTGACCTGGTCCTCGTTCAGCAGCCGCGCCCGGCTCTTGCCGAACGACATCGCGCCGCGCCCGCCGGCGCCACCCTGCATCTGGCGCATGAAGTACACCCAGACGCCGATCAGCAGCAGGATCGGGAACGAGGAAACGAACAACTGCATCAGGAACGACTGGCGCTCCGGCGGCGCGGCGCTGAACGTGACTCCGTTCTGCTCGAGCGTGCCGATCAACGCCGAGTTGTCCGTCTCGGGGTTGTAGACGACGAACTTCTCGCCGCCCGATCGGACGCCGCTGATGCGGTCGCCGCTGAAGGTCACCTGGGTGACCGTTCCGTCCTTCACGTGCGTGAGGAACGTCGAGTACGGCACTTCCTGCACGGCACTGGTGCGCGAACTGAAATTGCTGACCACCGTCGCGAGCACGACTGCGATCACGATCCAAAGGACGACGTTTTTTGCCAGATCGTTCAAGAGCTTGACCTCGGATCGTCACCGCCCCGGGCGTCGCCCGGGCAAGCGCGGAAACGAAAATGACACTACACGAATCGGTACCCGCGTGCCAGAACGTAGACCTCGGCGCTGCGGGCCCGCGACGCCTTGGGCTTGCGCACCTTGACCGAGTCGAACTCCCGCCGGAGACGCGCGACCAGCGGCTGAAGGTCCCGGCCCTGGAATACCTTGATCAACAGGTCGCCGCCAGGGCGCAGTCCGCGGCCCGCGAAATCGACCGCCAGTTCGACCAGGTACATGCAGCGGTCATGGTCCACCTCCGCGATTCCCATAGTGTTGGGGGCCATGTCTGACATAACAAGGTCGACTTTCGCGCCGCCAAGCATCGTCGCCAGCCTGGCCAGCACCGATTCATCGGTGAAATCACCCTGGACGAACTCGACGCCCTGCAGCGCAGGCATCTCGAGGACATCGAGCGCAAGCACCCTCCCCTTGCCGGCAAGGGTACGGGCCGCGAACTGGCTCCAGCCACCGGGCGCCGCGCCAAGGTCGACGACGGTCATTCCCGGCCGCAGCAGGCGGTCGCCGCGCTGGATCTCCTCGAGCTTGAAGACAGCCCGCGAGCGCCAGCCCTCTTCGTGCGCGCGCTTCACGTAGGGATCCGCGGCGTGCTCGGCCAGCCAGCGGGCGGAACTCTTGCTGCGCTTGGTCATTCGCCTGGCAACCGGACCCGATTGGCGCTCAGTGGCCGTCGGTTGGAGAGGATAACGGATCGTGATCCGTTATCCTTGCGCTGATACCAACTGTTACAGACCTGCTCCACATGCCGCTTACCGAACCCCAGCGCAAGCATCTCCGTCGCCTCGGCCACGAGCGCAGCCCGATCGTGCTGGTGGGACAAGGCGGAATCGGTCCGAACCTGGTCGCCGAACTCGACCGCGCGCTCAACGACCATGAACTGGTAAAGCTGCGGGCTCGAGTTGGCGACCGGGGCGCGCGTGACGCGATCCTGGCCGAACTCGAAAGAGAGACCCGCTCCGAAATGGTTCAACGGATCGGCCACGTCGCTCTCTACTATCGGCGCAATCCGGACAAGCCCGGCATCCTGTTGCCGGACTGAGGCGGCGCCCGGCAGGCCCCGCCGCAATCGCACGGCGGCACCGCTGCGCACGTGCTCAGGAATAGCGGACCGTCACGATTTCGAGCGCCCGGGAGCCGCCCGGCACCACCACGTCCACAAGGTCGCCCTCGCTCTTGCCGACCAGCGCGCGCGCGATCGGCGAGGTGATCGAGATCATGCCCAGGCGCACATCCGCCTCGAGTTCGCCGACGATCTGGAACACGACTTCCGAGCCGTCGTCCTGGTCCTCGAGGTGTACGGTGGCCCCGAACACCACCTTGCCCCCCTGGGGCAGGCGCGACACGTCGATGATCTCGCAGTGCGACAGCTCGTGGTCGAGCTGCTTGATGCGGCCCTCGATGAAACCCTGCTGCTCGCGCGCCGCGTGATATTCCGCGTTCTCGCTCAGGTCGCCATGGGCCCGCGCCTCGGCGATTGCCTGGATGACGCGCGGCCGGTCCTCGGTCTTCAGGCGCCTCAGCTCGAGTCTTAGTCTCTCAGCTCCTTTAAGAGTCAATGGCTTACGACTCATGCTTGACTCTCCATATGAAGATCCTGGAGACGATTCACCTCGACTTCCTGCAGGTGGTCGATGGCCTCGCAGGTGGCGAGCGCGGCCGCCAGCGTCGTGTAGTAGGTCACCCGGCGGGCGACCGCCTCGCGACGGATGGAGTTCGACTCGTGGATGGCGCGCTTGCCCTCGGTGGTGTTGACGATGAGGCTGATCTCGTCGTTCTTGATCATGTCCACGATGTGGGGACGTCCTTCCCGCACCTTGTTGACGTGGCGGCACGGCACGCCAGCCTCCTCCAGCGCGGTCGCGGTGCCGTGGGTCGCCACGATCTCGAAGCCACGCTCGACCAGGCGTCGCGACAGGTTGATGGCACCCGGCTTGTCGCGCTCGCGCACGCTGACAAGGCACACGCCGCGGGTCGGGATCGCCACGCCGGAGGCCGCCTGCGCCTTGGCATAGGCCTCGCCGAAGCTGCGCCCGGTGCCCATGACCTCGCCAGTGGACTTCATTTCGGGGCCGAGGATCGGGTCGGAGTCCGGGAATTTTGCGAACGGAAATACGGCTTCCTTGACCGAGAAAAACCCGGGCACACGCTCGCTGCTCAGGCCCAGGTCGGCCAGCATCTTGCCCGCCATCACCCGGGCGCCGACCTTGGCCAGCGGCACACCGGTGGCCTTGGACACGAACGGCGCGGTCCGCGATGCACGTGGGTTGACCTCGAGCACGTAGACGATTCCATTCTGGATCGCGAACTGCACGTTCATCAGGCCCACGACATTGAGCGCCAGGGCCAGGCTGCGGGTCTGCTCGCGGATCTCCTGCTGCAGCGCCTGGCTCAGGCTGTTCGGCGGCAGCGAGCAGCCGGAGTCACCGGAGTGCACGCCCGCCTGCTCGACGTGTTCCATGATGCCACCGACGTAGACGTCCTTGCCGTCGCAGACCGCATCGACGTCCACCTCGATCGCGAGGTCGAGGAACCGGTCCAGCAGCACCGGACTGTCGTTGGACACCTGCACCGCCGTCGTCATGTAGCCGCGCAGGTCGTCCTCGGTGAAGACCACTTCCATCGCGCGCCCGCCCAGCACGTAGGAAGGCCGGACGACCAGCGGGTAACCCACCTCCCGCGCATGCAGGACCGCCTCGTCTTCGGTGCGCGCCGTCCGGTTCGGCGGCTGGTGCAGTTTCAGGCGCTCGACCAGCTTCTGGAAACGTTCGCGATCCTCGGCGACGTCGATCGAGTCGGGGCTGGTACCGATGATGGGCACACCGGCGGCTTCGAGCGGCTTCGCGAGCTTGAGCGGCGTCTGCCCGCCGTACTGCACGATCACGCCGAGCGGCTTCTCGACGTGCAGCACCTCCATCACGTCCTCGAAGGTGAGCGGCTCGAAATACAGGCGATCGGAGGTGTCGTAGTCCGTCGAGACCGTCTCCGGGTTGCAGTTGACCATGATGGTCTCGAACCCATCCTCGCGCAGAGCCATCGCGGCGTGAACGCAGCAGTAGTCGAACTCGATTCCCTGGCCGATCCGGTTGGGCCCGCCGCCCAGGATCACGATCTTGGGTCTCGAGGTCGGCGCCGCCTCGCACTCGTCCTCGTAGGTCGAGTACATGTAGGCCGTGGAGGTCGCAAACTCTGCAGCGCAGGTATCCACGCGCTTGTATACAGGCCGGATCCCGAGTTCATGCCGCCGCTCGCGCACGACACGCTCGCTGCTGGCCGCCAGCCTGGCGATCCTGCTGTCGGCGAAGCCCTTGCGCTTCAGCGCGCGCAGGCGGGCCTTGTCCAGCGAATCGACGCCGCCCTTCTCGACCGCGCGTTCCTCGCGCACCAGGTCCTCGATCTGCACCAGGAACCATGGGTCGATGCGCGATGCGCGGTGCACTTCGGCAAGCGTCAGCCCGGCGCGGAATCCGTCCGCGACGTAGCGCAGCCGGTCGGGCCCCGGCATGCGAAGCTCCTCGAGCAGCGCGTTCATCGCCTCGTCACCGAGCGGTATTGACACGACCGGCGTCAGGCCGTCGATGCCCGTCTCCAGGCCGCGCAGCGCCTTCTGCAGCGATTCCTGGAAAGTCCGGCCGATTGCCATGACCTCGCCCACCGATTTCATCTGCGTCGTCAGGCGGTCGTTCGCGCCGCGGAACTTCTCGAACGTGAAGCGCGGGATCTTCGTGACCACGTAGTCGATCGTGGGCTCGAACGATGCCGGAGTCGCGCCGCCGGTGATGTCGTTGCGCAGTTCGTCGAGCGTGTAGCCGATCGCAAGCTTGGCCGCCACCTTCGCGATCGGGAACCCCGTCGCCTTGGAGGCCAGCGCCGAGGAGCGCGAGACGCGCGGATTCATCTCGATCACCAGCAGCTTCCCGTCCACGGGACTGACGGCGAACTGCACGTTCGAGCCGCCGCACTCGACGCCGATCTTGCGCAGCACCGCGATCGACGCGTCGCGCATGATCTGGTATTCCTTGTCCGTCAGCGTCTGCGCCGGGGCAACCGTGATCGAGTCGCCGGTGTGCACGCCCATCGGGTCGAGGTTCTCGATCGCGCAGACGATGATGCAGTTGTCGTTCCGGTCGCGAACGACCTCCATCTCGAATTCCTTCCAGCCCAGCACCGACTCCTCGAGCAGCACCTCGCTGGTGGGGGACGCCGACAGCCCGCCCGACACGATCTGCTCGAACTCCTCGCGGTTGTAGGCGATGCCGCCCCCGGTACCGCCGAGCGTGAACGACGGGCGGATCACGCAGGGGAAGCCGATCTCGGACTGGATGGCCAGCGCCTCCTCCATGCTGTGCGCGATGCGCGAGCGCGGGCACTCGAGCCCGATCTCCCGCATGGCGTTGCGGAACAACTCGCGGTCCTCGGCCATGTCGATCGCGTCCCGCGAGGCTGCAATCAGCTCGACGCCGAATTTCTCCAGCACGCCCTCGCGCACCAGGTCCAGCGCGCAGTTGAGCGCGGTCTGCCCGCCCATGGTCGGCAGCAGCGCGTCCGGGCGTTCCTTCTCGATGATGCTCGCGACGGTGCGCCAGTTGACCGGCTCGATGTAGACGGCGTCCGCCATCTCAGGATCGGTCATTATCGTGGCGGGATTGGAGTTGACCAGCACGACCCGGTAACCCTCCTCGCGCAGGGCCTTGCAGGCCTGGGCCCCGGAGTAGTCGAATTCGCAGGCCTGCCCGATCACGATCGGGCCCGCGCCGATGATCAGCACGCTCTTGATGTCTGTACGCTTCGGCATTCGGCTTGGCCCCTGGGATTACGCCTGCTCGCGCACGGGCACGGCCATCCGGCGCTGCATCGATTCCACGAATCGCGCGAACAGCGGCGCCAGGTCGCGCGGGCCCGGGCTCGCCTCGGGATGGCCCTGGAAGCCGAACGCCGGGCGGTCGGTAACCTCGATGCCCTGCAGCGAACCATCGAACAGCGACCGGTGCGTCGCGCGCAGGTTCGGCGGCAGCGTCGCCTCGTCGACCGCGAACCCGTGGTTCTGGCTGGAGATGAACACCCGGCCGCTGTCGAGATCGATCACCGGGTGGTTGGCGCCGTGGTGCCCGAATTTCATCTTCAGCGTGCTCGCGCCCATCGCGAGGCCCAGCAACTGGTGCCCGAGGCAGATGCCGAACATCGGCACGGCCGCGGCAACCAGCGAGCGGATCGCGTCGATCGCGTAGGTGCAGGGCTCCGGGTCGCCCGGGCCGTTCGACAGGAATATGCCGTCGGGTGCGAGCGCCAGGACCTCGGCCGCGGTCGTGGTGGCCGGCACCACCGTCATCCGGCAACCATGGTCGGCCAGCAGCCTCAGGATGTTGCGCTTGATGCCGTAGTCGAAGACGACGACGTGGAGGCGCTGGCCAGGACGCCGGCGCGGGCCGCGCTCCAGTGCCCAGTTGGTGCCCTCGTTCCACTGGAAGACGCGCTTCGTGGAGACGACTCTTGCCAGGTCCATGCCCTTCAGGCCCGGGAATCGTCGTGCCGCCTCGACTGCGAGGCTGGGCCGGGTCGCGGCGTCGCCGCTGGCGATGCACCCCGCCAGCGCGCCCTTCTCCCTCAGGATCCTGGTCAAGCGTCGCGTGTCGATGTCGGCAATGGCCACGATACCGCCCCGGACCAGGAACTCCGGAAGAGACTCGGTGGCGCGCCAGTTCGAGTGCAGCAGCGGCAGGTCACGGATCACCAGCCCGGCCGCGTGGATGGCGCTCGACTCGAGGTCGTCCGGGTTGGTGCCCGTATTTCCGATGTGGGGATAGGTCAGGGTGACGATCTGTCGCGTGTAGGACGGATCGGTGAGGATTTCCTGGTAGCCGGTCATCGCGGTGTTGAACACCACTTCGCCGGTCGCCGTCCCCGCGGCCCCGACCGAAATGCCGCGAAACACGGTGCCGTCCTCGAGAGCCAGAACAGCGGGTGTCGTCACGACCATGGCCTCCGGTGAAGCGGCCCCGCACACAGCATGCAGGCCTGTTTCGCGCGTGCGCCAACCGTCGGAGATGAGCTCTGGCTCACCCCGTTCCTTTGGCTCGACGGGCTAAGGTCGGAAGTTTACGCGAGCGGCTGCAGACGCGCCACGCGAACCTGACGGATCACAGTCCGAGCACGTCCAGCATCGAATACAGCCCCGGCGGTCGGCCGGCGACCCAGCGGGCGGCCGCCAGTGCGCCCCGCCCGAAGCCGGACCGGTCCTGGGCGATGTGGACCAGTTCCACTTGCTCACCCGGCCCCGCAAAGACCAGGCGATGCTCGCCGACGATGTCGCCGCCTCGCAGCACGCTGAAGCCAATCCGGCCGCGTTCGCGCACGCCGGTGTGGCCGTGGCGGGCGTATTCGGCAACGGTCTCCAGCGTCGCGCCACGGCCCCGGGCCGCCGCGGCGCCCAGTCCCAGGGCCGTGCCGCTCGGCGCGTCCACCTTGTTGCGGTGATGGGCCTCGAAGATCTCGATGTCGTAATGGTCGTCCAGCGCCCGGGCGGCAAGTTCGGCGAGCCGGATCAGCAGGTTCACACCGAGGCTCATGTTGGGAGCCAGGACCAGCGGAATCTCGCGCGCGGCCAGTTCCAGTTCGGCGCGCTGGGCCGCGTCGTGGCCGGTCGTCCCGATGACCAGCGCGCAGCCGAGCGTGCGGCACAGCCGGGCATTGCTCACGGAGACCGCCGGAAGCGTGAAGTCGATGGCCGCCTGCGCCCGGTCCAGCGCAACCGATGGATCCGCGGAGACCAACACTGCCAATGGAGCGATGCCCGCCAGGACACCCGCGTCCTGCCCGAGCGCCGGATCGCCCGGCGCCGCTAGCGCCCCGCTGAGCCGCAGGTCCGCCGCCTCCGCGAGCAGCGGGACGATGGCCCGGCCCATGCGCCCCGAGGCGCCCAGCATCGCGACATTCAACATCGGATCACTCCCCGAGGCTGCTGAAGAAGCGCTTTACACCGTCGAGCCAGGACTCCTCGCGCGGGTGATGGTGCTTGGCATCTTTTTTCAGCGAATCCTCGAACTTCCGCAACAGGTCCTTCTGCTCGCGATTGAGGTTCACCGGTGTCTCCACCACGACACGGCAGAACAGGTCGCCCACGGGCCCGCCCCGAACCGGCCGAATTCCCTTGTCCCGCAGCCGGAATACGCGCCCTGACTGCGTTTCGGACGGCACCTTGATCGTCGCGTTGCCGCCGAGTGTCGGCACCTCGACGCCGCCGCCCAGCGTCGCGGTCGCGAAGCTCACCGGGACCTCGCAGGACAGGTGGCTGCCGTCGCGCTCGAAAATCGGGTGATCCTTGACCCGAACTTCGACGTACAGGTCGCCGGGCGACCCACCGCTGCGACCCGTTTCGCCCTCGCCCGAGAGGCGGATGCGGTCCGCGGTATCGACTCCCGGCGGCACCTTGACCGACAGCGTCTTCTGCTTGCGCACGCGGCCCTGGCCGCGGCACGAGCTGCAGGGGTCGGTGATCACCTGCCCGCGCCCGTTGCAGCGCGGACAGGCCTGCTGCACGGTGAAGAAGCCCTGCTGCATCCTCACCTGCCCGGCGCCACGGCAGGTGTCGCAGGTGGCGGGCTTGGAACCGTTCTCCGAACCGCTGCCGCTGCAACTGTCGCACTCGCCGAGCGTGGCAAAGTCGATGCTGACCGTGGCGCCGAACACCGCCTGCTCCAGCGTCAGTTCCAGTTCATAGCGCAGGTCGGCGCCGCGGTAGACCTGCGATCGCCCCCGGCGCCCGACGCCGAAGATGTCGCCGAACACGTCGCCGAAAATGTCGCCGAAGGCGTCGCGCGGATCGAAGCCGGCGCCACCGCCGCGCGACCCGTCGACACCGGCGTGGCCGAACTGGTCGTAGGCGGCCCGCTTGCCCGGGTCGATCAGGACCTCGTAGGCCTCCTTGACCTCCTTGAACTTGTCGGTGGACTCGTGATCGTCGGGATTTCGATCCGGGTGGAACTTCATCGCCAAGCGGCGATACGCCTTCTTGACGTCCGCTTCGCTCGCCGTGCGGGGCACGTCGAGCACCTGGTAATAGTCACGCTTCGACATTCGGGGTACGCACGGGTCCAGAACGTGGAACCGCCGCGGGGGACGAATCTCCCGCGGCGGGTTGGGTCACATCGACAAGGATAGCGCCTCCGGACGAATCAATCGCCCTTGCCGCCCTTGTCCTTCACTTCCTCGAACTCGGCGTCTAGCACCTCGTCCTTGCTGCCAGGCTGGCCGCCAGCGGCGCTGCCGTCGCCCGCCTCGCCCGGCTGCGCCGCGGCGTAGGCCTGCTGCGCGATGCTGGCCGAGGCCTCGGCCAGCGCACGGGACTTCGTCTCGATCACGTCCTTGTCGTCGCCCTTGATGACGGACTTCAGGTCCGACAGCGCGGACTCGACCTTGGCCCGGTCCTCCGCCGACACCTTGTCGCCGAGGTCGGCCACGGACTTTTCAGTCGCGTGCAGCAGCGCATCCGCACGGTTGCGGGTCTCGGCCAGCTCGCGGAATTTCTTGTCCTCCTCGGCATGCGTCTCGGCATCGCGCACCATGCGCTTGATCTCGTCCTCGTTCAGGCCGCTCGAGGCCTTGATGACGATCTTCTGCTCCTTGCCGGTGGCCTTGTCCTTCGCCGACACGTTCAGGATCCCGTTCGCGTCGATGTCGAACGTGACCTCGACCTGCGGCAAGCCACGCGGCGCCGGGGGAATGTCCGAGAGGTCGAAGCGGCCGAGCGACTTGTTGTCGCTGGCGCGGTCGCGCTCGCCCTGCAGCACGTGGATGGTCACCGCGGTCTGGTTGTCATCGGCGGTCGAGAACACCTGGGTCGCCTTGGTCGGGATGGTCGTGTTCTTCTCGATCAGCTTGGTGCGCACTCCGCCCAGCGTCTCGATGCCGAGCGACAGCGGCGTCACGTCGAGCAGCAGCACGTCCTTGACTTCGCCGGTGAGCACGCCGGCCTGCACCGCCGCGCCGACCGCGACCGCCTCGTCCGGGTTCACGTCCTTGCGCGGCTCTTTGCCGAAGAAATCCTTGACGATCTTCTGCACCAGCGGCATGCGGGTCTGGCCGCCGACCAGGATCACCTCGGCGACCTCGTTCATCGACAGCCCGGCGTCCTTCAGCGCGACGCGGCAGGGCTCGATGGTCCGCTGCACCAGGTCCTCGACCAGCGACTCGAGCTTGGCGCGCGTGAGCTTCATGGCCAGGTGCTTCGGGCCCGAGGCATCGGCCGTGATGTATGGCAGGTTGACCTCGGTCTGCTGGCTGGACGACAGCTCGATCTTGGCCTTCTCGGAAGCCTCCTTCAGGCGCTGCATGGCGAGCGGATCGCGCCGCACGTCGACGCCGCTCTCCTTCTCGAACTCGGCCGCGAGGTAGTCGATCACCCGCTTGTCGAAGTCCTCTCCGCCGAGGAAGGTGTCGCCGTTGGTCGCGAGCACCTCGAACTGGCGCTCGCCGTCGACGTCGGCGAACTCGATGATGGAAATGTCGAACGTCCCGCCACCGAGGTCGTACACGGCCACCTTGCGGTCACCGCCCGACTTGTCCAGGCCATAGGCAAGGGCGGCCGCCGTCGGCTCGTTGATGATGCGCTTGACGGTGAGGCCGGCGATGCGGCCGGCGTCCTTGGTCGCCTGGCGCTGCGAGTCGTTGAAATATGCCGGCACCGTGATCACGGCCTCGGTGACCGGCTCGCCGAGATAGTCCTCGGCGGTCTTCTTCATCTTCATCAGCACGCGCGCCGAGACCTCCGGCGGCGCCATGTGCTTGCCGCGCACGTCGATCCAGGCGTCGCCGTTGTCGGCCTTGACGATCTTGTACGGCACCATGTCGACGTCTTTCTTGACGACCGGATCGTCGTACTTGCGGCCGATGAGCCGCTTGATCGCGTAGAGCGTGTTGTGCGGATTGGTCACCGCCTGCCGCTTCGCGGACTGCCCGACCAGCACCTCGTCGTCCTTGGTGAAAGCGACGATGGAGGGCGTGGTGCGATCACCCTCGCTGTTCTCGATCACCCGGGGCTTGCCGCCATCCATGATGGCGACGCACGAGTTGGTCGTGCCCAGGTCGATGCCGATGACTCTTGCCATGAGTGGAACTCCGTCAGTTCAAGTATTGGTTGACCAGCTAGTTGGGGTCGCGGGCGGTCGATTCAAGTCAGGACGCCGCATCCGGCGCGTCGATCGGCCGCGCGATCACGACGCGGGCCGGGCGCAGCAGCCTGCCGTTCAGCAGGTAGCCCTTCTGCACCACCGCCAGCACGGTCCCCGCCTCCTGCTCCGCGGTCGGCTGCGTGACCATGGCCTCGTGGTATTCCGGGTCGAACGGCTGCCCCTGCGGGTCGAGCACGGCGATGCCCGATTTCTCGAAGGCCTTGTTCACGAGCCTCAGCGTCGCCTCCATGCCCTCCAGCAGCCGGGCCGGATCGGCCCCGGCACCCACGGCGATGCCCAGCTCCAGGCTGTCGCGGACCTCGAGCAACTCGGCCGCGAACCGCTCGATCGCGTAGCGGCTGGCCGACTCGACGTCCCGGGCCGCGCGCTTGCGCAGGTTGTCGGTCTCGGCAACCGCGCGCAGGTAGTTGTCCCAGTTTTCCCGGGCCTTGGCCTCCGCGGCCTCGAGATCGGCGCCGAGGCGCTCGGCCTCGCCCCGCACCGTTGCCTGTGCCTCGTCGGAGGCCGCCGGATCGAATTCGCTTGTCATGTCACCTGCCTGGATTGGGAACGCCGCCCGGCCGGACTGGCCGGCCGGGGACATGGTCTTGTTCGGATATCGGGACTAGCGGCGCGAATTCAAGGCCGACCCCAGCAGGCGGGCCGTGACGTCCACGATCGGGATGACCCTCTCATAGGCCATGCGGGTCGGGCCGATCACGCCGAGCACCCCGACGGTCTCGTTGTCGAGCATGTACGGGGCGGTGACCAGGCTGCAGTCGTCCAGGATCCCGTAACCGGACTCCTGGCCGATGAAGATCTGCACGCCCTCGGCACGCAGGCTCTGGTCCAGCAGGTGCAGGATGTCCCGCTTGGCCGTGAACGCATCGAACAGCCGCCGGAGCTTGTCCACGTTTGAGAGTTCGGCGAATTCCATCAGGTTGGTTTCGCCGGCGATGACGTACTCCGGGGCCTCGGGCATCGCCGGGCCGACCATCTGCCTGGCCAGCATGATGGCATCGCGCATCAACTGGTTCAGTTGCTCGCTGGCCTGCGCGAGTTCGCCTACGAGGTCCTCGCGGACCTGCCGCAGTTCCTTGCCGCCGAACTGCTGGTTCAGGAACGCTGCGGCGCGGCGCAATTCATCGGCCGAATAGTACCGCTCGAGGTGCACGACCCGGTTCTGGACATCTCGCCCGTTGACGACCATGACGGCCAGCACCCGGTTGTCGGACAGGGGCAGGAACTCGATCTGGCTCAGCGACTGGTGCGGCTGTCGCGGGATCGTCACCACGCCCGCCAGGTGCGTGATCGACGAAAGGACCTGCGAGGCCACCGAGACGATGCTCTTCGCGTCGCGATCTTCCTCTTCGTCGAGCCGCCGGCGAAGGGCCTCGATGACCTCTTCGGCCGCTGCTGCCGGTCGCCGGCGCAGCAGCGTATCCACGAAGAACCGGTAGCCCTTGTCGGTTGGAACGCGGCCCGCGGACGTGTGCGGCGACGCTACGAACCCGTAGTCTTCGAGGTCTGCCATGACGTTACGGACGGTCGCCGCGCTCAGGTTGAGGCCCGAGTCGCGGGACAGCGTGCGGGACCCGACCGGCTGGCCCTCCCGGATATAGCTCTCGATGAGCACCGTCAGCAGGTGCTGGGCTCGCTCGTTGAAGATGTCTTCCCCGGACTCCGGCGACATGGTTTCCTGGCGGCCGCCGGAGTGAAATGTTTCCCGGCCCGGCCTGCGCCAAGCTAGCAACGCGCTTTTGCACAAGTCAAGCTGCTTGAATCCAGCGATTTGCGCTGCCTTGCCCGCTGGCCGCGCGCGCTCGCGCCGTGCTAAAAGACGCGCAACCATGAGCAACGCCAACGTCGTCACCCGGATCGTCGCGCTGGCGGGCCGCCCGGACGAGCGCAATGTCGGCGAGGCAATGCTTGCGCTTGCCGCGCACCTGCGGTCTCGTGGCGTGCAGGTGAGGGCCGCAGCCGGCGAGCAGGAGGATTTCGGGCCCCACGACGTCGAGATCGTGCCGGAGGCCGGTCTCGCGCCGGGCGCGGAATTCATCGTTGCGGTCGGGGGCGACGGCACGTTGATGCACGCGGCGAGGATGGCTGCGGCCCACGGCGTGCCGGTGATGGGCGTCAATCGCGGCCGGCTCGGCTTCCTCGCCGACGTGAGCCCCGCGCGGATGCTCGAATCGGTCGATGACGCGCTCGAGGGTCGTTGCGCGCCCGAGACGCGGCTGCTGCTCCAGGCGACCGTGAGCGGTGACGGCGCTCCGAACTCGTCGATCGCGCTGAACGACGTCGCCGTCGCCAAGCACGACACCGGCCGCATGCTGGACCTCCGGACCTGGGTCGATGGCGCGTTCGTCAACACGCACGCGGGAGACGGCTTCATCGTCTCGACCTCCACCGGGTCGACCGCGTACGCGCTGTCCTGCGGCGGGCCGATCGTGCACCCCGCGCTGGCCGCCATCGTGCTGGTCCCGATATGCCCGCACACGCTCTCGGACCGGCCAATCGTGGTAAGTGCCGACTGTGTCGTCGAAATCGAACTCGCCGACCGGCCGGAAACCCGCGCCCAGGTGGTCTGCGACGGGATGCCCGTGTGCGAACTCGAGCCCGGCATGCGCCTGCGCATCGAGCGCGCCGCCGTGAGCGCGACATTGCTGCATCCCCCGGGTCACGACTATTTCCGGATCCTGCGCTCCAAGCTTCACTGGGGACGCGGCGGGCGCAACGGGCCGCCGGCTGGCGACTGACCCGGCGATTCGCGCGACGATGCTCACCCACCTGCAGATCCGCGACTTCGCCATCGTCGAAGCGGTCGAACTCGAGTTGGCCGCGGGCTTCACGGCGCTGACCGGCGAAACCGGCGCCGGCAAGTCAATCCTGGTCGACGCGCTGCTGCTCGCAGTCGGCGGACGCGCCGACAGCAGCGCGGTGCGCCACGGGGCCGAGCGGGCCGAGGTCTCGGCCGCGTTCGACCTCGCGAACAACCCCGCCGCCCGCGAGTGGCTGGACGCGCAGTCCATCGCGCACGAAGGCGAAGCGCACCTGAGGCGGCTGGTCGGGGCCGACGGCAGGAGCCGTGCGTACATCAACGGCCAGGCCGCGCCGGTTCAGTCGCTGCGCGCGCTGGGCGAGCACCTGGTGGACGTTCACGGCCAGCTCGAATTCCAGTCGCTCTCCAGGCGCGGCTACCAGCGCGAGCTGCTCGACGGCAGTGGCAACCACGCACCGCAATCGGCCGTGGTGCGCGACGCCCATCGCGACTGGCGGGCGCTGGAACAGCAGCGCGTGGCGCTGCAGGACCAGGGGCGCGACCGGGAACATCGCCTCGAAATGCTCACGCACTACGTGACGGAACTCGACGCGCTGGACCCGAAGCCGAACGAGGCGTCGGAGCTTGCGGACGAGCGTCGCCGCGTGACCAGCCTCGGCCGCCTCGTCGAGGGCATGCGGCAGGTCGAGGAACTGGTGGCCACCGAGGAGACCGGCGCGGCGGCGGCCATCGCACGTGCGCGACCGTTGCTGCGTCAGCTTGCCGGAATCGATGCGGCGCTGGTCCCGGCGGCGGACCTGCTCGACGAAGCGGGCATCGCCTGCGGGGAGGTCGTCGCCACCCTCGGACGCTACACGCAGTCGCTGGAGGCGGACCCCGTGCGGCAGGAACTGGTGGAAGCGCGGCTGGCCGCGCTCGAGGCAGTGGCACGCAAGCATCGCGTCGGCGTGGACGAACTGGCCGCGCTTCGCGAGCGGCTGTCGGCGGAGCTCGCAGGAGTCGGTTCGTCCGCGGCAGACGCCGCGGACCTCGAACGGCGCTCGGCGACAGCCCTCGACGCGTATGATCGCGCCGCGCACGCCCTGTCCGGGCAGCGGCGCACAGCAGCCGTGGCGCTCGATCGCAAGGTGACGCGCCTGATGCAGGACCTCGGCATGCGCGGCGGCGTCTTTGAAACCCGGGTCGAGACGGCCACACCGCCTGCCCGCGCCGAGCATGGCTCGGACGACATCGAGTTTCTTGTCAGCGCCAATCCGGGACAGCCGGCACGGCCGCTGGCCAGGACCGCGTCGGGCGGCGAACTCTCGCGGATCAGCCTTGCGCTGCAGGTTGCCACGCTCGACGCGGCGCACCTGCCCTGCCTGGTGTTCGACGAGGTGGACACGGGCGTCGGTGGCGCGGTCGCGGTGATGGTCGGACGGCAACTGCGCGCGCTCGCGGCCTCGGGCCAGGTGCTTTGCGTGACCCACCTGCCGCAGGTCGCCTCGCAGGCGGACCGGCAGGTGCGCGTCGCCAAGCGCGCCACCGGCGGCGTGACGCACACCGCTCTCGAGGCACTCGACGACGAGGCGCGGGTCGAGGAACTGGCCAGGATGCTCGGCGGCGCGAGCGTGACGGAACGCGCGCGCGAACACGCGCGGGAGATGCTGGAGTCTGGCCGGCCGCCCGCCGCGACCCGCGCCGTCAGCGCTTCTGCCCGCGGTGCGGGCAGTTCTCGCGCACGCAGTGGCCGTGGAGCGTGAGCGAGTGGTCACGCAGTTCGAACCCGAGGCGCTTCGATATCGATCGCTGCCGCTCCTCGATGCTCTCGTCGGTGAACTCCTCGACCCGGCCGCAGTCAACGCAGACGATGTGGTCGTGATGCTCGCCTTCGTTCAGCTCGAATACCGCCGTGCCGCCCTCGAAGTGGTGGCGCGTGACGAGGCCCGCCCCCTCGAACTGGGTCAGCACGCGGTAGACGGTCGCGAGGCCGATGTCCTCGTCCGATTCGATCAGGCGACGATAGACGTCCTCGGCACTCATGTGCCGAGGCTGGCTGCCGGCCAGGATGTCCAGGATCTTCAGGCGGGGCGTCGTGATCTTGAGGCCCACCCGGCGCAGCTGCGAGGATTCCATTTATGTAGCGACCTCGGGCGTCCGCGCGGGGGCGCGGTTCCTGTATGATCCGCGCCCATTATCGCTGGCACGGGCCGGCAACTCCACACCGATGCCGCCGATTCACCTAAATCCAAGTTTCCGCCGCGCCATTTGCCTTGTCGCAGCCGCCGTGGCCGCGGTGCCGCTGTCTGCCTGCGTCTACAGGCCGACCATACAACAGGGCAACTTGCTGCAGCTTGACGAGATCAACCAGGTCAAGGTCGGCATGACGCGCAGCCAGGTCCGCTACGTGCTGGGGACGCCGATGGTGTCCGACCCGTTCGAGCCCGACCGCTGGGACTACGTCTACACGCTGCAGAAAGGTCGCGACAGGCGCATCGACCGGGCCCATTTCGTGGTGCGCTTCGAGGACGACAAGGTGACCAGCATCGACAAGCTGGACCTGCCGGAGGAATCCGATGTCGCCAAGCGCGTGCGGGCCGAGCGCGACAAGCGGGCCGCCGCCGAGGCCAAGGCCGCTGAATCCGCCGGGACGCCGCCGGCCGCCGTGCCCGACAAGCAGCCCCCTGCGCCCACGCCAGCCGGCGGCGGCTGACCAGCTCAACTACAGGCCGTCGTCGCGCGCAGGCCCGTCGCTCAGCGGTTGCGCCTGGCCGCTGGTCCCATCGTTTCGCCCCTCGACGCCAGCGTGCGCCGGGCCTCGCGTGGATCGACCCGCAGCACCCGATAGATCTCGACCCGGTCGCCGTCGCTGAGTACCTGGTCCGGCGGCACCGGCCGGCCGAAGATACCGAGGTCCGGCGAGCGGCCCTCGAGTTCCGCGTGCGCCTGCCGCAGGCCCGACGCGTCGACCGCATCGAGCGCGGTCATGCCCTCGGCAAGCTGCACGCGCACCACGTCCTGTCGATCCGGCAGTGCATAGGCGACCTCGACGGCCGGCGCCTCCTCGTCAGGCCCCGACATGCTGATCCCGCGCCCGCGCAATGAACGCGTCGATCAGGCTGTTGCAACTCTGCTCGAAGGCCTTGCCGAACAGCATCGAGACCACCTGGCTCGCGAATTCGAAGCGCATCTCGAGCTCGATCCGCGTTCCAGCGGATCCGATCGGCGTGAACGACCAGCGGCCCTCGAGCAGGCGGAACGGCCCGTCCACCAGGCTCATGGTCATGAACGAAGGGCGTTCGAACGTGTTGCGCGTCGAGAAACGCTCGCGAACGCCCCCGCGCTGCATTTCAAGCGTGGCGAGCAGGTCATGGCCGGATTTCTCGTGCAGGCTCGCACCGCCCACCCAGGGCAGGAACTCGGGATAGCGCTCGACATCGATCACGAGGTCGAACATCTGCTCGGGGCTGAATATCACCAGCGCACTGCGCCGGACTTCGTGTATTGCCATGCTGCGATCCAGAACGCGGCGCAAGTTTATGCGGGACGGATAGAATGTGCGACCAGCCCGGACGACTCGCCATGGCAGACCCCAGCAAGGAAAAAAGCAAGGAACACCCTCCGATCGCGCTGAACAAGCGCGCGCGCCACGAGTATTTCATCGAGGAAAACACCGAGGCCGGCATGGTGCTGCAGGGCTGGGAGGTCAAGAGCCTGCGGGCCGGCAAGGCGCAGATCACCGAGGGCTACGTGCTGGTGAAGAACGGCGAGGCCTGGCTGATCGGCGTGCACATCGCACCCTTGAAGACCACCTCCACGCACGTCATCGCCGACCCGACCCGCACCCGCAAGCTGCTGCTGCACCGGCGCGAACTCGACCGTTACATCGGTGCGGTGGAGCGCAAGGGGCACACGATCGTGCCGCTGAAGCTCTACTGGAAGCACGGCAAGGCAAAGCTGGAGATCGGGCTTGCCAAGGGCAAGCAGGCGCACGACAAGCGTGCCAGCGAGAAAGACCGCGACTGGCAGCGGGAAAAGGCCCGGGTGATCAGGTCGCGGCGCTGATAGGCGACCGCGACAGGCGACCGGTCGCCTGTTTCGCGCTACGACGCCATTCGCCTTGCTTTCCCGCCACCTGGCCCTACACTAGCGGGGTCCATCTGGGGGCGACCGGTTTCGACGTGGGTCGCGAAACTCCATGTGCATGCCGAGGTGCAAGGTTCCTCGTAAAACCGCTTGCAAACAACTAGTTGCCAACGAAGACAACTACGCTCTGGCGGCTTAACCCCGCCTAACCCTCGACTGGCATGTGCTTGTGCATCCAGACCCGAGGGACGCGCTCACAAGCTCGCGGGTCCAGTGTGCTGAGGGCTGGCTCGCTAAAATGCACCTGAGCTGGTTGAACGTCTTCCCTGCCACTCGGGTAGCGTTCGACGAGAAATAAAGAGACGGCTAAGCATGTAGGTCCTGGAACGTAGGGCTTGCGGACGCGGGTTCGATCAACGATGGGTCGCCTTTGCCCGTAAGGGCGAAGTGACAACGGGGCTCACATCGGCGAAACCTGACGTGCTGTTGATGGCGGCACGAGGCAACACCGAGGGGTAGGAAGAGGGCCAACCTCATGCCTGCCCTGTAGAGACTCATAGGCCGGCTGAGCTGGAAGCAGCGGAGCCGGCACTAGGATCTGGCGTTTGCGCTGTTCCTCATTCCGGGATCAGCACAAGAGTCGGATAACACGCCCCGCCCCCGGCGATCGCGCCGGGGTGAAGGCATAGTCCAGCCTGGCTCGGAAGAGCCAGATCAGCTGTCCCGCCGCCTCCACCATCACTTACTCCCCGGCCGGGTGGCCGGGGAGTTTTTTACGCCCGGTGTTGCCGAGCCATGCCTTACCGTCGAGTACGCAAACTCAGTACTGATGACGCCGCGTACATCGCGGGCCTGATCGACGGCGAAGGCACGATCACTCTTTCGCGACGCCATGCCAGGGACCGCAGACAACTCGTTGTTTCCGTAAGCAGCACGGAACCGGTCATCCTCGACCGGCTACTCAATGCAGTCGGCGCCGGAAAGATCACCCGCAAAGCAGTAGTGTCGCGACTGCACGCACCGGGCCTTACATACTCGATTTCAAATCGTCAGGCACTGGACCTGCTGCACCAGACAGCTGCGAACCTGCGCTCGTACAAGCGGTTTCGAGCGGCACTGGTCCTGAAAAATTACGTTCGCCTGGCGCCACGCAACGGTCGATACACGCCGGCTATCGCTGCCGCGCGCTTGTTGTTCGAAAGCGATCTGCTCGCGATCAGGGCAAATCCACCGGGATCCCAGAATTCGTCCCCGGAACTGACGGAGGATTGTCTTGTCGCCCGCCATCCTTGAAGCCTATCGCGCGGGCCTGCTGCGGCGCGAGCACTGGCTGCGAAACCTTGTCGCCGGCGTCACGGTCGGCGTCGTGGCGCTGCCGCTCGCGATGGCGTTCGCAATCGCCTCCGGCGCGCGTCCCGAACAGGGTCTCTACACCGCAATCGTCGCCGGCCTGCTGGTGTCGACGTTCGGCGGCAGCCGCCTGCAGATCGCCGGCCCCACCGGCGCGTTCATCGTCATCCTCGCCGGCGTCACCGCGCGCTACGGCATCGGCGGCCTGCAGGTCGCCACGCTGATGGCCGGCGTCATGCTGCTGGCGCTGGGCCTTGCGCGCATGGGGACGATCATCAAGTTCATACCCGACCCGGTGATCGTCGGTTTCACCGCAGGCATCGCGGTCGTGATCTGGGTCGGCCAGTGGCAGTATTTCCTCGGCTTGCCGACGCCGTCCGGCGACCACTTCCACGAGAAGGTCCTCGCACTGCTGCAATCGATACCGCAACTGGACCCGGCAACCGCGGCGCTTGCGGTGTTCTCGCTGGCGTTCCTCGCATTCTCCGCCCGCATCCCCGGCCTGCGGCGCTTGCCCGGGCCGCTCGCGGCGCTGCTGGCCGCAACAGCGGTGCAGGCCTGGTTCCAGTTCGACGGCGTTGCCACCATCGGCAGTGCTTTCGGCGGCATTCCGCGGGGGCTTCCGGCGCCAAGCCTGCCCGACCTGTCGTTCCGGCGGGTCCTGGAACTGATCGGCCCCGCGTTCACCATCGCGATGCTCGGCGCGATCGAGTCACTGCTGTCCGCAGTGGTCGCCGACGGCATGTCGGGCACCCGCCACGACTCGAACCAGGAACTGGTCGGCCAGGGCATTGCCAACATCGTGGCGCCGCTGTTCGGCGGATTTGCCGCAACCGGCGCCATCGCACGCACGGCCACCAACATCCGCAACGGGGGCACCAGCCCGATCGCCGGCATCGTGCACGCGTTGACGCTGGTGCTGGTGCTGCTGGTCCTGGCGCCGCTGGCGGTGCACGTCCCGCTCGCGGCGCTGGCCGCGATCCTGTTTGTGGTGGCATGGAACATGGCGGATGCCCGGCACTTCCTGAAGATGGCGCGCCGCGCGCCGCGCGCCGACGTGATCATCCTGCTGGTCACCTTCGGCCTGACGGTATTCGCCGACCTGGTGGTCGCGGTGAACATCGGCGTCATCCTCGCGACGCTGCACTTCCTGCGGCGCATGTCCGAAAGCGTCGAGGTGCGCCAGACATCCGACGAAGAACTCGGCCAGGAACTCGCGCGACACGGGATCGGGCAACTGCCCGAGGACGTGGTCGTGTTCGCGGTGGAGGGGCCCTTCTTTTTCGGCGCGGTGGAGAATTTCGAGCGGGCGCTGGCCGGGACTCACACGGATCCGCGCGTGCTGATCATCCGGCTGCGCTGGGTGCCGTTCATGGACATCACGGGCCTGCAGACGCTCGAGGAGGCAATTCGAGACCTGCATCGCCGCGGAGTGCGCGTGATGCTGTCCGGCGCCAACGAGCGGGTGCTGGCGAAGCTCGAGAAGGCCGGCGTCATCGGGATCGTCGGCCAGCACAACTGCTTCCAGGCATTTGCCGAGGCGCTGCTGGCGGTGGTCGCGGGGCCGGACGGCAACGACGTCGTCAGTGAGCCGGCGCGCGAACCACCTCCCCGCCCTTGACCACCACCGCGACGTCCTGCAGCAGCCGCAGGTCCGCGAGCGGGTTGCCCTTGACGGCAATCACGTCGCCATAGCGGCCGGGCTCGATGCTCCCGACGCGGTCCGACCAGCCCAGGGTTCGCGCGGCCACGGAGGTGGCGGCCTGCACGGCCTCCATCGGCGTCATGCCCCGCTCGACCATGATCGGGAACTGCCGGGCGTTCAAGCCGTGCGGGTACACCGCGGCATCGGTGCCATACACGATCGGGACCCCGGCCGCGTGCGCGGCGGTGAATCCCTGTCGCTGCGCCTCGGTCGTCTCGATGTTCTTGCGCAGGAATTCCTCGGGCCAGCCCTGGGCACGGCCCTCGGTGTCGATGTAGTCGCCGTTGTAGACATCCATGGACAGCGCAACCTGCCGCTGCCTCGCGAGCTCGATGCCCGTCGCGTCGATCAACGATGCATGCTCGATGGTGTCGGCGCCTGCCAGGATGGCGTCGCGTATCGACTCGGCACCGTGCGCGTGCGCGGCGACCTTGAGTCCGTGCGCATGGGCCACCTCCACCACTGCCGCGATTTCCCCAGGTGTCATCTCGGGCGCCCCGGGCACCCCACCGTAGGCCAGCACCGCACCGGATGCGATCACCTTGAGCAGGTCGGCGCCGCCCGCGACTGCAAGCTCGGCGCGCTCCCGGAACTGCTCCGGCCCACGCGAGACACCCATGCGGACCTGCGCCGGGATCGCGGACTCCGGATAGCCAGGTATGACGAGGTCGCCGCCGCCGCCGGGGATGGTCAGGTAGAAGCCGACCACCTGCATGCGCGGCCCCGGGGTGTCGCCACGATTGATCGCGTCGCGCAGCGACCGGTCCACCCAGCCGATGTAGGTGCCCACGTCGCGCACCGTCGTGAACCCCGCCAGCAGTGTGACGCGGGCATTCTCGCGCGCCAGCATCAGCTGCTCATCGGCGCTGCGACGGTAGTAGACGCTGAGGTCCGCCGTATCGCCCGGCTGGTCCGTCAGGTGCGTGTGCATGTCGATCAGGCCCGGCAGGCAGGTGTAATCGGCCAGGTCCAGCACGCCCACCCGGTCCGGAACCACCGCGTCGGGCGAGACTTCGGCGATGCGGCCTGCGCTGATCACGACGGTCGCCGGGCCGCGGACCTCGCCGGACACGCCGTCGATCAGCGCACCGCATCGAAGCGCGACGGACCCGGAATCGGGCGCCATGGCCGCGGTCGATGTCGTCGCCGCGAGCAAGGCAAGCAGCAGCGCCGCGCCGGTCACGAAGCCTTTCACTGCCAGTGGTCTCCCCAGACACGGCCCTGATGAGTCGCGATCGTGCCACCGGCCGCGCAGTGGTCATTTGACAATGGTGCGCCGGCAGTCTTTCATTCGACGCAAGCACTGTCAAAAAAGGGGCTCACGCATGGGCGGCGCGCAGGAGCCGGTTGGCACGCTCGAGGTAGCGCTGGCGCACGCCGCGAAACTGCTGCTCTCGGATCCCGCGCTCGCCGCCGAACAGGCTGGCGAAATCCTCAAGGTTGCCCCGGGCCATCCGGTCGCGACGATCATACTGGGTGCCTCGCATCGCGCCCTCGGCGATGCACCAGCGGCGCTCGCGATCCTCGAGCCGCTGGCGCTCGCGCACCCGGACTGGGTGTCCACGCACTACGAACTGGGCCTCGCATTGGGGCTTGCCGGGCACAGCAAGGCCGCGGTGCGCGAGTTGCAGGCCGCCGTGCGGCTCAAGCCGGAAATGGGCGACGCATGGCGCGCACTCGGGGACCACCTCACCGCGCTGGGCGACGCCGAGGCGGCCGATGCCGCGTACTCCGAGCACATCAAGGCCTCGACGCGCGACCCGCGACTGCTCGCGCCGGCTGCGGCGTTGTGCGAGGGGAACATACCGGTGGCCGAGCACCTGCTGCGCGAGCACCTGAAGCGCTTCCCCACCGACGTCGTCGCGATACGGATGCTGGCCGAGGTGGCGGCCAGGCTGGGTCGCTATCGCGACTCCGAGGCGCTGTTGCTGCGCTGCCTCGAACTCGCGCCGGGCTTCAACGCGGCGCGGCACAACCTGGCGCTGGTGCTGCAACGGCAGGATCGATTCGCCGACGCGCTGCGCGAGGTGGACACGCTGCTGCAGGCAAACTCCGGGGACACGGGCGGCCGGAACCTGAAGGCGGCGTTGCTCGGCAGGCTGGGCGACGTGCAGCAGTCGGTCGAAATCTACCGGCAGGTACTCGACCAGTTTCCGACCCACCCGAAGGTCTGGCACAGCTACGGCCATGCGCTGCGAACCGCCGGCCGGCAACCCGAATCCATCGCGGCCTATCGTCGCACCACCGAGTTGTCACCCGGCTACGGCGAAGCGTACTGGAGCCTCGCCAACCTGAAGACGTTCCATTTCACCGCGCAGGACATCGAGCAGATGCGCGGGCAACTCGACCGGCAGGACCTCCCGGTCGAGGACCGTTTTCACTTCCATTTCGCGCTCGGCAAGGCCCTGGAGGACGCCGGGGACTACCAACGGTCCTTTGAGCACTATGCCGAGGGAAATCGCCTGCGCCGCTCCGTCATCGTCTACGAGGCCGACGCGGTGACCGACCGGATCCGCCAGACCACCGGGCTTTTCACCAGTGAATTCATCGAATCCCGCACAGGCGGCGGGTCACCGGCGCCGGACCCGATCTTCATCGTCGGGATGCCACGCGCCGGCTCCACGCTGCTCGAGCAGATCCTCTCCAGCCACTCCGCCGTGGAAGGCACCATGGAGCTGCCCGACATCGGCGCCATCGTGCGCGAGCTCGGCGGTCGCAAGGCCGCCGACGATGCCTCGGCGTATCCCGGCATCCTGGCGACGCTCGACGGTGACCAGCTGCGGGCGCTGGGCGAGCGCTACATCGACAGCACCCGGGTGCAGCGCAAGACCGGCGCGCCCTACTTCATCGACAAGAACCCCAACAACTGGATGCACGCCGGGCTGATCCACCTGATCCTGCCTAACGCGAGGATCATCGACGCACGCCGGCACCCGATGAGCTGCTGTTTCTCGGTCTTCAAGCAGCACTTTGCCCGCGGCAACCGCTATTCCTACGACCTGGGAGAACTCGGCCGCTACTACCGCGACTACGTGGACCTGATGGCCCACTTCGACCGGCTGCTGCCCGGCCGAATCCACCGGGCGATCTACGAGCAAGTGGTGGTGGACACCGAGGCGGAGACCCGTCGCCTGCTCGAGCATTGCGGCCTGCCTTTCGAGGACGGCTGCCTGCGCTTCTACGAGAACGAGCGGGCGGTCCGGACGGCCAGTTCCGAGCAGGTCCGCCAGCCGATTTACCGTGACTCGCTGGAGCAGTGGGTCCGCTTCCGACCCTGGCTGGGCCAGCTCGAACAGGCGCTCGGTCCGGCGCTCGAGAGCTGGTCCAGATCGAGCAGCGGTTGAAATAGGTTCGACCTCGCGTACAGAATCGGGAAATTTTCATAAAAAGGGGAGCGCAATGACTCGTAGCCGAAAGAGAAAGCTGCAGCGGCAGCAAGCTGGAATGTCCGGGCGTCGGCTGGCGACGGGCCTGCCGCTGGCCCCGCTGCTGCTGGCTGGCGTTCCAATGGCCCACGCGCAGGAGGTCCCCGAGACCAGTGCGGTTCTCGAGGAGGTGGTGGTCACCGCGCAGAAGCAGACTGAAAACCTGCAAGCCGTGCCGATGAGCATCCAGGCTTTCGGCGAAGCAAAGCTGGAACAGCTGAACATCAACAACATGACCGACTACATGAAGTTCATGCCGAGCGTGAGCTTCCAGAGTTACGGCCCCGGCTTCACCCGCGTATTCATGCGCGGTGTCGCCAGCGGCGACAACGGCAATCACTCCGGCCCGATGCCGAGCGTCGGCCAGTACCTGGACGAGCAGCCGATCACGACCATCGTCGGCGCGCTCGACATACACATCTACGATATCGAGCGCGTCGAAATGCTGGCCGGCCCGCAGGGCACGCTGTACGGGGCGAGTTCGCAGTCCGGCACGATTCGCACCATCACCAACAAGCCCGACTCAACGGCATTCAGCGCCAGCTACTCCCTGCAGGGCAATGTCGTCTCGGAGGGCGACGCCGGCTACAGCGCGGAAGGCTACGTGAACATGCCGCTCGCCGACAACATGGCCATACGGCTGGTCGGCTGGTACGAGCACTCACCGGGCTACATCGACAACGTGAAGGGGTCGATGACCTTCCCGACCTCCGGCATCACGATGACGAACTACGAGTCCGGGCACAATTTTGCCAAGGACAACTACAATGACGGCGATACCTACGGCGCACGGGCGCTGCTCAAGATCGACCTGAACGACGAATGGTCGATCACACCGGGCGTGATGGGCCAGGTGGCCGACTTCAACGGCCTGTTTGCCTACGACCCGAACATCGGCGACCTCAAGCTCACGCACTTCTTCAAGGAAGAGACCAGGGACAGCTGGGTGCAGGCCTCGCTTACGGTGCAAGGCAAGATCGGCGACTGGGACATGGTGTACGCGGGCGCGTACCTGGACCGGAACCAGGACGAGCGGAACGACTATACCGACTATGCCTACTGGTACGACGTGTGCTGCGGCTACGGCAGCTACATGAAGGACGACGCCGGCGAACTGATCAATCCGGCACAGTACATCAAGGGCAAGGACGGCTTCACGATGTGGAGCAACGAGTTGCGCTTCAGTTCGCCGCGGGACAAGCGCCTGCGGTTCACCGGCGGCCTGTTCGCGCAAACCGACACGCACCACATCGAGCAGCGCTACATGGTCGACGACCTGACCAGCGAATACTGGGTCACCGGCTGGTCGGACACGCTCTGGCTGACCGAGCAGACGCGCACCGACGACAGCTACGCGCTGTTCGGTGAACTGTATTACGACATCACCGACAACTTGACCGCGACGGCCGGCGCCCGCCTGTTCCAGAACAACAACGACCTGAAGGGCTTCTTCGGCTTCAGCGGGAATTTCAGTTCCCAGACCGGCGAGGCGGCCTGCTTCAATGACAAGGACTACCGGGGCGCCCCCTGCATCAACCTGAACAAGAGCACCGACGAGAACGGCATCACGCCCAAGTTCAACCTCGCCTACAAGTTCGACGAAGACCGCATGGTGTACCTCACGTACTCGGAAGGCTTCCGTCCCGGCGGCGTGAACCGGCGTGGCACGTTCCCACCCTACAAAGCCGACTACCTGACCAACTACGAGGCGGGCTGGAAGACCACGTGGGCGGACGGGCGGGTGCGCTTCAATGGTGCGGCGTTCATCCAGGAATGGGACAAGTTCCAGTATTCGTTCCTGGGCGAGAACGGACTCACGAACGTCCGCAATGCCGGCCAGGCCGAGATCAGCGGCATCGAGACCTATGTCGACTGGGCAGCCACGGATGACTGGCGATTCTCGGCCGGCGCAACCTGGCTCGATCCCAAGCTTACGGAGAACTTCTGCCAGGCGATCGATGAAGACCCGTGCGCACCGGAGAACTACGCGAAGAAAGGCACTCGGCTGCCGGTCTCGCCGACGTTCAAGGGCAACCTGATTGCGAGGTACATATTCAAGCTCGGCGACTACGACGGCGACGTGCAGGGCTCCTATGTGTACCAGAACGACGTCGAGGCCGAACTGCTGCCGTACAACCGGCAATTCACCGGCAAGCAGGACGCCTACGGCGTCGCCGACTTCTCCGGCAGCCTGACAAGAGGCCCCTACTCCCTTACGCTGTTCATCAACAACGCGTTCGACGAGCGTGCCGACCTGTTCAAGTACCAGGAGTGCGCGGTCGAAGTCTGCGGTGTCGCCGTCGGGCACCCGTATACGACCTACACGGGGCCCAACCAGCCGCGGACGATCGGGCTGACCTTCAGGCAGGAGTTCTAGCAGCGCGGAACGGGGCCAACCGGGAGACGGGCCGAGAAATCGGCCCGTCTCTTTTCGCACCCGGCAGTCTCTCGAAATGAACCGCCAGCCACACCGCATTCGTCAGTAATACGTGGTTCCACGCATGCCCAATACCGAGCGATTGAGCGAGCCTGACCGGCACGCTGCGATCACCCCGCAACTGGAACTGCGTTGAGCGTGGAACCCTACAGCCTGTACCAGCTCAAGCGAACGCCGTTCCACGAGCGCATCGCGCCGCTGTGCCTGCCGCAGAACTGGCGGCGCTGGGGTGGCTGCATCACCGTCGGGTCCTATGATCTCGGCATAGACCGGGAGTACTGGGCGATCCGCGACGCGGCAGCGCTGATCGACGTGTCGCCGTTGATGAAATACCTGGTCGAGGGCCCGGATGCCGCGCGCCTGCTCGATCGGATCATCACCCGGGACATGGCCAAGCTTGCGGTCGGGCAGGTCTACTACACGGGCTGGTGTGACGACGAAGGCAAGCTGCTCGACGACGGCACGGTAACGCGCCTCGGCGAGCAATGCTTCCGCCTCACGGCCGCCGAGCCGTCGCTGCGCTGGCTCTCTATGAACGCGGTCGGCATGCAGGCGACGATCACCGAGGTCACCGAGCAGACAGCCGCGCTGAGCCTGCAGGGGCCGAAGTCCCGGGCAATCCTGAACCGATGTTGCGAAACCTCGCTCGACGGCCTGAGGTTTTTCCGCATGGCTGAAAACCGCCTGCAGGGGCGGCCCGTAACCATTTCGCGCACCGGCTATACCGGGGACCTCGGTTACGAAATCTGGATGGATGCGGCGGATGCCCTGCCCGTCTGGGACGCCATCATGGCGGCCGGCGACGACTACGGCATCGTGCCCTGCGGCATCCTGGCGATGGACATGGCGCGGGTCGAGGCCGGGCTCTTCATGCTGGACGTCGACTACACCGCGGCCAACCATGCCTGGATCACCGCGCAGAAGTCCTCTCCTTACGAAATGGGCCTGGGCTGGACGGTGAACCTCGAGAAGCCCGGCTACTTCGTCGGACGCCGCGCGCTCGAGCGCGAGCACCGCGAGGGCTCGGCCTGGAAGCTGGTCGGCATCGAAGTTGACTGGGAAGGACTGGAGCGCGTCTATGCCGAGGCAGGGCTGCCGCCACAGATTCCCGGCACGGCCGTGCGTGGCAGCCTGCCTGTCATGCGCGACGGGCGGCAGGTGGGTTACGCCTCGACCAGCACCTGGTCGCCGGTGCTCAAGAAATACATTGCACTGGTGCACCTCGAACGCCCCCACTACGAACCGGGCTCGCGCCTGAACATCGAGATCACCGTCGAGCACAAGAGGCGTCAGGCGCCCGCCACGGTGGTCACGTTGCCGTTCTACGAGCCCGTATGGAAAAGAAAGTGACCGCCGCCCGATACGACGCGATCGTCATCGGCGCCGGGCACAACGGCCTGATCGCCGCGGCCTACCTGGCCCGCGCCGGCAAGAAAGTCGTGGTGCTCGAACGTCGCGACATCGTCGGCGGGGCGAGCGTGACCGAGGAAATCTTCCGGGGATACCGGTTCACGGAATTCTCCTACGTGGTGAGCCTGCTGCGTCCGGAGATCATCCGCGACCTGGAACTGCCGCGCCACGGGCTCAAGATCCTGCCGCTGCCGAGCACGGTCACGCCGATGGAGAACGGCGACTATCTCGCGGCCTGGGACGACCATGACCTGACCCGCCGCGAGTTGTACCGGCACTCACCCAGGGACGCCGAGGCCTCGGACGAGTACGCCCGCGTGATGGCACGGGCGGCCAAGGCCATCAAGCCCATCATCGGCCTGGTGCCCCCGGACCCGGCCTCGCTCAGCTGGCGCGACCTGGCGGGCCTGCTGAAGCTCGGCCGCTACGGTGCAAGCCTCGGCGAACGTGAACGCTACCGTATCGCGAAGTTGACCACGCAATCCGCCGGCGACCTGCTGGACGACTGGTTCGAACTCGATGCGCTGAAGGGCACCAAGTCCGCGAGCGGCATCATCGGCACGTTCCTGGGGCCGCGTTCGCCGGGCACGGCCTACGTGCTGCTGCATCACTACATGGGTGAGATCGACGGCGCGTTCCGCGCATGGGGTTTCGCCAAGAACGGCACCGGCGGTGTCAGCGCGGCAATTGCCTCGTCCGCACGGGCGCTCGGTGTCGAGATCCGCACCGGCGCGCCGGTCGCGAAGGTGCTGGTAAAGGGCGGGCGCGCCCGCGGGGTTGCGCTGGAGAACGGCGACGAACTCGCGGCCCGCGTCGTGATGTCCGCGGCGGACCCGAAGCGCTCGTTCCTGCAGTTCGTGGACGCGGAACACTTTCCAGGCGAATTCACAGACGCGATCCGCCGGTTCCGGGTGCGCGGCTCGTCTGGCAAGGTCAACATCGCGCTGTCGGAGCTGCCACAGTTCAGCTGCCTGCCGGGCGAGGGACCGCTGCACCGCGGGGCGATCTCGTTCAGCCCGAGCATCGACTACATCGAGCGCGCCTACGACGACGCCAAGTACGGACAGTTCTCGCGACAGCCTTACATCGACGCCATCATCCCCTCGATGATCGACCGCGACATGGCGCCGCCGGGCCACCACGTGATGTCGTGCTTCGTGCAGTACGCGCCCTACGACATCGAAGGCGGCTGGGACGACGCGAAGCGCGATGCCTTCGGTGAGACCGTGATTGCCACCATCGAGCGTCATGCACCGAACATCCGGCGCGCCATCGTCGGCATGCAGGTGATCACGCCGAAGGACATCGAGCGCATCGCAGGCATCACCGGCGGCAACATCTTCCACGGCGAACTGCTGCTGCACCAGTTGTTCTTCCTGCGTCCTGCGCCGCAATGGGCCGACTTCCGCACGCCGTTGGCCGGATATTATTTCGGCGCCGCGGGCGCGCACCCAGGTGGCGGAGTCATGGGCGCTGCCGGCAAGCTTGCGGCGACCGAAATCCTCAAGGACTGGCGTTGAACCGCAACGTGAAACAAGCGGACGTCATCGTCGTCGGGGCGGGCCACAATGCGCTGGTTGCGGCGACCTACCTGGCGAGGGCCGGCCGCAAGGTGCTGCTGCTCGAACGCCGCGACGTCCCGGGCGGGCAACTGGCGGGCGACCCGGCGCGTGGCGCCCTGCTGTCGCAGCCCCTGCGTCCGGGCGGACGGTTGCGTCCCGACGTCGTCGCCGACCTGCAACTCGAACGTCACGGCTACCCGGCAGCAGGATCCGGCCTGGCGCCGGCATTCGTGTCGGCGCTGCCCGACGGGGGCCTGCTGAGGCTCTCGGCGGACGCCGACGACGCCGCCACCATCGAGTCGATTCGCAGGCTCTCGCCGCAGGATGCCGCGCGCTGGCCGGAATTCGTGAGGTTCATGGACCAGGCCGCCGGTTTTCTCGACGCGGCCGGCCAGACGCCGATGCCGCGCCTGGCCAACCACGAATTGCGATCCGCCGGCTGGCCGCTGGCGGGCCTCGCGTGGCGACTGCGCAGGCTCGGCCGCACGGACATGTTCCGCGTGCTGCGCAGCCTGTCGATGTCCGCGCAGGAATTTGGCGAGGAGTGGTTCGAGTCGGAGCCGCTGAAGGCCGCGCTTGGCGCGCTTGCGGTTCACGGAGTGACGATCGGCTCGATGTCGGCCGGTGGCGGCTACACGCTGGTCCACAACTGGCTCAATCGCGGCGGACCCGCGCATCGGGCAGTCACGGGCGGCACGGCCCGGATCGGCCAGTCACTGGTCGCGGCATTCGAAGCCGCCGGCGGGCAGCTGCGCACCGGCGCGCCGGTTGCCCGGATCCTGGTGGAGCGGCAACGGGCCCGTGGCGTGCGCCTCGAGGACGGCGAGGAAATCACTGCCCCGGTCGTCGTGTCGGGCGCCGACCCGCGCAGCACGCTGCTTGGCCTGGTGGGGGCGCCCGAACTGCCGCCGGACTTCGTGTGGCAGGCGCAATCGATCAGGATGCGCGGCTCGGTGGCGAAGCTGCACGTCCTCACCGAAGGCGGGCACGGATTGCCCGACGGCACGGTGGTCATTGCGCCGACGCTCAAGTACCTGGAGCGGGCCTTTGACGCGGCCAAGTACGGCGAGATCTCGAGCGAGCCGTACCTGGAGATCACGACTTCAGGCGACGTGGTTTCCATGCATTTCCAGTACGCGCCGTACGCGCTGCGCCAGGGCAACTGGAGCGAGCTTGGCGGTGCGTTGGAAGCTCTGGCGATCGATGCCGTGGACCGGCAATTCCCCGGCTTTCGCCAGCGGGTGCGCGAAGTGGCCACGATCACGCCGCTCGACCTCGAGCAGGCCTGGGGCCTCACCGAAGGCGACCTGAACCACGGCCAGCTGATCCTGGACCAGCTGCTGTTCATGCGCCCGATGCCGGGCTGGTCAGACCACCGCACGCCCGTGGACGGCCTGTTCCTCTGCGGCAGCGGCGTGCACGGCGGCGGCGGACTCAGCGGCGCGAGCGGCCGGAATGCCGCCGGCGCCGTGCTCCAGTCACGTTAGCCGACGTCCGGCCGTCTCCGGGCCCGCAGCAGCGCATATACGGGCACGCCCGCCGCGGCCAGCACCATGCCCCAGGCGAACGGCTCGCGCCCCATGCCGAACAGCGCAAACACCACGTAGACGCTGCCGAGGACGCCGAGCAGCAGCAGGTCGCGTGACGCGCGGGCCTGGCCCCTCTTCCACAGCACCACCAGCGCGAGCGCGCAGCACAGGTACAGCGGCAGGTTTGCAGCCGTCACCACCAGCGTCAGGAACGTGAATCCCTCGACCAGCGACTTGCTGTAGTTCATCAGCACCATCGCGGTCGCGAGGATTCCAGTTGCCACCAGCGCTGCGACAGGCGCACCGCGGCGATTCTGCACCGCCAGCCTGGACGGGAGCATCCCGTGGCTCGCCATGGTCCGCGTGAGCTCGCTGACCAGCAGCGTCCAGCCGTTCAGGGCGCCGAGACCGCTCACGACCACGAAGACCGCGAGCCAGCGGCCGCTGCCCACGCCGAGGAAGCGGTTGAGCAGGTCGACGAACGGCGCCTCGGAGGACGCGAGTTCCTGCTGCGGGATCAGCATGATCGCCACCGCCGAGACGGCGACGTAGATCACCGCGGTGAGCAGCGTGCCGGCCATCGTCGCGCGCGGGATCGTCCGTCCCGCGTCGCGCACTCGCCCGGCCGGGACGGTCGCCGACTCGACGCCCAGCATGGCGTAGAGCGCGATGGTCGAGGCGGCCAGCATTCCGCCGAAGCTCAACGGGGTCGTCGGCGGATTCTGCCCGTAGGCGGCAGGCTCGCTGAACAGCAGCCAGGCGCCGAGCAGGATGACGACCGCCATCGGCACCAGCTTCAGCACCGTGGTCACCACCTGCACCTGGCCGCCGGTCCGGACACCGAGCAGGTTCAGCGCGACGAACAGCCACAGCAGCGTCAGCGCCATGGCCAGCGGCGGCACGCCGGCGAACTGCGGGACGGCAGTGGCGAGATAGCCCACGATGCCGACCGCCAGCGCCGAGTTCGTGATCCAGCACGAAATCCAGTAGCACCACAGCGCCAGGAAGGCCGGCCACTCGCCCAGCGTCGAGCGCATGTAGGCGTACGGGCCGTCGGCCTGCGGAAACACCCGGGCCAGCCGCGCGAACACGCGCGCCAGCACCGTCATGCCGGTGACCGTGATGCCCCAGCCGATCAGCGCGTTGAATCCGTACGGCGCGAGCGAGGCCGGCAGCAGGAAGATGCCCATGCCGATCGTGTTGCCGACGACCAGCGCCGTGCACATCCAGAATCCGAGTTCCCGGCCCGGTCCGCCGCCGGCATCTGCGTGCTGCTGGCTCATCCCGCGAATCCCTGCGTGCCGCCGGCCCCGGCCGGTCCGGCTTGCCGCTCCCGGTCGTCCCGCGCGTAGGCGTCCCGCAGCCGCTGGTGGAAATGCCAGACGCCGCTTTCACGCCGCGGGCTCAGGCGCCCGGCCTCGTAGAACCCGGACTCGAGCCCGCGCTGCACCGCCTCGCAGATCGCGACATCCTCATGCTGGACCGCGTCGCTGAAGGCGCGGTCCTCGTCGATCCGGGCCATGGCACCCGGATCCTGCAGGTAGTAGTAGTCGAACTCCACCCGGCAACGGTCGGGTCCCAGCGGCAACACGCGGTTGGTCTGCAGGCGACCCGGCATCACGTTCAGCATCACGTTTGGATAGACGAAGAAATAGAGCGCCTCGCCGTCCCCGTACACGGCGTCGGCATTGCGCAGCGGCGAGTGCTGCAGCGAATACCAGCCGAAGGTCTCCGTCTCGTAGGCGCGGTAGTCCAGCAGCCGCGAGAGCCCGGGGTGCACCAGCGGCAGGTGGTAGCCCTCGAGGAAATTGTCCACGTACGCCTTCCAGTTGCAGGCGACGTCGAATATGTCGCGGCGCGTGAACCGCATGGCGGACAGGTCAACGGGCGCAATGCGCCCGACGATACCGCCATAGACGGCCTCGAAATCCGGCACCTCGTCGTGCAGTGCGACGAACACCAGGCCCTGCCACTCCCGGACACGCAGCGGCGGCAGTCGAATGTCGCCCATGACGAAATCCTCGGCGTCCTGCATCTCGGGCGCGCCGATCAGCCTGCCTTCGTGGTCGTAGAGCCAACCGTGGTACTTGCAGCGCAGGTTGTGCATTCCCTTGCCGCTGCAGTGCGCGAGCGGCCCGGCCCGGTGCCTGCAGACGTTCGGAAAGGCCCGCAGCACGCCGTCGCGGCCGCGCAGCACGATCACCGGTGTCCCCGCCAGCGTCTCGACCACGTGGTCACCCGCCTCGGCCAGTTGCTCGCGGTGCGCCACCAGCTGCCATGACCGCGAAAAGACCGCGCGCCGGTCGGTTTCCAGCGCCTCCGCGCCCACGTAGCGTCGGGCTTCGAGGGCGCGGGCCCGGTTGACCGCCCCGGCCGGGGCTCCACTCAAGTTTGCGTTCATTGCGGCGGCATCCTTCGCTAAGCTCGCGGTCGCGCATTGTCCGCGATAACCCGCTGCCGGAGCCACCCATGATCAGAACATCCGCCGCCCTGGCCCTGCTCGTCGCCTGCAGCGCGACATTCGCGGACGGTCCCCGCGCCCGGGCGCTGGGCGTGCCGTTCGACGGCACGCCAGGACCGCTGGACGCGATCACCGACGTCGCGGGCGTCACCGTGGGCCACGTCACGCTGGTCGAGGACCTGGAGGACGGGCGCAAGGTGCGCACCGGCGTGACGGCCGTGCTGCCGCGCGGCCGGCAGTCGCTGGGCACGGCCGTCTACGGCGCGTGGTTTCCGCTGAACGGCAACGGCGAGATGACCGGGACCGCCTGGCTCGACGAATCAGGCCAGCTCGAGGGACCGGTCATGATCACCAACACCCACAGCGTGGGCGTGGTCCGCGACGCGGTGATCGCCTGGCGCATTCGCGCCGGCGGCCCCGATGCGTCCGGCTACTGGTGGTCGCTGCCGGTGGTTGCAGAGACCTGGGACGGCGACCTCAACGACATCAATGGCTTTCACGTCCGGCCCGAGCACGCCTGGCGGGCGCTCGACCAGGCCTCCGGCGGTGCGGTCGCCGAAGGCAACGTCGGCGGCGGCACCGGGATGACCTGCCACGAATTCAAGTGCGGGATCGGCACCGCGTCGCGCAGCGTCGTGGCCGGCGATCACGACTACACGCTCGGCGTGCTGGTGCAGACCAACTACGGCACGCGCGAAACGCTGCGCATCGCCGGTGTGCCGGTCGGGCAGCAGCTGCCGGTCGATGTTGCCGGCGACGGCGCGGACCCGCACGGCGACTCAGGCTCGATCATCGTCGTGCTCGCGACCGACGCGCCGCTGCTTCCGACCCAACTCAAGCGGATCGCGAAACGCGCGGCGCTGGCGCTGGGCCGCATGGGCAGCTTCGCGGGCAACGGCTCGGGCGACATCTTCATCGCCTTCTCGACCGCCAACGCCGCCGCATTCACGGGGCAGCCGCTGGTGGAAGCTCGAGACACTCGGTAACGACCACCTCGACTCGTTGTTCATCGCGAGCGTCCAGGCCACCGAGGAAGCAATCGTCAACGCGATGGTGGCTGCACGCGACATGCACGGCCAGGACGGGCATTTCGCGCCCGCCCTGCCCCACGACCGGCTGGTCGAGTTGCTGAAGCGCTACGGCCGCTACGCCCCGCCGCCGTGAGGCGGCTAGGCGCCCAAAGTCCCGCGGCCCTCAGGCATTCGTCGCCGCAAGTGCCTCGTCGAGGCTGGTGCGCAGGATCTGCACCACCTCGTCGATCTCCGCGGCAGTCACCGACAGCGGCGGCATGAATCGCAGCGTGCTTACGCCGCAGGAGAGCAGGATCACGCCGTTGCGGTAACCGCGGGTGATCAAGGCGTCGCATAGCGCCCTGGCCGGCGTGCGCTCGGCATCCGGCTTGATCAACTCCATGCCGATCATCAATCCCTGGCCGCGCACCTCGCCGATGCAGGGGTAGTCGCGGGCCAACTCCCGCAGCCTGCCCATGAAGTGCTCACCCATGCGCGCGGCGTTCGCCATGTATTCGCGTTTCACCAGGTCGATGGTGGCGTTCGCGGCCGCGCAACTGATCGGGTTGCCGCCATAGGTGTTGCCGTGCGCGCCTCGCGCCCACTTCTCCATGATCGACCGCCTGGCGATCACCGCGCCGATCGGCAGCCCGGAACCGAGACCCTTGGCGCTGGTCACGATGTCGGGATGCACGCCCCAGTGATCGATCGCGAACATCCGGCCGGTCCGGCCGATGCCCGACTGGACCTCGTCGCAGATGAGCAGGATGCCGTGCTGGTCGCAGAGCGCGCGCAGTCCCGCCAGGAACCCCGCGGGCGGCACGATGTAGCCGCCCTCACCCTGCAGTGGCTCGACCAGGATCGCGGCGACCTCGGACGGGGGAACGTTTCTTTCGAACAGCATGCCGATGTAGTCGAGCACCGCCTTGCCCTGGTCGGCGCCGGCGAACAGCGGCCGGTACGGATTCGGGTACGGGACGTGCGTGACGCCGGGCATGGTCGGCGCAAAGCCTTTCTGCTGCGTGTACTTGCTCGAGGTGAACGACAAGGATCCCATCGTCCGGCCGTGGAAGCCTCCCAGGAAGCCGATGAACCGCGGCCGGCCCGTCACGTAGCGTGCGAGCTTCAGCGCGCCTTCCACGGACTCGGTGCCCGACTGGCAGAGGAAGCTCATCACCGGCTCGCCCATCGGGGCCACAGCCGCGAGCCGCTCGGCCAGGGCCGTGAAACCCTCGTGCCAGTAGTCGCTCGAGATGTGCAGGAACTTGTCCGCCGCGTTCTTGACCGCGTCGACGACTTCGGGGTGAGCGTGCCCGGTCGCGCACACGGCGATGCCCGCGGCGAAATCCAGGAAGCGATTGCCGTCGACGTCCCACACCTCGGTGCCCCGCCCGTGGGACATCACGAACGGGTAGTCGCGCGGGTATGCCGGCGACACGACCGCACGATCGCGCTCCAGCAGCGCGCGGGCCTTCGGACCCGGAAGCTCGGTCTTTAAGTGCTGGTTGCGCATGGTGTTCTCCTCAGGTTTGGATCCGGCCCGTCACACGGGCAGTTGCACGGGTCGCGCGTGCGCTTCACGGGTGCGGGCATGCAGTTCGCGCAGCGTCTCGAGTTCGGCGGCGCCCGGCGCTTCCAGCCGGCCCACCACGGCCGCGGTCCGCAGCGGCCACCCGACCGCGGCGCGCGCTTCCTCCAGCGTGGCGCCGGGAAACAGCGCCTCGAGGACCAACTCGCGTGTCTGTGGTTCTGGCGCCAGCACGCCGAAGTCGGTGATCACCGAGAGCGGCCCGGCACCCCTGGCGCCGGAGCGTTCCCGCGAGTCACCGCCTTCGAGGAACCCGCCGCTGGTCCTGAAATCGAGCCGCTCGACGAAGCTGCGGCGCGTGGCCTTCAGCATCACGAACGTCCTGCGCGCGTGTGCAGCGATCTCCGGGGCCCCTCCCGCGCCAGGCAAGCGTGTCGACGGCGAGGCGTACGGCCCGATCACGGTGCTGTTCAGGTTGCCGTAGCGATCGACCTGCGCCGCGCCGAGGAACCCGACGTCGACCCGGCCCGCCTGCAGGTAGTAGGCGAAGATCTCGGGCAGCGGCACCACACAGCTCGCCGTCTCCGCGAGTTCCCCATCGCCGATCGAGAGCGGCAGGACCTCGGGGCGCGTGCCGATGGTTCCAGACTCGTAGATGAGCACGATGCCGGGCGCGTGCGTGAGCCTGGCAAGGTTGCAGGCTGCGCTGGGCAGGCCGATGCCCACGAAGCACACGCAGCGGTCCCAGAGCAGGCGTGCGGCGGCCACGGTCATCATCTCGTCACGCGACCAGCCGCTCATGCTTCGCTCCCGAGGCTTGCCAGGAACACTGCGTGGTCACGACTCGCCAGCACGTGCCGCTGCATCCACGCCTGGAACCCGTCGCGCTCGCGGGCGATGCCGTCCCAGCGCTGGTAGAATGCATTGTCGCGGGCGTAACACCCCTGGGCGTATGCGGGGTAGGCGCCGCCCGGGCAGTGCGCGACCGCGCTCACCACCCAGTGCGGCAGAACGATCGAGTTCATCGCCGGCGGAAACGACTCGACGATCTCCTCGACCGTCACCACCAGCGCAGCAGCCGCCAGCGCCGCCTCGCGCTGCGCGCCCACGATGCCGCGCAGGGCAACGTTCCCCTCTCGGTCGGCACGCTGCGCGTGCAGGATCGTGACGTCCGGGTTGATCGCGGGCACCGCCGCCAGCCGCTCGCCGGTGAACGGGCACTCGACGCTGCGTATCCTCGGGTTCACGTCCGGGAGGTCGGTGCCGATGTAACCGCGCAGCATGCCGAACGGCAATCGCGCCGCGCCGGCGCAGTACGCGGCCGCCATGCCGGCGTGCGTGTGCTCGTCGAGTTCCAGCGGCGTCGGCCAGCCCTTCTCGACCGCGTCGCGCAGGCGATGAAGCGAGCCTACGCCCGGGTTGCCGCCCCAGGAAAACGTCAAGCGGCTCGCGCAGCCCATGCCGATCATCTGGTCGTAGACGATGTCGGGCGTCATCCGCACCAGATGCAGCCGCCGCCTCGACTGGCGGATGATCTCGTGCCCCGCCGCGAACGGGATCAGGTGAGTGAAGCCCTCCAGCGCGATGCACGCACCATCCTGCACGTGCTGCTCGATTGCAGCGGCCAGTGAAAGGAACCGGGTCATCCCTGCTCCACGACCGTCAGCGACTGCTCGCGCATGTACTGCGCAAGGTAGTAGAACGACGCGATTGCCTTGCCGGTGGAACCCGATCCCTTCCAGCCGCCGAACGGCTGGTAACCGGGCCACGCCCCGGTCGTCGCGCCCTGCGGGCGGTTGGCATAGGTGACGCCAGCCTCGATGTGCTCATGGAACCACGGCACTTCGTCCGCCGCGCCGTAGAAGCCCGCGGTCAGGCCAAGGTCCGAATCGTTGGCGAGCGCCATGGCTTCGTCGCGCTTTCCGAAACGGTGCACCATCAGGATCGGCAGGAACATCTCGTGGCTCCAGAGGCGATGGCCGAGCCCAGCCTCCGCGAACACCGGCTCGACGTAGTAGCCGCGCCCGAGACTGCCGTCGCGCAGCTGGCGCCCGCCCGCGAGCAGACGCGCGCCGCCGCTGCGCAGCTCGTCCACGTAGCGCGCGTAGTTCGCATACGCGGCCGCGTTGACGACCGGGCCGAGCCAGTTCTCGCGCCGCAGCGGGTCCCCGATGCGGATCGCCTCGATCGCAGCTCTGATACGCTCGAGCAAGTCACCCGCCACGGTGTCCTCGACGTACAGCCGCGAGGCGGCCGAGCACTTCTGGCCGCCCATGCCGAAAGCCGAGCGGACGATGCCCTGCGCGGCGTGATCGAGGTTCGCCCGACCGGTGACGATGCAGGGATTCTTGCCGCCCATCTCGGCGATGCAGGGACGCGGGTACGCGCCACCGGACATGCTGCCCAGTATGCGCATGCCCACGGCCGCGGAGCCGGTGAACGTGACCCCGGCGGTGTGCGGATGCGAAACCAGGGCCTCGCCAGCCTCGCGACCACTGCCGGACAGGTAATTGAACACACCCCGGGGCAGTCCGGCGTCGCGCACGCAGTCGGCCAGCAGGCGGCCGGCCCAGGGCGTGTCACTCGCACCCTTCACGACGACCGTATTGCCGGTCACCAGCGCGGCGGCCACCGGACCGCCGGCCAGCGCCAGCGGGAAATTGAACGGCGCGATCACCACCCACACGCCATACGGCCGCATCACGCTGCGGTTGCGCGAGACACAGCCCTCCAGCGGGTCGTTCGGCAGCACGTGCTGGTAACCCGCGTGCGCCTCGAAGTCGGCGGCATAATGACGGAAGAAATCCACCGTCTCCTGCGCCTCGCCGAGCGCCTCCATGCGGTTCTTGCCGACCTCGAGCGAGAGGGCCGCGGCGATCTCGTAGACACGTTGCTCCATCACCTCGCCCACCCGCCGCACCAGCCGCGCGCGTTCGGCGACCGACGCCGCGCGCCACGCTGGCACCGCAGTCCGCGCTGCCTGCATCGCCTGGTCGACGTGCGTGCGGTCGGCGACCGCGAAGTTCCCGAGGTTCACGTCGAGGTCGATCGGGCTCGGTCGAGGCGCCGTCGCCGCGGTGGGAACGTCGATGCCGTCGATGAACAGTCCGTGGGTTGCACCCAGTGTCGGGCGCAGCGCGTCGAGTGCGGCCTCGAACCGCTGGTGCATCTCCTCCGGCGGATTGAACATCGTCGCGTACGTCAGATGAAAGCTCATGGAACGTCACCGTCAGCTGGGTGGAAAGAACTGCGTGAGGAGCCGGTCGAGCAGCGCAAGTGCATCGGCCAGTTCGCGCTCCTCGATCACCAGCGGTGGAGCGAGCAGGACCAGGTTGCCGCGAGTCGCGAACGACACGCCTTGTTCGAGCGCAGTGTTGACCAGCGCCGCCAGCGCCGGCGCGCCCTGAGGCCACGGTGCAATCGGCTCTCGAGTGGTCCGGTCGCGCACCAGTTCGACGACGGCGAACAGCCCGTGCCCGCCACGCACGTCGCCGATCACCGGGTGGCGCGCCGCCATCGCGTCGAGTTCGCGCTTCATCGTCGCGCCCAGTCGCCGCGAGCGTTCGATCAATCCTTCCTCGGCATAGGCCTCGAGGGCCGCCACGCCGGCCGCACAGCACAGTGGGTGGCCGCAGTAGGTGAGTCCCGTGTAGAGCATCTCGTGCTCCACCGCGGCGGCGATCGGGCCCGACAGCACCACGGCACCGAGCGGCAGTGCGGCGCCGGTCAGTCCTTTCGCCAGCGTCATCATGTCCGGCCGGCCCGCCTCGCCGTAGCGCTGCCAGGCGAACCACTCCCCGCAACGGCCGAAGGCGCTCATCACCTCGTCCGCGATCAGCGGCACGCCGGCCGCGCGGGTCGCGCTGCGCAGTTCGGGCCAGAAATTGTCCGGCGCAACGATGCCGTTCGACCCCGCATTCGGCTCCATCATCACGGCGGCGACATTGCTCGTGCCGAAGTGCGCGATGCGCCCAGCCACGGCCGCCGCCGCGCGCGAGCCGCATTCAGCTTCATCGTTGCTGCCGAACGGGCATCGATAGGCGTACGGCGGCTCGACATGACTCACGCCGAAGGCGTCCGGGTCGACCTGCACCCGGGTGCGCGAGTCGCCCGACAGCGCCATCGCGAGATGGGTCGAGCCGTGGTACGAACGGTCGCGCGCGATCACCACGCCGCGCGGCCGGCGAGTCGCCTGCCGCACGATCTTGACCGCGTGCTCGTTCGCGTCGGCACCGCCGAGCGTGAAGAACACGCGGCCGCCTTCGAACCCGGCGAGTTCCAGCAGGCGCGCCGCGAGTTCCACGCGCGGCGCGGCGCCCCACGCGTTGGTCACGAAACACAGCTTCTCGGCCTGGGCGCGAATGGCGGACACCAGCCTGGGATGCTGGTGCCCGAGGTTGCTGCACTCGGCGAGGCTGCTCATGTCGAGCACCTCGCGCCCGCCCTCGAGCTGCAGGCGAGCGCCGGACCCACCCACCACGGTCGGGGCGTTCCACTGCGACTGGACGCACCAGCTGTGCAGGACCGACTGTCGTTCGGTGCTCACGTGTCACCTCGGAAACGGACGGCGACCGTCCTGCGCGATCGTCGCTGGACGGATGGCCTGATCCGCAATGCTACAACGCCACCCCACCCCAAAGGCAGCCGCGCCGGCTCACGGCCCCGCAGCTCCCGGACTGCCCTTGCGGAGCGGGCGGCACAGGACGATATTGGGGCCTGGGAGACCGGAAAGTACTGGCCAGGGGAGTCATCTGATGTCTAACCGACAACCGTGGACGCGGGCGGCATTGACCGCGGTCGTAATCGCCACGCCCTCCATCGCCCTGGCGCAGGCGGCGCCGAAACAGGTCGTCAAGCCACCCGTCTCGCAGGCGTGGATCGACGTCGCCACGTTTTCCGGATTCGCAATGGGCGGCGGCACGGGGCAAGGCATGATGAATGCCACGCTCGGCGCGCTGATGGGCGGAGGACAGAACGCGCGGGCGGAGTTCGGCTATACGCAGACCGGGACGTCGGGGCGCTGGATGGACGTGACGCTGTACACCAGCCGCAATCCCAGCCTCCAGCACGCACTGCAGGGCGTGCCCGAGACGACCGGGCTCGCACCGACGCTGAAGTTGGAGACCCCCGACAAGCCCAAGCCGGCGCCCAGGGTGGACGACGAGTCGCCAACCGAGTACAGCGCCGAACCCCCGAAGGGGAAGCTGATCATGTACTGGGGTTGCTCGGAGACCGTACGCCCCGGCCAGCCGAAGGTGGTCAACCTCGAGACCGCGACCATCGCGGAACTCGGCAAGTTCTTCGAGTCGCGGCACGCCACGCAGCGCGGCGCGCACGCCACCGCAGGCCGTCCGGTTCTGGCCGAACAAGGAGGACCACCGGGTATTTCCTGCCGGCGCGTCGATCGTCGGCCAGCATGCCTACGCCGGCGACGGGGTCCCCGAGAGCTTCAAGTTCTCGGTGCCGGCGGCACAGGACATCATGCCGGAGATCAAGATCAGCCAGTCCCAGCAGCCCGGCTACGTCCAACTCGAATGGAACGCGATCCCGACTGCCCGTGCGTACTTCCTCGGCAGCATGGGCGCCTTGCCCGGCGACGACGCAGGCATGGTCATCTGGACGTCGAGCGAGTTGCCCGACAGCGGCTTCGGACTGTTCGATTACCAGACCAACGCGGCCGTGGACAAGTGGCTGAAGGAGAAAGTGCTGCTGCCACCGGCCACCACGAAGTGCGCGATACCGAAGGACGCCGCCGGACAGGGCATGTTGCGCGCGATCGCCTACGGTTCCGACCTGAACATGGCTTATCCGCCCCGCCCCACCGATCCGACGATCGCCTGGGAACCGGAGTGGAACGTCAAGCTGCGGGTCAAGTCGATGACGACGACCATGATCGGGATGCCCGACGGGGCCGGCATGCCCGGCGCCAGTGAAGGAGATGGCGAGGGCATGACCGACGCACCGCCGCCAGGCGAAGATGCCTCGGCGCCGGCCGACGAAAAGAAGAAAAAGAAGAAGTCCTGGAACCCGCTCGAAATCCTGAAGGACGTGGTGCCGGGCGGCTGACAGCGCTAATGCGGCCACTCGCTCGCCTGGCGATCAGGCGAGCGCCACGGCCTCCACCAGGTCCACCGTCACGGGAGTGCCGTTCAGCACCGCCGTGCCCGTCAGTGAATCGATGCTCTGGTCGTCGACCAAGTCGTTGATGCTGACTCCGGGTCTGCGCGACGCGACCGCGAGCCTCGACCCCGGTCGGTCATGCCCCCATCCGTGCGGCAGGCTGACCACGCCCGGCATCATGTCGGCCGTGACCTCCGCCGCCACCTGCACCACGCCGACGCGCGAACGCAGACTGACGACCTGGCCATCCGCGATCCCGCGCCGCGAAGCGTCGTCGGGATGGATCATCAACGTGCAGCGCGGCTTGCCCTTCACCAGCCGATGGCTGTTATGGAGCCAGGAATTGTTGCTGCGCACGTGCCTTCGGCCGATCAGCACGAGTTCGGGTACCGGCTCCGCCAGGCTCCGCGCGGCGCGCACCAGGTCAGCGACATAGCGCTGCGGCGCCAACCGGATGCGCCTGTCGGGCGTCGCAAGCCGCCGCGACAGGCAGGACTCGAGCGGCCCCAGGTCGATGCCGTGAGACGATTCGCGCAGCCGTGCCACGCAGAGGCCCTCCGGACGGCGGTCCGGGGCCTCCAGCTGCCGGCGCATCCCGGCAAACCCTGGGAGGTGCGCGAGCAGCCTGAGCGGGCCGCGGTTTTCCTGCCCATAGCGGCCGGTGCGCAGCATCCAGTCAATGACGCCATCCGGACCCAGTCGACGCGCGAGCAACCCTTGTGCGGCCGCAACGTTTCTCTCGAGCCCCACACGTGTCTGCAGACGGCGCGCAAGTTCGGCAAGGATCTCATGGTCGTGCATCGAACCCGGCGGCGGCGTGAACAGGGCCGGCGCGTACTTTGCGACATTACGCACTGCGAATCCGGACAGCGCGACATCGTAGTGACCGTGCTCGAGCGGGCTCGTCGGCGGCAGCAGCAGGTGTGCGTGGCGCGTGGTTTCGTTGATGTAGGGATCGACCGACACCATGAACTCGAGGTCCTCGAGCGCAGTGTCCAACCGGCGCCCGTTAGGCGTGGACAAGACCGGGTTGCCGGCGACCGTGAAAAGCGCGCGAACCTGCCCCGGGCCGTCGGTGAGAATCTCCTCGGCCAGCGCAGCGACAGGCAACTCGTTGCCGAATTCCGGCAGCCCCCGCACCCTCGAGCGAAACCGGTCGTAGTGGCCGGTCGAACCGTAGGCGCGCGTCAGGTCGACGGCAGGCTCGGCGAACATCATCCCGCCCTCCGCGTCCATGTGGCGCGTGAGCAGGTTCAGGCAATAGATGAGCCACATCGTCAGGCCGCCGAACTGCTGCGTGCAGGCGCCCACGCGCCCATAGACCAGCGCGCGCGGCTCTCTGGCGATTTCGACGGCAAGCGCTGTAATGCGCCCGGCCTGGATACCGGTCCGCGCCGCGAGTTCACCCGCGTCGAACGCTGCAACAGCCTCCCGAAGCGGCTCCAGGCCGTCGACTTGTGCGCCGAGGTGCCCTGTGTCCACCGCGCCCGCCTCAAATACGTGCTTGATCAGCGCGAGCAGGAGGAATACATCGGTGCCCGGCCGGATCGGCAGATACTCATCCGCGATCCGGGCCGACTCGGTACGGCGCGGATCGACGACCACGAACCGCCCGCCCCTCGCCCTGAGCGCCTCGACGCGCCGCGCGAAACCCGGCGCGCCCATGATCGATCCACCCGAGGCCACTGGATTTCCGCCGATGCAGACGAAGAGCTGCGTGCGGTCCACGTCGGGTACAGGTATCAGGAACTGGTGACCGAACATCTGCTGCGACGCCATCATGTGAGGCAGCTGGTCGACGCTGGTGGCCGAGTAGAGATTGCGGGTGCGTACCGAGCGAATGAAGTCGCCGATGCCGAGCATCGCGCCGAGATTGTGCACCACCGGGTTTCCGGCATAGATGGCAACCGAGTCGTTGCCGTGGCGCTGACGTACCTCGCCGATGCGACGCTCCACCTCGGCAAACGCATCCGGCCAGGAAATCTCGGTCCAGCCGCCAGCCGTGCGCCGCATCGGCCGGCGCAAGCGATCAGGGTCCTCGTGGATGTCCTTCAACGCAACGGCTTTCGGGCAGATGTGCCCCTGGCTCAGGACGTCATCGTGGTCCGGCTTTATCGAAAGCACCTGGCCGTCACGGTGCTCGATGACGATGCCGCACATCGCCTCGCAGATCGGGCAGGTGCGGTGATGAAGCAGCCTTTCCGCCATCGCCGCGCTCGCTCGGACTCTTGTCAGCGGCGGCGGCGGCGCGTGAAGCCCAGCGCGCCGAGCAGCAGCAACAGTCCGGGCGAGAGCGCACCGCCACCCTGGTTCGATTTCTTCTGTCCGCAGCTCGTGTCGCCTGACACTGTCTCGCCGGTCAAGCTGAAGTAAAACAACGTTCCCTGGCCGCACTTTCCGCCGTTCAGCGTGATACCGACGAAGGTCGTGCCGTCGACCTGCAGCAGCGGTCCATTCGGAACCGACCCGCTGTCACCATTGAAGCTGTAGAGCCGGGTGAAGTCCGTCCCGTCGCGCGCGACCGAGTAGATCGTGCCGAGGTTGGTGGTGGTGCCGCTCGAATTGATGCCGCCGCCTGCCGTCGTTCCGTAGAGCAGCGAATCGCCGGCGAGTATCAGCGCGCCCGACGGGTTGGCGCCGGTCTCCGCCTGGAAATCGTGCAGGACCTTGAACACCAGGCCAGTGGTGCTTATCGAGAACAGCGTGCCAACGCCATAATTTCCGCCCAGGCTCGCCACGCCGTAGAGAAATCCATCATCGCCATTGGTAAGGCCGGCGACCGGCGCGGCACCGTCGTCGTTCGCGTAGGGACTGTCGGCGTTAACGGCCGGGAACTCGTGCAGGACCTCGAAACCCGTGCCGTCCACCAGGATACGGTAGAGCGTGCCGCGGCCTGCGGTGCCGCCGGCGGCCGCCGTGCCATAGAGATAGTTGCCCACTTGCAGCAGGCCGCCAATCGGATTTGAGCCGCCGACGTTCTTTGCCACGCTGTCGGTCGAGGCCGAGGTGATCGGGCCAAATTCGTGCAGCACCGAGAAGGCGGTGCCGTCGCGGGCGACGCGGAAAATTACGCCGGTGCCGTTTGCCCCGCCGGCCCGCGCGGTGCCGTAAAGATACCCATCGCTGCCCTCGATCAGCGGGGTCTCCGGATACGCCCCATCCAGGTTGATCGGGTTGCCGTTGACGTTCACCGCCGAGTAAACACCGAAACTGTGCAGGGTCGTGTAGCCGGTACCGTCGTACGCAACCCGGTAGATGGTCCCGGTCGTGTAGGCGACCGTACGCAGGCCCAGGCGCGTCGTGCCGTAGAGCAGGCCGTCACTGCCCTGCAGCAGACCGGCTTTCGGCGCGTAGCCATCGTCGAGACCCATCTGGTGGATCGTCGTCACCGACGACCCGCTGATCGTGGAGCGGTATACGAGCCCGCCGGCCACGAGGGTGTTCGACGTCGACGTCCCGTACAGGCCCCCGTCCGGCCCCTGCACGATGCCGCCATTCGGGACTGAACCATTGAACGCGAACACCGTGGACACCGCCGGCGTGGCCTGTGCCAACGCGGCGGTTGACGCCGCGAGCAACCAGGCCGCGAGCGCCGCGCGGGCAACACGGGGGGAACTGAACGACTGCACTCGGCTCATCGACGTCATCGGCTTCTGGTCTCCAGGTCCCACGGCAGGCGCGCCGGGCGATTACAAGGCCGTGAATTGTGCCGGATTCCTTCGACCGGCGCATGGGACCCGCAGTGGCGCCGGCCAGCCGCTAGAATGCGCCCGAATCCCGCACAGGCAGACGCAACGCATTGATCCTGTTCCGCCAATTGACGATGGCCCGCGGCTCGCGGCCCCTGGTCGAGGACACCAACCTGCAGATTCACGCCGGGTGGCGGGTCGGCCTGGTCGGCGCAAATGGCAGCGGGAAGTCGAGCCTCTTCGCACTGCTGCGCGGGGAATTGCATGCGGAGAGCGGCGACTGCGAGGTGCCGCCCGGCTGGACCATCACCAGCGTAAGCCAGGAGACACCGGCCCTCGCCCAGCCCGCCATCGAATACGTGCTCGACGGGGACTCGGAGTTGCGCCAGGTCGAGCAGGCCGTGGCCAGGGCGGATCGGGACCACGACGGACATGCCCTCGCGGAGTGGCACGCCAGGCTCGACTCGATCGGCGGATACGCCGCGCGGGCGCGCGCTGCCGCGCTGCTTGCGGGGCTCGGTTTCACCTCGACGGACCTGGAGCGGCCGGTAGCGGATTTCTCCGGGGGCTGGCGCATGCGACTCAACCTGGCCCACGCGCTCTCGAGCCGTGCGGACCTGATGCTGCTCGACGAACCGACCAACCACCTCGACCTCGATGCAGTGGTGTGGCTGGAACGCTGGCTCGCCAACTGGCGCGGGACACTGCTGCTGGTCTCCCACGACCGCGATTTCCTCGACGGCTGCGTCTCGCACATCGCGCAGATCGAATCCCGGCGCATCACGCTCTACACCGGAAACTATTCGGCCTTCGAGGAACAGCGCGCGGCGCGCCTCGCCGTGCAGCAGGCGATGTACGAGAAGCAACAGCGCGAAATCGCGCACATGACGGGTTTCGTCGCCCGCTTCCGCGCCAAGGCGAGCAAGGCTCGCCAGGCGCAGAGCCGGTTGAAGGCGCTCGACCGGCTGGAGCGCATCGCACCGGCGCACGTGGACGCACCGTTCGACTTCGAATTTCCGGCGCCGGAGCGCGCACCGGACCCGCTGCTCACGCTCGAGGAGGCGACACTCGGCTATCCGGAGCGACCGGTCCTCCGGCGCGTCGAAATGTCGCTCAGGCCCGGTGCCCGCCTGGGCCTGCTTGGACCCAACGGCGCCGGCAAGTCGACACTGGTCAAGTCCATCGCCGGCGAGCTGGACCCCTTGTCCGGCCGCAGGACGGGCGGTCACGGGCTCGAGATCGGCTATTTTGCCCAGCACCAGCTCGAGCAGCTGCGCCCCGATGAATCGCCGCTGCAGCACCTGGTGCGGGCGGAACGCACGACCCGAGAACTGGACCTGCGCAGCTATCTCGGCGGCTTCGATTTCCGGGGCCCGATGGCCGACGCCCCGACCGGGGCGTTTTCCGGCGGCGAGAAGTCGCGTCTTGCGCTCGCGCTCATCGTCAGGCAGCGACCGAACCTGCTGCTGCTCGACGAGCCGACCAACCATCTCGACCTGGAGATGCGCCACGCGCTGATGCGCGCACTGGCCGAATACGAGGGCAGCCTGGTGCTGGTGTCGCACGACCGTGCGCTGCTGCGCACGGTGTGCGACGGATTCCTGCTGGTCGCTGACGGTAGCGCGACGGAGTTTGCCGGCGACGTGGACGATTACCTCGAATGGCTCACCGCTCGGCGGGCGCGACAGGACACGGCGGCACCCGGCGCGCCGGCGCTGCTGGAGCGTGGGGCTCGCCGTGCGCGACGGGAGAGCGCGGGGGCTGACCGGCAGGCTCGGCTCGCCCGGCGCCGTCCGCTGGCCAGGGAAGCGGCCGCGCTCGAGCGCGAGGTCGAGGCACTTGACGTCGAGAAGCGCAGTCTCGAAGCACGGCTCGCCGATACGTCGCTCTACTCGGCAGGAAACCTCGCCGACGTCCAGACGGCGACGCGGCGCTGCACGGAAGTCGGACGGCGCCTCGAGGCCGCGGAATCGCGCTGGCTGGAACTTCAGGCCGAACTCGAGGCGATCGGCGACGCCTGATCAGGGCAGGATGACGACCTTGCCTTGCGCGCGTCGTGCCTCGAGCGACCCGAACGCCTTCGCGTAGTCGCGCATCGGATGAACCTCGCCGACCACTGGCGAGAGTTTTCCCGCCTCGAACAGCGCCCAGAGTTCCTCGACGTTCTGCCGCTGCTGCTCCGGCTCGCGCTGCGCAAAACTCCCCCAGAAGACTCCCACGATCGAGCAGCCCTTCAGCAGCGGAAGGTTGAGCGGCACGGACGGAATGCCGCCTGCTGCAAATCCGATGACCAGGTAGCGGCCGCCCCAGGCCATGCTGCGCAGCGTGGGTTCCGCCAGTTCGCCGCCCACAGGGTCGTAGACCACGTCGACACCGCGGCCACCGGTGATTTCCTTGATGCGCTGACGCAGGTCCTCGGTGGTGTAGTTGACGACGTGGGCTGCACCGAGCGAGCGGGCGAGTGCGAGTTTCTCGTCGCTGCTGGCGGCGGCGATGACCGTCGCCCCCATCTGTCGGCCGAGTTCCACGGCGGTCGTGCCCACGCCGCCCGCCGCGCCAAGCACCAGCAGCGTCTCGCCGGGCGCAAGCTGGGCGCGCTGCTTCAGCGCGTGCACGGTCGTGAAGTACGTAATGCAAATCCCTGCCGCCGATTCGAACGAGAGGGCGGCTGGGGCGGGCAGGACCAGCGAAGCCCGCGCCGTTACCTTCTCCGCGATGGTCCGGCCGCAGGCCGCGACGACCCGGTCCCCGGCGCGCAGGTGTGACACGCCGTGCCCTACGGCACTCACGATGCCGGAGAGTTCGGTGCCGACGACGAATGGCAGCGGTGGCCGGTCCTGGTAGAGCCCGCGAATCATCAGCAGGTCGGGGAAATTGAGCGCCGCAGCCTTGACCTCCAGCAGGACCTCGCCGGCCGCCGGCGTCGGTGCGGGCCAGTCCTCTTCCAGCGAGAGGCCGTCGATCCCGGTGAGTTCCCTGCAGACTAGTGCGCGCATCGTGTCTCCGCTCTAACTCCCGCCGGGTCGTCCGGTCGGGCAGCGACTCAGGAATGGACCAGGTGGCGGCCAAGGTCCGAGATCGACGCGCAACCGAGCAGCAGCATGGCGCGGTCCATTTCGGAACGCAGCAAGCCGAGCGCGTGAGTGGCCCCGGCCTCGCCGCCGGCCGCCAGCCCGTACAGCGTGGCACGCCCGATCATGACCGCGTCCGCGCCGAGCGCGATCGCCTTGAGTACGTCGCCGCCCCGCCGGAATCCCCCGTCCACCATCACGGTGAGCTGGCCTCCGACTTCCGCGGCAACTGCGGGCAGCAACTCAACGCCCGAGACGGCACCGTCGAGCTGCCGTCCGCCGTGATTGGAGAGCACGATGCCGTCGGCGCCGACCCCGACCGAGCGCCGCGCGTCATCGACGCACAGCAGCCCCTTGACCACCAACTTGCCGGCCCACCGCTTGCGGATACGCTCGATGTCGTGCCACGACAATCGCGAATTGACCTGCGAGAAACTGTACTTTGCGCCGACCAGGGCCGAGTAGTGTCCGGGCGGCAGGAACTCGACCAGGTTCTCGAAGGTCGGCGCGCCGGACGGCAGCATCACCTGGGCCAGCCAGCGGGGGTGGCGCAACACGTCGAGCTTGCTGGCCAGGCTGAGCTTCATCGGCGAACTGTAATTGCGCTGGTCCCATTCGCGCGCGCCGAGCACCGGCGCGTCGGCGGTGACCACCAGCACCTCGCAGCCAGCTTCGGAGACGCGGTCGATGAGGCGATCGACCACGCTCTGGTCCTTGTAGGCATAGAGCTGGTACCACTGGTTGCCCTGGACCGCAGCAGCAAGCCGGCCGACGGCGCAGTTCGAAGCCGTGCTCAGCGTGAACGGTATCCCGGCCGAGGCCGCCGCACGCGCGAGCGCAATGTCGCCCTGCGGCCACAGCAGGCCGTTGAAGCCTGTCGGAGCGATGACGATCGGCATATTGAGCTGTCGCCCGAAGACCTCCGTACCAATATCGGGTGGCCCCGCGCCCACCAGTGCGCGCGGCAGCCAGGCGACCCCGCTGAAGACGTCGCGATTGCGCCGCAGCGTCGCTTCCTCCTCGGCACCGCCTTCGACGTATTCGAAACTGAAGTTCGGCAGCCTGCGCCGGGCGATGCGCCGCAGGTCCTCGATGGTGATTGCGCGCCGGAAATCGCGCCCGGTGTAGTGCGCGCGCTTCATGGCTGGCGCGCCCCGCCCTGCACGAGCTCGGTGATCCTGAGCGCGGTCTCGAGCGCCCGAAGGCCGTCCTCGCCGGTCACGACCGGCGGCCGTTCGCCGCAGACCGCCTCCAGGAATGCCTCGATCTCGAGCCTGAGTGCGTCACCCTGCTCGTAGCTACGCTCCTCGATCGACACCTGCCCGAGCGCCGCGCCCGAGCCCTCCGGCGGCTTGCGCACGACGGTGAGCACCTTCTGCTGCAGGTCGATCGAAACGTAGGCGTCGTCCTGGAAGAGTCGCAGCTTGCGTTCCATCTTCATGCTGATGCGGCTGGCCGTGGTGTTTGCAACGCAACCGTTTGCATAGCGGATGCGCGCGTTCGCGATGTCGAGGCCCGAGGAAAACACCGACGTCCCGACTGCATCGATCGAGACGATCGGCGCCATCACCAGGCTCTGGATCAGGTCGATGTCGTGGATCATCAGGTCCAGGACGACGTTGACGTCGGTCCCGCGCTCCTTGAACGGCGCCAGGCGGTGCGACTCGACGAACCGCGGCGTGCCGAGCGTGCCCTCCAGCGCGCGGATCGCGGGATTGAAGCGCTCGAGGTGCCCGACCTGGAGAATACGGCCGTGCGTCGCGGCGACCGCGATCAGGCTCCTCGCCTCCTCCAGCGTCTCGGTGATCGGCTTCTCGACCAGCACGTGGACGCCGCTCTCGAGGCACTGGCGGCCGATGTCGCAGTGCGCGGGCGTGGGGGTCGCGATGCTGACGGCGTCCACCTCGCCCAGGATCTCGCGGAAATCCGCGACTGCGCGGCAACCGAGCTCCGCGGCGACGCGCTCACGTACCGCAGGGTCGGCATCAACTACGGCGACCAGCCGTGAGCGGGGCAGCGTCGCGTATTTCTGGGCGTGAAACCTGCCCAGGTAACCGACACCGATCACGGCGGTGCGTACGGTCTGCATGCTCGGCGTGGTCCTCAACGGGCTATTGCGGTTCCGGCGATCCCGACGCAGGATGCCGCAGATGAAGTCGAGACACCATCTCCCGTGGGTGCTTGCGGCCCTGGTATTCGGCGCCGCCGCCCTCCCGCTGCTGGTCTACGCCACCGGCACCCGGGTGCTGGGCCCGTACAGCGGCGGCGATGCGGGCGCTTTCTACGGCACATTTTTCGCCGATGTCGCGCACCTGCGACCGGCTGCCCTCGCGCTGCTGCTCGGTCCCGCGGCGCTGGTCGTCGTGTGGCGGCTGCTGGTCGCGTATGCCTGGAACGACGATGGCAATTGACCGGCGACACGCGACGTCAAGGACCGCATTCGCGGGAACCAGTCGACCTGGACTGCCCATCTTCACGGCGAACGATGTCCGGCTGGCGGAGTCCAAGTGTCCATGCAGGGCCATCAACCCCTGGTGAACCAGTAGAGGGCGCCCAGCGCCGAGAGCGCGCCCCACATTGCCAGTTGTGCCCACCTCCGCCACGGGCGTTCCCGTGCCTGGCCGATGAAACTGATGGCTGCCAGGCTTGTCAAACCGCCGAACAGCACCAGATAGAGGGCCAGCAGCGGCAATTCGGCGCGAAACCGGGGAAACTCCCCGGACAGTATCAGGAATACGATCAGGGTCGCGCCAAGCCCGAACGTGGTGGCAGCAGACGACCCGAGGACGATGCCGGTGAGTACTGTGAGTGGTCGCACGGATATCGGAGCCGCATGGCGCGACGGCCCTTGAGTCGCGGCCGCCGTATCTCTAGCCTAGTTGACCAGGAAACCCAGTCGAGGTCAGGAAGTGTATCAGGCACGTGATCGGGAAGAGACGTCGTCGATCCCCCCTCCCCGGGGTCGCCGCAGCGCCGTGGCATTCGCAGCCGCAGTGGTTGCGGCGTGCATGTTGCTGCTCGGCACGGCATATACGCCATCGGCGGCCACCGGTACCGGCCTCGCGCCGACCGATCGGGAGGCCCGGGTCTCCCGGCTCGTGGGCAGCGTGTTCGAGCGCTCCCACTATCGACAGGCCCCGATCAACGACCCCGTCTCGTCGCTGATCCTCGACCGGTATGTCGAGTCGCTGGACGGCAACCGCAGTTACTTCATTGCCAGCGACATCGCGGAATTCGAGCGCTACCGCTACCAGATGGACGATGCGATCTCGCAGGGCCGGCTCGATCCCGCGTTCGCGATATACAACCGGTTCCAGGAACGCAACCGGGAGCGCATGAACTACGCGCTCGAGGTCCTGAAGGCCGAACCCGACTTCAACATCAAGGAATCGTTCGAGTTCGACCGGGAGCACGCCCCCTGGGCGGCGACCACGGCCGAACTGAATGACCTGTGGCGCAAGCGGGTCAAGAACGACGCCTTGTCGCTGATGCTGGCCGACAAGACCTGGACCGAGGCGCGCGAAATCCTTCAGAAGCGTTATGAGCGGGCGGCCAAGCGCAGCGAGCAGGTCACCTCGGACGACGTGTTCGAGAATTTCATGAACTCGTTCGCAAGCGTCTTCGACCCGCACTCGAACTACTTCTCGCCGCGCAATTCAGAGGAATACCGCATCCAGATGAGCCTGTCCTACGAGGGCATCGGCGCATCGCTGCAGGTCGTGGACGACTACGTCACCATCATGGACGTCCTGCCCGGCGGGTCCGCGCAGCAGAGCAACGAGCTGAAGGCCACCGACCGCATCCTGGCCGTCGGACAGGGCAAGTCCGGGGACCTGGTGGACGTCGTGGGCTGGCGGCTCGACGACGTCGTGGACCTGATCCGCGGACCCGGCGGCTCGTTCGTGCGCCTGCAGATACAGGCCGGCAATGCCGCACCGGGAACGGCGGAACGGGTCGTCATGTTGCCCCGCAAGAAGATCACGCTCGAGGCGCAGGCGGCGAAAAAGGAGCTGCGCAAGGTCAAGCGCGGCGACAAGGAACTCAGGATCGGTGTCATCGACGTGCCGTCGTTCTACCAGGACTTCGACGCCCGTACCGCGGGCGACGAGAATTACCGCAGCACGACCCGCGATGTCCGCAAGCTCATCGAGGAATTCCAGGCCGAAGGCGGTATCGACGGCCTGGTCCTGGACCTGAGGCAGAACGGAGGGGGCCATCTCTCCGAGGCGATCGGCCTGGTGAACCTGTTTGTGCCGAAGGGGCCGGTCGTGCAACTGCGTGAGGCGGGCGGCAAGGTCGAGGTCCTCGAGTCGGACGATGCCGGCGTGGCGTACTCGGGGCCGCTGACGATCCTCGTGGACCGGTTCAGCGCCTCGGCGTCGGAAATCTTCGCGGCCGCCATGCAGGACTACGGACGCGGCATCGTCATTGGCCAGGAAACCTACGGCAAGGGCTCGGTGCAGAATCTCTACCCGCTGGACCGCTTCGCGCTCGGGCAGGATCCCGGCTACGGCCAGCTCACGGTCACGATCGGCATGTACTACCGGGTCACCGGCGAGAGCACACAGAACCGTGGCGTGCAGCCGGACATCGCCCTGCCCTCCGCGATCAGCGTCGAGGAAGTCGGCGAGAGTTCGCGCGAAGGGGCGTTGCCCTGGAACCGGATCCGGTCGGCGTCATTCAAGCCGGAGGGACTTGTGCAGCCCGTGCTGGGCGAGTTGCAGCGTGACCACGACGCCCGGGTCGCGAACGATCCGGACTTCCGCTTTGCCGAGAGCGAAATTGCCGCAATCGACGTGATGCGCAAGGAAAAGAGCGTCTCGCTGAACCTCAATGAGCGCAAGGCCGAGCGGGAACGCCTGACCGCAGAACGGCTGGCGCGCGAAAATGCCCGGCGGAATTCGCTGGGCGAGGCCCCGCTGAAGACGGTGGACGACATAAAGGACCTGCCGGACGCGATGCTGGACGAGTCGGCCCAGATCACCGCCGACTACGTCTTGCTCAAGCCGACCTACCTCGCCGAGACCAAGGCCGGGGGCTGACAGAAGTCCGGGATCTCGTCTGCTTGGCACTGAAAATGGTGTTGTACTTGACTACAACACTATAGATCCATAGGATCGCCGCCATTCCGACCGACCCGAAGGGCCCTCCCGTGTCCAACCGATATTGCTCGCAACTTCCGGTGCCCCGCTCCATCTCCAGGACGGCGATTGCCGCGACGTTCAGCGTCCTGCTGGCGGCCGGCTGCAACAACGGCAAGGCCAAGGACGACAAGGACGGCGCGGCAGCCGACGCCTCGGTGCCGGTCGAGGTGCAGGCGCTCAAGCGCGGGCCAATGGTCGCCGTCTACTCCGGCACCGCGCCGGTCGAGGCGCACGACGAGGCTGAAGTCGTCGCAAAAGTGGGCGGCGAGGTCCGCCAGATCTTCGTGGAAGAAGGCGACAACGTGACTGCCGGCCAGGTGCTCGCGCGCCTCGACGGCGACCGCCTCCGGCTCGAACTCGCCCAGATCGAGGCCAACCTGCGCAAGCTCGAGCGTGACTACAAGCGGCAACTCGAACTGAGCGAGAAGGGACTGGTCGCCAAGGGCACCGCCGAAAACGCCAAGTTCGACCTCGACGCGCTGCGCGCGTCCTACGACAGTGCGCGGCTGGAACTGAGCTACACGGAAATCCGCGCGCCGATCGCCGGTGTGGTTTCGGCCCGGCACATCAAGGTCGGGAATACCATCAAGCCCAACGATGCGACTTTCCGCGTCACGAACCTCGATCCGCTGGTGGCCTACGTTCACGTGCCGGAGAAGGAATTCCGCAAGCTCGCCGCCGGACAGGCGGTGGACCTGGTCGTAGACGCGCTGGGCGGCCAGCATTTCGAGGCAAAGATCTCGCGCATCAGCCCGACCGTGGATCCCCAGACCGGCACCTTCAGGGCCGAGGTCGAGGTGCCCGACGCGTCGCGCCGCCTGAAGCCGGGCATGTTCGCGCGGATCAACATCGTCTACGAACGCCGCGAAGACGCTCTGCAACTCCCGCGCACGGCGATCCTCGACGCGGACGGCGCGCAGACCGTCTTCATCGTCGCCGACGGCAAGGCAGAGCAGCGCCGCATCGAGACCGGGCTTGCCAACAGTGGCTGGATCGAGGTCGTGAAAGGCCTCGACGGCAGCGAGCGCGTGGTCGTGATCGGCCAGGCTGGGCTCAAGAGCGGCACCGCGGTCAAGGTGGTGGATGACGAAAAGCCCGCTGTCGCGGCCACCGACAAGGCCAAGGCCGCCGCCGCGACCAAGACCAAGTAACGGCCCGCCGCCAGAGCGACGACCCCGGGGTACGACCATGCAGTTGATCGAATTCGCGATCCGCCGGCGGGTGACGATCGTCATGTGCACGGTCGCCATTGCGCTGTTCGGCCTCGTGTCGCTGTCGCGACTGAAGCTGAACCTCCTTCCCGACCTGTCCTACCCGACGATCACCATCCGCACGGAGTTGCCCGGTGCCGCGCCGCTCGAGGTCGAGGCGCTTGTCACGCGGCCCGTCGAGGAGGCGGTCAGCATCATCCGCAACGTGCGCCAGGTGCGCTCGGTTTCGCGTGCCGGGCAGTCCGACGTGACGCTGGAGTTCCTCTGGGGCACGGACATGGACCTCTCCGGCATCGACGTGCGGGAGAAGCTCGACCTGCTGCAATTGCCGCTGGAAGCCAAGCGGCCCCTGCTGCTGCGTTTCGACCCCGCCAGCGAACCGGTGCTGCGGCTGGCCTTCCTCGAGACGGCGGGCCGGCCGGCCAACGAGGGCGTCGAGCGCCTGAAGTCATTGCGGCGCTTCGCCGAGGATCGCCTGAAGACGGACCTCGAGGCGGTGGAAGGCTCGGCTGCCGTCAAGGTCAGTGGCGGATACGAGGACGAGGTGCAGGTGCTCGTCGACCAGCAGAAGCTGGCGCAGCTGGGGCTGTCGATCGACACCGTGACCCGGCGCATCCGCGCCGAGAACGTCAACCTCTCGGGCGGGCGGCTCGAGCAGGGCATGCAGCGCTACCTGGTGCGAACGCTGAACGAATTCGGGTCCATCGAGGAGATGGCCAACTCGATCATCGCCAGTCGCGACGGGCAGCCGGTGTACCTGAAGGACGTCGCATCGGTCACCAGCGGCTACAAGGACCGCGAGGCGATCACGCGCGTGGACGGCAGGGAGGCCATCGAGCTCGCAGTCTACAAGGAAGGCGACGCGAATACCGTGCAGCTCGCCCGCAACGTGCAGGAGCGCGTCAAGGCGCTGGAAAAGAGCCTCCCCGAAGGCACCGAGGTGATCACCGTCTATGACCAGTCCACCTTCATCGCGGCGGCGATCGGCGAGGTGAAGAGCGCGGCGCTGATCGGCGGCCTGCTGGCGATCCTGGTGCTCTACGCGTTCCTGCGCGACGCGCGCGCTACGCTGATCAGCGGCATCGCGATCCCCGTCTCGGTGCTCGGCACCTTCGTGATGATGTATGCGTTCGACGTCACGCTCAACATCATGTCGCTCGGCGGCATCGCGCTCGCGGTCGGCATGCTGGTGGACAACGCAGTCGTGGTGCTCGAGAGCATCGTGCGCAAGCAGGAGCACGGGCTCGACCGGCGCGAAGCCGCGCGCCAGGGCACCGCGGAGGTCGCGATGGCGGTGACCGCGGCGACGCTCACCTCGGTGGCGGTGTTCTTTCCCATGGTGTTCATCACCGGAATCGCCGGCCAGCTGTTCCGGGACCAGTCGCTGACCGTGACCTTCGCGCTGGCGTTCTCCCTGGTGGTGGCGCTGACGCTGGTCCCGATGCTCGCGGCCGGCAGGCCGCCCGCGGTCGCGCCGCCCGCCGGCTCGGCGCCGGAGCGCGCCCCGCGCCGGATCGAGAAACTTCTGGCCGCCTGCGCCGGCGGGCTGCGCTGGGCATTTGCGTGGGTTACGCGAGGCTGCGCGCTGGCGCTGAGCCCGCTGGTCAGGGTCACGCAGGGCGCGAACCGCTGGGCCGACAATCACTACCCCGGCGCAATACGCTGGGTGCTGGCCAATCCGGTCAAGACCATCGGATCCGCCGTCGCGCTGTTCCTGGTCACGCTCGTATTCATCCTGCCGCGACTGGGCACGGAACTCATCCCACAGATGTCGCAGGGCGAATTCAACGTGGACGTCCGGCTGGCACCGGGCGCGCCGCTCGAGCAGACGGACCGCACGCTGCAGACCGCGCAACGCGCCAGCGCTGGCCTCGGCAACGTCGCGCTGGCGTATTCGGTCGCCGGCACCGGTAACCGGCTGGACGCCAACCCCGTGGATGCCGGTGAAAACACCGGTCGTCTCAGCATGACGCTGCAGAAGGGCGCCAAGCGCGCCGACGAAGAGGTCGCCATGGACGGCATGCGCACCAGCCTGGACGACCTGCCGGGCGTGCAATACCGATTCAGCCGACCGGCGCTGTTCAGCATGTCCACGCCGCTGGAGGTGGTGGTGTCGGGCTTCGATCTCGATCGCCTGCAGTCCGCCGCCGACAAGGTGCGGGACCGCATGGCGGCCAACCCGCGCTTCGCGGACGTGAAGACGACCATCGAATCCGGCAATCCCGAGATCCAGATCGTGTTTGACCAGGAGCGCGCCGCCCAGCTCGGGCTGGTGGTGCGCGACATCGCCGACCGCGTCGTCAACAGCGTGCGCGGCGAAGTCGCGACGCGCTACCGGCTGCGGGACAAGCAGATCGACGTGCTCGTGCGCAGCGTGGACGCGCGTGCCGCGTCGATCGAGGAAGTGCGCGGCCTGATCGTCAACCCGGGCAGCGCGCGCCCCGTGCCGCTGAGCGCGGTGGCCGACGTGCAGCTCGCGCTGGGACCGGCGGAGGTGCGGCGCGTCGGGCAGGAGCGCGTCGCGGTGATCTCGGCCAACCTGGCCCAGGGCGACCTCGGCACCGCCATCGAGGAATTGCAGGCGATCGTCGACGAGGTGCAACTGCCGGTCGGCATCTCCGCTTTCCTGTCGGGCCAGAGCGGCGAGATGCAGGACTCGTTCCGTTCGCTGCGCTTCGTGCTGGTGATGGCGATCTTCCTGGTCTACCTGGTGATGGCTTCGCAGTTCGAGTCGTTGATCCACCCGTTCGTGATCCTGCTCACGATCCCGCTGGCGGCGATCGGCGCGATATGGGCGCTGTGGATCACCGGCACCACGGTCAACGTGGTCGCTTACATCGGCCTGATCATGCTGGCCGGTATCGTCGTCAACCAGTCCATCGTGCTGATCGACGCGGTGAACCAGGCGCGCGAGCGTGGCCTGCCAAAGCACGAGGCGATCGTCGAGGCCGGGCGGCTGCGGCTGCGCCCGATCCTGATCACCAAGCTCACGACCATCCTCGGCCTGCTGCCGATGGCGCTCGGCGTCGGCGAGGGCGCCGAGGTTCGCGCGCCGATGGCGATCACCGTGATCGGTGGCGTGCTGCTCACGACCTTCCTCACCCTGCTGGTGATCCCGGTGGTCTACTCGGTGCTGGACCGCAAGCGTTACCCGGTCGCAGGGGCTGCACCCGACGCGACTGCCCACGCCGCGACCCGCTGAGATCGAAGCCATGCGCCACACACGCCTAGCGCTGTCGAGGCCCGTCACCACGGTCATGATCACGCTCGCGGTGCTGGTGGTTGGCCTGATCGCCGGCCGCCTGCTGCGTCTCGAGGCGATGCCGGACATCACGTTCCCCGGCATGCGGGTCGTCATACCGTACGCGGGTTCGACGCCGCAGGAAATGGAAGAACTGGTTGTGCGGCCGGTCGAGGAGGCGCTCTCGACGCTGTCGGGCATCAAGGAGATCCGTGCCAGTGCCGGCTCCGACCAGGCGCAGTTCGACATCCTGTTCAGCTGGGACCGGGACGTCGACGCGGCCGCGTTCGACATCCGCACCAAGCTCGACTCGATACGGCCGCAACTGCCGGCGGGCGCCGACCGGATGCTGATATTCGCCTACAGCGCCTCCGACCAGGCGATGGTGGTGATCCGTATCTCCGCGGATCGCGACCTCACCGACGACTACGACACGCTGGAGAAATACCTCAAGCGGCCCATCGAGAGAATCGACGGCGTCGCGCGAGTGGAACTTGCGGGCGTCCAGCCCCGCGAGGTGCGCGTGCTGGTCGATCCGAACCGGCTGGCGGCGTACTCCGTGGACGTGCGCGACCTGCGCGCGCTGCTGGTGTCGAGCAATTTCTCGGTCAGCGCCGGCGAGATCACCGAGAACGGATCGCGTTTCATCGTCAGGCCGATCGGGGAGTTCCGCAGCATAGACGACGTGCGCTCGCTGCTGGTGCGCCCAGGGGTGCGCGTCGGCGACCTCGCCCAGGTGGAAATGGTCGCGCCCGAACTGTCGGTTGGACGGCACATGGATGGCAGGCCGGCGGTCGGCATCGACGTCTACAAGACCACGCAGGCCAACGTCGTCGAGGTCGCGGACCGGGTGATCGCCGCGGTGAACGCGGCCCGAGAACAGCCGCAACTGCAGGGAATCCAGATCCTGGTGGTTGGCAACGAGGCGGACAGCATCCGCGAGTCGCTGTCGGAACTGCGCAACGCCGGCCTGATCGGCGCGGGCCTGAGCTTCTTCATGCTGCTGTTCTTCCTGCGGCACCTGCCGACCACGCTGATCGTCAGCCTCGCCGTGCCCGCATCGCTGCTGGTGACGCTGGGCGCAATGTACTTCATGGGTCTTTCGCTGAACATCCTGACGATGATGGGCATGCTGCTGGCGATCGGCATGCTGGTGGACAATTCCGTGGTCATCACGGAAAGCGTCTTCCGCCATCGCCAACTCACGCCCGGCGACCCGGTCGAGGCCACGGTGGCCGGGGTGCGCGAGGTCGGCATCGCCACCCTGGCGGGCACTTTCTCGACCATCATCGTGTTCCTGCCGCTGGTGTTCGGCGAGAAGAACCAGATGTCGATCTTCCTGGTGCACGTCGCCGTGCCCATCGTCGTGGCGATGAGCGCGTCGCTGATCGTCGCGCAGACACTGATCCCGATGCTCGCGTCGCGCATGCCGCCGCCGCCGCCTGTCGCCGCCGGCTCCTGGTTCGGCCGCCTGCAGGACCGCTACCAGCGCACGCTGGAGTGGGCACTTGGACACCGCAAGATCATGGCGCTGACCACGGTGCTGGTGCTGGCCTCGCCGGTGCCGTTGTTCATGCTGAAAATCGCCAAGGTGGATCCGTTCCCGCAGGAAGCCAGCAGGACGCTGATGCTGATCTACCACCTGCAGGGCACGCACCCGATGGAGCGCGTCGAGCAGGCGGTGCGGCGCGTCGAGGCATACGTCGAGGCGAACAAGGAATACTTCGACGTCGACACGTATTACTCGTTCTGGCTCACGGACCAGGCCAGCACGCGGCTGTACCTGAAGCCGAAGGAAAAGGCGACGGTGCCGGCTGAAGAGGTCATGCGCCGCGTTTCGGAGAACATCCCGGAAATCATCATTGGCCAGCCGAGCTTCCAGTTCGACGACAGCTCGAGCGGTGGCGCGTCGTTCAGCCTGCAACTGATGGGGGAGTCCACCGAGCGGCTGGCCGACATCTCGCAGGAAGTGGCGCACCGCCTTTCATCGGTGCCGGGACTCGAGGCCGTCCGTTCCGAGGCGGGAACCGGCGAGGAAGAAGTCCAGGTCATCGTCAATCGCGACCGGGCGTCCCAGCTCGGGCTCACGACCGAGCAGGTGGCCATGACCGTCGCCGGCGCAATGCGTGGCGACCGCCTGCCGGAACTGCGCACCTCCGAGCGGGAACTCACCATGCGGCTCGCTTTCCGCGAGTCCGACCGGCAGAGCGTGGACGACCTGGCGCGCATCCCGGTGATGCTGCCCGACGGCTCGCGGACCGACCTGGGCGCGGTGGCAGATTTCTCCATCGAGCCGAGTGACCGCGAAATCCAGCGCCTCAATCGCATGACCACGGTGGTGGTGACGGCCAACCTGGCCGAGGGCACGACCATGGACGATGCCCGCAAGCGCGTCGAACCGGTGATGGAAGCCTACCCGCTGCCGCCCGGGTACTCCTGGAAGTTCGGCCGCGGTTTCGAGGACAACGACAAGGCCGTGCAGATCATGGCGCAGAACGTTGCACTCGCCGTGGTGATGATCTTCCTGGTGATGGCGTCGCTGTTCGAATCGGGCCTGTACCCGCTGTCCATCATCACGTCGATCCTGTTTGCCACCGTCGGCGCAATCTGGTTCCTGGCGCTCACCGGCACCACGATCACCATGATGGCGATGATCGGGTTCCTGGTGCTGATCGGCGTCGTGGTCAACATCGGCATCGTGCTGATCGCCCACGTCATCGACCTGCGCGAGGCCGGCGTGCCGCGCGAACAGGCCATCATCCAGGCCGGGCGCGACCGGTTGCGCCCGATCATGATGACGGTGCTGACGACGTTGCTGGGCCTGCTGCCGCTCGCGCTCGGCGACGCGCAACTCGGCGGCGGCGACGGCGGCCCGGCCTACTTTCCGATGGCGCGCGCCATCATGGGCGGACTCGGCTTCTCCGCCGTCGTGTCGCTGCTGATCGTGCCGATGTTCTACGTCTGGTTCGACGACCTGAACCTGTGGCGCAAGCGGGTATTCAGCACCGCACGGACGCCCGGCACGGCGACGCCGCTGGACGGCGTCACTGCCGCTCAGCGCAGCAGCACACGATAGATATCGAAGTACTCGTCCTGCAGCAGGTTGACCGCCGGCGCGCGGTCGCTGGCCGCCGCCGCGGAGTGAATGCTGTCCTGGTTCGGGATCGGCTCGGATTCGGAGCGGTACGCCGCGCTGCGACGCAGCCGGTCGGTCCTCGCCTTCACGTCCATGAGGTCCACCGCCTGCCTTTCCAGCCCGGTGATTGCGTGCGCCACCTTGTCCAACAGCGCCTGGCATTGCTCGGGCGTGCCGTAGTTGGAATCATAGACCCGGCGCAGCGTCGTCTGCCGCGCGAGGTCGACGAGTTCGTCCGTGGCCAATCGCTCGTACAGCCATTCGGCGCAGGCGATCACTGCAAGGTTCACTGCGCGCCGCCCTTCCAGGCTCAATGACTCGAATACCGGCGGTGGCTCGGCCTCGACCGCGTGCCTGCCGTCTTCGAGGTCGGTGACGACCGTGAGCGCGGAATCAATGCGCAGCGACCGCGCCGCGGTCTCTTCTTCCAGCCTGCGGCGGGAGAAATAATTCCAGAAGCCCCCCAGCGTGGCCAGCCGTTGCAGCCCGAGTTTCTGCTCTGCCTGCAGCTGGTCTGACAGGACCCGCGCCTCGACCAGCTCGCGGTCGAAATCCGCGAGGCGCTCACGCTTGCCCTTGTCGAACTCGGCAAGCTGCTGCTTGCGTTCGCGGTCCTTCTGTTGTCCGGCCAGCTCGCCGGCGAATTTTTCCAGGTGCTGTGAAGCAACGCGCCACAACGCCTTGAGCTGGAAGTACAGCAGGCTCTTGCGGCCCTGTTCCGGCCGGCCGATGTAAGCCTCCAGGGTCGCCAGCTGCTCCTCGACCCGCATGGTCGCCCCTTCCTGCAGCTTGAGCCGGTCCTGCAGCCGGTGCCGGTCGTCATCCAGCGTGCCGAGCTCCTTCTTGAGTTCCGCCCTGTTGCGGAACAACTCGACGAGGCGTTGATCCTCGACCGACGCCCTGCGCCCGGCCAGCCGGCGGACCAGCCCGCTCAGCTCATCGCGCAGGTTCATGCGGGCTGCTGCCGGCTTCGGCCGCGACTGCTGCGAAGCGATGACCGCGGTCGACACAGTAATCGAGCCATTTATTCAGCAGCATGTTTCGCAACCAGCGATCGCCCAGGGAGGCGGATACGCGCGAGCGAATCGAGGCCAGGCCCGGGTGCCGCTGCCAGCGCCCGCAACGGCTGGCCTCGGCGAGGCGTGCATCATGGTAAACACGAACCTCGATGTCGGGGTCGGCCACCTGGCCCGGCTCGTCCTCGAAGAAGTACGTAAGCCGGAAGACCGTCGTGTACGGACTCTGCTCGATCGCATCGAGGTGCAGGTCGCAGTCGGAGGGGACGCTCGAAACACGGCGCCCTGTCAGTCCGCGCAGGTTCCCGGCAAGCCCGCGCAGCCGCACGTAGTTGCTCTCGTACAGCGTCATCAGGCCGACGAAACTCGCGGGCTTCGCTCGCCAGGACGTGACGCACAAGCTGTCCGCGATCATTGGCCGACTATATCACAGGGTTTTTCGGCTTCCGTGACGCGCTCCACAACCGGGACACCGCTCACGGACGCAGCCTGCGCTCGATGCCCATGCGGTCGATGATCCGGCTCGCGATCTCCTCGACCGAACACTCGGTGGTGTCGATCATCGGCACGCCGAAGCGCTGGAACAAGGCCTCCGCGCTGCGGACTTCATAGTCGCACTGCGCCGCCGACGAATAACGGCCGCCGGGCCGGCGCTCGGTGCGTATCTGGCGGAGTCGCTGCGGGTCGATGGTGAGACCGAACAGCTTGCCCGAATACTGGGCCAGCATCGCGGGTAATTTCCGGCTCTCGAAGTCATCCTCGGTCAGCGGGTAGTTCGCGGCATAGACGCCGTACTGCATGGCCATGTAGATGCAGGTCGGTGTCTTGCCCGAGCGCGACACGCCGACCAGGATGACGTCGGCCCGTGAGTAGTCGGCGACCACACCGCCATCGTCTGCCGATAGCGCGAAATTGGTCGCGTCGATGCGCGCGCTGTAGAGGACCTGGTCCGCGATGCCGTGTGCTCGACCCTCGCGCTCGGACGACCGGACGCCGAGCTCCGACTCGAGCGGCAATATGAACGCGTCGAAGAAATCGAGGAACAGGCCGTTGCTGGTCTTCACGACAGAGCGCAACTCGCCCTTGACGAGCGTGCTGAACACCACCGGGCGGATGCCATCGGCGGCGGCCGTCGCGTCGATCTTTCTTACGGCTTCCACTGCCTTGTCAACGCTGGATATAAATGGCAGAGTCACTTGTCGGAATTCGAGGCCTTCGAATTGCGTAAGCAAGCTGTGTCCCATCGTTTCGGCAGTCACGCCGGTCTGGTCCGAGACGAAAAACACGGTTCTCCGGTTCATTCGCGCAATTCACTCCGCTGCACTCCAGGCCCGTGCAGTCTTTCATTCATCCTTGGCAGGTAGCAAGAGGCGATCCTTGAGCCGCTATACAATCCCGTTCAGCGAACTGGGCCGCCACGACGTCGCAACCGTCGGTGGCAAGAACTCCTCACTCGGCGAGATGATCGCCAACCTGGCAGCGCTCGGCGTATCGGTTCCCGGCGGGTACGCCACGACCGCGGACGCCTACCGCGAATTCCTCGCGCACGACGGCCTTGCCGCGCGGATCAAGGGCGAGCTGGACACCCTCGACGTGGACGACGTCGGCCGCCTTGCCGAGATCGGCGCCCGGATCCGAGGCTGGATCATGGCGGCGCCCTTTCCCGCCCCGCTGCAGCGCGAGATAACCGAGCGTTACACGACGATGTGCGACGGACCGGCCGAGGTGTCGGTGGCCGTGCGCTCGTCGGCAACGGCCGAGGACCTGCCGGAGGCGTCGTTCGCTGGCCAGCAGGAAACGCTGTTGAACGTCCGCGGCGCCACCAACGTGGTGCGTGCCGTGCACGAGGTATTCGCGTCGCTCTACAACGACCGCGCGATCGCCTACCGCGTGCACCAGGGCTTCGACCACTCGCTGGTCGCCTTGTCCGCCGGTATCCAGTACATGGTCCGCAGCGACCTCGGTGCCAGCGGCGTGATGTTCACGCTGGACACCGACTCCGGGTTTCGCGACGTGGTGTTCATCACCGCCGCCTGGGGTCTCGGCGAGACCGTGGTACAGGGCGCCGTGAACCCCGACGAGTTCTATGTCTACAAGCCCGCGCTGCGGTCCGGCCACGCGCCGATCCTGCGCCGCACGCTGGGCGCGAAGGCCATCAAGATGACCTATGGGCAGGTCGACAGCGACCAGCGCGTCGTCACGGTGGACGTGTCCGAGGCCGACAGGCAACGTTTCTGCCTGGATGACGCCGACCTGCTGGGACTGGCCCGCCAGGCGCTGTTGATCGAGGACCACTACGGCTGCCCGATGGATATCGAATGGGGCAAGGACGGCAGCACCGGACGCATCTACATCCTGCAGGCGCGTCCGGAGACGGTGCAGAGCCGCGCGGGCCGCACGCTGCAGCGCTACACGCTCGAGTCGCGCGGCAAAGTGCTGGTGAGCGGCAGGAGCATCGGACACCGCATCGGGGCCGGGCCGGCGCGAGTGATCCGCGACGCGCGCGAAATGGCGCGGGTCGAATCAGGCGACGTGCTGGTCGCCGACATGACCGATCCGGACTGGGAACCGGTGATGAAGCGGGCCTCGGCCATCGTGACCAACCGCGGCGGGCGCACCTGCCACGCCGCGATCATCGCCCGCGAACTGGGCATTCCGGCGGTCGTCGGCTGCGGCAACGCGACCACCGCGATTCGAGAGGGCCAGGAAGTCACCGTGTCCTGCTCCGAGGGCGACACCGGCTACGTCTACGACGGGATGCTCAAGTACGAGCACACGCAGGTCGAAGTGGACGCGATGCCGGCATTGCCCGTCAAGATCATGATGAACGTGGGCAACCCGGACCGCGCATTCGATTTCGCCGCGATCCCGCATCGCGGTGTCGGCCTCGCCCGCCTCGAGTTCATCATCAACCGCATGATCGGCGTGCACCCGAAGGCATTGCTGGGGTTCGACGGCCTTGACCCGCAGCTGCAGGACACGATCCGGCAACAGATGGCGGGCTACGGGGACCCGGTCGAGTTCTACGTGACGAAACTGTGCGAGGGCATCTCCACGATCGCCGCGGCATTCGCGCCCGAGCCGGTGATCGTGCGGCTCTCGGACTTCAAGTCGAACGAGTATGCGAACCTGATCGGCGGACGCCAGTTCGAACCCGTCGAGGAAAACCCGATGCTCGGGTTCCGTGGCGCGTCGCGCTACGTGGACGAAAGTTTCCGCCCCTGCTTCGAACTCGAGTGCCGGGCGCTGAAGCGCGTGCGCGGCGAGATGGGGCTCAAGAACGTCTGGGTGATGGTGCCGTTCGTGCGCACGGTGCGCGAAGCCGCGCAGGTGGTCGACCTGCTGGCCGCCAACGGGCTCAAGCGCGGCGAGGACGACCTGAAGGTCATCATGATGTGCGAGGTTCCGACCAACGCGCTGCTGGCCGACCGCTACCTCGAGCACTTCGACGGCATGTCGATCGGCTCGAACGACATGACGCAGCTGACGCTGGGCCTGGACCGCGACTCTGCCATCATCGCGCGGCTGTTCGACGAGCGAGACGATGCGGTGAAGGCGCTGCTGCACATGGCGATACAGGCCTGTCGCAAGGCGGGCAAGTACATCGGCATCTGCGGACAGGGGCCGTCGGATCATCCGGACCTGGCACGCTGGCTGCTCGACGAGGGCATCGAGAGCATGTCGCTGAACCCGGACACCGTGGTCGAGACCTGGCTGTTCCTCGCGAGCGGCGCCGCCAAGGACAAGCACTGAGGTTTCCGCCTCGCGCTATCGGCTGGGCGGTCGCACGGAGCTTCGGCTACCTGATCGCCTGTCGCCCGGCGAGCGCGTGGGCGAGCGTGCCGCCATCCACGTACTCGAGTTCGCCGCCGACCGGCACGCCGTGCGCGATACGCGTGGCACGCAGCCCCAGTCGTGCGGCCACCTCGGCGAGGAAGTGTGCGGTCGCCTCGCCCTCGACCGTCGGATTGGTGGCGAGGATCACCTCCCGGACCTCGCCCTCCCCCAGCAGCCGTTCGTACGCCTCGATGCCGATCTCGGCCGGCCCCACACCGTCCAGCGGCGACAGGTGCCCCATCAGCACGAAGTAGCAGCCCCGGTAGCTCGCCGACTGTTCGATCGCCACGACGTCCGCCGGCGACTCGACGACACACAGCTGCGTACGGTCGCGGGTGGTCGCCGCGCAGGTCGGGCACAGTTCGCCCTCCGCGAACATCCGGCAACGCTGGCAGTGCCCCAGCGCGCTCGACGCAGACGCGAGCGAAGCGGCTATTTCGCGCGCACCGTCGCGGTCCCTCTCGAGCAGGTGAAATGCCATGCGCTGGGCGGACTTCGGCCCTACGCCAGGCAGGCAGCGCAACGCCTCGATCAGCCGGTTCAGCGTCGGCGGATAAAGCATGGTTGCGCGGCTTTCAGCCGAGCGGCAACTTGAGGCCCGGCGGCAGGTTCATGCCGCCCATCAGCCCCGACATCCGCTCCTGGGACACGGACTCGAGCCGGTGCACGGCGTCGTTGATCGCGGCGGCGACCAGGTCCTCGACCATCTCGCGATCGTCGAGCGGAACCGAGGCGTCGATCTGCACCCTCTTCGCCTCGTGGCGGCCGTTGATCGTGACCTTGACCATGCCGCCGCCGGACTCGCCGGTGACTTCCATGGCCGCGATCTCCGCCTGCGCCTTCTGCATGTTCGCCTGCAGCTGCTGCGCCTGTTTCATCAAGTTGCCGATGCCGCCCTTCATGTCTGTGTGACTCCCGGAAGAAAATCAGTTCAACGGCCGGACCGAGCCCGGCTGCACGGTCGCGCCGAACACGTCGCGCATCGCCCGCACGGCAGGATCGCCATCGATCGCCTGCTCCGCCGCCTTGAGGCGCTGGTCGGCGTCCAGGGCCTGCCGACGCGCAGGCGTGAGCACTTCATCCGGAAGATCCCCCACGCTGATCTCGACCCGGACCGGGTGCCCGAAATACTGTGACAGCGCCTGGGCAAGGCGGTCGACGATCTGCGGACGGTGGAAAGACTCGCCCGCCGCGTCGAGCCGCAGGCGAACGACGTCCCCGGTGCGGCCGACGAGCAGGCAGTGCGCCGCCAGCTGGCTCGAGGGCCCCTGCAGGCCCAGCGCAGGCACGATCGAGGCCCAGTCCTCCGACGCGGCCTGCCCGGCGGGTGCCGCCGGACTGCCGGGCGATCCTCCCGTGCGCGCAGCGCCCCGCGACGGCTTCGCGCCCGGCCCCGGTGCGGCCGATGGCGGTGTCGCCGGCGGGGCCGTGGCCTCGGCGGGCTTGAATGCGAGCATCCTGAGCAACGCCATCTCGAACCCGCCGCGCGCGTCGGGCGCGAAGTCGAGGTCGCGCCGGGCCATGATCGCGATCTGGTAGAGAAGCTGCAGGTCCTCCGGCGAGAACCTCCCCGCCAGCGCCGCAAGTGCAATGTCCTGTTCCTCGTCCTCGCCGCGGAGATCCGGCAGCGCCTGCAGCAACGCCATGCGCTGGATGGCTGCCGCGAGTTCTCCAAGTGCCTGGTCGTAGTCAGGTGCGCGCTCGTCGAGCTGCTGCACGCTGCTCATCAGTTGATTGCCGTCGTTCGAGGCCAGGGCACCGAGAATCGCCTCGACGTGCCGCCGGTCCAGCGTGCCAAGCAGGGATCTAACCTCCGCCTCGAGCACGCGCCCTCCGCCGAAGGCGAGCACCTGGTCGAGCAGCGACAGCGCGTCGCGCATGCTGCCGTCGGCGCCTCGCGCCACCGCGCGCAGCGCTGCCGGCTCGAACTCCACCTTCTCCGCCTCGGAGATCATCGTCAGGCGCTCCTGTATCTGCTGCAGCGGAAGCCTGCGCAGGTTGAACTGCAGGCAGCGTGACAGCACGGTCACCGGCAGCTTCTGCGGGTCGGTGGTTGCCAGCAGGAACTTGACGTGCGGCGGCGGCTCCTCGAGCGTCTTCAGCAACGCGTTGAACGAGTGCGTCGACAGCATGTGCACTTCGTCGATCAGGTACACCTTGTAGCGGCCGCGCGCGGGCGCGTACTGCACGTTGTCGAGCAGTTCGCGCGTATCGTCGACCTTCGTGCGCGACGCCGCGTCCACCTCCAGCAGGTCCACGAAGCGACCCGCGTCGATGTCGCGGCAGGCGCTGCACTCACCGCAGGGCCGCGAGGTCACGCCCTGCTCGCAGTTGAGCGACTTGGCGAAGATCCGGGCGATCGTGGTCTTGCCGACGCCACGCGTCCCGGTGAACAGGAAGGCGTGGTGGATGCGGCCCGAGTCGAGCGCATTGGTGAGCGCGCGGCGGACGTGGTCCTGCCCGACGAGTTCCTCGAAGCTGCGCGGCCGCCACTTTCGGGCCAGGACCAGGTAACTCATGCGGAGGGTCTTGCTCCCCGGGGCTAGCGAATCGATGGAGGCGGCCCGCGCCAGAATACCCCCGGCACCCGGCGTGGCCGCTACCGTTGCTCCCTTCCGGGCCTGGCGGGATTTGCAGCTGGCCGTCGCGAGGGATCCGACGCGAGCCACCATGGAGGGCCGCGACTATAGCAGCCCTGTCCGGGCCAGTCAGCCGCGACCACGATACGGCGGCACACCCTGGTCCGGGATCCAGGCACCGGCCGGGGGCCGGCCCGTCTGCCAGAACACGTCGATCGGCATCCCGCCCCGCGGGTACCAGTAGCCTCCGATCCGCAGCCAGCGCGGCGCGAGGAAATCCACCAGCCGCGAGGCAATGGCCAGCGTGCAGTCCTCGTGGAACGCGCCGTGGTTGCGGAAGCTCGACAGGTAGAGCTTCAGCGACTTGCTCTCGACCAGCCAGCGCCGCGGCACGTAATCGATCACCAGGTGCGCGAAATCAGGCTGCCCGGTGATCGGGCACAGCGAGGTGAATTCCGGTACCGCAAAGCGGGCCAGGTACAGCGTGCGCGGGTGCGGGTTGGGCACGCGCTCCAGCAGCGCCGCAGCCGGCGAACCCGGCATCGGGGTTGGCGCCCCGAGCTGCCTCAGCGAGGGGACGTCGGCAACGTTGCCCTTGGCGCGTCGAACTGCCATGCCTCAGCCCTTGCTTCGCGCGTAGATCAGCTCAATCTCGTCCATGATCCGGTTCATCTCCCTCATCGCGGCGTCGAACGGCTGCGAGGTCGTCATGTCCACGCCCGCATCCTGCAGCAGCTCGATCGGGTACTTCGACGAGCCGGACGACAGCATGCGGATGTAGGCATCGCGGTTCTTTAAGGCCTGCCCCGATTCGACCGCCTGCTTGCCGATGATGCCGTCGGCCAGCGACATGCCGCCGATCATGCTGGTCGCGTACTGGTAGACGTAGAAGTCGTAGTAGAAGTGCGCTACGTAGGCCCACTCCGCTTGATACGTGTCGTCAACCTTCACCACGCCCTGGTCTGCCCCGTAGTAGTAGCGCAACAGCTCGAGGTACAACGCATTCAGCGAATCCCTGGTGAGCGGCTCGCCGCGCTCGACGGCCTCGTGGATGCGGAGCTCGAATTCGGCGAACATGGTCTGGCGGAAAAGAGTGGTGCGCATCGTGTCGAGATAGCTCGACAGCAGGAACAGGCGCGTCGCATCGTCCTTCGTCCGGTCGAGCACGTGGTGGAACAGCAGGTTCTCGTTCAGCGTCGAGGCCACCTCGGCCACGAAGGTCGAGTAGTCCGCGGTGGCGAACGGCTGGTTCCCGGCCGCGAGGTACGAATGCATCGAGTGCCCGGACTCGTGCGCCAGTGTCGAGACCTCGTTCCAGGTCCCGGTAAAATTCAGCAGCTGGTACGGATGCACGCCGTAGACCATGGTGCTGTATGCACCGGGGCTCTTGCCGGTGCTGGGCATGAAGTCCACCCAGCCCGAGTCGTAGCCCTTTGCGAGCGTGTCCACGTAGCCCGATCCGAGCGGGGCGAAGGATTCGAGCGTCAGCTTCCTGGCCTGTTCCGGCGTGAACTCCAGGTCCACGCTGGCGACGATCGGCGCATACAGGTCCTCGTAGCCCAGTTCGGGCAGGCCCATGATCTTCTGGCGCAGCTTCAGGTAGCGGTGCAGTGTCGGCAGGTTCGCGTGCACGTCCGCGATCAACTGCGTGTAGACCGATTTCGGGATGTTGTAGTCGAACAGCGCCGCCTCGAGCGCGCTGGGGAACTTGCGTACGTCCTTGGTGAACACATGGCTCTGTACCTGCGCGTTCAGCGTGGTGGCAAGCGTGCCGGTAAAGTCGTTGTAGCGACCGAAGAACGCCTTGAACGCCAGGTCGCGATCGGCCTTTACGGTCGACGCGCGATACCGCGTGTATGCAGAGGCATCGAGGCGCACCTTCTCGCCGGTGGAAAACGTGACTTCCGGGAACGGCAGTTCGGCGCTGGTGAACACGGAATAGACCGTGTCGCCGGTGCCCGACATCAGGCCCGCCTGGGCGACGATCTTCTCCTCGGGGGGCGACAGCGTGTGCGGCGCCGCGCGCAGGATGTTGTCGAAGAACATGCGGTACTGGCCCAGCTTCGGTTGCTCGGCAACGAACCGTTCAACCTTGTCCTTTCCGATCGCCAGGATCTCGGGCTGCATGTACGCGGTCGCGGTCTGCAGGTCGGTGTAGACCTGGATCGCCTGCTGCTTCATCTGCAGCGTGCGACTGACCCGCGTGTCCTGGTCGTACAGCGCGTTCGCGTAGACGTACAAGCGCTGCACCGACTGGTTGGCAAGCTCCCAGTCCGCCATCGCGGCAAGCAGGTTTTCAGAGGATGTGCCGAGCTTGCCCTGCCACTGGCCGAGTTTCGGGATGACCGCGGCCAACTGCTGCTTGGCGGCGACCCAGGCAGCTTCGTCCGGGTACAGGTCCGCGAGGTTCCACTTGTACGCGTCCGGTATTTCCGCGCGCTCTGAGGCCTGGACGGCCGGCGCCGCGCAGAATGCCAGGGCGGAAATCAAGGCGCAAAGTCGCGGCAATCGCATCTGGGGCTCCATGGCACGTTGAGGGCACGCGGGAAGACCGCAAGCTTGCCTGCCGGAATGGGCCTCCGCAATCCGGCCTGGCCGCGGAAAACCGCAGCCGCGGGTGGCCGGGCGGACCCGCTACCCTTACCCAGCCGGGGAGGTTAAGCTTGCTGCGCTGCACACATGCAGCTGCGTTGGATCACCGAGGTCAAATGGCGACGACTTCCCGGTCCGGAATGCCACCCCGCACGCTGTACACGCTGCTCGAGGGGCGTGGGCTGCTCGAGATGGCGATGCTGCCGGCATGGCTGCCACTGCTGCAGGCGACACCCCGCGGTGACGGGCATACGGTGATGCTGGTGCCGGGCTTTACGGCTGGCGATTCGACGCTGATCGGGCTGCGCACCTTCCTGATCTCCCGGGGTTACAAGGTCGAAACCTGGGGTTTCGGCCAGAACACCGGCTTCAAACTCAAGTTTTCGCAGGCACTGGAACAGAAGGTCCGATACCTGCACCACCGGAACGACAGCAAGATCAGCATCGTCGGCTGGAGCCTGGGCGGCGTCTACGGCTATTTCGCCGCACACAGCGCACCGGAATGCGTGCGCACGGTGATCTCGCTGGGCAGCCCGATGCGCTTCTCGGTGGAACGCCTGCAGGTGCCGATGGTGGTGAGTGCGCTGTACCGTTACTTAGCGCACCCGATGGGTGCGGTCGCGCACCTTTCGAACGTGCGGGCCAAGGTCCTCAGGTCACCGCCCCCGATGCCGTCGACCTGCGTCTACTCATCGACCGACGGTGTCGTTCCAGCCGACTCCGCACAGCTCGACGACACGGTGGGCCAGCACGAGAACATCTGGGTGCCGGGCAGCCACCTCGGCCTCGGCTTCAATCCGGCCGTCATGTGGGTGCTGGCCGACCGACTCTCGCAGCCGGAGGACGACTGGCAGCGATTCCGGCCCGGCGGCATGCTGGGCTCGATCTATGATCGGCTTGCCGACCACATGCGGACCGAGGTCGCACCCGCCACCTGATCCGCGAACGGACGCGCCCGGCTGTGCCGGGGCCGTGCCCGTCTCCTTCAGGCCGCCCGGCGTCGCCGGCGCGGACCCTTGGCGCCCTTCTTGCCCTCAGCCGCTCCCTTCACGCGCTTGGCGCGCGGCTTGCGAGCTTTCGGTGCAGCGCGGTTCGCGAGTTCCAGGTATTCCTGGAACGACTCGCGGATGCAGAGCGCGAAGAATTCGGGGTCCGGAATCTGCTCGCGGCAGGACGTCGGCGAGATGATGATCTTGCCGTCGTAGCTGGTGACCGCGAACACCAGCCCCATGCCGTCCGAGATCGGCATGATCGCCGAGAAATAGGTCATTCGCGCGCCATTCAGGTACAGCGGTATCGCCGGTCCGGGCACGTTGGTCACCGTGCAGCTCGCGAGCGGCGCGCGCTGACCCACGCCCAGCGCCGAACCCGCCAGCAGCCTGGCCGACACCGCGAGCGTCGCGGCAGGCGCGTGCTTGGTGAAATCGGTGAGTTCCTTCGCCCCGACCGCCTGTCCGATCTCTTCGGCGCTCGAGGTGTGCTTGTGTATCGAGCGCAGCCGCTTCACCGGGTCCTCGATCTCGGTGCCGAGCGGCACGCGCAGCAGGCTGATGCCGCCCACCCCCGCGACGCCGCTGTCCGCGTTGCGGATCGACACCGGCGCGATCGATACCAGGCTCGGGCCCGGCAGCTCGTCGTGCGTGAGCAGGTAGCGCCGCAGCGCGCCGCCGCACACGGCGAGTACAGAATCGTTGATCGTTGAAGCGGGAACCAGCGATCGGATCTTCTTGAACTCATCGATGAAGAAGCGCCGCGACTCGTACACGCGGTGCGGCGAGACTTCGGAATTGAACCGGGTGATGGGCAGTCGTTCCGGGTGGAACCACGCCTCGCGCAGCGTGCCCAGCACGACCGGCGCGACCCTGCGCACCATGCGGGTGAGCGGGGCCGCAACCATGAACGGCTGCACCATGTTGTGGAATGCCGCCCGCATCAGCAGCGCGCCCGTCCCGGGCGGGGATTCCGGGAACCACGGCTCCGGGGGTTCGGGGTGCGGCGGCAATGCCGTGGTGTCGTGCAGCAGCGTGGTGATCTCGGCGCCGCCATTCACGTCGATCGCCGCGTGGTGGATCTTGGTCAGTACCGCGAAACTGTCAGGCGGCAGGTCGAGGAAGGTGTCCAGGCCCTCGACCAGGTACAGCTCCCAGAGCGGCCGGCTGAGGTCCAAAGGCCGGGCGTGGATCCGCGAGGCCTGGATGCAGAACTGCCGCCAGTCGCCCGGGTTCGGCAGCGACACGTGGCGAACGTGGTACTCCAGGTCGAAGCGGTCGTCCTCGATCCAGTACGGGTAGTCGATCTCGAGTGGAACGTGCAGCAGCTTCTGCCGGAAGATCGGCGAAAGGTGCAGCCTGCCCTCGATGTGCTTCAGCAGGCCCTTGAACCGCACCCGGCCCCCGGGGGCGGTCGAGGGGTCGTAGATGTGGACCAGCGTAATGTTGGAGTTCGCGTGACCACTCTCGGCGTACACGAATCGGGCGTCTTCACCGCGCAACTGGCGCATGATTTGCTCTCGGTCGGCTGCTCGTCGCAGTCGGCCCGAGTCTAGCATTGGGCCGGGTGTCCGCACCCCTGCGGATGTCGCATACTTGTCACGCCATGTCCCGCCCGATACCCGTGGTCGATCTAGCCTTCCTGTTGATTGACCGCGCCGAGGCGCCGGCCAACGTGGGGATCGCGCTGCTTTTCGAGCCGCCGGCGGGCACCGGCGGCGACCGGGCATTGCGGGAAATACTACGCAAGTACCGGGCCGCGTCTCCAACCGCGCCGTTCGACGTCGTGCCCGAGGTGCCGCCGCTCGGCCTGCCGCACTGGGTCCGGCCTGCGCAGGTCGACATGAAACGGCACGTGCGTCGCGAGACGCTGCCGGCACCCGGCACCGTGGCGCAACTGAACGAGCGCCTGGCGGAACTGCATCGGGAGCGCCTCGACCGCGGCCGGCCGCTGTTCGAGATTCACCTGATCGACGGGCTCGCCTCGGGGCAATTCGCCCTGTACATCAAGTCTCACCACGTCACCTGGGACGGCCGGCTGGCCGCCGCGCGGATCTTCGGCAGCCTCTCGACCGAGCCGGGCCCGCTGCTCACCGGCTTCCACGCGATACCCACCGCCGCGCCTGACGACGCGATGGATGTCACGGCGGGGCTGCGATCGCTGATGACGCACGCGCTCGCAATCCGGGAACTCTATTCGCAGGTCGCTCGCCGGCTCTCGGCCCTGCGGGCCGCGTCCGTCGCGTCGCGGGGCAACGTGCCGTTCGCCGGTCCGCACACCAGGCTGAACCAGCGCGTGGTCGCAGGGCGCTCGGTGGGGCAGTTTTCGCTGCCGCTCGAGGACATGCGAAGAGTCGGGCACGGCTTCGGTGGCTCGATCAACGACGTGCTGCTCGCGGTGACCGACGACGGCGTGCATCGCTACCTGCGCGGGTTCGGCGAGCGGCCCACCGAACCGCTGGTCGGCATGTGCCCGGTGTCGGTGCGCGAGCCGGGCGACACGGGATCCGGCACCAAGGCATCGACGCTGTTCGTGCGGCTGGGCGACCCGCGCGCCGGTGTCGCGACGCGGCTGAAGGAAATCGTCGCGAGCACCGCGGCCGCAAAGGCAGAATTCCACGCGTTGTCCACCGAGGCGTCGCTGGACTTCGCGCTGCTCGCCTTCGGGCTGTGGCTGACCTCCGATACCTTCGGACTGGGCGCATACACCAGGCCGGTGGTGAATTTCGTGGTCTCGAACGTGGGCGGCGTCGAGGGAACGCGCTTCCTGGGGCGCTCGCGACTGGTGGGCGCCTATCCCGTCTCCATGGTTGCCGACCCTGCCGGGCTCAATTTCACGTCTTTTTCGCACGACGGGCGCATGGACGTTGGCATCGTCGCGAACCTAGCGGCCGTACCCGACGCCGCGGAGCTCGCCCGCCACTGCCTGGCCGCGTGGCGGCAGTTGCGCAAGGCGAAGATGCCTCAGGACTTGACCTTGAGGAAGCCCCCCGCCCGAAGGCCGTCGCGCACGCGACGCATGCCCGCCAGCCAGCGGCCGTAGTCCGCCGCCTTCTTCTGGAAGTACCCCAGCACCTCCGGGTGCGTGAGCACCAGGAAATCGTCGCGCTCGATGCCGTCGGCGATGGCCGATGCCGCCTGCTCAACCGTCAACACGCCTGGAATCGTGCCGGCACGCGTGCCCTCGTCGAGGCCCGTCATCGCGGTGGCGACGTACTGCGGACAGACGACCGAGACGCCGATCCCGCGGTCGCCGTAGGCAATCGAGAGCGACTCCGCGAGCGCCACGGCGCCATGCTTGGTCACGCTGTAGGCGGTGTCGCCGGACTGGCTCAGCAGCCCGGCTGCCGATGCAACGTTCACAAGGTGGCCGGAACCACGCGCGAGCATGGCGGGCAACACGGCCCTGCATGCGTGCACGTGCGCCATCACGTGGACCGACCACATGCGTTGCCACTCGGCATCCGGTTCCGACAGGGCATCGTCCAGGTCCAGCGCCTTGACGCCCAGGCCCGCGTTCGAAACCAGGAGATCGATCCGCCCGAATCGCTCGACGGCGGCTACGACCAGCGCACGCACCGCGCCGGCATCCGACACGTCACACTGCACCCCGAGGCCGCCAAGCTCCCGCGCCGCGGCTTCCGCGAGCGCGCCGTCGAGGTCCGCGATCACGACGCCAGCCGCGCCACGCCGCATGAATTCACGGCACAGCGCCCGCCCGATGCCGCGGCCCGCACCCGTGACCAGCGCAACCGTTCCGTGGACTTTCATGCGGAGGGAGTGAAGTACTGGCCAAGCTCGATCTTGGCGATGTGATTGCGGTGCACCTCGTCCGGACCGTCCGCGATGCGCAGCGTGCGCGAATTCGCGTACAGCCATCCGAGGCCGAAATCGTCCGACACGCCCGCGCCGCCGAACAACTGGATGGCCTGGTCGATGACTTCGCAGGCGACATTCGGCGCCACGACCTTGATCATCGCGATTTCCTTCTGCGCCGCCTTGTTGCCGGCCTTGTCCATCTTCCAGGCGGCGTGCAGCACCAGGAACCGCGCCTGGTCGATCTTCATGCGCGCATCGGCGATGCGCTCGCGCCAGACGCCCTGCTCTGCGAGCCGCTTGTGGAAGGCGACACGCCCGAGCGAGCGCCTGCACATTGCCTCGAGCGCGCGCTCCGCCGCGCCGAGCAGCCGCATGCAGTGGTGGATGCGGCCCGGGCCGAGCCGTCCCTGCGCGATCTCGAACCCGCGGCCCTCGCCGAGCAGCAGGTTCGCCGCCGGCACCCGCACGTCCTTGAAGTCAACTTCCGAGTGGCCGTGCGGCGCGTCGTCATAGCCGAACACCGGCACCTGTCGCACCACGCGCACGCCCGGCGCATCCATCGGCACCAGGATCATGGACTGCTGGCGATGCCGGTTCTCGTTGTCCGGATCGGTCTTGCCCATGAAGATGAGGATCCTGCAACGCGGGTCGCCGGCGCCGGAGGTCCACCACTTGCGGCCATTGATCACGTAGTGGTCGCCGTCGCGCTCGATGCGGGCGGCGATGTTGGTGGCGTCCGACGAGGCCACCGCCGGTTCGGTCATCGCGAAGCCCGAGCGGATTTCGCCTTCCAGCAGCGGCGTTAGCCATTGCCGTTTCTGCTGCTCGTTCCCGTAGCGAACCAGCACCTCCATGTTGCCGGTGTCGGGCGCCGAGCAGTTGAACGACTCGGGGCCGATGTGCGAACGCCCCATGATCTCGCAGAGCGGCGCGTACTCCAGGTTGGTGAGGCCGGCGCCGTACTCGGACTCCGGCAACCACAGGTTCCACAGCCCGGCGGCGCGTGCCTTCTTCTTCAGTTCCTCGACGACGGCGGTCGGCAGCCAGGCGTTGCCCTGGCGCCGGTTCTGCTCGATCTCGGCGTGGAAGCGACCCTCGTTCGGGTAAACGTGCTCGTCCATGAAGGCGGCCACGCGGCGCTGCAGGTCCTGCACCTTTGGGGAATATTGGAAATCCATCGTCGTCTCCTCAGGAAAGTTTGAGCCGCTCGACCTGGCTCCACGCCAGTTCCGCCAGCGGGCGCGCCTTGCGCCCGGTCTGCAGGGCCTCCTCGCTCGAGGCATTACCCTGCAGCGCACGCGCCATCACGCCCTGCGCGATCGCGGCAATCCGGAACATGTTGTACGCCATGTAGTATTCCCAGTCGCGCTCGGCAATCCCCTCGCGTCCGGTACGCCGGCAGTACGCAGCCACGTAGGTGCGCTCGTCGGGTATGCCCATCGCGGCGAAGTCGAGCCCTGCAAGCCCGCGGAACATGCCCGGCGGGATTCGCCAGGCCATGCAGTGGTACGCGAAGTCGGCGAGCGGGTGGCCCAGCGTGGACAGTTCCCAGTCGATCACGGCCCGGATGCGCGGTTCGGCGGGATCGAAGATCACGTTGTCGATGCGGTAGTCGCCGTGCACGATCCGCGTCTCGTCGCCCGCGGGAATGTTCGCCGGCAGCCAGGCGATCAGCTTGTCCATCGCGTCGATCTTCTCCGTTTCGGACGCCCGGTACTGCCGGCTCCAGCGAGCCACCTGCCGGGCAATGTACTCGCCTGTCTTGCCGAAACTGCCGAGCCCGACCGCGACCGGATCGACGCAATGCAGCGCGGCGACGACCCGGTTCATCTCGTCATGGATCGCGGCGCGCTGCGACGCCTCGAGCCCCGGCAATGCGGGGTCCCACAGCACGCGCCCGGTAACGTACTCCATCACGTAGAAGGAGGTGCCGATGACGGTGTCGTCCTCGCAGAGCGCCAGTGCCCGGGCCACCGGCACAGCGGTGCCCGCCAGTGCCTCTATCACGCGGAATTCTCGCTCCACTGCATGGGCCGACGGCAGCAACTTGCCCGGCGGCTTGCGGCGCAGCACATAGCGCTGTTGCCCGGCGCCGAGCAGGTAGGTCGGATTCGACTGCCCACCCTTGAACTGCGCGACCTCGAGCGGACCCGCGAGTGGCGCGACGTTCGCCGCGAGCCAGTCGGCCAGCCGTACCGCATCGAACTCGTGCTGCGGAGCCACGGGTCGCGTGCCTGGAATCGAATCGCTCATCGCGTGCTCCTCGCTGCAGCCGCTCCCCGCTGCGTCAATCCCGCATCACGCCACGCCCTGCCGGCTAGAACCACTGGTCGCGCATTCCGAGTGTCGTGTCGTCCAGGCTCGCGAGCAGGTCGAATTGCGGCCCGGTGCGCGGCAGTTCCCAGCGATAGAAGAACCGGCACGCCTGCCGCTTGCCGTCGTAGAAGTCACCGACCTTGCCATGCGCGGCCAGCGCCTGCTCGAGCCAGATCCAGGCCAGCACCACGTGACCGAATGCCTCCAGGTACACGCTGGCATTTGCGAGTGCGCGCCCGGGATCGCCGCTCCCGTGCAGCGCCCGGGTGGTCTCCACGGCGCGCGCTGCGGCGCGCCCCAGCGACTCGGCGTATTCCCCCAGAGCTTCGTCACCGGTCGCGCGCGCGCGCGCGATGCAGCGCGCAACCTCCTCGCCGACCAGCGACAGCGCGCGTCCGCCCTCCATCGTCACCTTGCGCCCGAGCAGGTCCAGCGCCTGGATGCCGTGGGTACCCTCGTGGATGGGGTTCAGCCGATTGTCCCGGTAGAGCTGCTCCACCGGGTAATCCCTCGTGTAACCGCAGCCGCCGAGCACCTGGATCGCGAGGTCGTTCGCGGCCAGGCACCACTGCGACGGCCAGGACTTCGCCACCGGCGTCAGGATCTCGAGCAGCAGTCCCGCCCGGGCCCGCGCGTCCGGCGACTCGGCCGTCCGCTGCTCGTCGACCAGCCACGCACAGTACAGGTTGAACGCCAGGCCGCCCTCGACGTAGGCCTTCTGTGCCAGCAGCATCCGGCGCACGTCGGCATGCTCGATGATCGGCACCTGCGGGGCGGCCGGGTCCTTCGCACCGAGTGGGCGGCCCTGCGGCCGGTTGCGCGCGTAGTCGAGTGACTCCAGGTAGCCGGCGGAGCCCAGCGCCACCGCGCCGAGCCCGACCCCGATGCGCGCCTCGTTCATCATGTGGAACATGCAGGCGAGCCCGCGATTCGGCTCGCCGACCAGGTAACCGACCGCGCCGCCCCTGCCTTCCGGCCGAAACCGCCCCTCGCCGAAATTGAGAAGCGTGTTGACGGTGCCGCGACTGCCCATCTTGTGGTTCAGGCCCGCGAGCGACACGTCGTTGCGCTCGCCCACCGCCCCGTCACGGCCCACCAGGCTGCGCGGCACGATGAACAGCGAAATGCCCTTCACGCCGGCCGGTGCGCCGGCGATCCTCGCCAGCACCAGGTGCACGATGTTTTCGGCGATCTCGTGCTCTCCGGCCGAGATCCACATCTTGTTGCCGGTGAGCCGGTAGCGCGGACCGAACGGCGAGTCGCCGTCCGGCTCGGCCCGGGTCGCCACGTCTGCAAGCGAGGAGCCTGCCTGCGGCTCGGACAGGCACATGGTGCCGGTGAAGCGGCCGGTGAGCTGGGGCCTGGCAAAGGCATCGACCTGGGCAGCGGAGCCATGCGCCAGCAGCAGGTTGGCGTTGGCGGCGGTCAACAGCGCGTAGCCCGCGCTCCCGGCGTTAGCCGCCAGGAAATATGCGAAGCACGCCTTGTCAACCACCGCGGGCAGCTGCATCCCGCCGTACTCGTAGTCCTGTGCCGCCGCCAGCAGCCCGGCAGCCGCAAAAGCCTCGAACGACTCGCGCACCTCGGGAATCAGGTGCACCCGTTCGCCGTCGAATTCTGGCTCCTCGCTGTCACTGCGGCGCCGGTGCGGCAGGAATTTCTCGGTCGCGATACGCTCGGCGGCGTCCAGTGCCGCGTCGAGGGTTTCGCGCGAGTGGTCGGCGAATCGCGGGCGGCTGCCGAGGGATGCCACGTCCAGCCACTCGTGCAGCAGGAACTCGAGGTCGCGCCTGGCGATGAGCCTTGAAGACATGGGTAGACATGATACCGGCTGCACGAGCCCGCCGAGAGGCCGTAAAGTGCGCGGGTCGGAACCCAGCCCGAAGGTACGGGAAGGGTGTACCTTGGACCCGCATGCCCGCTAGCACCCGGAGGATATGGTGAAGACACCCAGCCTGCTCGACATCGTCAAGCTCCTGCCGGCCCGCGACATCACGCGCGCAGCGAAGGCCCTCGGCCTGTCGTCGGACACCCTGCTGAAGCGCGTCGGATCGCTCGAGTCCGTGGTCGGCACCAAGCTGATGGACACGGCCGCCAAGGCGCTCAAGCCCGGCGAGGCCGGCCGCCTGATGATCGACCACGCGAGCCGGATATTTACCCAGGCACGCGATTTCACCCGCGACCTGGAGGAACTGGCCGGCCTGCAGTCGCCCGAGATCGTGTTCGGCACCGACATGTTCGCCGCGGAACTGCCGCTCGGAATCGCGCTGGGCCGCATGGCAACCGCCAATTCCCGGCTGCGCGTGCACGCGGTGACCGCCGACTTCGACGAGCTGGCCCGGTCCGTCATCGCCGGCAGGATCGAGTTCGCAATCGCCGATACCACCAGCGCCGAACGCCACCCGACGAAGCTCGCCATCGAACCGGTGGCCGAGCACCGCGTGTTCTTCTTCTCCCGCCCGGGACATCCACTGACGGTCGCCCGCGAGCATTCGCTCGAAACCCTGCTGGTCTTCCCGCTCGCCGCCTCGCGAATACCGCACCGGATTGCAATGCACATCGGCCGCGCCACGCCGAACGCGAGGATCCAGCGCGAGACCGGCGACCTGACGCCCAGCCTGATGCTCGACAGCTTCTCGGTGGTAAAGGCCGCGGTGCTGGCCGGGGACGCGGTCGGACTCGCGCCGCTGACCGCCATCGAACCGGAACTGCGTTCCGGCAAGGTCGCGCTGGTGCCTTTCGATGCACCCTGGCTGCACATGAGCTACGGGCTGTTCTATCCCCGCAAGCGCACGCTGTCGCGCGCGGCGCAGCTGTTCGTCACGCAATTGCGTCAGGTCGAGACCGACATCCAGTCGCGCGAGCACAAGGCGCTGGCCCGCATGGAAGTGAAGCGGCGTCCCGCGCGCAAGACCGCGAAGTCCCGTGCCGCCGGTTCGCCGACTGCCGCAAAACGGCGGCGCACCACGTCGCGGGGCCGCAAGTGAGCCTGCGTGCGGCGCTGTTCCTTGCGGCAACGCTGCTGGCGGCATGCGCGACACCCGTGGTTGCCGCGGGCCAGCCGGCGACCATGCGCGTCGACTACTTCCACACCGGCGGCCAGGGCGCCGAGATCCATTCCGTGGACCGGGTCGTCATCGAACCGCTGCCCTGGCCCGGCAGCCTCGATCGCGCCGTGGACGACACCAACCTCGGCACCTACCGTTTCGAAGTCCGTGACGCCACCGGCAAGCTGCTCTATTCACGCGGCTTCGACTCGATCTACGCCGAGTGGGCCACGACCGCCGAGGCCGGCACTTCGCACCGCACCTTTGGCGACTCGCTGCGATTCCCCGCGCCCTCCGCCCCGGTAACGATCACGCTGCAGCAACGCAACGCCGAGCAGGCCTTCGCAACCGTCTGGCAACTGGCGGTCGACCCGGCCGACCCGTTCATCGATCGAGCGCCGCCGGCAACACAGCAATTGCTCGAGATCGAGCACAACGGCGCCCCGCCCGACAAGGTCGACGTGCTGCTGCTCGGCGACGGTTATACGGCCGCCGAGTGCGAGAGAAAATTCCGCCCCGATGCCGAGCGACTGGTCGCCGCGCTGTTCCGCCACGAGCCGTTCAAGTCGCGGCGCAAGGACTTCAACGTCTGGGGACTGTGCCCGCCGGCCGCGGAGTCGGGAATTTCGCGACCGTCCACGGGCGTATACCGCCGGTCGCCGGTCGGAGCGACCTACGACGCGTTCGGCTCTGAGCGCTACGTGCTCACGTTCGACGACCGCGCGCTGCGCGACGTGGCCGCATGGGCTCCCTACGAATTCCTGACCATCATGGCAAACGGCGCGACCTACGGCGGCGGCGGAATCTTCGGCGACATGTCCACGGTCGCAGTTGACAGCGACTGGGCCGACTACGTCTTCGTGCACGAGTTCGGGCATCATTTCGCCGCGCTGGCCGACGAATACTACACCTCCCCGGTGGCCTACGAGCCGGCGACCAGCATCGTCGAACCCTGGCAGCCGAACGTCACCGCGATGCTCGATGCCGACCGGCTGAAGTGGCGCGCACTCGTGGCGAGCAGCACCCCGCTGCCGACACCCTGGCCCAAGGAGGAGTTCGAGAACCGCCAGCGCGAATTCCAGGCCCGCCGCAAGCAGATCCGTGCCGACGGACGCCCGGAGAGTGAGATGTCGGCGCTGTTCCGCGAGGAACAGGCATACACGACACGCCTGTTCGGGGCGGCCCGCTACGCGGACCAGGTCGGCGCGTTCCAGGGCGCAAACTACGACGCCCACGCGTACTATCGTCCACAGATCGACTGCGTGATGTTCACGCGCAACGAGGTGCCCTTCTGCAGCGTGTGCAGGGGCGCGCTCGAACGCGTGATCGACCTCTACGCAGGGCCGCGCGGCCGCGACTGAAGGCCACGCCGCGTCCCGGCGAAGTTTTCTTCCGAAAGTACGTATTTTCGTTTGCACCAACAGGGCCTATTTCGGGTGCACGGCCGACGTCGCGAGATCGACCCGGCCACTAGATGCAGCCCTCCAGAGGTCCTGAACATGCCGATGAAAAGACGTACCTGGGTCGCCCTTGCGGCCACCGCGCTCGCGCTCACCGCAATGCCTGCGTGCGCCGAGGAACTGCGTTTCGAGGCAACGCTGACGAGTGCCGGGCAACTTCCGGAACCGACCAGCTCCACGGCCACCGGCCAGTTGAAAATCACGGTGCACGATGGCGAAAAGAAAATCTCCTATACGCTGACCGTGACCGACCTGCAGAACGCTTACAGCTCTGAACTGCACCTCGGCAACCCCACCACCAACGGACCCGGCGTCGTGAAGCTGTTCCCCGCGCATGGCGCAACCGCGAAGAAAGGCCCGTTCACCGGCGTGCTGGCCGAAGGCACCATTACCGCAGCGGACCTGACCGGCCCGATGCTCGGTGCCCCGCTGTCGGACCTGGTGTACGAACTGCGCGACGGCAAGACATACGTCAACATCCACACCAACGACGGCGCGGATGCGCAGAAAGCCCGCCCCGGCAACTATCGCCTCGGCGAGATCCGCGGCCAGATCGAGATGAAGTGAGCCGCGACGCGGCGACTAAAGGCTGAACACTCGGGCGGCGTTTCCGGACAGGAACGCCGTCCGCGTCTTTTCGTCGAGGCCGAGTTCGCCGAGGCCCTCGAGCGCCTTGGCGGGCGCAATCATCGGCCAGTTCGAGCCGAACATCACCTTGTCGCGGCCGTGCGCGCGGACGTAAGCGACCAGCGCCGGCGGGTAGCGCCTCGCCGTGTACGCCGAGGTGTCGATGTACACGTTTCGATGCTTGGTCGCGACCGCGATCATCTCCTCGGTCCACGGATAGCCGATGTGGCCGCAGGCAATGACAAGTTCCGGGAAATCGATCGCCACCTGGTCGATGTACGGGATCGGCCTGCCCACCTCGGACGGCATCAACGGGCCGGTGTGGCCGACCTGGGTGCAGAACGGCACGCCCAGTTCGCAGCACTCGCTGTAGACGGGATAAAAGCGCGCGTGCGTGGGTGGCAGTTCCCACAACCATGGCAGGATCCGGATGCCCTTGAAGCCGAGTTCGCGCACGCAACGGCGGATCTCACGCACGGCATCCCGCGGCCGGCGGATGTCCACCGAACCGACACCTGCCAGCCGGTCAGGCGCCTGGCGCACGAAGCCGGCAACCTCGTCGTTCGAGATCAGTGAGCCCTGCGGGCCTTCCCATGCACTGATCAGGCTTTTCGCGACCCCCGCCTCGTCCATGCTCGCGACGGTGAGTTCCACGGGCCACTCATCGACAACGGCTGCATCACGCTGCTCCGCCCGCGCCCAGCGCCGCAGCGACTCGAACATCGGCTGGTCCAGGTGGCGGGCTGTCGGGTGCTGTGCCCAGGCATCGATGATCATGGCAGGGTCCTCTAGTCGCGAATTCCGGCGAGACTCCAATCGTAGCCCTCGACGACCGACCTCGCATGCCCGTCGGGCCGCGCGTGGCTGTCGGTCCTCGCGGACTGAACGGACCTCGGGTACCCAAGGGTCGCGCCTCCCATTGGGGGAAGCCGAGATGCTCGACACGCGCGGGGCGCCTAGACTCTGGCAGCATCGGGACCCATCGTCCGGAGTGCATGTAAGTGACGGTCAGCGGCGGTCATGGAACGAATACGCGCAGCCGCGCAGCAGCCGCAGCAGCCGCTGCTCTGTACGGGTTCCTCACGCTGGCCCCGGCTTCGGCGAACGCCGAACCATTGCTTACGCGAAACCAGAACCCGCTGGTGCTGCCTTACGGGTTCCCGGATCCCCGGCCCGCCCGCCTGCCGACGGCCGATTCCGGGCGTGCGACGCTGGACGTCAACTGGTCCAATTCGGCGGATATCGATGCCTCGGGCTCGCAGAATTTCACGATCGATGCCGAGACCCAGGACGTGCGCCTGCGACTGGAGTACGCGTTCGGCAGTGACTGGGCTGGACTCATCGAGATTCCATGGCGCCACCTGAGCGGCGGCACGCTCGACGGCGTGATCGAGAACTGGCATGACCTGTTCGGGCTGTCGAACGGCGTGCGCGACCAGATGCCCAGGGACCGATTGCTGATCGAATTCCAGCAGGGTGACCAGGTCGAACTCCGGGTGGACGACAGCGCGTCTGGCATTGCCGACGTTCCGGTCGCGCTCGGCTACCAGGTCACGGCGTCCGATCGCGGCGCGATCTCGAGCTGGCTCAGCGTCGACGTGCCGGTCGGCGAATCAAAAGGGCTTCTGGGCAGCGGAGCGCTGGACGTGGCACTGAGCGTGGCCGGCCAGACCCAGCTCTCGGAACACTGGCAGGTCTTCGGACAGGTCGATGCGGTGTGGCTGGGCCAGGGCGACATCCTTCCCCAATACCAGGAAAGCTTCGCGTGGGCCGGGCTCGCCGGCGTGTCATGGAATGCCTGGCGCAGCCTCGACCTGACGGTGCAGGTCTATGCAAATTCGCGCGTCTTCGACGTCCCGATCAACGGCCTGTCGGGTGACGCGGTTGTGCTCGGCTACGGCGGCACCTGGCGTACCCCCGCCGGCTGGCGCTTCGACCTTGGCATGAACGAGGACATCGAGGTCAACGCGTCGCCCGACGCGACGTTCTATTTCGCGGTACAGCACGGATTCTGATCAGGCTTGCTAGACTGGGTTGGAAACGTTCCGATAACGCGGCGCGACCTCCAGCCTGAGACGCACCATGCACTCCACGCACTCGAAGCCGTACCTGCTCGTTCTCAGCCTGGCCGCTGCGGCTGTAGCACTGGCCGGATGCGGTGGCGGATCGGGCTCAGGGCCGGGCGCGCCCGCGCCAGCGACCGGCTCGTTGACCGTGAGCGACTGCGTCATTGCCGAAGGCGCGTCGTCATGCCAGGTAACGATCAACTGGGTCACGAGCCGCACGACCACGCCAACGGTGCTGCTGGGAGGCGCCACCGTGGCATCCACGCCGAACGGCACCGCGACTGCTGCGCTCGGCACCATTCGCCAAACCGTCACCCTGCTGGACGGCTCGACGCGCCTGGACGAGAAGTCGATTGGCGGCACCTGCGTATCGGCCAGCAGTTGGGACGGCAACGCATGTCGCGCGTTCGCGGTACGATCCGTCGCGCGAGCGACGACGCCGTTCATCGAGGCCGGGATGCCGATAACGCTGGAAGTCGTCATCTATCGTCCGTTCGGTCCCGGGCCGTTTCCGGCCGTGATGTTCAACCACGGCTCGACCGGCAACGGAGACGACCCGGCGCAGTTCAAGGTGACCTATACCAGCGAGGCCGTGGCAAAGTTCTTTGCGGATCGAGGCTGGCTGGTGGCATTTCCACAGCGCCGGGGCCGCGGCACTTCGGACGGACTCTACGACGAGGGATTTACCCCGGACCGCTCGCGGTATTCATGCCTGGCGGAACCTGCGCTCGCGGGATTCGAACACGCACTGCTGGACGTGGACGCGGCTGCGGAATACCTCGCCAGCCGCGGTGACGTGGACCGGACGCGGATGCTGAGCGCGGGAACTTCGCGAGGCGGCATCCTCGCGGTCGTGCACGCGGCTCGACGGCCCGACCTGTTCGACGGGGCCGTCAATTTTGTCGGCGGCTGGCTGGGCGAAGGCTGCCAGGATGCGCTCACCGTAAATCGCGGCGCGTTCGTGCGCGGCGCCGCTTTCCCCGGGCCGACCATCTGGCTGTATGCAAACAATGACAGTTTCTACAGCCTGTCGCACAGTCGCGGGAATTTTGACGCCTTCGTGGCCGCTGGTGGCGACGGTGTCTTCGACGTGTACACTCGCGCCCCGTCGCTGAACGGGCATTTCCTGGCCAACGATCCGGACTTGTGGACGACCGCGCTGGATGCGTTCATCGGGCTATTGGCGCGGTAACCGGACAACGTCGACTGGTGCGCCCGGCCACTCCCGTCCTTGACCTTTTCGACCCAGTCGCCGCAAGCGGCACACACGGAGATGCAACATGAAACCAGCTGCTATCGCGATCTGCTGCATCGTTGCACTCGTCTTGACCGGAGCGACGGTGCGCGCGGCGAGCGTCGGTTCCCCGAGCGCCGGGCCGGTCATCGAACAGTTCGGGCCGGTTTACGACGTGGCGTCACCCGACTTCGTCACGCCGGCCGGCATGACGTATCGGGCCGTGTTCGATGTGGCCCCGTCCCCCGATGCGGTTGACCAGTTGAACCCGCGCATCGAGAGCCTCGCCCGGTTCCTGAACATGCAGGCGCGCGCGGGGACCAAGCCCGAGCAGGTCAAGCTTGCGCTGGTCGTCCATGGCGCGGCCAGCAAGGACTTGCTGTCGACCGCCGCCTACAAGACCCGGTTCGGCACCGACAACCCCAATGCGCCGCTGTTGACGGCCCTGCAGGACAAGGGCGTGCGGATCATTCTTTGCGGACAGACGGCTGCGCACCGGGGTTTTTCGCGCCAGGAACTCGCGCCCGGAGTGGAAGTTGCCTTGTCCGCGATGACCGCGCTGGTGGCCCTGCAGTCCGAGGGCTACCAACTGATCTCGTTCTAGGCCTGTCGTCGGGACGGATTCTCGACGCTTATCCACCACCGCCGCTGCCCGCGATGTGGCTTTTCTGTGCCAACTCTCGGCGCGCCACCTCGGCTTGCCGCTGCTGGTCTTTCAACTGGTCCCGGGTCAGGCAAAAGGTCTGGGGTATCCTCGAACCGACCGGCTTGATGCTGGTGCAGTAGACCGTGTCGAGTGCCCGTTGCACGGACCGGTAGCCAGCGGGAATCTCGAAGTCGGCCGGGGGTGGAACCATCGCCATTTTCAGCATTGTCGGGTTCCCTGCGGCCGTTGCGGGCGCAGCTTGGGCAGCCGCAGAGTCCACGGCGGCATGCGCAGACGTCGCAGCGGCGGAATCCGGCGCTTGCACCGGCTGCACTTCACCGGCCTCAGCATTGGCCCCAATGAACGCCGCGATCAAGGCCGCCACCAGCATCATCAATGCTGAACGCATGTCTGCCTCCCGGCCGGCGCAGAAGCCGGATGTCGATTCTATTGCAATAGTGGACGCGCAGCGCCCAATTCCCGCGCAAGTATCCAGTCCGGTCGCTGAAAGCCAACTCGGACGAAATCCGGACACCACCAGGACGATAGATCCCTCCCGCAACTGGCGCTGCCGAGTGGCGGCAGGCCCATGCAGTCATGCGCAAAGGGTGATGTAGGGCGCAATCGTCGCGCCGAGGCTTGCGTAAGCTCCGCCGCATGATCCTGCCATGTGCAAGAATCCGCGACAGCCGGACCTTGCCGCAGGGAGAGGGCCGCGAGGACAGCGTTCCCGATACGGAGGTCAGATTGCTGAAAGACGCAGCGACGTGCGATTGGCCCGTGGTCATCCTGTCCGGCGGCGTGACGGGATTGGGCGTGCTCCGTGCCTTTGCTCGCCAGGGCATAGAGGCCTTCGTATATCCTGCCGTTCGTGGCGACCTCGTGTGCCGCTCGCGGTGGTTCCAGGCGCTTCCGGGCTTCGAATGCATGGCCAGCGCACCAAGGCCTACTGCCGAACTCCTCGAGCAGGTACTGCGCGAATCGAAACTCGAACAGGCATGCCTTTGCGCGTGCAGCGACTCGGCGTGCCGATGCCCAGGACCCGGATTATCGTCAAGCGCGATGACATCGGTGACCTGCCGTCGTCCGACGACACCTTCTACTTCCTGAAGCCCACCGATTCGCAGAGCTTCCTGGCGCACTTCGGCACCAAGGGCCTGCGCGTGCGCTCGACCGAGGAGGCGAGGCGAAGGCTGGACGAGGCGATCGCCGCCGGCATGAGCGTCGTGCTGCAGGAATACATTCCCGGGTCGTTCGCCGAGCACTATTTCATCGACGGATACGTGGATCATGCCGGTGTCATCAAGGCGCTGTTCCCACGTCGCCGTCTGCGTATTTACCCGAGGGATTTCGGGAACAGCACGTCGATGGTAAGCATCCCGCTGAAGGACGTTCCGGATGCCGTCGAATCCGTGCGCAAAGTGCTTGGAGAGGTGAAGTACCGCGGCATCTTTTCCGCGGAATTCAAGCGCGACGTGCGAGACGGTCTGTGCAAGTTGATCGAGGTAAACGCCCGCCCTTGATGGTTCGTGGATTTCGCCGCACGGTGCGGCGTGGACGTCTGCCGAATGGCCTACGACGACGCGCTCGGGCGCGAGGTGTCGCCGATCGCGAGCTACACGGTGGGCGCTCGCTGCATCTACCCGTACTACGATTTTTTTGCGACTCGGCCCCTGGTAAAGGCCGGCGAAATGACTTGGGGCCGCTGGGTCGCGGAGGTAATTCCGGCCCTCCAGCCCGTCGGTTGCTGGGATGACCCCATGCCAGGCCTCGTCGGACTCTCCAAGGTCGTTTCAACGGCAGCGGGCAATCGGCTGCGGACAGAGCAGCCCAAGACGATGCGTGATTGCCGACAAGCTCAATAGTGTTTCCGAGTCAGGGGTGCCGGAGAGGAAGGGATCCGCACCCGTCTGGCCTCGGCGTCCCCTCAGCGGTTCTCGACCTATGCTGCTCATCACCTTATGGTCACGATAACGTTACTATCCAAGCAGCAGCAATTGAGTGACCGTGGCTGCCTTGTGCGTCCCTCGGGAGTTACCGCGCATTCTCGATATTGACCGCCACTTCCCTGTCTCTCCCCGACTTCTTTACGTCTCCTGTGTGCCGGCGCCCGTCCGCTAAACCCATCCCTGTTTCCACTTGGTGGTGTCCGTGAGCTCCCGCCACGGCAGAACCCGGACCTGCCTGGAGTGGACAGCCTCGAGCTCGACCGCCACCAGCGGGGACTCCGGCGGTTCTGGATCGACCAGCTTCACGACCAGGAAGTGCTTCTCCTTGCCATGCGGCGTAACCGCCGTCCACTTGGTCAGCAGCAATTTCTTGGGGCTCGTGGCATTCGGATTGGGCTTCGGCACGTCCAACACCGGCATCAGGACCTCGGGCCTTGATTCTACCGCTGCAAGCCCCAGGGCGCGGGCGCCCAGCCGGACTCCCGGCGGAAACCGGCCACGCTCGATCATTTGATAGAGGGTCGATCGCGAAAGCCCCATCAGTCTCTGAACCTCCCGCAGCCGCAGCAGTTGGTGGGGCGAGACGGCAGGCGTTTGCAACGGCATCGCGACCCCCCAGATGAACCCACCAGGTGTGTACGAAAGTTCGACGGCGATCGAATCGCGCCACGGACCAGCCAACCTCAACTTCTGCCGGCCACGACACGGACCAGCGCCCCCGAGTCGTCCACTTCACCCGCGAGCTCGATCGGCTGACAGCAGACCTGGCAGTCTTCGACGTACCCGAACGATCCCGCCGACAGGTCCACGGCCGTGCCGAACTGCTCCCCGCAGTACGGGCACCGGATGGTGACGAACTCCGAGGACTGCGACGTCCCCGAGCCACACGGCTCAATGACGGGCTCCAATCCGTACAGCGCATCGATCGATTGCGGATCGACGGCCTGCGAGTCCAGTGGTTTCCGCGACTTTCGGGTCACGCCCGCAATCTACACCACGACCACCCCGCCGTCGTGAATCGGCGGCCTCGGAAGCGCTCGCCAGTCGAGTGAAAAGCCACGAAGCGCCGAATATCCACTCGGGGCCGTGGCCGACAGCACCCGCCCCTCGACGTAGCCGTAGCCGTAGCCGTAGCCGTTCCAGCTCTGGCTGGCCGCCACGTCGCGAGTGATCGGATCGACACTCAGGAACCGTCCCACGGCTTGATCGTACACCCGCCCGTTCATGTGAGTGAGCCCCACCCCGTCGAGCATCTCGTGGACCCGTGAACCCGTCGAGCGTCGTGTTGCCGATCGCGGTGAGTTCGGGCCGATCACGGTGTGCTTCCACAGCGTGAGGCTCGGTTTGGTGACCTTTGGCGTGATTGGCGGAGAGGGTGGGATTCGAACCCACGGTCGGGGGTTACCCGACGCCGGTTTTCAAGACCGGTGCATTCAACCGCTCTGCCACCTCTCCTTCTCGAACCTTCAGCACTGATCCGGGTGTTAACCCCTGAACAGTTCGGCACCGCCCATGTACTTCCTGAGTACCTCCGGTACGACGACACTGCCGTCCGCCTGCTGGTAATTCTCCAGCACCGCGACCAGCGCGCGCCCGACTGCGACGCCCGACCCATTCAATGTGTGAACAGGTTCCGGCTTGCCCGTGGCGGGGTTGCGCCACCTCGCTTGCATGCGTCGCGCCTGGAACGCCTCGCAGTTGCTGCACGACGAGATCTCGCGATATTTCTGCTGGCCTGGCAACCACACCTCGAGGTCGTAGGTCTTCGAGCTGCCGAAACCGACGTCGCCGCTGCACAGCGCAAGCACACGGTACGGCAGGTTCAGTCCCTGCAGCACTTTCTCGGCACTGGCGGTCAGCTCCTCGAGCGCCGCATAAGAGTCCTCGGGCCGCACCATCTGCACCAGCTCGACCTTCTCGAACTGGTGCTGGCGGATCATCCCGCGCGTGTCCTTGCCGTAGGAGCCCGCCTCGGAGCGGAAACACGGGGTGTGCGCAACATAGCGTCGCGGCAGCGTCGCGGCCTCCAGGATCGACTCGCGCGCAAGGTTGGTGACCGGCACCTCGGCGGTGGGAATCAGGAACAGTTCCTGCTCGCCCGAGACGACGCGGAACAAGTCCGCCTCGAACTTCGGCAGCTGTCCCGTGCCGACCAGGGCCTGCCGCGCGACGAGATAGGGGGCATATACCTCGGTATAGCCGTGCTCGCCTGTGTGCAGATCGAGCATGTACTGGATCAGCGCGCGATGCAGTCGCGCGATGCCGCCCTTCAACACCACGAATCGTGCGCCCGAAATCCTGCCGGCCGCCTCGAAATCCATCAGCGCAAGCTGCTCGCCGATCGCCACATGGTCCTTCGGCTCGAAGTCGAACTCGCGCGGCGTTCCCCAGCGTCGAAGTTCGACGTTGGCGGTCTCGTCCCGGCCGTCGGGCACGCTGTCGTGCAGCATGTTCGGCAGGCCCATCACCAGTTCGTCGAACTCGGCCTGGACGGCGACCTGTTCCTTCTCTAGGCCCTCGAGCCGGCGAGCGAGGGTGTCGCCCTCTGCGACCAGCCCGGAGATGTCCTCGCCCTTGCCTTTCGCCATTCCGACCTTCTTGGCGTGGGCGTTGCGAGCCGCGCGCGTTTCGTCGGCCGACACCTGCGCCACCTTGCGACGCTCCTCGAGCGCGCGGAGGCTTTCGACGTCCAGCGCAAAGCCGCGGCGCGCGAGGTTCCGGGCCACAGACTCCGGGTCGGTACGAAGCAGCTTTGCGTCGAGCATGGTCAGGTCGTCCTGGGCACTGTGGTTATCGCAAGGGAGGCGAATTGTACGAGAAACAGGGGACATTCTCCTTTTTCGCCGGCGTCCGCGCCCACACGTCCCGGCCGGCCACGAAAATTAATCCGGTGCCTGGCACCTATTTTCCCTGTTTCCGCCGCCGCTCCAGCGCCTCGCGGATCTTGATTTCGAGACCGCGGTCCACCGGCTGGTAATAGCGCGCCGGCTCCATGCCTTCCGGAAAGTAATTCTCGCCGGCGGCGTAGGCGTCGGGCTCGTCGTGTGCGTAGCGATAACCCTTGCCGTACCCGAGTGACTTCATGAGCCCGGTGGGCGCATTGCGCAGCGGCAGCGGCACGTCGAGCGTTCCGTGCTTCTTCGCGTCCTCCATCGCCGCACGGAACGCAACGTAGACCGCGTTGCTTTTCGCGGCACAGGCCATGAACACCACCGCCTGCGCGAGAGTGAGCTCGCCCTCCGGACTGCCCAGCCGCTCGTAGGTCTCGCTGGCCTGCAGCGCGAGCGCCAGCGCGCGCGGATCGGCGTTGCCGATGTCCTCGGATGCCATGCGCAGGACGCGCCTCGCGATATAGCGAGGGTCGCAACCGCCATCCAGCATCCGGCACAGCCAATAGAGCGCGGCGTCGGGATCAGATCCGCGCACCGCCTTGTGCAGCGCCGAGATCTGGTCGTAGAACTGCTCGCCCTTCTTGTCGAAGCGACGGTAACCGCCGGCCGACACCTCAGCTGCAATTTCCTCGGTGACCACCCGGTCGCCGACACGGGCCAGGTCGATGGCAATCTCGAGCAGGTTCAGTGCTCTCCGCGCATCGCCATCCCCCGCGCGGGCAAGCGTGTCCATCGCGTTGGCGTCGATGCCTACCTGCCCGCTGCCCTCACCGGCCTCTCGCGCCAGCGCCCGCCCCAGCACCTGTTGCACGTCGACGTGGGACAGCGAGCGCAGCACGTACACCCGGGCGCGCGACAGCAGCGCGCCGTTGATCTCGAATGACGGATTCTCGGTGGTCGCGCCGATGAAGCAGACTGTTCCGTCCTCGACGAACGGCAGGAACGCGTCCTGCTGCGACTTGTTGAAGCGGTGAACTTCGTCGAGGAACAGCACCGTCTGCCGGCCCGACTCCTGCTTCAGGATCCTCGCCTGTTCGACCACGGCACGCACGTCCTTGACGCCTGCCATCACCGCCGAGAGCGCGACGAATTCCGCGTCGCAGGTGCGCGCGACGAGCCGCGCGAGCGTGGTCTTGCCGGTGCCGGGCGGCCCCCAGAGCAGCATCGAATGCAAGCTGCGGCCTTCCAGCATGCGGCGCAGCGGCTTGCCCGGCGCGAGCAGGTGCGCCTGCCCGACGAATTCGTCCAGCGCCGCGGGCCGCATGCGGTCGGCCAGCGGTCGCCAGCCGGCGTCGTGCTCGTTGCTCAGCGCCGTTCCAGCCACGACTCGACCCGCTGCGCCCATCCTCCGGTCAGCGCCAACGCAAGCAACATGCCGACTCCCACGCCCGCGGCATTCGCCGCCATGTCGAATATCTCCGCGCTGCGGCCAAGCTGCATCAGGCCCTGCGCGACCTCGACCCCCAGGCCCAGCGCCAGCAGTCCCGTCGCGACCTGAATGTATCGCGCCCGCGGATAGAGGCCGGTGAACCACACCGCGAGCCCGCAATACGCGACGAAGTGCTCGACCTTGTCGAAACCGCCCGGCGTGGGCAGTGCAAGGTCCGGGGTAAGGCTGGAGTAGAGGATCACGGCCACCAGCGCCACGCTGGTCGCGAGCCACAGGCGCCGGTAACGCAACGGGATCATCGACGCTAGGGCTTCGCGTCGCCGATGACGTCGGCGCCCTTCGGCGGCGTGAACTGGAACAACGCCGGATCGAGTTTCTGGTTGAGCGCTACATCGCTGAAATTCAGTTCAGTGCTCTGCCCGAGCTTGTCCACCAACTGCATCGCGACCAGCCCGCCGCGATCGTTGAAGCCGAGGCTCACGCTCTCGAAATCCGAACCGTGCTGCCTAGGTTCGAGGCGGCACCAGGTCCACTCGCCGTCGCGCTCGACCGGCCCGGCGACGAAACTGTCGCCGACCGAGCCGGCCCCGGACAGCAGCATGGCCGGCGTCGAACCGAGGCCCGACTCCAGCGGCCGCACCGTGACTTGCTCGAGGTCCGCGTCGTACAGCCAGAGCCTGCGCCCATCGGCGACGATCACCTGAACGTAGGGGTCGCGGTAATCCCAGCGAAAGCGATCCGGTCTCCACAACGACAACGTGCCGGTCACGCGGCTGCTGATCTGCCCGTCTCGGTTGCGCACCACCTGCACGAAATCCGCCGACAGTGTCTTCACGGACTTGAGCCAGGCCTCGACGCGCGCGAGCGAATCGTCGGCAGCCACGACCGGCAGCGCGAAGAACACCAGTGCGGCGGAGAACAGTGCGCCCGGGAGTTTCCTGCTGATCATGCGTGTGCTCAGTCAGATTCCGGCGGCGGCGGCGCGATCACTTCGCGGCTGCCGTTCGATTGCAGAGGACCCACCAGCCCGGCCGCCTCCATCGCCTCGATCATGCGGGCGGCGCGGTTATAACCGATCTTGAGCCTGCGCTGCACGCCGGAGATCGACGCCCTGCGGCTCTCGACCACGATGCGCACGGCCTCGTCGTACAGCGGGTCCTGCTCCGGGTCGCCGCCTTCCTCGCCGCCGCCGGCCTCACCCGGCAGGCCGGGAATCGGCGCCGACGGACCGTCGAGGATCTCGTCCATGTAGGACGGGGGCCCGGCGGCCTTCAGGCGACCGACAACGCGGTGCACTTCCGCGTCCGACACGAAGGCGCCATGCACGCGGACCGGCAGCGACGTGCCGGGCTGCAGGAACAGCATGTCGCCGTGGCCGAGCAGCGCCTCTGCGCCGCTCTGGTCGAGGATGGTGCGCGAATCGACCTTGGCGGACACCTGGAATGCGATTCGCGTCGGAATGTTGGCCTTGATGAGACCGGTGATCACGTCCACCGACGGTCGTTGCGTGGCGAGGATCAGGTGGATGCCGGACGCGCGTGCCTTCTGCGCCAGCCGCGCGATAAGTTCCTCGACCTTCTTGCCGACGATCATCATCAGGTCGGCGAGTTCGTCCACCACCACCACGATGAACGGCAGCGGCTCGACGATGGAAACCGTCTCCGGATCGCCGCCCGGCGGCAGCCGCTTCAACTCGAGCGGATCGCGCATCGGCTTGCCGGCGTCGGCGAGATCCTTCACCTTGCGATTGAACCCCGCGAGGTTGCGCACGCCCGCGGCGGCCATCAGCTGGTAGCGTCGCTCCATCTCGGCCACGCACCAGCGCAACGCGTTGGCCGCCTGCTTCATGTCGGTCACGACCGGCACCAGCAGGTGGGGAATGCCCTCGTAGACCGAGAGTTCCAGCATCTTCGGGTCGATCATGATCATCCGCACGTGCTCGGCGGACGACTTGTACAGCAGCGACAGCACCATCGCGTTGATCGCGGTGGACTTGCCCGAGCCGGTGGTGCCGCCGACCAGCAGGTGCGGCATCCGCGCCAGGTCCGCAACCACCGGGTTGCCGCCGATGTCCTTGCCGAGCACCAGCGCGAGCGCCGAGCTCATGTCGTCATAGGCCTTCGACTTGATGATCTCGCCGAGCGTGACGATCTCGCGCGCCTCGTTCGGTATCTCGAGCCCCATCGTGGACTTGCCGGGGATGATCTCGACCACGCGTACGCTGACCGCCGACAGCGAGCGGGCGAGGTCCTTCGAAAGATGCGAGATCTGCGCGACCTTGACGCCCGGCGCCGGCCGCACCTCGAATCGCGTGATGACGGGCCCTGGATGCACCTCGACGACCTCGGCCTCGACACCGAAATCGCGCAGCTTCAGCTCGACCAGTCGCGACATCGCCTCGAGCGCCTCCGGCGAATAGCCGCCCTTGCGCGCCGGCGCGTCGTCCAGCAGCGAGAGTTCCGGCAGCTCGGTCGAACCCAGCCGTTCGAACATCGAGACCTGCTTCTCCTTCTCGACGCGCTCGCTTTTCTCGACCTTGGGGGCAATCGACTCGATGCGCGGCGGCTTGCGCTCCGCGGCCTTCTTCTGTTCTTCGCGCACGATCTCCTGGCGCGCCTGCTTGACCTCGCGGCCTGCCTTGACGTCGCGCGCGGTCGAACTGCGCTCCTTTGCCCAGGCGATCGCCGCCAGCACGCCACCGCCGATGCGGTCCATCACGTCCAGCCACGAGATGCCGGTGAACAGCGACACCGAGCCCAGCCAGACGGCCAGCAGCAGCAGCGTGGCGCCCAGCGGGCTCAAGGCGGAGGCCAGTCGGTCACCCACCAGCGACCCGACCAGTCCGCCCGCCGAATTCGGCAGAGACCCGGCATCGAAATGCAGTGTCGCCAGTCCACAGCTGCTGGCCAGCGCCAGCACGAAGCCGGCGGCCCGCAACCCGGTGGTGCGACGGTCGAAGGGTTCGGCGCTGCGCCGTTCCTGGAACAGCGTCCAGCCGGCAAAAGCCAGCATCACCGGAAACAGGAATGCAGGCCCGCCGAACAGCACGAAGAACAGGTCCGACATCCAGGCACCGAAAGGCCCGATCAAGTTGCTGATCGGCCCCGATTGCCCGGTCGACGAGAATGCCGGGTCGGCGTTGTCATAGGTGGCCAGCGCCACCAGCAGGATCAGCGCCAATGCGCCGAAAACCCACAGAGCGCTTTCACGCAGGCCGCGGGCGACGCCAGAGGCCGCGTCAGTCTTCGATTCAGTCCTCGCCACCGATGGTCACCTGAAAGCTCAATACTTTCGCGTAAGCGTATGAAGTTACAAAGATTACCGGGATGCTTCGGCAAGCTCCAGCGCGCCGTGCCCGACGGCGCCGAATCGCCCTGAAACGGCTGTTTTGCCGCGGGACGGGATGTTGCTTACCATGCCGCGCCCCCGTCCGGCCATGGCGCCAAAGCCCGAGGAAGTATACATGAGCGATCCCCGTCACTCGCCGCTGATCATCCTGGGCTCCGGGCCCGCCGGCTACGCCGCGGCCGTGTATGCGGCGCGCGCAAATCGCAAGCCACTGCTCTTGACCGGCATGGAACAGGGCGGGCAGTTGATGACCACCACCGAAGTGGACAACTGGCCCGGCGACCCGCACGGTCTCACGGGCCCCGGCCTGATGGAGCGCATGCGCGAACACGCGGAACGCTTCGACACCGAGATCGTCATGGACCACGTCAGCGCGGTGGACTTCGCGCGCCGGCCGCTGTTGCTCAAGGGCGACCGCGGCGAGTACACCTGCGACGCGCTGGTCATCGCGACCGGCGCAAGCGCGCGATACCTGGGCCTCGAATCCGAGCAGGCATTCCGCGGCCGCGGTGTGTCCGCCTGCGCGACCTGCGACGGCTTCTTTTTCCGCGGACAGCGTGTCGCCGTGATCGGCGGAGGCAACACCGCAGTCGAGGAAGCGCTGTACCTGTCGAACATCGCCGCTCACGTCACCCTGGTGCACCGTCGCGACAAGCTGCGCTCGGAGAAAATCCTGCAGGACCGCCTGTTCGAGCGCCAGCGTGCCGGGGTCGTGGACATCGCGTGGAACCACGCGGTCGAGGACGTGCTGGGCGACGACACGGGCGTCACCGGCGTGCGCATCGCGGCGACCGACGGCTCGGGCAGCCGCGACGTTGCAGTCACCGGCGTCTTCATTGCGGTCGGCCACACCCCCAACACGCAGATTTTTGAGGGGCAGATCGAGATGAAGGGCGGTTACATCACCGTGCGGTCGGGCTCGGATGGCGGCGCCACCGCCACCAGCGTGCCGGGCGTCTTCGCAGCGGGCGACGTTGCCGACCACGTGTATCGCCAGGCGATCACCTCGGCGGGCACCGGCTGCATGGCGGCGCTCGACGCGGACAAGTACCTCGAGCAGTTCGACGCCGGCGCGGGCTGAGCGCAGACCCGCCGCCCGATGAGCGTGCAGGCGGAGACGATCGGGCGGATCGCGGATCTTGCGGCGGCCGAGTGGGACGCGCTGGATGCCGCCGGCAATCCGTTCCTGCGCCACGGATTCCTCGAGGCACTCGAGTCCTCGGGCTGCGTCGGGGCGGACGCGGGTTGGGTCCCGCGCCACCTGCTGCTGCGCGACGGCAGCGGCCGGCTCGCCGGCGCCGTCCCACGCTACCTGAAGACGCACTCCTGGGGCGAATTCGTCTTTGACTGGAGCTGGGCCCAGGCAAGCCTGCAGGCCGGCATCGAGTACTACCCGAAGCTGGTGGCTGCCGTGCCGTTCACGCCGGTGAGCGGCCCTCGCCTGCTGGTCGCCAACGACGCCGTCGACCTTCGAGCAGGCCTGGCGATGGAACTCGTCGAATCCGCGCGCCGCGAAGGCGTCCCCGGCACGCAGGTGAATTTTACGACAGCCGGCGACCAGGCGGCACTCGAGGCGGCCGGTTTCCTGACGCGCCACGATTGCCGGTTCCAGTGGCGCAACCGAGGCTATCGGGACTTCGAGGACTTCCTCGACGGACTGCGATCGGAGAAGCGCAAGAAACTGCGGCGCGAGCGCCGGCGCGTGGCCGAGGCCGGCGTGACGTTCGAGACGCTGGAGGGCAGCGCCGTGGCGCCGGACCTGTGGAGGGCAATCTTCGCTTTCTCCGAGCAGACCTTCCTGAGGCACGGCAACGCCCATTACCTGACGGCTGAATTCCTCGGCCTGGTTGCCAGGCGCCTGCCGGACACCATCATGGTCAAGCTCGCGCTGCAGGCCGGCCAGCCGATCGCAGCGGCAATCTTCTTCCGCGACGAGCGATGCCTTTATGGGCGCTACTGGGGCGCCTCCAGGCAGGTGGACTGCCTGCATTTCGAGACCTGCTACTACCAGGGAATCGAGTGGTGCATCGAGCACGGGCTCGACGGTTTCGATCCGGGCACGCAAGGCGAGCACAAGCTCGCGCGCGGATTCGAGCCGACGCTCACCCGTTCGGCGCACTGGTTCGGCCACCCGCAACTCCATGCCGCGATCGCCCGCTACCTGGAGCGCGAGCGGGCTGCCGTCATGGAGTACCTCGAGGCGGCCCGCGCGCACCTGCCGTTTCAGCGCGCGGCGGACGCGTGATCCCATTCCTCCGGCCCGGCGACCCCCCGGACGCGTTTCCGCCGCTCGAACTGGCGCTGGACGAACCTGACGGCCTGCTGTGCGCGGGCGGGGACCTCTCGCCGGCACGCCTGCTCGAGGCCTACCGCCGCGGGATTTTCCCCTGGTACTCAGAGGGGCAACCCATCCTCTGGTGGTCCCCGGACCCGCGCGCCGTGCTGTTTCCGGTCGAGTTCCGCGTTTCCCGCAGCCTGGCCAAGACCCTGCGCAACCGCGGCTACGAGACCCGGGTGGACTCGGCATTCGCCGACGTGATCGCGCATTGCGCCGACGCGGGCCTGCGTCCGGAAGGCACCTGGATATCGCCGGAAATGCAGTCCGCCTACCAGGAACTGCACCGCCTCGGGCACGCCCACTCCATCGAGGCCTGGCGCGAGGGACAACTGGTCGGCGGACTCTACGGCATCGGGCTCGGGCACGTTTTTTTCGGCGAGTCCATGTTCAGCATCGAGCGCGACGCGTCGAAAGTCGCGCTGGCACGGCTGGTGGAAGAATCGCTGGCGCGCGGCGTCGAGTTGATCGACTGCCAGGTGACGAGCCCGCACCTCGAGAGCCTGGGCGCCCGCTGCATACCCCGCGACCGGTTCCGTGCCCTGCTTGCCGCGGCCATTCCGCGCGCTGGGAGCGACGCGACCCGGGCCTGAATCGCGTTGCCAAACGGCGGTCATTTATGCAGAATTCGCGCCGCTCGAACCGCGGCTTGAGGGGCTGCATGGCGAAGGAAGACGCAATCCAGATGGAAGGCCGGGTGGTCGAGACCCTGCCGAACACGACCTTTCGCGTGCAGTTGCAGAACGGCCACCTCGTGACCGCCCACATCTCCGGCAAGATGCGCAAGCACTACATCCGCATCCTCACCGGCGACGCGGTGACGGTGGAGATCACCCCGTACGACCTGACCAAGGGGCGGATCGTCTTCCGCGCGCGCTGACGGCCAGTCGTACGCCTCCGGCCGGCGCCCGCAGGCGCCTCGCTCAACCGCAGCCGCCGGTCTTCACTCCAGCAGCGCGGGCTCCTCGATCGAGCGCGTCTCGATCTCGAGTTCGCCAGTCGCGCCGACGTCCACGAACGCGTGGCCGCCCTTCTCCAGCCTGCCGAACAGCAGTTCCTCGGCCAGCGGCCGCTTGATGTGCTCCTGGATGACGCGCGCCATCGGGCGGGCGCCCATCTTCGGGTCGTAGCCGCGCTCGGCAATCCAGCGTCGGGCGGCGTCCTCGACGTGCAGGGCAACGCCCTTCTGCTCGAGCTGCGCCTCGACCTCGACCAGCAGCTTGTCGACGACCCGCTGTACGGTGCGTTCATCCAGCGGCCCGAACTGCACGATCGCGTCGAGCCGGTTCCGGAACTCGGGCGCGAACAGCCTGCGCACCGCCTCCATGCCGTCCGGCGCATTGTCCTGCGCGACGAACCCGACCGGCGCACGGCTCATTTCCGCCGCTCCGGCGTTGGTCGTCATCACCAGCACCACGTGGCGGAAGTCCGCCTTGCGGCCGTTGTTGTCGGTGAGCGTCCCGTGGTCCATGACCTGCAGCAGCAGGTTGAACACGTCCGGGTGCGCCTTCTCGATCTCGTCGAGCAGCAGCACGCAGTGCGGGTGCTTGGCGATCGCCTCTGTCAGCAGGCCGCCCTGGTCGAAGCCCACGTAGCCCGGCGGCGCCCCGATCAGGCGCGAGACCGTGTGGCGCTCCATGTACTCCGACATGTCGAAGCGGATCAATTCGACGCCGAGCACCAGTGCCAGCTGGCGCGTAACCTCGGTCTTGCCGACACCGGTCGGCCCCGCGAACAGGAACGACCCGACGGGCTTTTTCTGGTCACCGAGGCCCGACCGGGACATCTTGATCGCTGCCGAAAGCGTCTCGATGGCGGGATCCTGCCCGTAGATCACCAGCTTCAGGTTGCGCTCGAGGTTGCGCAGCACGTCGCGGTCGTTCGACGAGACGGTCTTCGGCGGAATGCGAGCGATGCGGGCCACCACGTCCTCGATCTGCGCGACGTCCACCGAGCCGGCGCGCTCGGCCACGGCTTCAGTCGCTGCCTCGCACCCGCCTCGTCGATCACGTCGATCGCCTTGTCGGGAAGGTAGCGATCGTTGATGTGCCGTGCCGCGAGATCCGCTGCCGCCTGCAGGGCATCGTCGTCGTAGGTGATGCCGTGGTGCTCCTCGAAGCGCGCCTTCAGGCCGCGCAGGATCTGCACCGTCTCCTCGACACTGGGCTCGACGACATCGATCTTCTGGAAGCGCCGGGTGAGCGCGTGGTCCTTCTCGAAAATGCCCCGGAACTCCTGGTAGGTCGTCGAACCGATGCACCTCATTTCGCCGTTGGCCAGTGCGGGCTTTATCAGGTTCGACGCGTCCATCACGCCGCCCGAGGCGGCGCCGGCGCCGATCACCGTGTGGATCTCGTCGATGAACAGGATGGCCCCGGGCTGCTTGCGCAGTTCCGTGAGCACCGCCTTCAGCCGCTTCTCGAAGTCGCCGCGATACTTGGTGCCCGCGATCAGCGTGCCGAGGTCCAGCGAGTACACCGTGCTTTCTGCCAGCACCTCGGGCACCTCGTCCGCGACGATCATCCGGCCAGCGCCCTCGACCAGTGCCGTCTTGCCGACGCCCGCCTCGCCCACGTAGAGCGGGTTGTTCTTGCGGCGCCTGCACAGGATCTCGATGGTGCGCTCGATTTCGAGCTTGCGGCCGATCAGCGGGTCGAGCCGGCCCTCCTCGGCGAGCCGATTGAGGTTGGTGGCGTATTTTTCCAGCGCCGAGCCGCCGTCCGCCTCGCGCTCGGCTTCCGGTGGCGCGGGCTCGTCGCCCTGCGGCCCCGGTTCGTCGCCCGGCTTGGACAGGCCGTGGGAGATGAAATTGACCACGTCCAGCCTCGACACGTCCTGCAATGCGAGCAGGTACGCCGCGTGGGAGTGCTTCTCGCTGAAGATCGCCACCAGCACGTTGGCAACCGAGACCTCCTTGCGACCGCTCGACTGCACGTGGAACACGGCGCGCTGCAGCACGCGCTGGAACCCGAGCGTCGGCTGCACTTCGCGATCGTCGTCGGGCTTCAGGCGCGGGGTCGTCTGGTCGATGAACTCGTCGAGTTCCTTGCCCAGCCGGACCGCGTCGGCGCCGCAGCCGCGCAGGATCTCCTCGACCTTTGGCGTGGCGACGATGGCGAGCAACAGGTGCTCGACCGTCATGAATTCATGGCGCGCCTCCCGGGCCGATTGGAAGGCCTCGTTCAGGCAGACTTCGAGTTCGCTGCTCAACACTTTTTCAGGCCTCTTCCATCGTGCACAGGAGCGGATGCTGTTGCTGGCGCGCGTAGCTCATCACCTGCGCCACCTTGGTCTCCGCGATCTCATACGTATACACCCCGCAAACGCCTTTGCCACGGGTATGCACCTCCAGCATGACGCGTGTCGCGCTGGTGCGATCCATGCCGAAAATGTGCTCGAGGACGTCCACCACGAACTCCATCGGCGTGTAGTCGTCATTGAGCAGGATCACCTGGTACAGCGGCGGGCGCTTGACCTGCGGCCGCGCCTCCTCCACCACCAGGCCGTGTTCCTGCCTTGTATGCTCTTCGCTCATGTTCCAGGGGTGCTCCAGCCAATCCTATATAGGGCCCCGGTGCCCTCGTTACAAGCGCTGCCGGGTTCCGGCACGGAATCGACCGCAGATCCGATATTTGCGCGATTGTCTTGAGGCCCAGTCCCGCAAGTCCGTATCATTCGCAGGTCCCGGCTGCCAACCCGCCGGGCGGATGAATTCACGCCCGAAATGCAGTTGCCACCATCCTTCTCCCGACTAGCCTCCGTCGCGGCCGACGTCCGGTCCGGCCGATGGATGCAGTCTCTGCCATGGGTGGTCTCGCTGGCGCTGGTGCTGCTGCTCGCCTGGCAGCTGGTGCAGCTCGTCTGGACCATCATGGGCACGCAATCGGTGAGCCAGGCCCCGGCGCCGGTAGCCGGGCCGCCGGCCGGCCCGGCCGTCGACCTGCAGGCGATCACCAACGCACACCTGTTCGGCGTTGCGGGAGCGAACCCCGGCTCAACCGACCCCCAGGCGGTCGCCGCCACGCAGATGAACCTGGTGCTGGCAGGCACGATTGCCGAGTCCGACCCCGAAAAGGGCTACGCGATCATCGGCGAAAGTGCCGCCAACGCGAAGGTCTATGCGGTCGGCAAGACCGTCACCGGCGGCACCACGCTCCATGCGGTCTACCCTGATCGCGTGATCCTGGACCGGGGCGGTCGTCTCGAGGCGCTGATGCTGCCGCGCAAGTTCCAGGGCGGCGGTCCGTCCGGATCGGCGCCGCCGCCGAGCCCCGGCGCCATGCTGGGAACCCGCCTCAGCGAGATCGCGAGCGCCAATCCCGGCGCGATCACGGAAATCCTCCGTCCGCAACCGGTCTTCGCCAATGGCCAGCAGCGCGGTTACCGGGTATACCCCGGACGGGACCGGCAGCAGTTCAGCCGGCTGGGCCTGATGCCGGGCGACCTCGTGACGGAAATCAACGGCACGCCGCTGGACGACCCGGCGCGCGGAGTCGACATATTGCAGTTGATGAACTCGGCGTCCGAGCTCACGGTAACAGTGGAGCGCAACGGACAGCCGACGCAGATATCGATCAACAACGCCCAGGTTGCCGCAGAAGCGGCGGCGGCGGCAGCCCTGCCCGAAGCCGTGCCAGTGAGCGAAATGCCACCGGCGCCCGAGGGAAGCCCGGACCCAGTGGAGTGATGATGAAACGCAAGCTGCTCGATCGATTGGCCCCGCGCTCTCCGGCATCGCGCTCGCTGCGCTGCTGGCGCTTACGGGTGTGTCGCTGAGCCAGGCCCAGAGCACCATCACGCCGAACTACAAGGACGCCGACCTCTCGCAGATCATCGAGGCGGTAAGCGCCGTCACCGGCAAGAACTTCATCGTGGATCCGCGGGTCCGCGCCCAGGTGACGATGCTGTCGTCGACGCCGATGTCGCCCGACGCGTTCTACCAGGCGTTCCTGTCGATCCTGCAAGTGCACGGTTTCGTGGCCGTCCCGGCAGGCAAAGTGATCAAGATCCTGCCCGACGCCAATGCCCGCCAGATGCCAGCCAACGACCTGCCCTCCGGCGTGAGTTCCTCGTCCGACGAGATCGTCACCCAGGTCATCACGGTCAAGAACGTCAGCGCCGCGCAGCTGGTCCCGATCCTGCGGCCCCTGATACCGCAATACGGCCACCTGGCCGCCTACCCGGCCTCGAACATGCTGATCATCTCGGACCGCGCGTCAAACGTGAATCGCATGGCGCGCATCATCGAGCGCATCGACCAGACCGGCGACGAGGAAATCGACGTCATCCCGCTCGAGCACGCCAGCGCCGCGGAAGTGGTGCGCGTGGTGAACAGCCTGTACAGCACGGCCGCAGCCGAGGGCGGCGGCAAGCCCACGGTGAAGATGGTCGCCGACGAGCGCACCAACAGCATCCTGGTGAGCGGCGAAAGCGCCCAGCGCCTGCGGCTCAAGTCGCTGATCGCACACATGGACACGCCGCTGCAGTCCGGTGGCGACACGCAGGTCCGCTACCTGCGCTACGCCGATGCGGAGAAGATCGCGGCCAAGCTGCGCGAGCAGATCCAGGGCATCACGGCCACGGTGGCCGCGGCGGCCGGCGGCAGCCCGACGGCAGTGCCAACCAGCGTGCAGTCCAGCGGTGGGGACAAGAGCGTGACCATCTGGGCCGAACCGCAGACCAATGCGCTGATCGTCTCGGCGCCGCCCAAGATCATGCGGACCGTGATGTCCATCGTCGATCGCCTCGACATCCGCCGCGCCCAGGTGCTGCTCGAGGGCATCCTGGTCGAGATGACGGTGGACAAGTCGGCCGACCTCGGCGTCAACTGGCTGATCGCCGACCGGGATGGCGACGGCAACTTCCTGCCTGCCGGCGGCTTCGTCCAACCGGTGAACGGCACGGGCATCGGCGAGATCCTGCAGGGCATCCGCGACCCGGCAAGCATCGCCGCCGTGCCTTCGGGCCTCACGCTCGGCGTCGGCCGCATCGTCACCAGCGGCATCAGCTGGGCGGCGCTGATCCGGGCACTGCAGGCAACCGGCAACACCAACATCATCTCGACGCCGTCGGTGATGACGCTCGACAACGAAGAGGCGGAGATCAAGGTCGCGCAGGAGGTCCCGATCGTCACGGGCTCCTACACGAACCAGGGCATCTCGGGCTCCACCGGCCAGGTGAACCCGTTCCAGACCATCAACCGCGAGGAAGTCGGCATCATCCTCAAGATCACGCCGCAGATCAACGACGGCGGCACGGTGGTGCTGAAGATCTCCCAGGAGGTATCGAGCCTCGCCGCGAGTTCCGAGCAGGTGCTGGCCGCGAGCCAGGGCCTGATCACCAACAAGCGCACGATCACGACCAACGTGATGGCGGAGGACGGCGGCATCATCGTGCTCGGCGGCCTGCTCTCCGACGAGGCCACCGAGGAGAAGTCCCAGGTGCCGTTCCTGGGCTCGATCCCGATCCTCGGCGAGCTCTTCAAGACGCGCAGCGTGAACAAGAAGAAGTCCAACCTGATGTTCTTCGTGCGGCCGCGCATCCTGCGCGACGGCGTGGACGCGGCGATCGAGACCAACGCCAAGTACAACTACCTGCGCGGCCAGCAGGACATGATGTTCGGAGGCAAGGTGCCGCTGCTGCCGAGCGAGCGCCAGCCGGCACTGCCCACGCTCGACAAGCTGGTGCCGTCCGATGTGCTGAGGCAGGCGGAACAACTGGCCCCGCAAGGCTTGACGCCGGCGCAACGCGCTGAAGTCGAGTCCACGTCGCCGAGCATCATGCTGGACCAGCCTGCGACGATGGAGCCCGGCACCGTTGGGCCTCCGGTCACGCCGACGACACCGTTTGAATCGCCGCCGCCGGGCGCGGCGCAGCCGCCACCGGGAACGAATCCGTGAGCACGGCAGCGACCGACGAGGCGATCCTGGCCGCGGCCGGTCGCGTAGCCGACCCGCTGCGGCCGCTGCCGTTCGCCTTCGCCAAGCGGCACGGCGTACTGGTCAGGGGCCTGACGGCGGACCGGGTGGATGCCGTGGTGCGCCAGGGCGCCTCGCCGCTCGCGGTCGCCGAAGTGCGCCGGCACCTGCGGCGCCCGCTGACGATCGAACGCGTGGACGCCGAGCGCTTCGAGTCCCTGCTGCGCCAGGCCTACGAGGGCGGCTCCAGCGCGACCATGGACGCCATGGGCGGGCTCGAGGAAGACACCGATCTCGCCGACCTTGCGCAGGACATTCCCGAGCAGTCCGACCTGCTCGAGAGCGAGGACGAGGCACCGGTCATCCGACTGATCAACGCCCTGCTCACGCAGTCGGTGAAGGAAAACGCCTCCGATATCCACATCGAGCCGTTCGAGAACCGGCTGGTGATCCGCTTTCGCGTGGACGGCGTGCTGCGCGAGGTGCTGCAGACCAAGCGCGCGGTCGCGCCGCTGATCGTCTCGCGCATCAAGGTCATGTCGCGCCTCGACATCGCCGAGAAGCGCCTCCCGCAGGACGGCCGCATCTCGCTGCGCGTCGCGGGCCGTGCGGTGGACGTGCGCGTCTCGACGATCCCGGCCGGGCACGGCGAGCGCGTGGTGCTGCGCCTGCTCGACAAGCAGGCGGGCCGGCTCGACCTGAACTCGCTCGGCATGGATCCGAAGACCCTGGCGCTGACCGACGAACTGATCCACAAGCCGAACGGCATCCTGCTGGTCACCGGCCCGACCGGCTCCGGCAAGACCACATCGCTGTACGCCGCACTCGATCGCATCAACGATCGCACCCGCAACATCATGACCGTCGAGGACCCGATCGAGTACTACATCGACGGCATCGGCCAGACACAGGTCAATTCGCGGGTCGAGATGACGTTCGCGCGGGGCCTGCGCGCCATCCTGCGCCAGGACCCGGACGTGGTGATGGTCGGCGAAATCCGCGACCTCGAGACCGCGCAGATCGCCGTGCAGTCGAGCTTGACGGGCCACCTGGTGCTCTCGACGCTGCACACGAACACTGCCGTCGGCGCGGTCACGCGACTGCGCGACATGGGCATCGAGCCGTTCCTGCTGTCCTCGAGCCTGGTCGGCGTGATCGCGCAGCGCCTGGTGCGGGTGCTGAACCCGGCGACGCGCGAGGCCTACATCGCGGGTGAATACGAGCGCCGGCTCCTGAACATACCCGACGGCGCAGCGTCGCCCACGCTCTATCGCCCCGGCGAGCGCGACACCTCCAACGGCTACCGCGGCCGCACGGGCATTTATGAGCTGGTGCTGATCGACGAGCACATGCGAACGATGATCCACGACGGCGCCTCCGAGCTGGAGATGGAGCGTTACGCCCGCACACGCACGCCGGGCATCCGCGACGACGGACGGGTCAAGGTGCTGGCCGGCGTCACCACGATCGAGGAAGTCCTCAAGGTAACGCGCGAGGACTGACGCATGGGAGCGTTCGAATTCGTCGCGGTGGATGCCGCGGGCCGGGAGCGCAAGGGCGTGCTCGAGGGCGACACGCCGCGCCATGTCCGGCAGTTGCTGCGCGAGCAGGGACTGCTGCCGGTGCTGGTGGACGAGGTGGTCGAGCAGGAGACTGCAAGCTCCCGCGGCGCGTTCACCTTCAAGCTGCAGCGCGGCTTGAGCGCCGCCGACCTGGCGCTGGTGACCCGGCAGCTCGCGACACTGGTCAAGTCCTCGCTGCCGCTCGAGGAAGCACTGCTCGCGGTTTCGCAGCAGACCGACAAGCCGCGCGTGCGCAGCATCATCCTGGGCGTCCGCTCGAAGGTGATGGAGGGCCACACGCTGGCCGCCGGACTCGCCGACTTCCCGGGCTCGTTCCCGGAAATCTACTGCGCTACCGTTGCCGCGAGCGAGCATTCCGGCCACCTCGATGCGGTGCTGGAGCGACTCGCCGACTACACCGACAATCGGCAGCAACTGCGCAGCCGGACCCTGAGCGCGATGCTCTACCCGGTGCTGCTGTTCACCGTGTGCATCGTGATCGTGTTCTTCCTGCTGGTTTCCGTCGTGCCCAAGATCGTCGAGGTGTTCCGCTCGAGCGAAGCGGCGCTGCCGCTGCTGACCCAGGCGCTGATCGCCGGCAGCGACTTCATGCGGAAATTCGGCATCTACCTGGTGATCGCCATTGCCGCCGCGATCTTCCTGTTCACCCGCTGGCTAAAGGTCGAGTCGAACCGGCGCGTCTGGCACCAGTTCCTGCTCTCGCTGCCGGTGATCGGCAAGGCCGTTCGCGGCGCCAACACGGCGCGTTTTGCCCGCACCTTCAGCACCCTCACCTCGAGCACGGTCCCGGTCCTCGAGGCCATGCGCATCTCGGCCGAGGTGGTTTCGAACCTGCCGATGAAGGCGGCCGTCGAGGCCGCGGCGGTGCGGGTGCGCGAGGGTGCGCCGATCGGCAAGTCGCTGGCCGCCAGCCGCGTCTTTCCGCCGATGATGATCCACCTGATCTCCAGCGGCGAATCGAGCGGGGAACTCGACACGATGCTCGACCGTGCCGCGATCCACCAGGAACGCGAATTGGACACCATCCTGCAGGGCGTCGTGGGCCTGCTCGGGCCGTTGATGATCCTGGTCATGGGCGGCCTGGTGCTGGTGATCGTGCTGGCGATGCTGCTGCCGATCTTCGAACTGAACCAGCTCGTCAAGTAGCTCCCCGAAAAATAGGTGCCAGGCACCTATTTATTTGTCGCCGGCGTTGGGCCACATCTGATAAATAGGTGCCTGGCACCGAATTTTCAGGGGGTGGGAAATGCCGACATCGAACCGAGCTGGATCCCTTTTCTGCGCGGGATTCGCGTCGGCGTTGCTGTTGCTCGCTGCAGCGCCCGTGGCGACTGCCGACCAGCAGTACCCGCCGGTCAGCCCGGACGGCCTGCAACTCCGGAAAACCCTGCCGTACGGTGCGGTGTACGTGAAACAGGGCGCCGATTTCTCGCAGTACAAGAGCGTCGGGCTGCTCGAGTGCTACGTCCAGTTCGCGAAGGACTGGGCACGCAACTACAACGAGAACGAGCCGGACCTCGCTGCGCAGGTGACGCCGTACGACGAGAAGCGCATCAAGGACGACCTCTCGCTGCAGTTCAACAAGGTTTTCGTGGCCGAACTCGGCAAGAGCGGCGACTTCGAGGTCGTCACCACGCAGGGCCCGGGCGTGCTGATGCTGCGGCCATCGCTGCTCAACGTGATGGTCACGGCGCCCGAAACAGACGATTCCTCGCCGAGCGTCGACATCGTCGCCTCCGCGGGACAGATGACGCTCTACCTCGAACTCTGGGATGGCGGCACCAGCACGCTGCTCGCGCGCGTCATCGACACCGAGGCCGACACCAGCATGGGCGGCATGCCCGAACAGGCCAATACCGTTACCAACCGGGCAGCCGCGGACATCATCCTGAAGCACTGGGCGGATCGCCTGCGCGACGCGCTGGACGCGGCTCGAAACGCCCCGCCTGGCCCCTGACCGCCAACAGTCCGTCGAGCGCCGCGCGGACCTCGAACCCCGCGCGGCGCAAGCGTGCTGCCACCTCGCCCGGCAGGTCGCGCCCTCGCGAGACCGCGTTCGGCGCCCCGGTGTAGTGGAACAGCCGGCCGCGGCGCCGGAGCACGCGGGCCAGTTGCTGGTAGAACGCCTCAGAGTAGAGTTCGCCGGCGATGCCGAACCGTGGCGGATCGTGCAGTACGGCGTCCACCGAGGCGTCCGGAATCCGGTCGATTTCGCGCGAGACATCCCCCACTTCGAGCTCCAGCGCGCCGCCCGGCGGCGGCGACCAGGGATTGATGCCGCGCAGCCAGATCACCTCCGGGTTCTTTTCGAACGAGATCACGCGCGCGGCCTGCCCTGCCAGGCACCACGCGGCGAAGTACCCGAGCCCGCCACAGGTGTCGAGCACGACTTTCGCGCGCGGCTCCACGAGTGCCACCTTGCGACTGGCATCCTCGTACGGCGACACACGTGCCGTCGGCAGCATCTTGATGCCGTCGATCTCGAAGGTCGGCGCGCCCCACTCGGTGGGCACCAGCTTGATCAGCGAGCCGGCGAACCGCGAGACGGGCCGGAACCCGCTCCCGTCCCAGAAATAGATGGTCCGCTCGCGGCAGGCATCTGCGTACGGGTAGCGACGGCCGCGCCATGACCAGCAGTCCCGACCAGCCTCCACGGCCTCGGTCGAGCGACCGAGGTCCAGCGAGCACTCGACATGCGAAACCCCTCGATCGCGTGCGGTGACCAACAGCCTGTGCTCGCCGATCGTGAGCAGCGGACCAGCGTCGCGGGATGTCACTTGCACCGGCGGGGTCAATCCGCCGCGGCCTCGGCCTTGAGCCGCGCGGCCTCGACCGGACCAAGGTACGCCTCGATCCGGCTGCGTGCGACGTAGATGAGCGGACTCAACAGCACTGCCATCACCATCTTGTAGCAGTAATTCACCGTGCCGACCGCAAGGAACAGCGAAACCGGCCACTGCTGGGGCCCGAGCACGAAGGCGATGTACAGCACGACGAAACTGTCCACCAGCTGCGAGACGGCCGTGGACGCGGTGGCGCGCAGCCAGATCCATCGCTCTCCAGTGATCGTCCGGATGCGGTGGAAAATCGCCACGTCGATCATCTGCCCGACCAGGAATGCGACCAGCGAACCGCCGATGGTCCACAGGCCCTGCCCGAACACGTTGCCGTAGGCCGCCTGCATGTCCGGCACGCCGCGGCCTGCGTTGACAGTGATCCACCAGTCCGCCGGCTCCAGGCGGATGGCCGCATAGGCGAAGACGAAGGCGTAGGTGATCATGCCGGCGGCCGCGAACGAGATGAACCGGACGCCGCGACGCCCGAAGTACTCGTTGATGACGTCCGTCATGATGAAGACGATCGGCCAGATCAGCACGCCGGCGGTGAAGCTGAGCGAGCCCGCCTGGCCGAACAGGTTCCAGCCGAAAGGCGGCAGCCCGATCGTGGGCTCGAGCGCGAAGATCTTCACGCCGACGAATTCGGCGACCACGGCGTTGCCGACGAAGAACGCGGTGAGGGCCATGAACAGCCGCGTCGAGCGCGACGATAGCGAGGCGGTCATCGGAATTCCCGGCCGGTACAGCGGCCGAGCATACACGGGCGCGATCGCAGCGGTGCTAGCCGCGGCCCTTCAGGTGCCGTATCAGGTCGCGGCGCTCCTTCTTGTCCGGACGCCCGGCATGCACCGGCGCGGCAAGCCGGTCGAACTCCCGCACCGCCGCCCGGGCCGCCTCGCTCTCCGCCGTCTCGAAGTAGCAACCGCGCGCCTCGGGCGCCGGGCCGCGCCGGGCCGGGAGGCCGGTCACCTCCACCTCGAAGCGCTCGCGCTCGCGAGTGATGCGCAACCTGTCACCCACCTTGACCGGTCGCGAGGCCTTGGCCCGCTCGCCGTTGACCTGCACGTGGCCGCCCTCGACCGCCTGCTGGGCGAGGCCGCGGGTCTTGAAGAACCGCGCGCACCACAGCCACTTGTCGACGCGCAGGCCGGCTCCGGCCGTGCCAAGGTCACGGCCTGCGGTTCCAGCGCCTGGTTCAGCAGTGCGGCTCACGGCCACATTATAAGCCCCCTATAATCCGCACTTGCCCGGAGGACCGCCTTGGACCAGACATTCCTCGACCGACTCGCCCGCCAGTGCGACGAACTCAAGGGCGCGGGGCTCTTCAAGCCCGAGCGCGTGCTCGACTCGCCCCAGCAACCCGTCGTGCGGCTGGCCGACGGCCGCGAACTGCTGAACCTCTGCGCGAACAACTACCTCGCTCTTGCCAACCACCCCTCCGTCATCGAGGCCGCGCACCAGGCGCTGGACCGCCACGGCTACGGCATGGCCTCGGTGCGCTTCATCTGCGGAACGCAGGCCGTGCACAAGCAGCTCGAGGCGCGGCTGGCGGCCTTCCTCGGCATGGACGACGCGATCCTGTATTCGTCCTGCTTCGACGCCAACGGCGGGTTGTTCGAGACGCTGCTCGACGAGCAGGACGCGGTCATCAGCGACTCGCTGAATCACGCCAGCATCATCGACGGCGTGCGGCTGTGCAAGGCGCAGCGGCTGCGCTACGCGAACGACGACCTCGACGAGCTCGAGACCCGGCTCAAGGAAGCGGCCGGCGCGCGCGTCAGGCTGATCGCCACCGACGGCGTGTTCTCGATGGACGGGGTGATCGCGCGGTTGAAGGACATCTGCGACCTCGCCGACCGCCATGGCGCACTGGTCATGGTCGACGACTCGCACGCGACCGGGTTCGTGGGCAAGGGTGGCCGCGGCACGCCCGAGTACCGCGAGGTCATGGGACGCGTCGACATCCTCACCGGCACGCTCGGCAAGGCCCTCGGCGGCGCCGCGGGCGGCTATACGGCTGCGCGCAGCCAGATCGTCGCCTGGCTCCGGCAGCGCTCGAGGCCCTACCTGTTCTCCAACAGCATTCCGCCGGTCATGGCCGCCGGGACGCTGCGCGTGCTCGACCTCGTCGAGGCGGGGGACGAGCTCCGCGAACGGCTGCGCCGCAACACCGTGCATTTCCGCCGGCGGATGACCGAGGCGGGCTTCGACATCGTCCCGGGCGAGCACCCGATCGCGCCGGTGATGCTGGGTGATGCCGCCCTCGCCGCCCGTTTCGCCGAACGCCTGCTCGACCTCGGCGTGTACGTCATCGGTTTCTCGTTCCCGGTGGTGCCGATGGGCAAGGCGCGCATCCGCACGCAGATGTGCGCCGGACACACGACCGCGCAGCTCGATCGCGCGATCGACGCATTCGTGTCCGTGGGACGCGAACTCGGCGTGCTCAAGGCATGAATCCCGAAGGAGCCGGCACATGAAGGCACTGGTAAAGGCCGAGCGAGCGCCCGGCATCTGGCTCGAAGACGTCCCCGAGCCGAAGACCGGCCCGAACGACGTGCTGATCCGGATCCGCAAGACCGCAATCTGCGGCACCGACATGCACATCTACCTCTGGGACCACTGGGCGCAGAAGACGATCCCGGTGCCGATGCACGTCGGTCACGAGTACTGCGGCGAGATCGTCGAAGTCGGCAGCGAGGTGCAGGGCTTCTCGATCGGTGACCGCGTCTCAGGCGAGGGACACATCACCTGTGGCTACTGCCGCAACTGCCGCGCGGGCCGCAGGCACCTGTGCCGCAACACCGTGGGCGTCGGCGTGAACCGGCCGGGATGCTTCGCCGAGTACCTTTCGATTCCCGCCTTCAATGCCTTCAAGCTGCCGGACTCGATCACCGACGAGATCGCCTCGATCCTCGACCCGTTCGGCAACGCCACGCACACGGCGCTGTCGTTCAACCTGGTCGGTGAGGACGTGCTGATCACTGGCGCGGGCCCGATCGGGATCATGGCGACGGCGATCGCCCGCCACGTGGGAGCGCGCCACGTCGTGGTGACCGACGTCAACGACTACCGCCTCGACCTGGCGCGCAAGCTCGGCGCGACACGCGCAGTCAACGTCACCCACGAGTCGATCGAAGACACCATGAAGTCGCTCGGCATGGCCGAGGGTTTCGACGTCGGGATGGAGATGTCCGGGAATCCCAGGGCATTCCGCGACCTGCTGCGTACCATGCACCACGGCGGCAACGTCGCGCTGCTCGGCATCCCGCCCGACGAAACGGCGATCGACTGGAACGACGTGATCTTCAAGGGCCTGATGCTCAAGGGCGTGTACGGGCGCGAGATGTTCGAGACCTGGTACAAGATGGCGGCGATGCTGCAGAGCGGACTCGACATCGGACCGATCATCACTCACCGGTTCCCGATCGCGGATTTCCGCGAGGGCTTCGAGGTGATGCGCAGCGGCCGGTCCGGCAAGGTCATCCTCGACTGGGCTGCATGAGGCGCGCGGCGCGGATCACCGCGGCCGGGGCGCTGGCGTTCCTGGTCGCCGCCGTCGACACTCTCCCGGCCGCACTGCCGGACTGACCGGCCCGCAACGTGGAGGCCCGCTTGGCACGCACCCGCATCCTCCGTTCGCTGTACGCACAGGTGCTCGTGGCGGTGGTGATCGGCGCGGTCATCGGCTTCGCGTTCCCGGACACCGGCGCGGCGCTGAAACCGCTGGGCGACGGATTCATCAAGCTGATCAAGATGATGATCGGGCCGATCATCTTCTGCACCGTGGTGCTGGGCATCTCGGGCATGGAAGACATGAAGAAGGTCGGCAGGACCGGCGGGCTCGCACTGGTGTACTTCGAGGTGGTCAGCACGGTTGCGCTGATGATCGGGCTGCTCATCGTCAACCTGGTGCGCCCGGGTGCCGGCGTCAACGCCGATCCCGCCACGCTCGATGCCGACGCGGTGCGCCAGTACGCGTCCGCCGCGGGACCGCAGGGTCTCGTCGAGCACGTCCTGAACGTCATCCCATCGACGATCACCGCCGCCTTCGCCGAGGGCGAGGTACTGCAGGTGCTGCTGGTCGCGGTGCTGTTCGGCTTCGCGCTGCACGCGGCCGGCGGCCGCAAGCTGACGGTCTACCGCATGGTCGAGCAGCTTTCCGAGGTGCTGTTCCGGATCGTGGGCTACATCATGCGGCTCGCACCGCTCGGCGCGCTGGGCGCGATGGCGTTCACCATCGGCAAGTACGGCATCGGCGCACTGGTGTCGCTGGGCACGCTGATGGCCTGTTTCTACGCCACCTGCCTGTTGTTCATATTCGTGGTGCTCGGCGGCATCGCGAAGTGGCACGGCTTCAGCATCCTGTCCTTCATCCGCTACATCCGCGAGGAGCTGTTCATCGTGCTCGGCACCTCGTCATCCGAGTCGGTGCTGCCGCGAATGATGATGCGCATGGAGGACCTCGGGGTCGAGAAGTCCGTGGTCGGGCTGGTGATTCCCACCGGTTATTCATTCAACCTGGACGGGACGGCGATCTACCTGACGATGGCCGCGGTATTCATCGCGCAGGCCACCAATACCCCGCTCGACCTCGGCCACCAGTTGACGCTGCTCGCCGTGCTGCTGTTGACCTCCAAGGGCGCCGCCGGCGTCACCGGCAGCGGCTTCATCGTGCTCGCCGCGACACTGTCCGCAGTGGGCAACGTGCCGGTCGCCGGTGTCGCGCTGATCCTGGGCATCGACCGGTTCATGTCCGAGGCGCGCGCGCTCACCAACCTGATCGGCAATGGCGTGGCGACCGTGGTGGTCGGGAAGTGGTGCGGGCAGGTGGACGAGGCACGGCTGCGCGAGCGGCTGGGAGGCACATGAGCAAGCTGCTGGAACCCATGGATTTCAGGCGCGGCCGGGCGATGAAGAACCGTTTGATGCTGGCACCGCTGACCAATTGCCAGAGCCACGACGACGGCACGCTGTCGGACGACGAATATCGCTGGCTCACCATGCGTGCCGAGGGCGGATTCGGCCTCACCATGACCTGCGCCTCGCACGTGCAGGCACGGGGACGCGGTTTCGCCGGCCAGTTGGGCATTTATTCCGATGCGCAGCACGCGGGCCTCGCGCGCCTTGCCGCCTGCATCACGCGCAGCGGCAGCCTGGCGATGGCCCAACTGCATCACGCCGGGATGCGCGCGCCCGCGGCGCTGATCGGTGAACAGCCGGTCTGCCCCTCGGACGACGCCGAGACCGGCGCGCGCGCGCTCGATCCTGGGGAAGTGGAACAACTGGTGGAGGACTTTGCGGAAGCAGCGGCGCGCGCCGAGCGTGCCGGGTTCGACGGTGTCGAACTGCACGCTGCGCACGGTTACGTGCTGGCGCAGTTCCTGAGCCCGGACATCAACCGGCGCACCGACCGCTATGGCGGATCGGTCGGGAATCGCGCCAGGATCCTGTTCGAAATCCTCGCGGCGATCCGCTCGCGATGCCGCGCTGATTTCACCGTCGGCGTCCGGCTGTCGCCGGAACGCTTCGGTCTCCGACTGCCCGAAATCGTCGACGTCGCCGGCCGCCTGGTCGACAGCGACATGGTCGATTTCCTGGACCTTTCGCTGTGGGACGTCTTCAAGGAGCCGCAGGACGCGGAGTTCCAGGGCCGCAGCCTGCTGTCGTACTTCACGTCGCTCGATCGCGGCCAGGTGCGGATGGGCGCCGCCGGGAAGATCATGGGCGGGCCGGATGCAGTGCGTTGCCTGGATGCGGGGCTCGATTTCGTCATCGTCGGCCGCGCTGCCATCCTGCACCACGATTTCCCGGAACGCGTCCGGGACGATCCGGCATTCGAGGCCCGCGGCTTGCCGGTGACGCCGCAGTATCTTGGCCAGCAGGGCCTGGGGGCCAAATTCATCGACTACATGAGCAACTGGAAAGGGTTCGTCGCGACACCCGGAACCGCAGCAGCATAGACACCGCCATCGCACCGCGACGCGCGGATTGCAACACAGGCACGCAGGATCATTGGAGACACGAGCATGCATTCGAAATCGACCACGGAATCCCTCCAGCTTCGATCACTGGTGAAGGCCAGCGGCGAACTCGAGTTGTCACTGGCAACGGTCGCGATCCCGGAGCCCGGCGACGACGAGGTGCTGGTGCGCGTGGAAGCTGCGCCCATCAACCCGTCCGATCTCGGTTTGCTGTTCGGCGCGGCGGACATGGACAGCGCGCAGCGGTCCGGCGACGACGCGCGCCCGGTCGTCACCGCCAGGATCCCCGACGGCCTGATGAAGTCGATGGCGGCCCGCGTCGGCGTATCGATGCCGGTCGGCAACGAGGGTGCCGGCGTGGTGATCGCCGCGGGAGCCTCCGCCGAGGCCCAGGCGCTGCTCGGGCGGACCGTGGCCGCCTTCGGCGGTGCGATGTACTCGCAGCATCGCTGCGTCAAGGCAGCACAGTGCCTTGAGCTGCCCCCGGGAACGACTGCGGCCGAAGGAGCGTCGTGCTTCGTGAACCCGCTCACGGCGCTCGGCATGGTCGAGACCATGCGCCGCGAGGGACACTCCGCGCTGGTCCACACCGCGGCTGCGTCGAACCTCGGGCAGATGCTGAACCGATTGTGCATCGCGGACGGCATCGGCCTGGTGAACGTCGTGCGCAGCGCAGCGCAGGCCGAGGTGCTGCGCTCGCAGGGCGCAACGCATGTCTGCCTCTCGACCGCCGCGACCTTCAGGAAGGACCTGGCCGATGCGATCGCTGCCACCGGCGCGACGCTCGGCTTCGACGCGGTGGGAGGCGGCCAGCTCGCGGGGCAACTGCTCGCCGGCATGGAGACCGCGCTCGCGCGCAAGGGCGGCGAATACCAGCGCTACGGCTCTGCCACCCACAAGCAGGTGTACATCTACGGCTCGCTCGACAACGGTCCCACCGAGCTCCGGCGGAACTTCGGCGCGGCCTGGGGACTCGGCGGCTGGCTGCTGCCGTTGTTCCTGCAGAAGATCGGGCCGGAGCTTGCACAGGGACTGCGCATGCGGGTGGTCGCCGGGCTCGGGACGATCTTCGCGAGCCGCTATACCAGCGTGGTGTCGCTCGCCGAGGCGCTGGACCCCGCGGAAATTGCCGTGTACGGACGGCGCTCGACCGGCGCCAAGTACCTGCTCAACCCCAACAAGTGATCGTTGCAAGGACGGCGCCGCGCAGGCGCCAGGCCGGGCTCAGTCAACCGAGCAGGCGATGCAGTAGGCGTACACGCTGGAGGGATCCGACAGCCTCGCAAGCCGCTGCGCTTCGGCCAGCAGCGGTGCCAGCGCCCGCGGCACGACCGGCAGCGCGGCCTTGGGCAGCAGCGGCGCGACGACGCCCGCGAGCGCAACGCGGATTCGCAGGCCCAGTGCCTCGGTGATGCCGACGTCTTCGTCGAAGTACTCGACGTCGTAGTCGTCGCCGAGACTGGCCAGGTCCGCCGCGAGTTCGATGGCGTCCTGGTAGCCGCCGAGCTGGTCCACCAGACCCACCTTCAACGCGTCGGACCCCGACCAGACACGGCCCTGCGCGACCGCGTCGACCGCCTCGACGGACATCTTGCGGGCCGACGCCACGTGGCCGATGAAGTCCTGGTAACCCCGGTCGATGGTCTGCTGCAGGATGTCCCTGGACGCCTCGCCCAGCGGCCGGTCCATGCGGAACTCGCCGGCCAGCGCCGTGGTACCGACACCGTCGGTGTGCACCCCGATGCGTTCAAGCGATCGCTGGAAAGTGGGAATCATGAAGAAGATCCCGATCGAACCTGTGAGCGTCGCCGGACTGGCGACGATCCTGTCCGCGTCCATCGCGATGTAATAGCCGCCGGACGCGGCAAGGGTGCTCATCGAGGCCACGATCGGCTTGCCGGCTTCGCGCAGCGCCGCCACCTCGCGGCGTATCACCTCGCTCGCGAACACGCTGCCGCCCGGGCTGTCGATGCGCAGCACCACCGCCTTGACCGCATCGTCCTGCGCGGCGTCACGCAGCTCGGCTGCCAGCGTGTCCGAGCCGATCATGCCGGGGGCCTCGTCGCCGGGCACGATGTCGCCCGAGGCCACGATCACCGCGACCTTCTGCGAGGGTCGCGACGACAGCGCCTGCTCCGAGTCGATGTTGGCCAGGTAGGAGTCGAAGTCCACGCCCACGTAGGAGCCCGTGTCATCGTCTTCGCCGGTGATCTGCTTGAGCCGGTCCTCGACCTCGAAGCGGCCCTTCAGCGAGGTCACGAGCCCCGCGTCCAGCGCCATCTTCGCCGGGTCGCCCCCTGCCTTGCGGAGCTTGGCGGGCGCATCGTCCGCGTAGCCCTGCAGCCGCGACGGCTCGAAGCCGCGCACCGCCGCCACTCCGGACTTGTAGGTGGTCCACAGCGACCCGAGCCATGCGAGGCTCTCCTCGCGCTCTGCGGGCGACATGTCGTTGCGGCTGAACGTCTCGACCGCCGACTTGTACCGCCCGACGCGGAAGATGTTCACGTCGACCGAGAACTTGTCCAGCGCGTCCTTGAGGAACATCCCGTAGTTCGCGTAGCCATCCACGTACACGGCACCCATCGGGTCGACATAGATCTCGTCGGCGTGCGCCGCCACGTAGTACTGGTTCTGGTCGTAGAAATTGCCGTAGGCGATCACCGGCTTGCCGGTCGCGCGGAAGTCGTCGACCGCCGCGACAACTTCCTGCAGCTTCGCCAGCCCCCCGCCCGCGAGTCCGCCGAGGTCGAGGTAGAGCGCGCTGATCCGCTCGTCGTCCGCGCCAGCCTGGATTGCATCGACGACATCGCGCAGCAGTGTTTCGGCCGGCTGGCTGCGCAGCGCCCGCGCCAGCGCGCGCTCGAGCGGGTCGCCGGTCAACTGCTCGACCAGCGGGCCCTGCGGATCGATCACCAGGGCCGCCTTGGCGGGAACGATCGGCATCGGGCGCGAAAACAGGCCCGCAAGGGCGCCGAACAGCACCAGCAACAGCACCAGGTGCAGGACCTTCCGCAGCCCGTCGAGGCCGCTCCAGATCCAGTGCAGCAGACGGCCGATGGCGCGGAACATTGCGTTACCTGTGGCGCAGGCACGCCGGGCGTGCCATGCGTCCGGATGCGGTCGTCAGACCTTCTCTTCGATGCGCGCAGCCTTGCCGGTGCGCTCGCGCAGGAAGTAGAGCTTGGCGCGGCGGACGTGGCCGCGGCGCTTGACCTTGATCCCGCCGAGCGCGGGGCTGTAGGTCTGGAACACGCGTTCCACGCCCTCGCCGTGCGAGATCTTGCGCACGGTGAACGACGAGTTCAGCCCGCGGTTGCTCTTCGCGATGACCACGCCCTCGTAGGACTGGACACGCTCGCGGTCGCCTTCCTTGACCTTCACCTCGACGACGACCGTGTCGCCCGGGCCAAAGTCCGGAACCTCGCGCTGCATGCGCTCCTTTTCGAGCGTGGCAATGATGTTGCTCATGTCTCACCTTTCTCGCAGTGGTTGCTTCCGTGCACGATCCGCGGCGCATCCTGCTCCGCGCGATATTCTTCCAGCAGCGCGAGTTCCTCGCTGCTCAATTCCCGATGCCGCAGCAGGTCCGGTCGCCGCGCCGCCGTGCGCCCCAGCGACTGCTTCCTGCGCCAGCGCTCGATCGCGGCATGGTTGCCGCCCTTCAGCACCGCAGGCACCTCGCGATCCAGCCAGCGCTCCGGCCGCGTGTAGTGCGGCCAGTCCAACAGCCCGTTCGCAAACGACTCCTGCTCCGCCGAGTCGGCGCAACCGAGCGACCCGGGCAACAGTCGCGACACCGCGTCGACCAGCATCAGCGCCGGCAGTTCCCCGCCGGACAGCACGATGTCGCCGACCGACAACGACTCGTCGATACAGGCCTCGACGAAGCGCTCGTCCACGCCCTCGTAACGGCCGGCCACCAGCACGAGTTCGCCGTGCCCGGCCAGCTCCGCGACCTTCGACTGCGTGACCGGCGCGCCGTCGGCAGCCAGGTACACCCGCCGCGCCGCGGGCACGATCGCCGCCGCATCCGCCATGGCGAGCCTCAAGGGCTCCGCCTTCAATACCATCCCGGGGCCGCCGCCGTAGGGCCGGTCGTCCACGGTCTTGTGCACGTCCGTGGCGTACTGCCGCGGGTTTACCGTCCTCACCTCGAGCAGTCCGCGCTCTATCGCCCGCCCGAGGACCCCGACACCGACCGCCTGCTCGACGAACCCGGGAAACAACGTGATGACCACGATCTTCACGCGATTCCCCGCCGGTCAGTCGTCCAGGTGCCAGTCGAGCGTCACCCGGCCCGAAGCGAAATCCACCGCCACCAACCGGTCCGGCACCAACGGCACCAGTCGTTCCCGGTCGCCGGCCAGCACCAGTACCGGGTGGGCCGGCATGTCCAGCACCCCCTGCACGCGGCCGAGCATCGCCCCGTCGCGATTGCGGGCCTCGAGCCCTACCAGGTCGTGCCAGTAGTACTCGTTGTCCGCGGTGGGCGCCAACTCGGACCGGTCCACCTGGACCTCGCAACCCGTCAAAAGCTGGGCCGCGTCTCGCGACTCCACGCCTTCCAGGCGCACCGCCACGGCCCCGCCAGCCCGCTTCCAGTCAAGAACCGTCCTGCGCTCTGCCTGGCCGGCGGCGCGGACGAGCTCCCAGCTCCTGAAGTCCACGATGCCCTCTTTAGGGTCGGTGAAGGAATTCACCTTCACCCAGCCCTGCACCCCGAACGGGGCGCCGATTCGACCGAGCACCACCACGCGCCGGTCGCTGCCGGGGCGCGCCGGGCTCACAGGTTCAGGCCGCGGCCGCTGCCCTGGACTTGCGATAGCCCTTGATCAACTGCTCGACGCGCTCGGAAGGCTGCGCACCGCAGCCCACCCAGTGGTCGATGCGGTCGAGTTCGAGTCGCAGCTCCTCGCTGCCGCCACGGGCGACAGGATTGAAGAACCCGACCTGCTCCAGGGAGCCGCCGACGCTGCGGCGGCTGTCGGTCACGACCACGTGGTAGAAAGGTTCTTTCTTGCCGCCGCGGCGCATCAAACGGATCTTCACCATCGTCTGCCATTGCCTCGTTCAGGACTGCCAGGTACCGGCCCGGTACCCGGTCAAAAAAGAGCCGCGAACTATACCGAAAATCCGAACGGAAAGAAATGCTTGTGGGCGGGCTAGCCGAGACCGGGCGGCAGCCGGCCGGCCATGGACCGCATCATGCGCCCGATCCCCCCCTTGCCCATGCCCTTCATCATCTTCTGCATCTGCAGGAAATTCTTCAACAGCCGGTTCACGTCCGCCACGTGGGTCCCCGAGCCGGTGGCGATCCGGCGCCGACGGGACCCGTCGATGGTCTTCGGGTAGCGGCGTTCCGCCGGCGTCATGGAGCCGATGATCGCGATCTGGCGGCGGATTTCACGGTCGTTGCCCTGCGGCAGGCCGCCGGCCTTCGCCGCCAGGTGGGCCGGCAGCTTCTCCATCAACGCCGCCATGCCGCCCATGCCATCGAGCTGGCGGAGCTGGGCCTGCAGGTCGTTCAGGTCGAAGTCCTTGCCCTTGGCCATCTTGCGGGCAAGCTTCTCGGCTTCCTCCCGGTCGACCTTGCGGGTGACCTCCTCGACCAGGCTCAGCACGTCGCCCATGCCGAGGATCCGCGACGCCATGCGCTCCGGCTGGAACGCCTCGAGCGCTTCCGGCTTCTCGCCCACCCCGACGAACAGGATCGGGCGACCAGTCACCTGCCGCACCGACAGCGCCGCTCCACCCCTGGCGTCGCCGTCCGCCTTGGTGAGCACGATGCCCGTGAGCTCCAGCGCGGCGCCAAACGCGCGCGCGGCGTTGACCGCGTCCTGGCCCGCCATGCTGTCCACCACGAACAGCGTCTCGATCGGCTTCAGCGTCGAGCCGAGCTCACGCACCTCCTGCATCATCGGTTCATCGACGTGCAGGCGGCCTGCCGTGTCCACCAGCAGCACGTCGTAGAGCCCGCGGCGCGCCTCACCCAGCGCGCGCGACGCAATCTCGACCGGTGCCAGCGACGGCTCCGAGGCAGTTACGTCGATGCCCAGCTGCTGGCCGAGGCGCTCGAGCTGCAGCATCGCCGCCGGTCGGTAGACATCGGTCGAGGTGAGCAGCACGCGCTTGCGCTCGCGCTCCTTGAGCCACAGCGCGATCTTCGCGGCAGTGGTGGTCTTGCCGGCCCCCTGCAGGCCGGCGAGCAGGATCACGGCCGGCGGCTGGGTGCGCAGGTTCAACGGCCGCACGCCCTCGCCCATCACCCGCACCAGTTCCTCGTGGATCACCCGCACCAGCGCCTGGCCCGGCGTAAGGCTGCGGTGGATCTCGAGCCCCACGGCCCTTGCCTTGACCGCATCGATGAATTCCTTGACCACCGGAAGGGCGACGTCTGCCTCGAGCAGCGCCATACGTACCTGCCGCAGCGTGTCGCCGATGTTTTCCTCGGTCAGGCGGCCGCGGCCGCGCAGACCCTCGACGACGGTGGCAAGACGGGACGAGAGCTTGTCGAACACGGGACCTCGGAGCGGGCAGGAGGCGCGCGCTGGCACGCCGGAGCGCGAATTATAGGCATCGCGCCTCCTCACGGTAACGCCGATGTGACATCATTTCACCGTCGCCGTCCGGAGTGTCCCGCGCTTGCTGCTGCCACTGATTGCCGTCGCCTGTTACCTCTTCGGTGCCGTGGGACTTGCCTTTGGCGCCTACTACGGGACGTCCCACCATGGTCGCGGCGGACGCATCGCCGGGCTCCTGATCGCGTGTGTCGGCATCATCGTGCACGTGGTTGCGCTGATGCAGGAGCGCAGGATCGACCCGAATGCGGTGCTGTCGCTCGGGGACACGGCGGCCATGGTCAGCGCGATGATCGCCGTCACGGCAATCGTGGTGGCGCTCCGTCCCCGGCTGCGCGGCATGGCTGCGCTGCTGCTGCTGATCGCCGCATTGCTGGAAGCGGCCTTTTCCGAAGGCGCCAGGAACTTCACGACCGGGCGACCGGGCTGGGAACTCGCCTTCCACGTGGCCATGGCGACCACGGCCTTCGCATTCCTCACCATCGGTGCCGCGCTCGCCGCCGCGCAGGTGCTGGTGGACCGCCGGCTGCGAAGCCGGCAGCCACTCGGTATCCTGCGCATTCTGACGCCGATCGAGTCGCTCGAATCGGGCTGCTTCCACAGCATCTTCGCCGGCTTCGCGCTGCTCACGCTGGCACTGGTGAGCGGCGCGTTCTTCATCGAGAACCTGTTTGCCCAGCACCTGGTGCACAAGGTGGTGCTGGCCATCGTCGCGTGGGTCGTGTTCGGGGTCCTGCTGCTGGGCCGCTGGCGCTTCGGCTGGCGCGGCCGCAAGGCACTGCGCTGGACGCTCGCCGGCTACGTGCTGCTGGTCCTCTCATACTTCGGCAGCAAGCTGGTGCTCGAGAACCTGCTCGGCCGCCACTGGGGCTGACCCCCGTTGCACGACATCCCGATACCCTGGATGGGCGGCCTGCTGGCGCTGCTGGTCGCGCTGTCGGCGTTCTTCTCGAGTTCCGAAACGGCGCTGATGGCGATCAACCGCTACCGGCTGCGGCACCGCGCACGTGCCGGAAGCCCCGGGGCGCGCGCGGCCGAACGGCTGCTCGAGCGGCCCGACCGCCTGATCGGCCTCATCTTGCTGTGCAACAACTTCGTGAACTCCGTGTCTGCGGCGCTGGTGACCGTCATCTCGCTGCAGATCGGCGGCGAGGGTTTCGCGGTGATCGGTATCAGCGTCTATACCGTGGTGCTGATCATCTTCGGCGAGGTGGCGCCGAAAACCTTCGGCGCGCTGTTCCCGGAGCGTATCGCGCTGCCTGCCGCGCTGATCTACGAGGTGCTGCTCAAGCTGCTGTATCCGCTGGTCTGGTCGCTGAACCTGGTGGCGAACGGCGTGCTGCGGCTGATGGGGATCTCGCGCGAAACGGCCGGCAGCACCGAGCTGAGCCGCGACGAGCTGCGCACCGTGCTCGCCGAGGCGGCGACGGTGATCCCGCATCGACACCAACGGATGCTGATGAGCATCCTCGACCTGGAGAAGATCAGCGTCGAGGACATCATGGTCCCGCGCAACGAGATCTCCGGCATCGACATCAGCGACGACTGGGACGACATCCTGGAGCAGCTGCGCGAGAGCCGGCACACGCGCATCCCGGTCTATGAAGGCAGCATCGACAAGTTGGTCGGCATCCTGCACATGAAAAAGGTCGCGCGCCTGCTGGCGCGCGGCGAATTCGCGCGCGAGCAGCTGCTGGCGCTGGCCAGTGCCCGCGAGCCCTGGTACGTGCCGGAAGGCACGTCGCTCAACAGGCAGCTGCTGAACTTCCAGCGCCAGCGGCGCCGAGTGGCATTCGTCGTCGACGAGTACGGCGACGTGCAGGGACTGGTCACCCTCGAGGACCTGCTCGAGGAAATCGTCGGCGAGTTCACCTCGGACACCAGTTCGCTGCACAAGGACGTGCACAAGGAAAAGGGCGGCAGCTACATCGTCAACGCCTCGGCCAGCCTGCGGACGCTGAATCGCAAGATGAACTGGTCGCTGCCGACCACCGGGCCGCGCACGCTGAACGGCGTGATCATCGAACAGCTCGAGACCATCCCCGAGGCCGGCACCAGCCTGCGCATCGACGGCTACGCGATCGACGTGCTGCAGACGGGGGACAACGCGGTCAAGACCGTGCGGCTCAGGACCCTGGCCCCGGCCGCGGACAAGCCCGCCGCGAAATCAGAAGGCAGCGGCTAGCGCCTGGTCCAGCCTGGCGACGCCCTGCACGTCCAGTCCCTCGAGCGCCTGCCTGGGCACGTTGGCCGAGGGCACCAGCGCGCGACGGAATCCCTGCTTGACGGCCTCCCTGAGCCGTTCCTCGCCGAACGGCACCGGCCGGATCTCGCCGGTAAGCCCCAGTTCGCCGAAGCAGACCATGTCGGTGGCGACGGCCCGGTTGCGCAGGCTCGACTGCACGGCGAGCACGGCCGGCAGGTCGGCGGCGGTCTCGCCGATGCGCACGCCCCCGACCACGTTGACGAACACGTCCTGGCCCGAGGTCGAGATGCCCCCGTGCCGGTGCAGCACGGCGAGCAGCAGCGCGAGGCGGCTCGACTCGAACCCGACGGCCACGCGGCGCGGCGACATGCCCTGCGCCTCGTCGATCAGCGCCTGGACCTCCACCAGCAGCGGCCGACTGCCCTCGCGGGCGACGGTCACGACGCTGCCCGGGACCGGCGTCTCGTGGCGTGACAGGAAGATGGCGGAAGGATTTCGGACCTCCTTCAGGCCCTGGTCGACCATCGCAAACACCCCGATCTCGTTGGCCGCGCCGAAGCGGTTCTTGACCGCCCGCACCACCCGGTAACGGCTGCCCGGCTCGCTTTCGAAGTAGAGCACCGTGTCCACCATGTGCTCCAGGATGCGCGGCCCCGCGATCAGGCCTTCCTTGGTCACGTGGCCGATGATCAGCACGGCGGTTCCGGACTCCTTGGCGTAGCGCACCAGGCGGGCGGCGGATTCGCGCACCTGCACGGCCGAACCGGGTGACGACTCCGACAGTTCCGTGTGCATGGTCTGGATCGAGTCGATCACCAGCACCAGCGAGGCCGCGGACGCGGCCTCCGCCACGATGCGCTCGACGCCTGTCTCGGCCACCAGCCTGAGCGTCGGCGAGTCGAGCCCGAGCCTGCGCGCGCGCAACGCAACCTGTCGCACGGATTCCTCGCCCGATGCATAGAGCACGGGCCGCTCGCGTGACAGCGAGTCCGCGGCCTGCAGCAGCAACGTGGACTTGCCGATGCCGGGGTCGCCGCCGAGCAGCACCACCGAGCCGGCGACCAGCCCGCCGCCCAGCACACGATCGAGTTCGCCGATCCCGGTGGCCGCGCGCAGTTCCGCGTCATCGCCGACCTGTGACACTGCCTGGCTGGCGCCGGGGCCGCGGGCCGAGCCGGACCGCCGCATGGGCAGGCCCGCAACCGAAGAGGCCGCGAGTTCCAGCGTGTTCCAGGCCTCGCAGGCGGGGCACTGCCCCTGCCACTGCGGGGTCGCCGCGCCGCACGCGCCGCACACGTAGCTCGTCCTGGGCCGCGCCATCATTGATCCTTTTCCGGGGACAGCGATCCGCAGCCGGGAATGCTAGCACGCCCGGCAGGTCGCCCCGGATTGTGACGGCACTGGCAAATCAGGACGATTTGTCTACGTATACTTGGCGCCAGATCATGCGAAACCCGGCCGAAGAAACCCAGGTAGTGTCCAGCGCGGGCGGCCAGCCGCGGCGCGCGGCTGGTGCGTCCGTGTTTCCTGACCAACTCGGTCGCTACCGCATCCTCGGGGAACTCGGCAAGGGCGCGATGGGCGTGGTGTACCGCGCCCGCGACCCGCGCATCAATCGCGAGGTCGCGCTGAAGGCGATACCGCTCGCCGCCGAGTTCGAGGGCCGCGAGCTCGAAGACGCTCGAACCAAGTTTTTCCGTGAGGCCGAGATGGCCGGCCGCCTGAGCCATCCGCACATCGTCACGATCCACGATGCCGGCGAAGACCACGGCACCGCCTACATCGCGATGGAACTGCTGCGCGGCCAGCACCTGGTCGAGTACACGGATCCGGCACGACTGCTCCCGGTCGGCGTCGCGCTCGAAATCGTCGCGTGCCTGGCCGATGCGCTGCACTATGCGCACGGACAGCACGTGGTCCATCGCGACATCAAGCCGGCCAACGTGATGTTCGACGCGGCGAACGGCGAGCTGAAGATCACCGACTTCGGCATCGCACGCCTCACGGACAACAACCGCACCCGGACCGGCATCGTGCTCGGGACGCCGTCGTTCATGTCGCCGGAGCAACTGCAGGGCCGCGCGGTCACCGGCAGCTCCGACCTGTTCTCGCTGGCGGTGACCGCCTGCCAGCTGCTGACCGGGCAACTGCCGTTCCGCGCCGACTCCATGCCGGCGCTGATGATCAAGATTGCCCACGAACCGCACCCGCCGATTCGCGCGCTGCGCCCGGACCTGCCCGCTGGAGTCGACGCCGTATTCGACCGGGCGCTGGCGAAGAACCCGGCCGACCGCATCGAGAGCGGCGCAGTGTTCGCGACTGCGCTGCGCGACCTGAAGCCGGCGGCCAGGACCTGACGCGTGCACTTCAAGGGGAAATTCCGCTGCGTCGGCATGAGCGACACCGGCCGCATCCGTGAGCACAACGAGGACACGATCGGCACCGACTCGGACATCGGCCTGGTGGTGCTGGCGGACGGCATGGGCGGCTACAAGGCCGGCGAGGTCGCGAGCGGAATCGCGGTCCGCACCGTGATGACACTGCTGAAGGAGGCCGTCGAGCGCGAGGACCTGGCCCAGCGCGACCCGGAGTCCGGCCTGAGCCGGCCCGGCATCCTGCTGCGCGACGCCATTCATCGCGCCAACAAGGTGATCTACCAGACCGCAAAAACCCAGGCCAACTGCGACGGCATGGGCACCACGGTGGTGGCGGGCCTGTTCTTCGACAACAACCTGACGATCGCCCATGTCGGTGACTCGCGCCTCTACTGCCACCGTGCCGGCGAGTTCCGGCAGGTCACCCGGGACCACTCTCTGCTGCAGGAACTCGTCTCGCGCGGCTTCTACACGCCCGCGGAGGCGCAGCGTGCCGCCTCGAAGAACTACGTGACCCGCGCGCTCGGCGTCGAGCCAACGGTCGAGGTCGATGTGACCGAGTTCCCAGTTCTGAAGGACGACCTGTTCCTGCTGTGCTCCGACGGCCTTTCGGACATGGTCGAGGACGACGACATTCATTTAACCATCAGTACCTTTGGTGGTAATCTTGAGACGCTCGCTAGGCAGCTCGTGCTGCTCAGCAATGACAACGGTGGGCGGGACAACGTGTCGATCGTCGTGGTGCGGGTGCTCGAAAGCTTCCCTGCGCGCCGCGGCCTGGTCGACCGGTTGCTCGCCCGGTTCGCCTAGTTCGGAGACCCGGGAATACGCATGGCACGTCTGGTTCTCAGCCTCGACGGGCAGTCGCTCGCCGAGTACAACATGAGCAAGGAGCGCTACACCGTCGGGCGGCTCCCTGACAACGACATCCGCATCGACAACGCGGCCGTCAGCGGCCACCACGCGTTGGTCATCAACATCCTCAACGACTCGTTCCTCGAGGACCTGAACAGCACCAACGGCACCTACGTCAACGGCAAGATCGTCAAGAAGCACGCGCTGCAGCACGGCGATTCGATCACCGTGGGCCACCACACGCTGCGCTACGTCGAAAGCGCATCGGACGAGCCCGAGGACGAATTCGAAAAAACCATGGTCATCAGCCCGCGTGACGCAGCGCGAATGCAGATACCGTCGGCGGCGATTGCGCCTCAATCCCACTCGACCGCAACGCAGTACCCGAACGCCACGATGCCGCGGGCCAGGCTGCAGGTCCTGTCCGGCCAGTTTGCGGGCCGCGAACTCGAACTCGTCAAGACACTCACCACGCTCGGCCGGCCCGGTGTCCAGGTCGCCGCCATCACCCGGCGGTCCGACGGTTTCTACATCGTGCACGTGGAAAGCGCCCGGGCCGATGACTACCCGCTGCTGAACGGCACACCCACCGGGCCGCAGGCCCGACGCCTTCACGACAACGACGTGCTGACCCTCGCCGGGGTCAAGATGGGCTTCTTCGAGAGCTAGTCGCGCGGGTCGTCAGCGGTATTCGTGCGGCACCCGTGACCTCACGGCACAGGTGAGATCGTAGGGGATCGTCCCCGCCCAGCGGGCCACCTCTTCGACTGCAAGCATCCCGCCCCACAACTCGACCGGTTCACCGGCCGACACCGTCCCCAGGTCGGTCACGTCGACCGTGAGCATGTCCATGGAGACTCGTCCCACCAGCGGTGCGCGCCGGCCAGCGACGATCACCGGCGTGCCGGACCGGGCGCTGCGCGGATAACCGTCACCGTAGCCCGCAGCAACCACGGCTACCTGGGAGTCCCGGTCCGCACGCCACGTGCCGCCGTAACCGACTGTCTCGCCGGCCATCACTGTCCTGACTGCGATCACCCGGGTCTCGAACCCCATGACGGCGCGGAGGCCGAAGTCGGCACCGGTCGCATCCGCGAACGGCGACATGCCGTACAGCATGAGCCCGGGCCGCACCCAGTCATGCCGGGCCTCCGGCCACGCGAGTACGCCGGCGGAATTCGCGATGCTGCGCTCCCCGGCCAACCCCCTGGTCACCGCGTCGAAAGTCGCGAGCTGCGTCGCGGTCTTCGGGTCGGCACGGTCTTCGGCGCTGGCGAAGTGGGTCGCCAGCACCGGTTCTCGGTCGAGGCCGGGAATGCGGACCAGGCGCGCGTGCGCGTCGGCGAATTCCTCCGGCCGGAAGCCCAGCCGGTTCATGCCGGTATCGACCTTCAGCCACAGCCGGACCTGCCCGCCTGCGACGCGCTGCTCGAGCATGCACAGCTGTTCGTGGCTGCTCACCATCAGGTCCAGGTTCGCACCGACTGCCGCGGCGAGCTGCGCGGCATCGAAGGCGCCCTCGAGCAGCAGTATTCGATTGCTGCAGCCGGCGGCGCGCAGTGCCAGGCCTTCGTCGAGGCGCGCCACCGCGACTCCGTCGGCGTCGGCCAGCACCCGCACCACGGCCTCGAGTCCGTGGCCGTAGGCGTTCGCCTTTACCACCGCCATCACGCGCGCACCCGGCGCAAGCTCGCGGACGCGGCCGAGGTTGTGCCGCAGGGCGGCCGTGTCAATGGTGGCGCGGATCGGGGTCAGCACGTCGGCGTCGGGCGACGGCATCAGCCGCCGTAGGCGTAGTCGACGGTCGCGAGGTTCTCGAAGCGCGTGTACTTGCCGAGGAAGGTGAGGTGCACTTCACCGGTGGGGCCGTTACGCTGCTTTGCGATGATGATGTCGGCGATGCCCTTGCGCGCGGTCTCGGGCTCGTAGACCTCCTCGCGGTAGATCAACATGATCACGTCTGCATCCTGCTCGATCGCACCCGAGTTATGGCTGACGATGCCGTCGGCCAGCCAGTTGGCCGGCCCCGGGACGGTCAGGTCGAAAACCTCGTCCTCGCCGTCGGCCGCCACCGACACGACGCGATCCCAGAACAGGTCCGACTCCGCCCCCACTCGCAGCTCGTCACGGTCGAGGATGTCGGCATGGGAACCTGGCATCGCCCGGCTGGGCGCAAAAGCGAAGTGGCTGGCGCCGCCGTACGAGGTACCGCGCATCGCCGCCATCCGCCGCGTGCTGACGCCGCCGACGCGCATGGTGCTGCGCGCCGCGCCGAAACACGATTCCGGCAGCGTGTCGACGTTGGTATTGCCGGTCCTGCCCTGGAGCTTGGCAGCGAGCGCTTCGGCCTGCGACCGACGGGGGCCAAAGGCGCCGACCGAATCGAGGAAGCGACGTTGCTGGTCGGCACCGGTGACGTCGACCGAGTGGATCGCACGTCCGCCGCGTTGCGTCATCGAGCGGATCCGCGCGACGATGCCCACCCGCAGCAGCAGCGCAGCGACGTCGCGCGCCAGGCGCTCGCTGCAGGTGCTGAAATAGACGCGATCGCTGCCGCGCCCGGCTTTCCGGACATGGATGCAGCCGTCGGTCGCCCACAGGTGCCGGAGCAGCACGCAGACCGGCCGGTCCGGCAGCGAGAACACTTCCGGCGGCAGGTGCTTCTCGTGGGCGCGCTGCCCGAAGATGCCCAGGTCCTTCAGCCACCCGCCCACCCCTGCGGGGTGCCAGCGGTTGCCATTGCCAGAGATCACGAGTTGGTGCCATTGGCCGCGGCCCTCGTGCCGGCGCACCACGCTGCCGAGGGACTCGGCCGCCTCGGTCACTGCTCGGCTGTTCTCTGGCGAGGCCGTCGTGTATCGGAGCGGCTGACGCTTCAGGTAACTGCCGTCGCCGACCAACTGCCCGAGCAGGACCAGCTTCTCTTCGCTCCACTCGGCACCCTGCGGCTGCACCGGCAGCCTGCGCGCGAGCGCCAGGCGCGTGCCCGGCCCAATGCCGGCAACGGTCGACCAGCCCTCGCCCGTCAGCACCCGGTGACCACCGGTCGCCCGCAACACCCGGCCGCTGGCAGTGGCGACCCGGAACAATGGCTTGCGACCGACGGACCAGACGAGGTCTGATCTCGCGGCCACGACTCGCTGTGACTCGTCAACCGCGAGAACCTCCGGCTGCTGGCCGACCAGGTCCCTGATCGGCGTGCGCTGGCCGCTGGCGAGGACCACCAGCGTGTCGCCGGTCACGCACTCACGAAGGTCCGACATCACCGGCTTCTTGTCCGTGCGCTGCTCGACGCCGCGATTCAACTGCGACAGCGCGATCACCGGCACCTTGAGTTCCTTCGCCAGCGCCTTCAACGAGCGCGATATCTCCGAGATCTCGGTGGCCCGGTTCTCCTTGGTGCCCGACACCTGCATCAGCTGCAGGTAGTCGATGACGATGAGCCCGAGCCCGCGCTCGCGGGACAGCCGGCGCGCGCGCGCGCGAACCTCGGTCGGTGTCAACGCGCCGCTGTCGTCGATGTAGACCGGCGCGATCTTCATCTGGGCGATCGCGCCGTTGATGCGTGCCCAGTCCTCGTCACCGAACATGCCGGTGCGCAGGTGACTCTGGTCCACGCGCCCCAGCGACGAGATCATGCGCATCGAGAGTTGCTCGCGCGACATTTCCATCGAGAACACGGCGACCGGCACGTTGCCGGAGATCGCGGCGTTTTCCGCGATATTGAGCGCGAGCGTCGTCTTGCCCATCGAGGGACGGCCCGCGACGATCACCAGGTCGCCTGGCTGCAGGCCGGCGGTCATGCGGTCGAGATCGGTGTATCCGGTGGCCACACCGGTCAGCTGCCCCTGGTTCTGGTTCAGCATGTCGAGGCGATCGATGGTCTCGCCGAGGATGTCGCGCAGCTGCACGAAACCCGAACCGGTGCGTCGCCCGGATTCGGCGATCTCGAACACGCGACGCTCGGCGTCGTCGACCAGCTCCTTGGCCGGCCGTCCTTCACTCTCGTAGGCGCTGGCGGCAATCTCGCCGCTGACGCGAATCAGGTTCCGCAGCAGCGCGCGCTCGCGGACGATGTCCGCATAGGCGCGGATGTTCGCCGCGGTCGGGGTATCTCGCGCGAGCCCTGCGAGGTATGCGAGCCCGCCGGTTTCCTCGGCCTGGCCTTTCGCAGCGAGGTACTCGGCCAGCGTGACGGCGTCCGCCGGCTCGCTGCGCGCGGCAAGCTCGGCGACGGCAGAGAAAATCTGCTGGTGGTCGCGCCGGTAAAAATCCTCGGCGGTCAGCCGGTCGGCGATCGAATCCCAGGTGCTGTTGTCGAGCAACAGCCCGCCCAGCACGGCCTGCTCGGCCTCGACCGAGTGCGGCGGGACCCTGAGCGCTTCGGCATCGGACACGGGCAGCTGTCGCCAGCGGCCCCGCGCATCACCCGCATCGTGATCCATGGTGGCGGACCGCCGCTGCGAGGACTATTCCTCGCCGACCACGTCCACCGGCAGGTCGATGACCACGTCGCTGTGCAGGTGCAGCTTAACGTGGTGCTCGCCGGTCACGCGGATCGCGCCCGAGTGCAGCCGCACTTCGGATCGCTCGACGCGGATGCCCGCGGCCGACAGCGCCTCGGCGATGTCGGAGGTGCCGATCGAGCCGAAGATCTTGCCCTCGCCGCCCGCCTTGGCGTTCAGCTTGAGGCGGAAGCCCTCGAGCTGGGCGGCACGCTTCGTCGCACCCGCCAGGTCGTCCGCCGCGAGCTTCTCCAGCTCGGCGCGACGCTCCTCGAACCGCTTGAGGTTTCCGGCGGTGGCAAGCGCCGCCTTGCCCTGCGGGAGCAGGAAATTTCGGCCGTAGCCGGGCTTTACCTTGACCTTGTCGCCGATCTTTCCGAGGTTGGCGACCTTCTGCAGCAGGATGACTTCCATCGTTGAGTCCTCGATCAATCGTTAAGCAGAGTGTTACGCATTCTGCACCCGCCTTCGCGAGCGCGACCAGTTATCCACGAATCCCCAGCCGGCCAGCGCCGCGACCATCACCGGCGCGGCGAACACCAGCAGCAGGTAGATCGCCCAGAGCCAGCCGGCGCCCAGGCGGCCCGCCGCCTTGTAGCGGTGCGCCGCCGCGAGGCCGACCAGCATCAGGGCCCCGAGAAAAATCCGTTCCAGGTCGTCCACCAGCGGCAGGTCCACCCAGATCGACGCCGCAATCAGCACCGCGCTCACCACACCCAGCACCAGGCCGAGCCGCACCTGCTGGAACTCGGCACCGAAGCTGCCGGGTCGGTCCCGGTGAAACTGCCACCACCGGGCCAGGAACAACGCGCACATTGCCAGCACCATCGTCAGCGCCGTCACCCAGCCCCACAGCGTGCGCGCCAGCGTCTCAACCAGGCCCTCTTTCTCGAGGTCCATCGGCAAGCCGCGGCGCTGCATCTCCTGCGCCAGGTCCCGCACGAACGGCGCCCAGAACTTCTCCGGGTCACCGAGCGTCAGGTGCAACAGCACCAGCATCACCACCCCGGCCAGCACCGCGAGCTGCAGGCACAGGCTCAATGAACCGGTGCGGGACAGCAGCACTGCAAGTGCAAGCGGCGGCCCGAGCACCCAGGCCGAGTAGATCAGCCCCACCGGCACCGGTCGGCCGGCCAGCCACATCGCGAACGTGAGCAGCCCGGCCGCTCCCAGCGCGATCGCGAGCCCGAACCGCGGGCCGCGCAACAACACCAGCAGTGCCGGTACCGCGCCCGGCAGGAAGAACGCGAATCCCAGGCCGAACAGCGGCAACAGTCCCAGCAGGCCGGTGACGAACACCGCTCCGCCGGGATTTTCGGCGAGCCAGCTGGCGAACGATCGGTTCATGTTGGCATCCGCCGGCTTACCCGCGCGGCGCCAGGATCCGCTCAGTGCTGGTCGGTGTACGGCAGCAGCGCCAGGAACCGCGCGCGCTTCACCGCGAGCGACAGCTGGCGCTGGTAGTTCGAACGCGTGCCGGTGATGCGGCTCGGGACGATCTTGCCGGTTTCGCTGATGTAGCCCTTCAGCGTGGCGAGGTCCTTGTAGTCGATCTGCTCGACGCCTTCGGCCGTGAACTTGCAGAACTTACGGCGACGGAAAAAACGTGCCATGGGTCACCCGATAATGATTTGCTTGTGAGGGGTCGATGATCAGTCGGAGTCGCGGTTGTCGCGGTCGCCGCGATCACCACGGTCACGACGGTCACGACGGTCGTCATCGGTCGCTTCCGGCAGCGTCGATTCCTCCGGCCTGCCGCCCTCTTCCACGGCCTTCGCCATCGGCGACGGCTCGGTCACCGCAGTCGGCATCGACACCACGAGGTTGCGGATCACCGCGTCGCTGAAACGGAACGCACCGGTGAGTTCCTCGAGCACCTTCTGGTCGCACTCGATGTTCATCAGCACGTAATGTGCCTTGTGGATCTTGGCGATCGGATAGGCCAGCTGCCGACGGCCCCAGTCCTCGAAGCGATGGACCGCGCCGCCGCCCGCGGTGATGATTCCGCGGTAACGCTCGACCATGGCCGGGACCTGCTCGCTCTGGTCAGGGTGGACCAGGAACACGATTTCGTAATGACGCACTTTTTTGTGCTCCCTTCGGTTAAAGCCGCCCGGAAGCAAAAAGCCACGGTGCGGCAAGGAGTTGCGATCGCCCGATGGTCACGTGGACCGCCGAGAGCCGCGTAGTTTATAGGAAATGGGGGTCGGGTGGCTAGCGGGTGCCCGTGACAGGGGCCCGGCGCTGGCGAACGGCCTCGAACAGCACGATGCCGGTGGCCACGGACACGTTCAGGCTCTCCACCGCGCCGGCCATCGGGATCGAGACCAGCAGGTCGCAGCATTCGCGCGTGAGCCGCCGCAGCCCCAAGCCCTCCGAGCCCATCACGATCGCGGTCGGGCCCTTGAGGTCGGCGTCGTACAAGGACTTGCCGGTCTCGTCGTCGGTGCCGACCAGCCAGAAGCCGCGATCTTTCAGTTCACGCAGCGTGCGGGCGAGGTTGACCACCGGGACGAACGGCATGGTCTCCGCAGCGCCTGCCGCGACCTTGCGCACCACCGGCGTCATGCCGGACGCCCGATCGCGCGGCGCGATGACCGCCGCGACGCCAGCCGCGTCGGCCGATCGCAGGCACGCGCCGAGGTTGTGCGGATCCTGCACGCCGTCGAGCACCAGCAGCAGCGGCGCATCACCGGCCGCCTCGAGCGCTTCCTCGAGTCGGGTCTCCGGATCGCCGGCGCGCGGCGCGACTTCCGCAACCACGCCCTGGTGGCGCCCGCCCGCGGCCATCCGATCGAGCGTGGCCTCGTCGGCGCCGGACAACTGCACACCGGCGCGCATCGCAAGCTCCCTGATCTCGGCGTGGCGAGGGCTGTCACGGCCGGAGGCGATCAGCACGCGGCGCACTCGCGCGGGGCTGCGACTCAGCAGTACCCGCACCGTGTGCATGCCGTAGGCAACGTCGCTCATCGGCGTCGCCTGCCCGCCTGCCGCGGCCGTCGGTCGCGCCGCGGCTTGTTCTCAGCGCCCGCCAGCTCGAAATCGACCCGACGGTCGTCCAGCGAGACGTTGGTCACCTTCACCCGCAGCCGGTCGCCGAGCTTGAAGGATCGCCCGGAACTGCGTCCCACCATGCGGAATCCCGACCCGTCGCGGGCGAAGTAGTCCTGCCCCAGCGCGGAGACGTGCAGCAGGCCGTCCACCTGCAGTCCTTCGAGCTGCACGAACAGGCCGAAATCCACCACGCCGGAAACGATGCCGTCGAACTCCTCGCCGACGCGATCCTGCATGTAGTAGCACTTGAGCCACGCAACCGCGCCGCGCGTCGCCTCGTCGGCGCGTCGCTCGCGGAACGAGCAGTCCTGGCCGAGCACCGGGAACGGTCCGTGCCACTCGGCGAGTTCCTGCGGGTCACCACCGCGCAGCACCTGGCGGATGCCGCGGTGAACGACCAGGTCGGGGTAGCGCCTGATCGGCGAGGTGAAGTGCGCGTAGTGCTCCAGCGCAAGCCCGAAATGACCGATGTTGCCGGGCTGGTACACGGCCTGCGGCATCGAGCGGACGACGGCCGTCGAGATCAGCAGCGCGTTGGGCTGTTCGCCGAGCCTGGTGAGCAGGTCGCGCAGGTGCTGCGGCGTGATCTCTTCCGCAGGCGGCAGCCACAGCCCGAACTCGCGCAGGAACTGCCTGAGGGTCTCGAGGCGGTCGACTTCCGGCAGGCCGTGGACGCGATACAGCGTGGGTACGCGGTGGCGGTCCAGGTAGCGCGCCGCGGCGATGTTCGCCGCGATCATGCATTCCTCGATCAGCCGGTGCGCATCGTTGCGCGGCTGCTCGACCAGCGCCGCGATCCGCCCCTCGGCGTCGAACTTGAGCTTCAGCTCCGGCGTGTCGAAGCTCGAGCGCACCGCGACCGGCACGCTCGCGCAGGAAGCTGCGATACACGCCGTGCAGCGCGAGCAGGCGCTCACGCAGCTGCTCCAGCCGCTGCGCGTGCCTGGCCTCGGGTCGCTCCAGGAAATCGCCGACGTCACGGTACGTGAGCCGGGCGGCGGATCGCATCACGCCCTCGAAGAACCGCGAGCGGGTGATGCGGCCGTCGTCGCCCACGCGCAGTTCGCAGCACAGGCACAGCCGGTCCTGGTCCGGGACCAGCGAGCACAGGCCGTTGGAAAGTTCCTCCGGGAGCATCGGCAGCACGCGATTCGGGAAGTACACGGACGTGCCGCGCTCGCGCGCCTCCACGTCCAGCGCGCTGCCGGGCTTCACGTAGTGGCCGACGTCGGCGATCGCCACGATCACCCGCCAGCCGCCGCGCGTCCGATCGCAGAAGACCGCATCGTCGTAGTCGCGCGCATCCTCCCCGTCGATGGTGACGAGTTCGATCCCGCGCAGGTCTTCGCGCCCGGCGATCGCCGCCTCCGGAATCCTCGCGCCGTAGGCGCGGGCCTCGGCGAGGACCTCGTCGGGGAAGGCGTCGGGCAGGCCGTGCGAGTGGATCGCGATCTCGGTCTCCATGCCCGGGGCGCCGTGCACGCCGAGCAGCCGGGTCACGCGTCCGACCGGCTGCGCGTTCCGGCCGGGCTGCTGCGTGACCTCGACGATGACGATCTGGCCGGACTCGGCCCCGCCGAGCTGCGCCTGCGGCACCAGCACGCGATGCGTGACGCGCGGATTGTCCGGGGTCAGGTAGGCGACGCCCGACTCGACGTGCAGCCGGCCCACCACCTCGCGCGTGCGCCGCTCCAGCACCTCGACGATCGCGCCCTGCGGCTTGCCCTTGAAATGGGGACCCTCGATGCGCACGGCCGCGCGATCACCGTGGAAGACCTCGCGCATCTGCTGCGACGGCAGGTAGATGGCGGGCGAGGCATCGTCGGGAAGCAGCCAGCCGTCGCCGTTGCGCTGCGCCTGGATCGTGCCCACCACCAGTCCGGGCATCTGCTCGCGCAGGCAGTACTGTCCGCGGCGGTTCTGCACGGCATCGCCACGCTTCACCAGGGCGACCAGTTGCGCCTCGGCGTCTGCGCCGGCCACGGGACCCAGCACCTCGACCACCTCCTCGAGGCGCAGCGGGCGGCCTGCCCGACGCAGGCACTCTAGTGCGCCCGCCTCCGGCGACGGCGTCTTGCGGGCCGGTGGCCGCGCGCGGGCGCTGCCTTGCGGGGGCTGGCTGGAGCGTCTATTTCGTTTTCTTTGCATCAGTATCCGGAAAAGCGGTCTTGCGCCGCCGGTATTCGTTGACAGTGCCCGGGGTCGCCAGTAAATTGCGCCACCTTCCAGCCGGCCCCGCGGCCGAGCCGCAACCGAAGCCCAGGTGGCGGAATTGGTAGACGCACTAGTTTCAGGTACTAGCGGGTAACACCGTGGAGGTTCGAGTCCTCTCCTGGGCACCACTCGCGGCGCAGCAACGACTGTAGCACCGCCAGGCGCAACTGTCTGTTTCCTTTTGCTTTTTGACCCGGCGGGCGACCCGGTCGATCGCGGCTGGCCGCGGCTGACCGCGTGTCAGATCGATCGCGAGATCAGTTCCTTCATGATCTCGTTGGTGCCGCCGTAGATCCGCTGCACGCGCGAGTCGGCAAACATCCGGCACACCAGGTACTCGTTCATGTAACCGTAGCCGCCGTGCAGCTGCACGCATTCGTCGATGACTTCCTGCTGCGTGTCGGTCAGCCACCACTTGGCCATCGCGGCCGTCTCGGTGTCCAGCTTGCCGGCCACCAGCTGCGAAATGCAGCTGTCGACGAAGGTCCGCGCGACGCGCGTCCTGGTCACCACCTCGGCGAGCTTGAAGCGCGTGTTCTGGAACGACGCGATCGTCTGGCCGAACGCCTTGCGCTCGTTCACGTAGCGCACGGTCTCCGCCACCGCGCCCTCCATGGCCGCGACGCCACCGATGGCGATCGTGAGCCGCTCGTAGGGCAGGTCCCCCATCAGCTGGTGCATGCCCCTGCCTTCCTCGCCGCCGAGCAGGCAGTCGGCCCGCACCCGCACGCCCTCGAAGAACAGCTCCGAGGTGTCCTGCGCGGTCAGCCCCATCTTGTCCAGCACCCGGCCCACCCTGTAGCCGGCGAGGCCTTCGGTCTCGACCATCAGGATCGACAGGCCGCGGCTCCTGTCGGATGCGTCGGTGCGCACCACCAGCATCAGGATCGTCGCGATCGAGCCGTTGGTGATGAAGATCTTCGAGCCGTCGACGACGTAGTGGTCGCCGTCGAGCACCGCCCTGGTGCGAATGCCTTTGAGGTCGGAACCCGCGCCGGGCTCCGTCATGGCGATCGCGCCGATCAGCTCACCGCGAGCCATGCGCGGCAGCCAGCGCTGCTTCTGCTGCTCACTGCCGTAGTTGAGCACGTAATGGGCAGCGATGCTGTGCACGCCCTGGCCGAAGCCGGAGATCCCGCGGCGGTTCAGTTCCTCGTACAGCAGCGCCTCGTGGCGGAAATCCCCGCCGCCGCCGCCGTATTCGGTCGGCACGTCCAGCAGCAGGAACCCCGCCTCGCCGGCCGCGCGCCACGCCTCGCGATCGACGTGATGTTGCGCGCGCCACTTCGGCTCCATCGGCAGCATCTCGCTCTCGACGTAGCGCGAAATCGCCTCGCGCAGCATCTGCAGTTCCTCGTCCATCCAGGGCGATACGTAGGGATTCATCGCGATCTTTCCCTTTCCGCGGCAGCGATCATTCGAAGGGATGCCGGAGCACGATCGTCTCTTCACGGTCCGGGCCGGTGGAGACGATGTCGATCGGCACGCCGGCGAGCTGCTCGATGCGCGCCAGGTATTTCTTCGCGTTGTCCGGCAGCTTGTCGAACTCGGTGATGCCGACGGTGCGCTCGGACCAGCCAGGCAGCGTCTCGTACACGGGCTCGCATTCCGCATAGCGGTGCGTGAGCAGCGGCGGCCGATCGCGCAACTCGCCGTCGATCCGGTAGCCGGTCGCGATGCGCAGCGTATCGAGGCCGTCGAGCACGTCGAGCTTGGTCACGCCCAGGCTCGACAGGCTGTTGTGCAGCACCGCGCGTCGCAGCGCGACCGCGTCGAACCAGCCACAGCGCCGCGGACGGCCGGTGACCGCGCCGAACTCGTGGCCGACCCTGGAGAGATGCTCGCCGGTCCCGTCGAACAGCTCGGTCGGGAACGGCCCCGCGCCGACGCGCGTGGCATATGCCTTGACGATGCCCAGCACCGCGTGGATGTCGCGCGGACCGAGGCCGGTGCCGACCGCGGCCGCCCCGGCGATGGTGTTCGACGAGGTGACGAACGGATAGGTGCCGACGTCGATGTCGAGCAGCGCGCCCTGCGCGCCCTCGAACAGCAGGTTGCCGCCGCGCTGCATTTCCTGGTGCAGCCGCTCGCTGATGTCCTCCACCAGCGGCCGCACGCGCTCTGCCTGCGCGACGAGGTCCTCGAGCACGCGCTCGAACTCGACCGGCTCGGCGCTGAAGTAACGGCTCAGCACGAAATTGTGGAAGTCCATCGCCTCGCCCAGCCGCGCGGCGAGCCGGTCGCGCTGGAACAGGTCCGCCACGCGCACCGCGCGACGACCGACCTTGTCCTCATAGGCCGGCCCGATGCCGCGGCCGGTGGTTCCGATCGCATTGGCGCCACTCGCACGCTCGCGCGCCCGGTCGATCGCGACGTGCGTGGGCAGGATCAGCGCGCAATTGGGGCTCACCCGGAGGCGGTCGTACACCGGCACGCCCTTGTGCACCAGCGCGTCGGCCTCGCGAAGCAGCGCCTCGAGCGACAGCACCACGCCGTTGCCGATCAGGCAGTGCACGCCTGGATGGAGGATGCCGGACGGGATGAGTGAAAGAATCGTCTTGTGGCCGCCGATCACCAGCGTGTGCCCGGCGTTGTGCCCGCCCTGGAAGCGCACGACCGCGGCGGCTCGTTCCGTGAGAAGGTCGACGATCTTGCCCTTGCCCTCGTCGCCCCACTGGGCGCCAATGACTACCAGGTTCCTTGCCATGACTTGCGCATCCGAGGTTGATTCAGGCGCTGCCGCCGCGCACGAAATAGAGAAGCACCGCTCCGGCGACCATGCTGGCGAGCCCCGCGCCGCGCAACACGCCCTCCGGGAGTTCCGCGAGCCGGACGAGCAGGCCCTTCATGCCACCCGGGTTCAGGAAGGGCGTGAGCCCCTCCAGCACCAGGTACAGGGCAAAAGCCGCCCAAAGGTCACTCCACTGCACGACGTGTCAGCCGGCCGCCGTCAGCGGCCGGAGTCGTTGAAGTAGTTGAAGAACTCGCCCTCGGGGCTCAGCACCAGCACGTCGCCCTGCTTGCCGGAGAACGTCTTGCGGTACGCCTGCAGAGATCGAAAGAATGAATAGAACTGCGGGCTGCGCCCGAAGGCCTGCGAATAGATGTCGGCGGCGGCGGCGTCGCCGGCACCCTTCACTTTTTCCGCATCACGATAGGCATTGGCGAGGATCTCGGTGCGCTGGCGATCGGCCTCGGCGCGCGTCTGCTCGGAGATCGCCGAACCTTCAGCGCGCAGCTGCGCGGCCTGGCGCGCGAAGTCCTGGCTCATTCGATTGAACACTGACTCGCTCACTTCCTCCGGAAGCCCGATGCTCTTCACGCGGACGTCGACCATCGTCATGCCGAGGCCACCGACGTTGTCGCCCGCGATCTTCAGCACCTCGCCGAGGAACTCGGTGCGCTCGGCGGCGACCACCTGCTGGATGGTGCGGCGCGCGATGACGCCTTTCAGGCCGTCCTTGACGATTTCACCGAGACGGCGCGCCGCGACCTCCTCGCTGCCGCCCGCCGTCGACGTGTAGTAGCGCGAAACGTCGGTGATGCGCCACTTCACGAAGAAGTCGATGCGCAGGATCTTGCCTTCACTGGTGAGGAAGCTCTCCGCCGGGTAGTCCTCGGTCAGCACGCGCCTGTCGAACTTGCGCACGTTGTTCACCAGCGGCGTCATGAAGTGCAGGCCGGGCTCGTAGTCCGCGCGCACGATCTCGCCAAAGCGGAACTTGATGGCGAGGTCGGTCTCGTTCACGGTGAAAGCGGCCATCGACAGCACCAGCACGGCGAAACCGAGCAGGATGACCGCGATGTAGCTGCGGCTTCCCATCAGCGTGTCCCCCGGTCGCGACGTGTCTCGACCGTGGCCGCCGGTACGTCCACCGGCGCCACGGGCGCCGTCGCCGGTGTCTGCCGCTGCTCGTCCAGCGTCTGCATCGGGACCCGGCGCTCCAGCAGCTTGTCGAGCGGAAGGTAGATCATGTTGCCCGTGCCCTTGGTGTCGACCAGTACCTTGTTGTTGTTGCCCAGCACCTCTTCCATGGTCTCCAGGTACAGGCGCTGCCGTGTCACGGCCGGCGAGCGCTCGTAGGCCCGCGCCAGCTGGTCGAAGCGCGAGGCCTCGCCCTCGGCGTCCGCGACGATCCTCGCCTTGTAGGCCAGCGCGTCCTCCGACTGGCGCGCGGCCGAGCCTTTTGCCTTGGGCAGGATGTCGTTTGCATAGGCCTGCGCCTCGAGCGCGAGCCGCTCCCTGTCCTCGCGCGCCTTGATCGCATCGCGCTGCGACGACTGCACCTGCTCGGGCACGCTCACGCCCTGCAGGTTGACCGTGGTGACCTCGATGCCGGTCTTGTACCCGTCCAGCGTGCGCTGGATGAGTTCCTTGGTCTTGGCCGTGATCTCCTGGCGCCCTTCCTCCAGCACGAAATCGAGCTGGCTGTGGCCCACGACCTCGCGTATCGCGCTCTCACTCACCTCGGCCAGGGTCTGCTCGGGGTCGCGCACGTTGAAGGCGAAGGCGACGGGCTCGGCCCTCCGGTACTGCACGGCGATGTTGATGTCCACGAGGTTCTCGTCGGAAGTCAGCATCCGGGTCTGGTCCGTGAAACCCTCGACCGACTGGACGTTGACGATCTGCCGCGTCTCGATCGGCCAGGGCAGGTGCCAGCGCAGCCCGGGCTCTGTGCTCTCGACGAACCTGCCGAAACGGGTCACCACCGCGCGCTCGGCCGCGTCCACCTTGTACAGGCCCGTTGCGAGCCAGACGAGCAGCAGCACCGCCAGCACGGTGCCGAAGCCGAAGCCGCGCATCGCAGCAGAGCCGGATCCACCGGACCCTCCGGGTCCGCCGGATCCGTCACCAGCACCACCGCCGAACATTGCGGCGATCTTCTTTTGCAGGTTGCGCAGCGCCTCGTCGAGGTCGGCGGCTCCCTTGTCGGGGCGATTGCCCCAGGGATTGCGGTTCCTGCCCGGGTCGTTCCAGGCCATGGGACTCAGTTACTCCCGATTGCTTGCGGTCGGTCTAAGAGAGGGACGTCCGGACCACTCGCCACCGCCGTTCCGGCGGTGTCCATGGCGGCGCGACCCGTGGATTGTAGGAACGGCTCAACGGGCGCACAAGGCTCGATCGCGGCCGGCAATGCCATGCCTGCCTCCCGGCAGATCCGTGCCACGTCGCGGTGGCGAAGGTTGACTTCCAGTTCGGTGCTGCCGTCTGCGAGCAGGCGCTCGGCCAGCACCGCGCCGGCCTCGAAGAGCTGGGCCCGGGCCCGGCCGGCCTGTGCGGGCAGGACCATGATGCAGTGGTGCAGGTCGGCCCCGAGCTGCCGATGCAACGCATCCCTGAGCAGTTCGATACCCGATCCAGTATGGGCCGAGAGCCACAGCCGGTCCACCCGGCCATCGACGTCGAGCTCGACGTGCGCAGCCTCGCCGGAACGGTCGATCTTGTTGTACACCGCGATCTGTGGCAGCGACTGCGCGCCGATCGACTCGAGCACCTCGTTCACCTGTTCAATCCTGTCGGCGCGTTCTGGATCGGCGGCATCGATCACGTGCAGCAGCAGGTCCGCCTCGCGCGCTTCCTGCAGCGTCGACCGAAACGCCGCGACCAGTTCGTGCGGCAGGTCGCGCACGAAGCCGACGGTGTCGGCCAGCGCAACCTCGAGACCGGGTGCAAGTCGCAATCGCCGCACCGTCGGGTCCAGCGTCGCGAACAACTGGTCCGCCGCGTAGGCGCTGGCCGCTGCCAGGCGATTGAACAGCGTCGACTTTCCCGCGTTGGTGTAGCCCACCAGCGCCACGGTCGGGATCGCACTGCGCCTGCGCTCCTGCCGGGTGGTCTCGCGCTGCACCAGCACCTTGTCGAGGCGGTCGTTCAGCGTCTTGATGCGGCGGCCGACCAACCGCCGGTCCGTCTCGAGCTGGGTCTCGCCCGGCCCACGCAGCCCGATTCCGCCCTTCTGCCGCTCGAGGTGGGTCCAGCCTCGCACCAGGCGGGTCGATACGTGTTCGAGTTGCGCAAGCTCGACCTGCAACTTGCCTTCGAAGGTGCGCGCGCGCTGGGCGAAGATGTCGAGGATCAGGCCGCTACGGTCGAGCACGCGACAATTGAGCTCTTTCTCGAGATTTCGCTCCTGGCCCGGCGAGAGCGCGTGGTCGACGACGACCAGGTCCCCGCCGAGTGCGACCAGGCGCTGGTGCAATTCCTCGACCTTGCCGGTGCCGAGGAAGAAGCGCGGCTCCGGCGACTTGCGCGTGGCGGTGAGCACCTCGAGCACCTGCGCGCCGGCCGAGCGCGCGAGCGCGGCGAACTCTTCTACGCGGTCGGGTTCCGGCGCATGGCCGATGCCGACGCAGACAAGAATCGCGCGTTCGCCGCTACCGGGCCTGTCGAACAATGGGTCCTGTCTCCGCGCGTCGGGGCGTCGGCTCATTCAGCCGGCGCGTCCTCCGGCGGCAGATCGTCATCGCCCATCGGCAAGCGTACGTTGCGCGCCGGGACGATGGTCGAGATCGCATGCTTGTAGACCATCTGGCTCACGCTGTTGCGGAGCAGGATGACGAACTGGTCGAAGGACTCGACCTGGCCCTGCAGCTTGATGCCGTTGACCAGGTAGATCGACACCGGTATGCGCTCTTTTCTAAGAGCGTTCAGGAAGGGGTCCTGCAGGGACTGGCCCTTGGCCATGATCAGGTCTCCATATTGTTGGTCTTCTCGTTCCTGCCGCGGAGTCTTCCTTGAGTCGACCGTGAAGCACGACGCTCCTGCGCGCAGAAATCGAGTTGAATCCTACCACAGGCCGACCGGGTTTCAGCCGCCGACTGCCTGGGCCACTGTCCGCAGTATGGGTGCAAGCTGCTGATCTTCAAGGCTCCTCAGCCAGCTGACCGACGAATCTCCATTGACCCAGGTCAGCTGCCGCTTGGCGAGGTTCCGGGTGGCCCGCTGGCCGGCCTGGATCGCCGTCTCCAGGCCGGACTCGCCCGCGAGGTGCGCCCACAACTGCCGGTAACCGACCGCACGCAGGCTCGGCAGGTCCGCGTGCAGGTCGCCGCGCGCCCACAGCGACCGGACCTCGTCCAGGAAACCCGATCGCATCATCTCGAGGAAGCGCAGGTCGATGCGCCGGTAGAGTTCCTCCCGGCCGACCGGCAGCAGCACGAAGGCCGCCAGCGACAGCGGCGCCGGCTCGGTGAGCTTCTGCAGGTCCGAGAGACGCCGGCCGGTGAGTTCCAGCACCTCGAGCGCACGTTGTATGCGCTGGCCGTCGGCAGGCCGGATTCGAGCGGCCGCCTCGGGGTCGCGCTCGCCAAGGACCGCGTGCAGTGCCGGCCACCCCGATTCACGCGCCCGCGCTTCGATGCGCGCGCGCAGCGCGGCGTTCGCCTCGGGCAATGGCGCGATTCCGCGGGTCAACGCGCGAAAATACAGCATCGTGCCGCCGACCAGCAGCGGGACACGCCCGCGGGCGCGGATCTCGGCGACCAGGCGCAGCGCGTCGCGGCGGAAACGGCCGGCCGAGTAGCTCTCCGACGCGTCGCAGATATCGACCAGGTGATGGGGCACGGCCGCCAGGACCGCGCTCGACGGCTTGGCGGTTCCCACGTCCATGCCGCGGTACACCTGGGCCGAATCCACGCTGATGATCTCGACCGGGAACCGCTTGGCGAGCTTGAGCGCCAGCGCGGTCTTGCCGCTGCAGGTCGGGCCCATCAGCAGTACCGCGTCGGCGACCTTGCCGCCCGTCGCAGTCATCGCCCGCGCAGGAACAGCCGGTCGAGTTCGTCCATGCCGACGAAGGACCACGTCGGCCGGCCATGCACGCACTGGTCGGCGCGCAGCGTCGTTTCCATCTCGCGCAGCAGTGCGTTCATCTCCGGGACCGACAACCTTCGGTTGGCCCGCACCGCCTGGTGGCAGGCCATGGTGCCGAGCGCGCGCTCGAGCGCCTGCCGTGCACCGCCGCTGCCTTGTGCGCGCAGGTCGGCGAGCATGTCGCGCACGAGTGTCGCCGGGTCCGCCGACGCCAGCAGCGCGGGCATCGAACGGACGATGAGCTGCGCCGGCCCCGATCGCGAAAGCTCGATGCCCAGGTCGTCGAAAAGCGCGCGATGCGCCTCGGCCCCCTCCGCTTCGGCCACCGACACGCTGACCGCCACCGGCACCAGCAGCGGTTGCGCGGCGATGCGCTGCGCTTCGAGCGAGGCCTTCAGCCGCTCGTAGGTGGTGCGCTCGTGTGCTGCGTGCATGTCCACCAGCACCAGGCCACCCTGCGCCTGGGCCAAGATGTACACGCCGTGCAGCTGGGCGATCGCGTAGCCCAACGGATGCGCGGCCGCGGCCTCTGCGCCTGCTGTGGGCAACACTTCCGCCCCGGAAAGCGCACCGCCCGCCACGCCTGCCGCAGGCCAGCTGCCCGTCGCGGTGCCGGCATTTGCCACGCTCGACTGCTCGCGTATCCCTGCACCCAGGGTCGGGTACAGGTCGAGCGCCGAGGTCCGCGCGCCGGCGCCGCCGGCCGGCGACGGGACGGAGAACCTGGTCGCCGGGATCGCGCCGGCGGCATCCGCTGCCGGACGGTTCTCCGACAGCGCCCGCTCGATGGTGCGAAACAGGAAGTCGTGGATCAGCCGGGGCTCGCGGAACCGGACCTCGAGCTTCTGCGGGTGCGCATTCACGTCCACTCGCGCCGGGTCCATCTCGAGGTACAGCACGTAGGCGGGCTGGCGGCCGTGGTAGAGCACGTCGCGGTACGCAAGCCGCACGGCGCTGGCCAGCAGCTTGTCGCGCAACGGTCGCCCGTTCAGGAAGAAATACTGCTGGTCCGCCTGGCTGCGGGCGTAGGTCGGCATGCAGAACCAGCCCTTGAGGCGCATGCCCGCACCCTCGTGGTCGAGCTTCAGTGCATGCGAGATGAATTCCTCGCCGAGCACGGCGGCCACACGGGCGTCTTCGGCACGCTCGCCGCGCGCCGGCGGATAATCCGCCAGCGTGCGGCGCGCCGAGGCAAGCCGGAAACCAACGTCGAAACGGCTGAGCGCAAGGCGTTCCACCAGCCGTTCGACCTGGCCGAGTTCGGTGCGCTCCGTGCGCAGGAACTTGCGGCGCGCCGGCACGTTGAAGAAGAGGTCGCGCACCTCGACCGTGGTGCCCGGCGGGTGTGCGTGCGGCGAGGGGCCGCGGATTTCGGCGTCCACCACGGTCACCGCAGTGGCAACCGGTGCGTCCGCGGTTCGCGACACGACCGTGGTACGGGAGACGGACGCGATGCTCGGCAGCGCCTCGCCGCGGAAGCCCAGCGTGCGAACCGCCTCGAGATCCTCGATGCGGCCGATCTTGCTGGTGGCATGGCGCGCAAGCGCCAGCACGAGTTCGTCCGCCGCGATGCCGGCCCCGTCGTCGCGCACCCTGCACAGTTCGGCGCCGCCGCCCTCGACCTCGATCTCAATGGCGCGAGCCCCGGCGTCGAGGCTGTTCTCGACCAGTTCCTTGATCACGGACGCCGGACGCTCGACGACCTCGCCGGCCGCGATCTGGTGGATCAATTGCTCGGGCAGGACCCGGATGGTCATCGTGGCTGGCGGCCTCGCGCAGGGGCGGCGAGGATAGCAAATGGCGCGCCGCGGCGACCGTCGCGCCCCGGGGGACCAGTGCCGGGCGCCCGGTACCGGACGCCTGGATGCACGGCACTGCGGAGGTGTGCTGTTCAGCGCTCGGCGAGCGTCTGCGCCCCGCTGCCAGCGCCGGCGCCCTGCGCGGCCGCGAGCCCGGCGACCTTGGTGCCCGGGGGCGGGCGGTCGTAGAAGTAGTTCTTGACGCCGTCGCGGATCGCCTCCGCCAGGCGTTGCTGCTGGCCGGCATCGCGCAACCTGCGCTCGTCGGCGGCATTCGAGATGAAAGCAGTCTCCACCAGCATGGATGGGATGTCCGGCGACTTGAGCACCACGAACCCGGCATGCTGTACCCGCGGCCGGTGCACGGTGCCGATGCGTCGCAGCGATGCAAGCACGCTGTCGGCCGCCTCGACGCTGCTGCTGACGGATTCCTTCTGTGTGACATCGAGAAGCACCGAGGCGAGCAGGTCGTCCTTGTCGTCCAGCGACACGCCGCCCTTGAGATCGGCGGCGTTCTCGCTCGCGGCCAGCCAGCGCGCGGCCTCGTCAGACGCGCCACGCAGCGAAAGCACGTACACCGACGACCCGCTCACGTCCCGCTTGAGAACCGAGTCCGCGTGAACGGAGACGAACATGTCGGCGCCGAGCTGTCGCGCCTTGCGCGTGCGACCGCCGAGCGTAATGAAATAGTCGCCGTCGCGAATCAGGACGGCGCGCATGCCGGGTTCCGCGTCGATCGCCGCCGCAAGCCGCCTCGCGATCGCGAGCGTGACGTCCTTTTCCCGCGTGCCGCCACGGCCGAGCGCGCCGGGGTCCTGCCCGCCGTGACCGGCATCAACGGCGATCACCAGGTCGCGGCCGTTCACGTCGGCGGCCGCAAGCCGCTTGACCGGACTCGTCACCGGGGATGCCGCAGGCGTCAGCGCGCCAGCCGCGGCCGCAAGCACCGTGCTCGCCGAGGGTGACGCGGACGGCGGCAGTTCAACGACCAGGCGATGGCCGGCGCTGCCCTCCGGCCCGACCTCGAAACTGCGCATGTCGCGCGCCTTGTCGAGGTCGAGCACCAGGCGCAACCCGTGGTCGGCCTGCGGCCCCGCCCGCACGGCCTTCACCGGGCCCTGCCCGGCCGGCAGCCGCATGCGCGATGGCAGTTCCGCGTTCTGCAGGTCGATCACGATGCGGTCCGGATTGTCGATCGCGAACACTTCGTATTTCGCGGGCGCCGACAGATCGAGCACCAGCCGCGTGCCTTCGGGACCGGACCAGAGCCGGACATCGTTGACCCGAGTGGGCGTCGCCGCAGCGGCCGTGAGGGCCGCCAGCAGGGCGGCCGAGGCCAGCAGATTCCTTGTGAACTGGGCCGGGCGCGAAATCATGCCGGGGAATCTACCTCTACCGAGGCATTATTTCAATTAAATTATGGGGATACGTAATTTTTATCAGGTCGGGTCTAGACAAACCGCGCAAGCACGCGCTGTCCGGCCCCGCTGGCCGCGGTGATGTCCAGCTCGCGGCCGTCGTCGAGGTATCCGAGGCGGACCGACAGGTCGGCAGCACCGAGCCGTCCCTCGGCCCGTTCGGGCCACTCGACCAGCAACAGGCTCCGTGGCGTCGCGAGCTCGCGGACACCGAGATCGTCGAGCTCGGCCGGGTCACGCAGGCGGTAGAGATCGCAGTGATTGACTTCGCGACCCCGCAGCTCATACGGCTCGATCAGTGTGTAGGTCGGGCTGCGCGCCGCGCCATCGTGCCCGAGTGCCTCGAGCAGGCCGCCGACGAACGTGGTCTTGCCGGCACCGAGCTCGCCGATCAGCGCGATGAACAGCGCCCCGGGTTCGTCGGCGTCCAGCAGCGCTGCCGCCAGCCGGGCTCCAAGCTTGCGCGTCTGCGGCGCGTCGGCAGCCGTCAGCCGCACGCTGGATTCACGCATGCCCGGACCTGCCGCAGAACGTCGCTGGCCAGCATTCCGCGCTCGCCGGCACGCGATGCAAGGTCGCCGGCCTGGGCGTGCACGAAGACGCCCGCGCGCGCTGCGAGCGCAAGATCGCCGCATTGCGCGGCAACGCCGGCAATCACCCCGGTGAGGACGTCACCCATCCCGCCTGCGGCCATGCCGGGATTGCCGCGATCGCAGATGGACGCCGGCCCGCCCGGCGGGTAGACGATCGTGCCCGCGCCCTTGAGCACCACCACGCCACCGTACTTCTGCTGCAGTTCGCGCGCAGCACCCAGGCGATCGGATTGCACCGCGGCCGTCGCGGCACCCAGCAGTCGCGCGGCTTCGCCCGGATGTGGCGTGAGCACCCAGTGCCGGACCTTGCGCGGCCGCTCGGCCAGCCAGTTGAGCGCGTCGGCGTCGACCACCAACGGGAGACCGCTGTCGATTGCCGCGCCGATCAGCGCGTCGGCCCAGGCGCCCTGGCCGAGCCCGGGACCCACGGCGACGACCGTCGCCCGCTCGAGCAGCGGCGCGATGTCTGCCACCGACGCGGCAGCTCGACACATGAGTTCCGGCCGCGCGACCGCAATGCCCGCGTTGTCCGGATGGACCGCCAGCGTGATCAGGCCGGCGCCCGCGCGCAGCGCTGCCTCGCCCGCGAGCCTCGCGGCTCCCGGCATGCCTGGGCCGCCGCCGATGACCAGCACGTGCCCGTGGCTGCCCTTGTGCGAGGTTCGCGCCCGACGCGGCAACGCGCGCAGCACCGTCTCCTGGCCAGTGAGCCGCGCCACGGGAATCACTCCGTCGAAGCACTCAACGGGAACGCCGAGCCCGTCCACCAGCACTCGGCCCGCGCAATCGAGCCCGTGACCGACATACAGGCCCTGCTTGCGGCCAATGAAGGTCACCGTCAGTTCCGCGCGAACCGCGTCACCCAACACCTCGCCAGTATCGGCGTGCAGGCCGGAAGGGATGTCGACGGAGACCACCGGTCGTCCGCAGGCGTTGACGGCGGCGATCATCGCCGCGGCCTCGCCGTCCGCCCCGCGCGCGAGGCCCGTGCCGAACAGCGCGTCCACGATCACGTCGGCCTCGGCCACGGAGGCCGACCAGGGTTCGCATCGGCCGCCCCCGGAGAGGTAGTCATCGTATGCTCGTCGCGCGTCGCCGGAGAGCGCCCCGGGGTCGCCGAGCGCGACCACGGCCGTGCCGAGTCCGCGCGCGCGCGCGAGTCGCGCCACCACGTAGCCGTCGCCGCCGTTGTTGCCGGGCCCGCACAGCACGGCGATCGTGTTCGCCGCGGGCCACAGCGCGCACAGCGCATCGAGTGCCGCCCCGCCCGCACGGCACATCAGCTGGTAACCCGCGATGCCGAATTCGTCGATCGCGCGGCGATCGAGGTCGCGCACCTGCGCGGCTGAGTAGATGGCGTCGGCGTGTGAGTGCATGACGGGCAGTATACTTGCCACGTCAACCGCACCGGCTGCGCGAGGCCACTTGAACCCCGATCCCGCGGCGCTCGCCGCCCAGGTCGAAGGCCTGGGGACGCGAGCTTGGATTCCAGAAAGTCGGCATCGCGGCGGTTGAATTGCCCGAGGACGAGCAGCGCCTGCTGGCCTGGCTGGAAGCCGGGCATCACGGCGGCATGGACTACATGGCGCGCCACGGCCGGCGCCGCGCGCGACCCGCGGAAATCGTCGCGGGCACCGTGCGCGTGATTTCGGCACGCATGGATTACTGGCCCGCGGCCGCAGACGCGACCGCCGTGCTCGGCAACTCCTCGCTGGCCTACGTGTCGCGCTACGCGCTGGGCCGCGACTACCACAAGCTGGTGCGCAACCGTCTCGCCCGTCTCGCCGAGCGGCTCGCTGAGGCCGTGGGCGCTTCGGGCTACCGCGCGTTCACCGACAGCGCACCGGTGCTCGAGAAGGCGTTGGCCCGCGATGCCGGCCTCGGCTGGATCGGCAAGCACACCAACCTGCTCGACCGGCGGGACGGATCGTGGTTCTTCCTCGGCGAAGTGTTCACCGACCTGCCCTTGCCGGTCGACCGGCCGGTGACCAGCCACTGCGGCAGCTGCGCGGCCTGCATCGACGTCTGCCCCACGAAAGCGATCGTGGCGCCGTACCGGCTCGATGCGCGGCGCTGCATCTCGTACCTGACGATCGAGCATCACGGCCCCATCCCCGGGGAATTTCGCGCCGCCATCGGCAATCGCATCTACGGCTGCGACGACTGCCAGCTCGTTTGTCCATGGAACCGCTACGCGAAGACCAGCGCGGAAGCCGGCTTCCAGCCGCGCAACGGCCTGGGCGCGGCTCGCCTGGCGGTGCTGTTCGCCTGGTCGGAAGCCGAGTTCAACGAGCGGCTGGCCGGCAGCGCGATCCGCCGCATCGGCCACGGGCGCTGGCTGCGCAACATCGCTATTGCACTGGGCAATGCGCCGCGCACGCCCGAGGTGGTCGCCGCGCTGGAACGGCGACGCGACCATGCGGACGAGGTGATCCGGGAGGCGGTCGGCTGGGCGCTCGCCCGCCCCGCGCGCTGATTGCGGCAGGACCAGCGGCTCGCCGTATCTGCCAACGAGCCGGCTGCCGGCCGTCTTCCCGGCCTAGCGGCCCACGTCGCCGGTGGCCCGGCACTGCAGGTTGTCGATCAATCGCGCCCGGCTCAGGCGCGCTGCCGCGAGCACCACCACGTCGACGTTGCGGCCCTGCGGCCGCTCCAGCCTCCGGGCCATGCGCACCTCGAAATAGTCCGGGCGGAATCCGGCGGCGCGCAGCGCCTCCATGCCCGCACTCTCTATGCCTGCGATGTCGGTCTCGCCGGATTCGAGCTGCCGCCGCGCGCCGTCGAGCGCGCGGTAGAGCCGGGGCGCGCGCTGGCGCTCCTCGGGCGTCAGGTAGCGGTTGCGCGAGCTGAGCGCCAGGCCGTCGTCGGCACGCACCGTCGGCGCGCCAACGATCCTGACCGGAAGGCAAAGGTCCTCGACCGAGGTGCGGATGACGGTGAGCTGCTGGTAGTCCTTCTCGCCGAAGATCGCCACGTCCGGCTGCACCAGGTTCAGCAGCTTGACCACCACCGTGGCCACGCCCTGGAAATGCCCCGGCCGGAACGCGCCGCAGAGGATGTTGGAGAGGTCCGGCACGTCCACGAAGGTGCTGCCGGCCGAGCCCTTCGGGTACATCTCCTCGACCGTGGGCAGGAACAGCACGTCGGCGCCGAGTTCGGTCAGCAGGGCGATGTCCGCATCGGGCGTGCGCGGATAGGCGTTGAAGTCCTCGTTCGGGCCGAACTGCAGCGGATTCACGAACACGCTGGCCACGACGCGGCGCGCGTGCGTGTGCGCGGACCCCACCAGGCTGGCGTGGCCCGCGTGAAGGTTGCCCATCGTCGGGACGAAGGCAATGCTCTCGCGCGCCAGGCGCCACTCGAGCACCAGGTCGCGCAGGTCTGCGATGCGCGTGATGATCCGCATCGCAGCCGATCCTAGAAGCAGTGCTCGGCGGCCGGGTAGGCGCGCGACTTGACGGCCTGCACGTAGGCCTTGATGCCCGACAGCGGGCTGTCCTGGCCCGCAATGAAGTTCTGCACGAAGCGCGGCTTGCGGCCCGGCGTGATGTCGAGCACGTCGTAGAGCACCAGGATCTGGCCGTCGGTGTCCGGGCCGGCGCCGATGCCGATTACCGGCACGTGCAGCTCGGTGGTGATCTCCTTGCCGAGCTCCGCCGGGATGCACTCGAGCAGCACGATGTCGGCGCCCGCGTCCTGCAGCGCCTTCGCGTCGCGGCGCATCTGGTCGGCAACCGCCTGCTCGCGTCCCTGCACGCGGAAACCACCGGTCTTGTGCACCGACTGCGGCTTGAGCCCCAGGTGAGCGCAGACCGCGATGTCGTGGCTCGCCAGGAACTCGACGATGTCGACCTGGCCGGCCCCGCCTTCCAGCTTGACCATCTTGGCGCCGCCCTCCTGCATCAGGCGGACCGCGTTCTGCAGCGCCTGCTCGCGCGAGGTGTAGGTCATGAACGGCATGTCGGCCATCAGGAACGGCCGCGACAAGCCCATGGCCACGGCACGGCAGTGATAGATGATGTTGTCGAGCGTGACCGGAACCGTCGTATCGTGGCCCTGGATCACCATGCCCAGCGAGTCGCCGACCAGCACCAGGTCCGCGTCCGCCTCGTCCACCAGCGCGGCAAAGCTGGCGTCGTAGCAGGTGATGCTGGCGATCTTCTCGCCTTCGGCCTTCATTCGCTGGAGCGTCGCAACGTTCACAGGAGGGCGAGCCGAACCGCGCAGTTGAAGTTGTGTGTACATGGGCCGGTCTCGATGAAGCGGCAAGAATGACCGAGCCGCCCCGAAACATCAACGCCGGTTCCTACAGCAGGCTTTTCATGGGGTTGAAGAAGTGGCGTCCCTTGCGGACCCGGACGACCTCGGCAAGCAGGCTCGCGTAGTCGCTCTCGCTGCCCACCGGGTCGATGTCGGCCGCGTTCACGGTCAGCACCGGGCACGCGTCGTATTCGAGGAAGAAGCGCGCGTACGACTCGCCGAGCCGCTCGAGATAGCGACGCTCGATCGCCTGCTCGTAGGCGATGCCTCGGCGCCCGATGCGCTCGAGCAGCACGTCCACCGGCGCCTGCAGGTAGAGGACGAGGTCCGGCACCGGCGCGTCGATCGCGAGGCGCGCGTAGACCTGCTGGTACAGTTCGAACTCGCCGTCGTCGAGCGTGAGCCGCGCAAACAGGCGGTCCTTCTCCAACAGGTAGTCGGAGACACGAACACGCTCGAACATGTCCTGCTGCCGCAGTTCCTGCATCTGTCGCGCGCGCTGGAACAGGAAATAGAGCTGCGTCTGGAACGCCGCCGCCCGCGGGTTGCGATAGAAGCGTTCGAGAAACGGGTTCTCCTCGCCCTGCTCGAGCACCAGGTCACTGCCGAAACTGGCCGCGAGGCGGCGCGCAAGACTGGTCTTGCCGACGCCGATCGGCCCCTCCACCACCACGAATCGGTGCGGCGTGCTGACCACCTGCGCCGGATCCCGCGCCGATCGTGGATGCTGGTTCATGCGGCGATTCGCGCCAGGCCGGTCGCGGACACGCCCGCCGCGAGCACGCGGACCCGGCCCATGCCAGGCACCTCGAGGTCCGGCGCGATCTCGGCGAGCGGCGCCAGAACGAAGGCGCGCCCGGCGATGCCCGGGTGCGGCACGGTGAGCCCCGGCTCCTCGATGCGCGTCGTGCCGTGCACCAGCAGGTCGAGGTCGATGCTGCGCGGTCCCCAGCGCACGACGGGGCGCGCCCGCCCCAGCCCCTGCTCGATGGCCTTCAGTTCCGCGAGGAATTCCCGCGCGGCGATCCTGGTCAGCATTCCCGCCACCGCGTTGATGAAATCGGGTTGCGCCACCGGGCCCATCGGCGGCGATCGATACAGCGACGAGCGCAGCACCAGACGCGTGTCGCGCAGCCCGGCCAGCGCCACGAACGCGCGCGCAAGCTGCGCGCCGGGGTCGTCCAGGTTGCTGCCGAGCGCAACGTAGGCCGGAATCCAGTGCCGCTCGCTCACCTGCATTCCCGGTCCGGTCAGGCGGCGGGACCACGTGGCCGGCGCGGCCGCCGGCGCGAACGCGAGCGTGGTTCCGCACCGCCGCTGCGCGGCTGGCTCTCGACCTCGGCGATCCGCTCGGCCGGCTCCATTTCCTGCAGACGCGTCCACCAGGCGGCGAGTTCCGGGTCGACCTCGCCGGACGCCGCGCGCAGCAGCAGGAAATCGTAGGCCGCGCGGAAGCGCGGATGCTCCAGGAAGCGCGCAGCCCGGCGGCCGGCGCGGCGCTCGAAGCGAGGCTGCATCATGATGATGTCCTGCATCGGCATCGTGAACCGCTTCGGCACGGCGATGCGGCGCACCTGGCGCGAGATCACCGCGTCACAGGCAGGACCGAGGACCGCCGGGTCGTCCGGCAGCGGCCCGCGAGGCGCCCCGGCCTCGCGCAGGATTGCCGGCCACAGCAGCACCGCGAACAGGAACGTGGGCGTGACCGACTTGTCCTCGCGCACCCGGTCGTCGGTGTTGGCCAGGCCGAGCTGCACCAGGCGGGCGCCGGGCGAGTCCGGAGCCTCGTTCACCGCGCGCACCACGTCCGGCATCAGGTGCGACAGCAGTCCCATTCGCGCGAGCAGGTTGCAGGACGCGCCGGCCGAACCCGCCAGCAGCAGCTTCATCGCCTCGTCGAACAGCCGTGCGGGCGGCACGCCGTCGAGCAGGTAGGCGAGCTTGTGCAGCGGCGCCTCGGTCTCCGGATGCAGCGTGAAGCCGAGCTTGGCGGCGAAACGCGCGGCGCGCAGCATGCGCACCGGGTCTTCCCGATAACGCGTTTCCGGGTCGCCGATCATGCGCAACACGCGCGAGCGCGCATCCGGCACGCCTCCGACGTAGTCCCAGATCGAGTAATCCTCGATGTTGTAATAGAGCGCGTTAGCGGTGAAATCGCGGCGCCACACGTCTTCTTCGATGCTGCCGTAGAGGTTGTCGCGCAGGATTCGGCCCTGCGCATCGAGCACCCGGTGCCCCGCCTCGTCCACGCCGTGGTCCTCGTCCATCTCGGTGTGCGCCGCCCTGAACGTTGCGACTTCGAGAATCTCGGGACCGAAGCGCACGTGCGCGAGATGGAATCGCCTGCCGATCAGCCGGCAGTTGCGGAACAGCTTGCGCACCTGCTCCGGGTGCGCGTCGGTCGCGATGTCGAAGTCCTTGGGGCTCAGGCCCAGCAGCAGGTCGCGCACGGCGCCCCCGACCAGGAACCCCTGGTAGCCGCCCTCGCGCAGGCGGTAGAGCACCTTCAGGGCGCCGGGCGAGATATTGGCCCGCGAAATCGGGTGGTCGGCGCGCGGGACGATGACGGGCGACGGGTGGCCGGAAGTGACTGGGATTTCTTTGGGGAACAATTATTCGGCTTCCGCTGGACCGGCTAAAACGGCTGCGTATAATACGCGCCCTCGCGCAGGCTCCGACAGCCTGCCATTTTTCCGGGCACGCTCCCATCGTCTAGAGGCCCAGGACACAGCCCTCTCAAGGCTGGTACGAGGGTTCGAATCCCTCTGGGAGCGCCAATTCGCGGTTCGCGGCCCGGGCGTCGGCAATCGTCATTTGACGCCGTGCATCAGGCGCTGGATCAGGGGTGCGACCAGGAACAGCACGGTACCGGAGCCAACCAGGGCCCAGAAGCCGAAGGTGTAGCCCGACAACGCCGAGGCCGTCGTCATGCCGGTTTCCCCGCTGACCACGCTGGCAAAGATGCCAGAGAGATTGTTGCCGATGCCGGTGGACAGGAACCAGCCGCCCATGCCGAGGCCGACCAGGCGCACCGGCGCCAGCTTGGTCACCATCGACAGGCCGATCGGCGACAAGCAAAGCTCGCCCACCACCTGGATGACGTAGGTCGCGAACAGCGTCCAGAACGGAATCCTGCCCCCGTCGTCCACCAGGTTCGACAGCGCGAACATCAGCAACAGGAAAGCCAGGCCATTGAACAGCAAGCCGAGGCCGAACTTGCGCGGAATCGAGGGGTTCAGGTCGCGCTTTGCCATCCACACCCAGAGCCAGGCGACGACGGGCGCGAGCACGATGACCGCAAGCGCCGACACTGACTGGAACCAGGCGGTTGGGAAGACGAAGCCACCGAGGTCCCGGTCGACTATCTGGTCGGCGAGGAAGGTGAATGAGTTGCCGGCCTGCTCGTAGAACATCCAGAACAGGATATTGAAGGCAAAGACGATCAGCATCGCAATGGTCCTGTCGCGGGCCGTCGCGCCGGCGCGGATACCCTCGATCATCAGCATCGCGGCGAGACCGACGAACAGTGCCGTCAGCACGTACTGGAGCGATTCGGCGCCGAGCGCGAGCAGCGAGTAGACCAGCGGGATGACGCACAGTGCGCCGGCCGCGACGTAGACCGCCCGTTTGCGGTCCGGGGCGTCCGTGGGCGGCCTGCCGATGCTCTGCAGCTGGCGCCTGCCGAAGTAAAACCACGCCGTGCTGATAAACATGCCGACTCCAGACGCGCCGAACACATACTGGTAGGCGGGTGCGGCGTCCGTGCCGAACAGCGAGGTCGCCATCCAACCGGTGACGATCGGTGCGATGAACGCACCCATGTTGATTCCCATGTAGAAAATCGTGAAGCCCGAGTCACGCCGCACATCGGCGATCGAGTACAGCTTGCCGACCATGGTCGAGATGTTCGGCTTGAACAAGCCGTTGCCGACGATGATCGTGGCGAGGCCAAACCTGAACAGCATCGGGTCCGGAACCATGATCATGAACAGGCCGGCGGCCATGAACACTGCCCCGATCAGGATCGAGCGCTGGTAGCCGATGACCTTGTCGGCGATGTATCCGCCGAAGATCGCACCGGCATACACCAGTGCAAGATAGGAACCGTAGGTGAGATTGGCTCCGGCCTGGCCGGACTGATCACCGCCATGGAACTGCGCAACGATGTAGAGCACGAGGGCCCAGCGGATGCCGTAGAACGCGAAGCGTTCCCAGAATTCCGACATGAACAGCATCCAGAGTGGGCGCGGGTGGCCCATGACCTGCTTGAACTCGGGGATCGCGCCCTGGCCTGGCGCATTCAAGGCTCCGCTCATGCGGAATCTCCCGGTGGCATTGGCAAGAGCCGGATTGGTGCAGCTGCTGTGCGCGCTTGCTCGCCCGTCACGATCATCACAGGGACTTGCGGTTGGTGGCCTGGCGGCGAACTGGCAAGCGTTGCCGCAACCGCTCGCTAACTCTCTTTCGTAAGTTCGATGAACTGCGGATCGCCCCGCAGTGAATCCAGGTCCGGGTCATTCTTCATCCAGGCGTAGTTAAGCACGCCCGCCTCGATGGCCTGCCGCAGCGTGTCCACCGCACGACGCGTCTCGCCGAGCCGGGCATACAGGCAGGCCGCGTTGTACAGCATCACCGAGTCTCCGGGACTCGCCTCGATCGCGGCGGCACCCTCGCGAATGGCCGCGGCTTTGTCACCCACGTTGCAGAACGTCACGGCGTAGATCATGCGGGCCCGCGAATCGTCAGGGTTCTGCAGCAGGTAATTCGGCATCAGCTCCAGCACCTTGCGCGAACCGGCAAGTGCCTCGTCTGCGCGACCGAGGCCGACCAGCGCCTGATTGAGGTCGCAATAGGCAATGTAAAAACCTGGCTGGATCTCGATCACACGCCGGAAGTGAGTGATGGCATTCTCGAGTTCGCCGGTCGAGAAATGGATGCGCCCAAGCGTCCAGTGCGCCACGAAGTCGTCCGCATCCAGTTCGATCGCCTTGCGGACCGACGCGGCCGCCTCGTCGAACTTGCCCCAGATGAAGTACGACAGCCCCATCGCCGTGTACGCCTCGGGCAGGTTGCTGTCGTACATCAGCGCCTTGAAGCTGAACTCCTGGGCTCTGTCGCGGTACCGGTCCTCGCGCGAAAACCACTGGTACATCTGGCCGTAGGCGCAGGAGCAACTGGCGTAAGCGGCGCCATAGCGCGGATCGAGCTCGATGGCCTTCTCGAACAGCTGGATCGCGTATTCGGTGCCTTTCTTGGTGAGGCGATAGAGATAGTCCTGGCCACGCAGGTACAGGTCATAGGCCTGGGCATTGACCGTCTGCCGCTTGGTCAGCGACACCTTCTCGGAGAAGCTGAGCTTGAGCTTCAGCGCCTCGACAATCTGGCTGGCGACCTGTTCCTGGATGTCGAAGATGTCGTCGAGCTTGCCCTTGTAGGTGTTACCCCAGACCTGCCGGTTCGTCACCACGTCCACCAGCTGGACCGTGATGCGCACCGACTCCTGGAACCGCCTCACGCTGCCGCCGACGATGTAGCGCGCGCCGAGCTCGGTGCCGATGCCGCGGATGTCCCGGGCACGCCCCTTGTACTGCATCGATGCCCAGCGCGAGACGAGCTCGATCTCTCTGACCAGCGACAGCCGCGCGATCAGCTCGTCGGTCAGGCCGTCGCTGAAATAGTCGGTCTCCTGGTCGGAACTGATGTTGTCGAACGGCAGCACCGCGAGCGCCCCGCTCGCGACCTGGCCCTCGGCACCTGGGCCCAGCGGCGCGCCGGCCGACGAAACCACCGACTCGCCAGCCGCCACTGCGGCGGGCTTCCGCGGCGAGGCGATCGTGACGCCCGCACGCTCGAGCGAGCGCAGGATCGATTTCAGGTTCTCTTCCGTGTCGCCCTGGAAATACTCGACGTGCTGGATGCCGGCCAGCGCGTACTTGAGGCCGGCCGGCACGGCGGTCGGCTCGAGGTCGACCGGCAGGATCTGGCCCTTGCGCTCGCTGACCAGCACGACTTCCTTCGCCACGTTGTGCGAGCGGGCGGCTGCGGCGCTCACCGCGAGCAGCAGCACCTTCGCCTGGTCGAGCGCGTTGACGATCTCCTCGCCCCACAGGGTCGCTCCGTCGATGCCGCCCTGGTCGATCCACACCGACACGCCGGCCGCACGCAGCCGCGCCGCGAGGTCAAGGACGCGATCCTTGTCCTCGCGCGAGTAGCTGATGAAGACTTCTGCCGGCGTGGCCATGGACGCGTAGGTTACCTCAGCTGGCCGATGCCATGCGCCTCAAGCCGAATGCCAGCGCGAACCCGCCCGCCACCAGCAGGCTCATCCACAACTGGCTCGCCAGAGCGGGCGTCAGCCCCATGAACACCATGATGGCGACCAGCGCCACGATGGCAAACCAGGTGCCGTAGGGGTGCATCCACATGCGGATCTGCAGCCGCTCGGGCGCATTGGCCTCGAACCCGGCTCTCAGGCGCAACTGGGCCACCGACAACATCAGGTACAGCAGCATCATCGTCACGCCGGAGGAGTTCAGCAGGAAACTGAACACACGCTCCGGCGACAGCCTCTCGGCGGCGAGCGCGACGTAGCTGAACAGGCTTGCCACGACGATCGCTCGGGCCGGCACCTTGCGCGAATTCACCTGCACCAGCCACTGTGGCGCGTCCCCGTACCTGGCCAGTCCGAAAAGCGCCCGCGAGGTCACGTAGAGACCGGAGTTCAGGCACGACAGCACCGCGACCAGCACCACGGCGTTCATGATCACGTCGGCGCGGCCATAGCCCATGACCTGCAGCGCGGTCGCAAACGGCGAGATGCCCGGGATCACGTCCGTCCACGGCACCACCGCGACGATCAGCAGGATCGAGATCACGTAGAAGATCAGGATCCGCACCGACACCGTGACCGTCATGCGCGAGATCGTCTTCGCCGGTTCCTCGGACTCGGCGGCGGCGATGGTCGCGATCTCGGCTCCGCACAGCGAGAAGATGGTGGAGGTCACGCCCGCCAGCACCACGGACCAGCCGTGTGGGGCGAAACCGCCGTGCGCGGTCAGGTTTGCGAAGGTGTGGCCGCTGCCCGGGGTGACTCCGAACGCAAAGGCGCCGGCCACCAGGATGAAGACGATGATCGCGGCGACCTTGATCGACGAGAACCAGAACTCGAACTCGCCGTAGGAGCGGGCCGACATCAGGTTCACCGCGGTCAGCACCGCCATCAGCGCCACGCCCACCATCCACACCGGCAGCGCCGGGAACCAGTCGCTGATGATCTTCGCGCCGGCGATGGCCTCGATCGCCACGACCACGACCCAGAAATACCAGTAGAGCCAGCCCGAGAGGAACCCGGCCAGGTGGCCGAGGCCCACCCGCGCGAATTCGGGGAAGGTCTTCGCGCCCTCGACCGCAATCGCCATCTCTGAGAGCATGCGCATGACGAGCAGGATGATCAGTCCCGCAATCGCGTAGGAAACGACCGCTGCCGGACCCGCTGTATTGATGGCCGTGGACGAACCGACGAACAAGCCGGCACCGATGATGCCGCCGATGGCGATCATCGAAACGTGCCGGGAGCGCAGGCTGCGACTCAGTTCCACCCCGCCGGCGACGTCGCTCGCAACGGCTTCCGCAATGTGCGTCACTGCTACCCCCCAAAGCGCTTTCGCCACCCCCGCGGCGTCGCGGCAGGATACAGGCCCGGACGCGACTGTCCACCCGTCGGGACGGCCCGGCCAGCCGCACTGCGGCCGCCCGCGAGCACCGGGGTGCCCTGCCCGAACTTGACGCCACTCGCCGATGGGTTCAAAAACTCCAACCGTAGTTCGCGAACGACGAGGCAACGCCTTGAACAGACTCTCGGCAATTGGCTACCTGGCAGCCGGGGCCATTGGGCTTGCCGCAATTGTCGGGACAGTGCGCACCGTGGCCTTCGAGCCGCGCGCCGCGCTCGATTTCGGGTCGGTGCGACTGGCCGAGGCGCCGGACGTGGACGTGGCGCGAGCGGCACGGCACCTCGCGGAGGCCATTCGCTTCCGCACCATCAGTCACCAGGACAGCGCGCGCAACGACTGGAGTGAGTGGGACAGGTTCGACGGGTGGCTCGTGACCACCTACCCCGCTGCACACGTCGCGATGAATCGCGAAATCGTCGCTGGTCACACGCTCGTCTACACCTGGCCAGGCAGCGATGCATCGCTCGCTCCTATGGTCCTGTTGGCGCATCACGATGTGGTGCCGGTGACGCCGGGCACCGAGGGCGACTGGACGCACCCGCCGTTCGAGGGCGTGGTCGCCGACGATGCCGTCTGGGGGCGCGGCTCGGTCGACGACAAGGGCTCACTGGTCGGGATCTTCGAGGCCGTCGAGGCGCTGGCGGCCGCCGGGTTCGCGCCGCTGCGCACGGTCATCGTGCTGAGCGGCCATGACGAGGAAGCCGGGGGCACGGGCGCGCACACGGTCGCGGAAACCTGGCGCGCGCGCGGCATGGCGCCGCTGTTCGCGCTCGACGAAGGCATGGCCATCGTGGCCGACCTGCCGCTGGCCGGGCGTCCCGTCGCGCTGGTGGGCGTCGCTGAGAAGGGCTATGCGACGCTCCGGATCACTGCGCCGGCGACGGGCGGCCACTCCTCGGCCCCTCCGCCCGAGACCGGCGTCGAGGTGCTCGCCAGGGCCGTGCTCGCCGTCGCGTCGCGACCGTTCCCGATGCGATTCAGCGGACCCGCGGCCGACATGATCCGCACGCTCGCGCCGGAGGCCGGCCTCGGCACGCGGATCGCGGTAGCCAACACCTGGCTCTTCGAACCGCTGCTGATCGCGAAGATCGCGGCGACGCCGGCCGGCGCCGCTTCGCTGCACACCACGATCGCGCCGACCATGCTGCGCGGCAGCCCCAAGGAAAACGTGCTGCCGCAGGACGCGACTGCGTGGATCAATTACCGCATCGCGCCGCAGGACACCGCGGCGGAAGTGATGGCGCGCGCGCAGACCGCCACGCGGCGGCTGAAAGTGCAACTGGCCTGGGAAGGCCCGGCCTACGATCCCTCGCCGGTGTCGTCAGCCGACACCGACGCCTACCGCGTGATCGGCGCGCTGGCCTCCGACGGCGGCCAGGTGCCGGTGGCGCCGGGACTGGTCACCGCGACCACCGACAGCCGCTACCTTGCAGGCATCGCCCGCGACGTGTACCGCTTCCAGCCGATCGTCGCGTCGCTGCGCGACTTCGAGATGATCCACGGTACCAACGAGCACCTGACGCTGGACAACCTGCGTCGCATGACGGTCTTTTATTCGAGGCTGCTGGCCACCACCGCCTCGCGCTGAAATCCGCGCGGGCCCGGCCCGCGAGCCATGACCGGTGGTCGCGCGCCGCCGGGCTCAGCCCAGCCGGACGATGTCCTCCTGCCCGACCGATCGCTCGCGATGCATCAGGATCCACTGCGCGTGCTCCTCCAGTGCCGCATCGCCCAGCGACTTCAAGATTCCGCGCCGTGCAACGTCGTCGACGGCATCGTCGAGGCGCCGCCGCGCATTGTGAAAGATGCGGCCCATGAACTCGTACTGCTTGATCAGCTCCGCCTCGGCCGTGCCCTTCGCGTAGGACTGCCGGACGCCGACGGCAAGCAGCACGCAGCCCATTCCATACACCAGCGGGTTCTGCACTTCGTCGGGTATGCCGGCGCCGACGAACATCAGCACCGCGAGCGCCGCGGTGCTGGCCCAGATCCCGCCACGCCCGATCGACTCGGTGGTCTCGCGCCGCCGCGTCCGTTCTGCAGCCCTGCGCCGGAAGTAACCGAGCTGCCCGGAGCGATCGTCGCCGATCCACTCGTCGATCGCGAAGCGCAGCCCGGCCGGGTCCACGCCGCGCCGCGCGTCGTACTCGGTGCCCGCAACGCGCATTACGTTCCGGATCCAGCCAAGCTCGGGGTCCTGCATCTGCAGGAAATTGTCGTGCGCGAACTTGGTCAGGCTGCCGCTGGTGACACCGGCCGCAGCCCAGTAGAACTGCACCCTCAGGCCCTCGGCCAGCGTCCGGTAGTCGAGGTACTTGCGGTGCCAGGCGCCGCGACGGGAGATGCGATTTACACCTGACGCGACCAGCATCAACGCGACCACCAGGAACAGGAACAGCCGGGTCGAATAGAAGTCGGTGTAGGAAATATAGGCGAGGCCGGTCAGGAACACGCAGAAGTGGCTCAATCGCAGCGTAAAGATGAACCGCTTCTGGAAGTGGCCTGCGAGCCAGTCGGCTGCGCAGAATACGCGATTGATGTCGGTGAGCCCAAGAGGCAGGCTCGCGACCTGTGCGTCGGTGAGCAACGGGTAGCAGCCACGCTCGATCGCGCGCGCGTGCAGTGCCGCGTCCGCGCCGAACTCGCTCGATCGCTGGAACACGCGCCGGTACCGCGCCGGCATTTCGCTGCTGCGAGGCTCGCTCTCGTCGGTCGTGAACCACGACACGTCCAGCGGCCGCAGGCCCTCGGCCGGCGCGCCGTCAGCGCGATTGCGCGAACACGCGACATGGTAGACGAGGTCGCTCTCGTCGTCGGTCAGCGCGAGGCGGCTGGCGGACGCGGGGGCGCCGTAGCCCGGCATGAAATCGTGGTGGTGGAAATGCACGACCTGGCTGGTGCCGCCGACCCTGGGCGAGGGCTTGCCGTCCCAGACCGCGAGCAGGATGTGGCAGTGCGCACAGAGAAAGACGCCGCACTGCGCGTACTGCGCCACGCGATCGACCTGCGCCGCAGGTGCCGGCCGGCCGCCGCTGGCGCCGACCAGCGGGAGTTCGAACACGTCGGCTGCGGCAGCGCACAGGCGCGCGAATTCCTCGCGCGACGCCTGCGTGTGGAAATCATCCAGGTACTCTTCCCTCGGCATCGGCAGCACCGCCACCAGCGGGATGCCGATGCCGAGCGCCTCCTCCGCGACGAGCCGGTCGGCACCCTCTGCCAGTGCCGACATCAGCACGATTGCCCGGTCCGGATAGTCCTTGCGCAGGTGCACGATGAAGCCGCGGACGCGGGCACGGATCCCGGGTGTTTCCGCGGGCAGCAGGTCGCGGTGGCCGGTGACGGCAATGACCAGCGGCACGGAAAATGCCGCGCTCGCGCCGACGCCCCGCGTTCCCGACCAGGGATCGAAGTCGGTCGCGATGGCTGGCTTGGCGGTCGACTGCATTGCGAGCGGACCATACTGTAACGTCATGGCCGTTGCACCATTCTCGGCGCCGTCGCGGCGCCGCGCCCCGGCGGCGCCAGTTTGCGATGCGGGAAAGATGCGGTTCGGGCGCCCGGGAGCGGGAACCACGTCGCAGGCTCAAATGCGCCGGCCCCGGGGTTGGCGTTAAACGGGCCGGGAGGCATTACACTCCGGGCGGTCACAACAGCGGGCAGGACCGTACGGGACATGAGCGCGGCCGACAAGCGGATTGACGAACTCCTCGATCGCTGGCTGGCGAGCGTCGAACTGCACGCCGGTTACCTTGAACTCGACGACGCGGCGTACGCGAAGGTGCAGGACTGGCCGCGCCACCAGCGGCCGACCCGCTGGATCGTCGAACTCGCACGCACGCGCCTCGGTGACCTGCGCCAGCAGGTCGCGGAGCACCAGGCCAAGGGCGACGCGGCTTTCGCCGAATCGCTGGAACTGATGAGTTTCCTGACGACGCTGCTCGGATCCGAGCACGTGGAACGCTTCATCCCGCAGGCCCTGGCAAGTCCGGGCGAGCCGGGACAGGAGGCTGTCGCCCCGACGGTCGAGGCACCCCGGCCAGCGCTCGAGCCGACGGTCATACGGCCCCGCACCGCCCGGACGCCGGCTGCGCAGGCCAAGTCGCCGGCCGCGCGTTCGAAGACGCCTGCCGCTCAGCCGGCGACACGTGCCGCGCAACCCGTGGCAGCTGCCGCGCAGGCGGCGGGCGCCAGGCAGGACAAGCCGCAGGCCGGCCAGTCGACGACGGCGAAGACCTCCAAGCCGCCGAAGCCGGACAAGGTGGCTGCGACGGTGATCGCCGACGCGGCGCGGCTTCTGTCATGGGGACGCGAGTGGCCACAACTTGCGGGTCTGATCGCCCGGCTGGCCGACCGCCCTTCCGAAGAGGAGGTCTGGGCAATCCTGCGCGTGCATCGCGCTGCCATCGAGGCGAAGGCGCGGAGCATTCCGGACTGAATGCCCTTCCAATGCGGGGTCACGGGTCTTGGCGGGCCGACCGCGACTCATGTAAGGTCTCCCGTTCGCGCAGCGAGCCACCTTCACTGGAGTTTCGAATGTCCATACGATCCGCACTTCGCCCACTGCTCGTCCTGGTCGCCGCTTCGGTCGCACTGACCGGCGTTGCCGCCGCTGACGGTCCGCCGTCGAAGGCGGAAAGGCTGCTCTCCTACCGCAAGGCGATCTACCAGGTCATCGTCTGGAACGTGGGGCCGATGGGCGCGATGGCCCAGGACAAGGTGCCGTTCAACGCGCCGGAATTCGCGCTGCGGGCCGGGCGGGTCGCGGAACTCACGCCGATGCTGGCGGAGTCCTATTCGCCTGAGTCCAAGGACGTCGCGAACTCGAAGTTGAAGCCGGAGATGTGGACGAACCGCGCCGATTTCGACGCCAAGCTCAAGGACCTGGTGGACCGCAGCGCAGCGCTGGCCGAGGTCGCGAAGGGGGGGGACCCGGCAAGGACCAAGGCCGCGTTCTTCAGCATGGCGGACTCGTGCAAGGCCTGCCACGACAAGTACAAGGCGGACTGATTCAGTAGAGCGCGATGGTCGCGTCCGGCGCTGCGCGCACCGCGAGCGCCAGCGCGATCGCCAGCGCCGCGACGACCGCCAGCGCCAGCAGCAGGCGCGAATTCGCGACGGCCTCGGCGGGCGGCACCTCCGGCGCGGGCTTTTTCCCGGTGACCATCGCGCGCACCAGCGACCGGCCCGCCACTCGCGCATACCAGGCGATCGCGCACAGGTGCAGCACCACCAGCGCCAGCACCAGGTTCGAATTGGCCTCGTGCAGGCCGGTGACGCGATTGCTGGTGCCCGGCGCGATCCAGCCGTAGAACGGGCCGGCGCTGGCGATCTCGTCGTTGGCGAACAGCCCCGTCGCCGCCTGGAACAGCAGCGTGGCCAGCATCGCCAGTACGCTCAGCGCCCCCAGTGGGTTGTGGCCGGGCGTCGCCCGCAACGGGCGGCCGGCCAGGTACTCCACCAGCCTGCCAGGGCCGCGCACGAAGGAGGCGAAGCGCGCGTGCCGCGTGCCGATGAATCCCCAGGCAATCCTGAACAGGACCAGCACCAGCGTCGCGTAGCCAAACCAGCGATGCCAGGTGAACCAACGCGTGCCGGCGTAATGCGTTGCCCAGGCACCGGCCACGGCCAGCACCAGCAGCCAGTGCGCCGCACGCAGCGGCAGGTCCCAGACCATGCGCGACAGCGTGGCCGGCTCACCAGGGGCGGTTGGTTCGTGCGTCGTCATCCAGCCTCCGTCGCGCCCGACCGCGGGCCTGGTGATTCTAGCAATGCCGCGTGACTCGCCTCGCCGCGTGAACTATTGTCTGAGCGGCCGCTCCCAGGCCACCACGAGCGCAGCCATGTTCCAGCAACACCCGGCCACCCGCTTTCCGGCGCCCTGCCGCGCTTGCCAGGGCTGCAGCTGATGCCCGCCGGCCTGCTGAGCCGCCTCGGGGCGCTTCTTTACGACACCCTGCTGCTTGTTGCCGTGCTGATGATCGCGACCGCGCTCCTGCTGCCATTGACCGGCGGCGAGGCAATCACCAGTGCCGGCAGCCGTTCGCTCGTGTGGGTGTACCGCGGCGTGCTCGCCGGCTTGATCGTGCTCTACTACGGCTCGTTCTGGACGCGCAGTGGCCAGACGCTCGGACTCAAGTCGTGGCACCTCCGACTGGAACGCGAAGATGGCGCGCGACTGACCTGGCGCGATTCGATGCTGCGGCTGGCCGCGGCCGTCGTATCGCTGCTGCCGGCGGGACTCGGATGGATCTGGATCGCATTCGACCCCGGCAGGCGCGCGTGGCACGACCGCCTGTCGCGCACCCGCGTGGTCGTCGTGGCGAAGGGATCGCCCGTCGCCTGACCCGGTCAGCGGGTGCGAGCCAGCATCGTCAACGTGAGTGCCGCGAGCACGGCCGTAGGCAGCCAGCCGGTGGCCAGCGGCGAAAGCCCGAGCAGCTGCCCGCTGTTTTCCAGCGTCTGGCTCACCATCACGAAACCCGCGCCGATCAGGATCCCCACGATCATCTTCGCGCCCTGGCCCGTCGCGCGCAGCGGGCCCAGCGAGAAAGGCAGCGCCAGCATCAGCACCAGCATCAGCGCGACGTAGCGGGCCATCCTCGCCCAGAGCGCGACCTCGAAACGCGAGGAGTCCAGCTCGTTGTGCTGCAGGTGCTCCACGTAGGCCTTGAGGTCGCGCAGCCCCATCGCGTCCGGCTCCACGACCGCGAGCCCCAGGAAATCGGGCGACAACTGGGAGCGGAATTCCTCGACGGCGGCCTTCCGCCCCTCGGTCCCGGAATCCGAAAAAAGCGTCTCCGCGTAGTTCTCCAGCTGCCACCCTGCCGCGTCGTCGACGCTCGCGGCGTCCGCACGTCCGGCCTCGAGCAGCACGCGGCCCGCCCCGAAGCGGAATAACTGCACGCCGCCGAAGCGGGACTCGGTCGACTGCTGCTCGACACTGATGATCGTATCGCCGTCCCGGACCCAGGCGCCGCGGTTGCCGGCGAAGCTGAACTCGTTGTACTTGCTGAACACCTTCACCTGGCGCCCGAACTTTTCGAGCGGCGGCGCGACGAACTCGCTCACACCCGCCATCAGCACCGCCAGGACCAGGCCCGCCAGCGCCAGCCACACGCACATCTGCAGCGTGGTGATGCCCGAGGCGCGCATCACCACCAGCTCGCTGCCGCGCGCCAGATTGCCGAGCCCGAGCAGCGAGCCGATCAGGGCCGCCACCGGCAACAGCTGTGCGGCGAAATTGGGCAGGTTGAACAGCACGTAGGTCATCGCCTGCGTCGCCGTGTAGCTGCCGGTGCCGATGTCGTCCTGCTCGTTGATGAACAGGAACAGGGCGCCGAGCACCAGCAGCACCGCGAGCACCAGCGCCGTGTACGCGAAGACCGTCCTCAGGATGTAGCGTGCAAGGATCGGCACGTCAGTCTCCCGTCCTCCGCGCCCGGCGCAACAACGGCGCGAGCCGCTCGTCGCGCCAGACGAGTATCGCCGCCACCGCGACCGGCACCAGGTGGACCCACCACATGCCGAACGCGCCGCCCGGGCTGCCCTTCTCGATCCACACTCGCACCGCGGCGACCAGGTTCGAGTAGACGAAGTAGGCCAGCACCGCGATGCCGACCCGCGCGAACCTGCCCTGTCGCGGCCGCAGCTTGGACAGGGGCACGGCGAGCAGCATCAGCGCGAACGCCATGATCGGCACCGCGGTGCGCCAGGGCGAGCTCCGAGCGGTCGGCGGCGTCACTCGAGCCGATCAACGCGCTGGTGGGCTTCACCGAGAGCTTCTCGGCCTTTGCCTTCACCTCGGGCAGCCGCACCGGGATGCCGTGCTCCTTGAACGTGACGACCCGCCATTCGAGCGCACCCGGGATTCCTTCGTAGCGACGCCCGTCGTGCAGCACGAACAGCTGCTCGGCCTGGCCGGCGCCCCTCTGCTCGGCACGCTCGGCGACGGCGATCTCCACGCGGTCCCCGACCCGCCTTTGCACGAACACGCCCTCGAGTTGGCCGTTCGGGCGCACCCGCTCCGCGTAGAAGACGACGTCACCACCGGCGAAGCTGCGGAAGCGCCCGGCCTCCAGCGAGCCGAACTGTGCCGAGCGCAGCGCCTCGACTCGGATTTCCTGCGCGCGCACCCCGGCCGCGGGCACCACGCGGTAGGACAACACCGCGAGGGCGCCCACGACCAGGACCGTCAGCAGTGCGACCGGCCGGAAGATCCTGGCGGTGCCGACCCCGCACGCGGCCATGGCCGTCATCTCGCTCTCGTGGTAGAGGCGTCCGAGGGCCAGCACGATTCCGAGGTACAGGCCGATCGGCACCAGCACGGTCAGCTGCTGCAGCGTCGTCAGCCCGATCAGCGCCAGCACCACCGAACCCGGAAAACCGCTCTGCACCGCCTGGCCCAGCACGCGTGCGAGCTGGTTCGACAGCAGGATGATCAACAGCACCCCCGTGACGGCGATGAACGTCACGGTCACCTCGCGCAGCAGGTAGCGATCAAGCCGGGTCAGCACAGGTCGCGGCTCCGAGCGGGAAACGGTAGACTCCGACGACCGCCGGCAAAGGGCCGGGCACTGGCCGGGACCCCGCGCAAGGCGGCGCGCAGGCAAGTGTAGCGGTCGCGTGCTCCCGGCCACCAGCCGGGATCGCTGCGGGCGTACCGACCGGCACGCAACCAGGAAAACAAGGAAGCAACAAGCATGCGTTTCCATGCCGTCAGTGGATCTGCAACGCGCCAGCGCACGGACTGCGCGGTCGTCGGGCTTTACGAGTCGGGCGCGCTGGGCGCCGCCACGGCCCAGCTCGACGCGGCGCTCGGCGGCCGCATCGCCCGCCTGGCGAAGCGCGGCGACCTGCGTGGCAAGGCGGGCGAAACCTCGCTGCTCGACGTGGAGCGAGGGCCCTGCGCGCGGGTGCTGGTCGTGGGCCTGGGCCGCAAGGACGGCTTCGACCGTCGCCGCTACAAGAAAGCGCTGCTGGCGGCGGCGGCGGCACTGGCCCGGTCCGGCACGCGCGACGCGCTCTGCTACATCTCGCAGGAACCCGTCGAAGGCACCGACGCCTATTACCTGGGCCGCCTCGCGGCCGAGGCCGTCAGCCACGCGTTGTATCGTGTCCCGGCGATCCGCAGCTCACGCAAGCCCAGGGAGCCCGCGCTGCGCAGCTTCGGCATCGCGGTCGCCGAGCGCGACCAGAAGAAGCCGGCCGAACGCGGACTCGCGCACGGCCACGGCATCGCCGTCGGCACGGCCCTTACCCGCGACCTCGCCAACCTGCCGGCCAATGTCTGCACGCCGGGCTACCTCGGCAAGCAGGCGCGCGACATGGCGCGCCAGCACCGCAGCGTGCGCGCGCAGGTGCTGGGCGAGCCGGAACTGCGCCGCCTGAAGATGGGATCGTTCCTGTCGGTGACCGCCGGCAGCGACGAGCCGGCACGGATGATCGTGCTCCGCTACCAGGGTGCCGCGGCGAAGCAGGCTCCAGTCGTGCTGGTCGGCAAGGGCGTGACCTTCGACAGCGGCGGCATCTCGCTGAAGCAGCCGATCGGCATGGACGAGATGAAGTTCGACATGACCGGCGCCGCGAGCGTGTTTGGCGCCGTCAAGGCGGCGGCGGAGATCGGCCTGCCGGTCAACATCGTCGGCATCGTGCCAGCCTGCGAGAACATGCCGAGCGGCCGCGCCACCAAGCCCGGCGACATCGTGCGCAGCATGTCGGGCCAGACGATCGAGGTGATCAACACCGACGCCGAGGGCCGGCTGATCCTGTGCGACGCCCTCACCTACGCACGCCGCTTCAAGCCCGCCGTGGTGCTCGACATCGCGACGCTGACGGGTGCCTGCGTGATCGCGCTCGGCGCGCACCTGAGCGCGGTCATGAGCAACGACGCCGAACTCGCCATGGAGATCGAGGACGCCGGGCGGCGCGCCGAGGACCGTGCCTGGCGCATGCCGATGGCCGAGGAGTACCACGAGCAGTTGAAGAGCAACTTCGCGGACTTCACCAACTCCTGCGGCCGCGAAGCCGGCGCAATCACCGCTGCCTGTTTCCTGGCGAAATTCACCGACGGCCTGCGCTGGGCGCACCTGGACATCGCCGGCACCGCCTACCTCACCGGCGCGAACAAGGGCAGCACCGGGCGCCCGGTGCCGCTGCTGGTGGACTTCCTGATCAATCGCCGCTGACCGTGACAGGGCCTGCCTCCACAAGGGTCGATTTCTACCTGCACGGCGCCCCGGACGCGCGCGCGCGGCTGGTCACGGCCTGCCGGCTGGCCGAGAAAGCCTGCGACCAGGGGATGCGCGTCGCGGTGCGCACCGCGGGCCCCTCACAGACCGCCGAACTGGACGAACTGATGTGGACGTTCAGCGACCGCAGCTTCGTGCCGCACGGCGTGTGGCCGGCCGAACCCGGCTTCGCCGCGGCGACACCGGTGCTGATCGCGAGCGGCGCGCTTCCGGATTCGCACCTCGACGTGCTGATAAACCTCGCCGACGACCTGCCGGCCGACGCGATCCGTTACGCGCGCGTCTGCGAACTGGTCGCGGGCGACGATGACGCGAAACGCCGTGCGCGGGTGCGCTGGCGTGGCTACCGCGATGCCGGCCTCGAACCCGGCACGCAGAACGTCTGAGCGCGGAGAAGTACATGCACCAGGCGATGGATTCGATTCCCGTGCTGACCGACATCATCGCGGACGACACGCCGGGCGTGTTGACCGCGGTGGATCGTACGGCCGCGTTCCTCGGCGAGATCGAGGCCCACCTGGCCACCACCATCCATGACCACGCCGACGAACTGGTGCACAACGCCTGCCGTGAGATGGAGGCGCTGCTGCTCGAGCAGGTCTCCGACCGGCTGCGCGCCCAACTGCCGAACCTGATCGCGGGGATCATCGAGCAGCACTTCCGCGAGCCCGGCAGCAACGCCTGATCCCGAGGATGGACAAGAGCTACTCACCCGGCGACATCGAGTCGCGCCAGTACCAGCGCTGGGAAGCAGCCGGCTGGTTCGCCGCGGGGCGGTCCGGCACGCCGTTCTGCATCATGATCCCGCCGCCGAACGTGACCGGCACGCTGCACATGGGGCACGCGTTCCAGCACACGCTGATGGACGCGCTCACGCGGCTGCACCGGATGGACGGCGACCGCACGCTGTGGCAGCCCGGCACCGACCACGCGGGCATCGCCACCCAGATGGTGGTCGAGCGGCAACTGAACGCGCAGGGCCGCTCGCGGCAGGACCTCGGGCGAGAGGCGTTCCTCGAGCGCGTGTGGCAATGGAAAGCGCAGTCCGGCGACACCATCAGCCGCCAGATGCGGCGCCTCGGCGACTCCGTGGACTGGTCGCGCGATCGCTTCACGATGGACGAGGGCCTGTCGCAGGCCGTCAGTGAGGTGTTCGTGCGACTGCACGACAAGGGCCTCATTTACCGCGGCAAGCGCCTGGTCAACTGGGACCCGGTGCTGCACACGGCGCTCTCGGACCTCGAGGTCGTGTCGGAACCCGAGGCCGGCAGCCTGTGGCACCTGCGCTATCCGCTGGCCGACGGCTCCGGGCAGCTGGTGGTCGCGACCACCCGTCCGGAGACGATGCTGGGCGACACCGCGGTCGCCGTGCACCCCGACGACGAGCGCTACCGCCACCTGGTCGGCCGCGAGATCCGGCTGCCGCTCACCGGCCGGCTGATCCCGGTCATCGCCGACGACTACGTCGACCCGGCCTTCGGCAGCGGCTGCGTGAAGATCACGCCGGCGCACGACTTCAACGACTACGAGATCGGCCGGCGCCATGGCCTGGCGCTGATCAACCTGTTCACCGCCGATGCGGTGCTGAACGACGCAGCACCAGCCGCCTACCGTGGACTCGAGCGCTTCGAGGCCCGCAAGCGCGTGGTCGCGGACCTCGAGGCGGCGGGCATGCTCGAGAAGACCGATCCGCACACGCTGCCCGTCCCTCGCGGCGACCGCAGCGGTGCCGTGCTCGAGCCCTGGCTCACCGACCAGTGGTACGTGCGCATCGCCCCGCTCGCCGAACCCGCGATCCGCGCCGTCGAGGACGGCCGCATTCGATTCGTGCCGGACAACTGGTCCAAGACCTATTTCCAGTGGATGCGCAACATCCAGGACTGGTGCATCAGCCGCCAGCTGTGGTGGGGACACCGCATACCGGCCTGGTACGACGAAGAGGGCAACGTGTTCGTGGCGCGCAACGCGGATGACGCGCACGCGCTGGCCCGCGAGCGCCACGGCCGCGAGGTCGCGCTCAGGCAGGACGACGACGTGCTCGACACCTGGTTCAGCTCCGCGCTCTGGCCGTTCTCGACGCTGGGCTGGCCCGGGCGCACTGCGGAGCTTGCCGCGTTCTACCCGACCTCGGTGCTGGTGACCGGGTTCGACATCATCTTCTTCTGGGTCGCGCGGATGATCATGATGGGCCTCGAGTTCACCGGCGAGGTGCCGTTCCGCGAGGTCTACATCACCGGGCTGATACGCGACGAGCACGGCAACAAGATGTCCAAGTCCAAGGGCAACATCATCGACCCGCTGGACCTGATCGACGGCATCGAGCTCGATGCGCTGGTCGCCAAGCGCACCAGCGGCCTGATGCAGCCGCAGATGAAGAACTCGATCGAGAAGGCGACCCGCAAGCAGTTCCCGCAGGGCATTCCTTCCTACGGCACCGACGCGCTGCGTTTCACCTTCGCCTCGCTCGCGACCATGGGCCGCGACATCCGCTTCGACCTCGGGCGCATCGAGGGCTACCGCAACTTCTGCAACAAGCTGTGGAACGCCTCGCGCTTCGTGATGATGAGCGTGGGCGACGATCCCGCCGCGCTCGACGGCCCGCACGAGTACACGGTGTCCGACCGCTGGATCCGCGGCCGCCTCGGCCACGCGGTCGCCGCGGTGCGCGAGAATTTCGCCAGCTACCGATTCGACCTCGCCGCCCAGGCGGCCTACGAGTTCGTCTGGTACGAATTCTGCGACTGGTACCTGGAACTGTCGAAGCCCGTGCTGCAGTCCGCCGACGCGCCGCAGGCGCAGAAGCGCGGCACGCGACGCACGCTGGTGCAGGTACTGGAGGCGACGCTGCGCATGCTGCACCCGTTGATGCCGTTCATCACCGAGGAAATCTGGCAGCGCGTGGGCCCGCTCGCCGGCCGCGACGGGCCGACGATCATGCTCGAACCCTACCCGCTGGCGGACCAGTTCGCCGCGGACGCCGCCGCGGAACGCCAGGTGGCCTTGCTGCAGGCCGTGGTCCTCGGCGTGCGACAGATCCGCGGAGAGCTCGACGTGCCGCACTCGCGCGCCACCCCGGTGTACGTGCGCAGCGACCACGCGGGCGATGCCGAAGCGATCGCCGCGCTCGGGCCCACCATCGCCAGGGTCGGAAATCTCGAGTCGCTGGCGCTGGTTGCCTCGGAATCGGACCTGCCGCCCTGTGCGATCGCAGTCAGCGCCGGCCGCACGATACTGGCGCCATTCGACCGGCTGGTGGATGACGTCTCGGCCGGGGTCGCGCGCCTCGAGAAGCGCCGTGCCCGCGCGGCCCAGGACCGCGACCGCGCGCGCGCCAAGCTCGGCAACGACAGTTTCGTGGCCAACGCCCCGCCGGAGGTGGTTGCGCAGGAACGCGGACGCGTCGCCGAGTTCGAGCGGCAACTCGCGCAGCTCGGCGAGCAACTGCGGCGCCTCGAGTCGCTGCGCACGGGGACGGCGGGCGCATGAGCGGCCCGGGCCATCGCGCTCCGGTCCAGCTTGACGCGTCGGCCCTCGAGCGCATCGAGACCGCGGTCACCTCGCTCAACCGGATCATCCTCGGCAAGGAACAGCAGATCCGGCTTTGCCTCGCGTGCCTGTTCGCACGCGGGCACCTGCTGATCGAGGACATCCCGGGGGTCGGCAAGACCACGCTGGCCCACGCGCTCGCGGCGATCCTCGGGCTGAGCTACCAGCGTGTCCAGTTCACCAGCGACCTGCTGCCCGCGGACATCACCGGGGTGTCGGTGTTCGACGCCGAGACGGGGCAATTCCGCTTCCATCGCGGCCCGGTGTTCGCGCAGCTGGTGCTGGCGGACGAGGTGAACCGCGCGACGCCCAAGGCGCAGAGCGCGTTGCTGGAGGCGATGGAGGAACACCAGGTCACCTCCGACGGCACCACGTATCCGATGAGCGAGCCGTTCTTCGTCATCGCCACGCAGAACCCCGTCTACCAGGTCGGGACATTTCCGCTGCCCGAATCCCAGCTCGACCGTTTCCTGATGCGCATCGAGCTCGGTTATCCGGAGGCCGAGCTGGAGCGCGAACTGCTGCTGGGCGCCGACCGGCGCGACCTGCTCACGGCGCTGGCACCTGCGCTCACGCCGCAGCAGCTGCTGCGAGTCCAGACCGAGGTGCCGCACGTGCACGCCTCGCCGGCCTTGCTGGACTACGTGCAGGCGGTCGCGCGCTACACGCGCCAGGCAAGCGAGTTCGAGGCGGGGCTCTCGCCACGCGCGGTCATTGCGCTGCTGCGCGCCGCGCAGGCCTGGGCGCTGATGCACGCGCGGCCCGGCGTGCTGCCCGAGGACGTGCAGGCCGTGCTGCCCTCGGTCGTCGGGCATCGTCTTGCGCCGCGCGAGACCTCGCGCTTTCGGGACGCCGGCCAGGTCGGGCTGCACGTGCTCGAGTCCGTTCCCGTACCCTGAAACGGATGCGCCAAGCGATTCGACGCCTGCGCGCCGGCCTGGACGGGCGCATGGGCGCGTGGATCAGGCGTCGGCAGGGTGGCGACCGCGACCCCGTGACGCTGGGCCGAGGGCGCCTCTACATACTTCCGACACGCCTCGGGGTGGCCTACGCGGTCATGGTCGTGGCGATGGTTGCCGGCGGCCTGAACTACAGCAACAACCTGGCGCTGGGCCTGGCGTTCCTGCTGGTCGGCGTCGGCTTCGTAGCGATGCACCACTGCCACGGCACGCTGGCAGGACTCGAGCTGCGACTGCTCGCGACCGAGCCGGCGTTCGCCGGACAGGCGGTGCGCTTCCGGCTGCTGCTCGAGAACCGCGCAAGCGCGCCGAGGCCGGGCATTGAGGTCTCCCCCGACAAGGCGGTGCCTGCGCAGGTCGTCGATGTCCCGCCATCTGCCACCGCCACGGCCGTCATTGCGCTCCACGCCGAGCGCCGCGGCTACGTGCGCCTCGAACGCTTCGTTCTCGCGACGCGCCACCCACTGGGGCTGTTCCGCGCCTGGGCCGTCGTACACCCAGGCTATTCGGCCATCGCCTGGCCCCAGCCTGCGGAACGCGGCCGACCCCCACCGGGCGTGGAAACCGACACCGGCGGCGCGCAGGACCACGCGAAGGGGGACCAGGACTTCACCGGCCTGAAACCCTACCAACCCGGCGATCCGCTGCGACGCATTGCGTGGAAGGCCTACGCGCGCGGCCGCGGTCTGCACACCAAGCAATACGGCGGAACCGACGTCGTCTCACACGTGTTCGACTGGGACAGCCTGCCCGGGCTCGCCGTCGAGGCCCGGCTCTCGCAACTCTGTCGCTGGGTACTCGACGCCCACGCCAGCGGCGAAGCGTTCGGCCTGCGGCTGCCCGGCCTGGTCATCGAGGCGAACATCGGCACCGGGCAGCGCCAGCGCTGCCTCGATGCGCTGGCCCTGTTCGAGCGGCGCGACGGCAATGGCTGAGCCGGCCCAGGCGGGGTTGCGCGGTCTCGACGGCGTGCTCGCCGCGCTCGCGGTGTCGGTCGCCGCGCACTTCGCGAACCTGCCCGCCTGGGTGCTGCTGCTGGTGCTTGCCGCGGTCGCGTGGCGCTGGGCGGCGGACCGGCGCGGCCTGCCGCTGCCGCCACGCTGGTTGCGCGCCGGCGCCGCGATCGCCGCATTGTTCGCGATCCTCGCCGCCTATCGCACGGTCAACGGCATCGAGGCCGGCACCGCGCTGCTCGCGCTGATGGCGGCCGCAAAACTGCTGGAGACCCGCGCGCCGCGCGACCTCACGGTGCTGGTCTTCATCGCCTGGTTCCTGCTCTACGCCGCGCTGCTGCGCGACCAGCGGCTGCAACTGCTTCCCTGGCTGTTGGCCGGCATGCTGCTCGCGACCGGCGCCCTGCTGCGCGTCTACTCCGGCACTGCCGGTGATTCGCGGCGCAACGTGCTGCGGCGCGCGGCGGCGCTGCTGCTGCAGGCCCTGCCGCTCGCGCTGGCACTGTTCGTGCTCTTTCCGCGGCTGCCCGGGCCCTTCTGGGGCCTGTCGGCCCCCAGTTCCGCACGCACGGGATTGTCGGACGAAATGACACCGGGCGACGTCTCGGACCTGAGCGCGTCCGGCGACCCCGCGTTCCGCGTGCGCTTCGCCGGCGACCCGCCCCCGCCGGCACAGCGCTACTGGCGCGGACCGGTGCTGCACGAATTCGACGGCCGCAGCTGGCGGCGTCCGCGCGGCCAGGCGTTTCCGGACCAGCAGGTCACCGCGCTCGGCGCACCGGTCGACTACCAGGTCACGCTCGAACCGCACGACCGCAACTGGATCCTGGCGCTCGACCTGCCGGGAGAATGGCCGACGCAGCAGGCGTTCAGGGCCTACGACTTCACGCTGCTGTCTCCGCGCCCGCTGACCGACGTCGCCTCGTTCAGCCTGCGCTCATTTCCACTCTATCGGGCCGGCACGACCCTGCCGGAATCGCTGCGCCGACGCGACACCCAGTTGCCGCCGACCGGGAACCCGGCCAGCGTCGAACTCGGGCGCACGCTGCGCGCGCGCCACGGCGAGCCGCGCGCGATTGCCGCTGCCATGCTGCGCGTGTTCCGCGACCAGCCATTCGAATACACGATGCAGCCGCCGCGGCTGGCCAGCAACGCGGTGGACGAATTCCTTTTCAGCACGCGCAAGGGTTTCTGCGAGCATTACGCGTCGGCGTTCACCGTGGTGATGCGCGCGGCCGGCGTGCCGGCGCGGGTGGTCACGGGCTACCAGGGCGGCGAATGGAACCCGATCGGCGGCTACCTGCTGGTGCGGCAGTCGGATGCGCACGCGTGGTCGGAGGTCTGGTTCGACGACGGCGGGTGGGTGCGGGTCGACCCGACCGCGGCCGTCGCACCGGATCGCATCGAGCGCGGGCTCCTGAACGCCGTGGGCGCCGATGAACCCGCGCCCGGGCGGCTGCGGCAGGAGAGCGCGCTGTGGCTGCAGGTCACGCTCGGCTGGGATGCGGTCAACGATTTCTGGAACGAGCGGGTCGTGCGCTTCAGCGCGGCACGGCAGTTCGACCTGCTCGAGCGGCTCGGCATCGAGGACCCCGACTGGCGCACGCTGGGACTGGGCCTGGCGGCCAGTCTCGCGGCATTCTTCGTCGTGCTCTCGGCATACGTGGGCTGGAAGCACCGCGAGCCTCCCGGCGACTGGCCGGCGCGCCTGCATGCCGAGACCGCACGGCGCCTGCGTCGCCGCGGGCTGGAGCCCGGCAAGGCAGAGGGGCCCATCGCTTTCCTGGATCGCGCGGCCGCGGCCTGTCCCGACCTGGCGACCGACATCGCGCGGATACGCGACCTCTACTCCGGCCTGCGCTACGGGCCGCGCCCGGGCCCGGGCGACCTGGGCCGCCTGAAGCACCTGGTGAACCGCCTGCGAACCTGACTGACGCTCGGGTATGCTTGCGCTCCAGTCAAGCGTCGGAGTCGGGACCATGGCAGACCTGAACAAGCAGTTCGAAGCGGCGTCGAAGGACGCGCAGAAACTCCCGTCGAGGCCGTCCGACGAGGACATGCTGCGGCTCTACGCGCTCTACAAGCAGTCCACCGCCGGCGACGTCGCCGGCGAGCGGCCGGGCGCATTCGATTTCGTCAATCGCGCGAAATACGACGCCTGGGCGCGCGCCAAGGGCACGCCCGCCGACAAGGCCATGAAGTCGTACGTGGACCTGGTGGGCCGGCTGAAGAAACTGGGCTGAAATGCCCGGCGCGGCGGCGGCGATCGCCCTCATCGCCGCTGCGGTGCTCGCCTGGCTGGTCGGCAGCCCGCTACTGGCCGCGCGCCGGCGCCGGTCCGCCATGGCGCGCCCGCTTTCACCCGGGACGATCGCCCACATCGTACGCAACGTGCCGCCGAGGCGTCGCCTGCCGCCCGTGCTGGCAGCGCGGCACGATGGGCTCGTGAGCGCGTTTCTTGCCGAGAAGGAATTCGTCGGTTGCGGCGGGCTCGTCGTCAGTGACGAGATTCGCGCCACGATTGCCGCGCTCGCCTGCCTGCTGCTGCTGGGTCGGCGCGGCCACTACGAAGCGCTGCACTCGGTGCTGGTGTACCCGTCGGCGTTCCGGGTCGAGGACGAGGTCGAGGACGAGGCCGGGGTTGTCGAAACGCGCCGACGCGACCTGTCGGGCGAAGCCTGGGACTCGAGCCGCATCATCCTTTCCTGGGAAGACGTGATGGAAGCCGCGCGCTTTCCGGGCGAAGGCTACAACGTGGCGCTGCACGAATTCGCGCACTTCCTCGACGCCGAGGGGCTGGGACTCGCGGCACCGCAGGACACCGCCTCCAGGCAGGCCGTGTCCCGCGCGTCGACACTGGAATCCTGGTCAGCCGACCTGCGCGGCGAATTCGCGCTGCTGCAGCGCGCGGCGGACAGCGGCGAGGAGACGTTCCTCGACCCGTATGCGGCCGAGGATGAAGCCGAGTTCTTTGCCGTCGCGACCGAGGATTTCTTCGAGCGCCCGCGCGAACTGCAGCGCCGGCACCCGCGCCTGTACGGCCTGATACAGCAGTTCTACGGGCTCGACCCAGCTGCCTGGTGAGCGCGACGCGCGTCCCGCCGCTCCACGCGCGAGGCGACCGCGAGCAGCACCCCGCCGGCAATGAACAGGATCACGATCGACAGGATCGACAGACGCGAGTCGCCGGTCACCGCTGCGGTGATCCCGACCAGCGCGGGCCCGACGATCGCGGACGCCTTGCCCATCATGTTGTAGAAGCCGAAGAATTCCGACGACTTGCCTTCCGGAACCAGGCGCCCGTAGTAGCTGCGGCTCAATGACTGGATGCCGCCCTGCACCAGGCCGACCATGAAGGCCAGCACGTAGAAGTCCCGGGCATCCCTGAGGAAGTAGGCGTAGCACGTCGCGGCCAGGTACACCGCGAGCGCGATGAAGATGCCGCGGCGCGCGCCGATCTTCCCGCCCAGCCAGCCGAAGGCGAGCGCCGCCGGGAACCCGACGAACTGCGTCAGCAGCAGGGCCTTGATCAGGTCCGACTGGTCGAACCCCAGCGAGAGTCCGTAGTCGATCGCCATCTTGATGACGGTGTTCACGCCGTCGATGTACAGGATGTAGGCACCGAGGAACCACAGCAGCGGCCGATAGCGCGAGATCTCTCGCAGCGTGCCGCGCAGTTCGCCGAATCCCTGGCGGATGGCGACGGACATCGGCACGCGCGCCCGCCGGTCGCGCTGCTCGTGCACGAACAATGCGCACGGCAGCGTGAACAGCAGCCACCAGACGCCGACGCTGGCGAACGACCAGCGCACTGCCTCTGTGGCGCTTGCCAGGCCGAACCACTGCGGGTGCAGCGTCATCAGCACGTTGACGGCGAACAGCAGCCCGCCGCCGAGGTAACCGAGCGAATAGCCGAAACCGGACACCAGGTCGTACTCGGCGGGCTCGGCCACGTGCAGCAGCAGCGAGTCGTTGAACACGATGCCGCCCCAGAACCCGAGCGAGGCCAGCAGGAACAGCGCCGCCGCCAGCTGCCAGTGCGCCTGACCGACCATCGACAGCGCCAGCGTGGCCGCCGCGCCCAGCAGCGTGGAGATGACCATCAGCCTGACGCGTGCCCCGCCGCGGTCCGCGATGGCGCCCAGCGCCGGCGCCATCAACGCCACGCACAGGCTGGCGATGCCGCTGGTCAGGCCGAGCCGGTAGGTGCTCTCGGTGGCAGCCACGCCCGCATTCCAATACTGCTTGAAGAACACCGGGAAGAACCCGGCCATCACCGTGGTCGCGAACGCCGAGTTGGCCCAGTCGTACAGCGCCCATGCGACGACCGGCCGGCGCGTCAGGACCCTACGCTGCTGAAGCGAGATGCTCACGGGTCTCCCTGAACGTGACCTCCGGCCAGCGCTCCATCGTGAGCTGCAGGTTCACGCGGGTCGGCGCAAGGTAGACCAGCGCGCCCGAATGGTCGAGCGCGAGGTTGTCGTGCGCCTTGGCACGGAATTCAGCGAGCTTCTTCGGGTCCGCGCAGTAGATCCAGCGTGCCGTGTGCACGTTGACCGCGTCCCACGTGGCCTGCACCGAGTACTCGTCCTGCAGCCGGAACGCCACCACGTCGAATTGCAGCTGGCCGACGGCGCCCAGCACCAGGTCGTTGTTCCGCAGCGGGCGGAACAGCTGGGTCGCACCCTCCTCGCAGAGCTGGTCCAGGCCCTTCTGCAGCGCCTTCATGCGCAGCGGGTCGCGCAGCACCACGCGCCTGAACATCTCGGGCGCGAAATTCGGAATGCCGGTGAAGGTGAGCGCCTCGCCTTCGGTGAACGTATCGCCGATGTTGATGGTGCCGTGGTTGTGCAGCCCGATGATGTCGCCCGCGTAGGCTTCCTCGGCGTGCTGCCGGTCGGCGGCAAGGAAGGTGAGCGCGTCGGCGATGCGCACTTCCTTGCCGAGCCGCGTGTGGAAGAAACGCATGCCGCGTGCATAGCGGCCCGAGCAGATGCGCATGAACGCGATGCGGTCACGGTGCCCCGGATCCATGTTGGCCTGGATCTTGAACACGAACCCGGTGAGCGGCTCCTCGAACGCGTCGACGCGGCGCGTGGTGGTCTCGCGCGGCCTCGGCGCCGGGGCCTGCTCCACGAAGGCCGACAGCAGCTCGGTCACCCCGAAGTTGTTGATCGCCGACCCGAAGAACACTGGCGACTGCCGCGCCGCGAGGTATTCGTCGCGTGAGAATGCCGGCGACGCGCCGTGCACCAACTCGACCTCGTCACGGAACGCCTGCGCACGGTCGCCGAGGAATCGCCCCGCGGCTTCGCTGGCCAGGCCGTCGATCGTCTCGTGCGTGCCGGCCCGGCCCTTCTCGCCCGCCTGGTACACGTAGATGCGGTCTTCCAGCATGTGGTACACGCCACGCAGGTCGCGGCCCATGCCGATCGGCCAGGTCACGGGCGTGCAGGAGACCCGCAGCACCTTCTCGATCTCGTCGAGCAGTTCCAGCGGTTCCCGACCCTCGCGATCGAGCTTGTTGATGAACGTCATGATCGGCGTGTCGCGCAGCCGGCACACCTCCATCAGCTTGATGGTGCGCTCCTCCACGCCCTTGGCGCAGTCGATGACCATCAGCGCAGAATCCACTGCGGTCAGCGTGCGGTAGGTGTCTTCCGAGAAATCCTCGTGGCCGGGCGTGTCGAGCAGGTTGACCATGCGGCCCTGGTAGGGGAACTGCATCACGCTCGAGGTGACCGAGATGCCGCGCTGCTGTTCGAGCGCCATCCAGTCCGAGGTCGCGTGCCTGGCGGCCTTGCGCCCCTTGACGGTGCCCGCCATCTGGATCGCGCCCCCGAACAGCAGCAGCTTCTCGGTGAGCGTGGTCTTGCCCGCGTCCGGGTGGGAAATGATGGCGAAGGTGCGGCGGCGCGCCACTTCGTCGCGTAGCGGGTTCATCGGTCGGGGCCGGTCGATCTGGTTCGGGGCGGCGATTCTATCAGGGACGGCCGCCGGTCCCGGCGCGATCGGCCAGCGTGAGCTTCAGCACCAGCGCGTCCTCACGCCCCTGCGCTGCCTGGTAGTAGCCCTTGCGGAGGCCGACCTGCACGAAGCCGACCGACTGGTAGAGCGATATCGCGAGACTGTTGGTGGGCCGCACCTCGAGGAACGCGTCGCCGACGCCGGCCTCCCGTGCCCGCTCCAGCAGCAGCGTGAGCATCTGCCGGCCCACGCCCCGTCCGCGCAGGTCGTCCCGCACACAGAGGTTGAGGATGTGGGCTTCGCCCGCCCCCGTGGCGACGATCCCGTAGGCAACGACCTGGCCGTCCAGTTCGGCGACCCTGCACAGGTAACCGACCCTGATGCAGTCACGAAAGATGCCGTCGCTCCACGGAAACGGATAGGCCGCGCGTTCCAGCGCTCCCACTGCCGCCACGTCACCCGGCGTCATCCCTCGGAACTTCACCAGCCGCTGATGCCTGCCCGGCTGATGCGCTCCCGCGGCGTTCACGACAGCACCTGCTCGCCTCGCTCGAGCCGCTGGAACACCTGCCGCGCCTGCACCAGGTCGAGCCAGGCCTTGCGCTTCTCGCCGGGACTCCTGAGCAGGTAGGCCGGGTGGTAGACCACCACCAGCGGACGTTGCCGGGCGCCGAGCCCGTGCACGCGACCGCGGAGCTTTGCGAGCGCGGCGTCTGTCCCGAGCAGCGTCTGCGCCGCGACCCGGCCCACGGCCACGATCAGCGCAGGGTCCAACAGCTCAATCTGGCGCTCGAGGTAAACGCGGCAGGTGCGCGCTTCTTCGGGCCGCGGGTCGCGGTTCCCCGGCGGACGGCACTTGAGCACGTTCGCGATGTAGACATCCTCGCGCTGGAGCCCAAGGGCCCTCAGCATCGAGGTGAGCAACTGTCCGGCGCGGCCGACGAACGGCTCGCCCTGGCGGTCCTCTTCGGCGCCCGGCGCCTCGCCGATGAACATCCAGCGCGCCGCGCGATTGCCGACACCGAACACGGTCTGGGTGCGCGAGGAATGCAGGTCGCAGCGCCGGCACTCCGAAACGACGGCGCGCAGATCGTCCCAGCCCAGGGCCACGGACCCGCCAGCGTCGCGATCCAGGGCGGTGAATGCCTTGTCGCCGCCAGCCTGCGCTGGCAGCGCGTCGGCCGCCGCCGCCAGCACGGCCGTGGCAGCGCCCAGGCTGCCCGCCGTTGCCGCGACAGGCTCGTGCGCCAGCCCACGCCGGACGTACACGTCCACGCCCAGTGCATCGAGGTAAGCCGCCTGGCGAGCGTCCACCACTTCGTGGCACCGCTACTTCGTCTTCCCGGCGCCCGCCTGCACCACACCGCGGCGACCGCGCGTGAGCCTGCGCCATGCCCAGAGCAGCGGCCCGGACAACGCATAGAGGCCGAACAGGCCAAACAGGATCTCGGGCGGACTGGAGCCCACCACGATGAAGCCGAGCGGGATCAGCACCAGCAGCGCGAACGGGACCCGCTTGTTCAGGTTGAAGTCCTTGCCGCTCAGGTACGGGAATCGGCTGATCATCAGGCTGCCCGCCACCGAGGCGACGACGAAGGCCAGCACCAGCGCACGCAGGCCCTCGCGCTGCAGGTCGTTCAGCATCCAGACGAAGCCCGCCAGCAGCGCGGCGCCGGACGGGCTGGGCAGCCCCTCGAAATAACGCTTGTCGGCGGTCGCAGACCGCGCATTGAATCGCGCCAGCCGGAATGCCGCGCAGGCGGTGTAGAAGAAAGTCGCCAGCCAGCCGATCCGCCCCCACACCGCGCCGTACTCGGCGATGCGCACCACGCCCCACTGGTAGGCCACGACGCCCGGTGCAACCCCGAACGCGACCATGTCGGAGAGACTGTCGAATTCCTTGCCGAACTCGCTCTGGGTGTTGGTCCAGCGCGCGATCCGGCCGTCCAGCCCGTCGCACACCAGCGCCACGAAAATGGCGATGCCCGCGCGATCGAAATTGCCGTCGGTCGCGGCCACGATCGCGTAGAAGCCCGAGAACAGGACCGCGGTCGTGAACAGGTTGGGCAGCAGGTAGATGCCTCGGCTGCGCGGACGCCGGGCGGACGCGCCGGGCAATTCGGTGGGGTCGGTGGTCATGGTCACCCAGGCGGTGTGGCTCGGGTCATCATAGGTAGAGCGCGGCGCCTGCACAACGGAAAGCTGCCGCCCGCGCTGGGGCCGGCGCCTGCTCTGCTAGAATTCGCGGTCGCGCGACCACCCGCTGCACCGGTACCAAGATGCGACTTTCGACCTACCCGATCAATACCTTGCGAGACGTTCCCGCCGACGCCGAGGTGGTCAGCCACCAGCTGATGCTCCGGGCGGGGCTCATCCGCCGCCTGGCCGCAGGCATGTACACCTGGCTGCCGCTCGGCCTGCGCGTGCTGCGCAAGGTGGAGGCCATCGTGCGCGAGGAAATGGACCGCGCGGGGGCCATCGAACTGCTGATGCCGACGGTCCAGCCCGCCGAACTGTGGCAGGAATCCGGCCGCTGGGAGCAGTTCGGCCCCGAGTTGCTTCGCATCCGCGACCGCCACGACCGCTCGTTCTGCTTCGGCCCGACGCACGAGGAGGTGATCACCGACCTCGCGCGGCGCGAACTGAAGAGCTACCGGCAGCTGCCGGTCAATTTCTACCAGATCCAGACCAAGTTCCGCGACGAGATCCGGCCGCGGTTCGGCGTGATGCGCGCGCGCGAATTCACCATGAAGGACGCCTACTCGTTCCACCTCGACGCGGCCTCGCTGGAGCAGGGATACCAGGCGATGCACGAGGCGTACACGCGCATCTTCTCGCGCATGAACCTGCGGTTCCGCGCCGTGCGCGCCGACACCGGCAGCATCGGCGGCAATGCCTCGCAGGAATTCCACGTGCTTGCGGATTCCGGCGAAGATGCCATCGCCTTCTCGGACGCCGGCGACTACGCGGCCAACCTGGAGATGGCCGAGGCCATGCCGCCGTCCGAGCCGCGCCGGGCTCCCGCCGCCGTCCTGGCGAAGGTGGCGACGCCCGGCACCCGTACGATCGCGGAGCTGACGGCGTTTCTCGGCGTCGGTGCCTCGGCCTGCCTGAAGACGCTGCTGGTCGAGGGCAGCGATGGCGGCGTCGTCGCGCTGGTCGTGCGCGGCGACCACGAGCTGAACGCGGTCAAGGCACAGAAGCTGGCCGGCGTCGCTTCGCCGCTCAGGATGGCGACACCCGAGCAGGTGCGCGCTGCCACAGGCTGCGAACCCGGCTACATCGGGCCGCTGCGGCTGGCCAGTGACGCCGGGGTGCCGGTCACGGTGTATGCAGACCATGCGGCCGCGGCAGCGGCCGACTTCGTGTGCGGCGCGAACGAACGCGACGCGCACCTGGCGGGCGTGAACTGGGGCCGCGACCTGCCGGAACCGCAGGCAGTGGACATCCGCAATGTCGTGGCTGGCGACCCGAGCCCGTCGGGAGAGGGCCGGCTCGACATCGCGCGCGGCATCGAGGTCGGTCACATCTTCCAGCTCGGCCGCAAGTACAGCGAGGCGATGAAGGCCGAGGTGCTCGACGAATCGGGCAAGTCCGTGACCATGTTCATGGGCTGCTACGGCATCGGTGTGACGCGCGTCGTGGCGGCCGCCATCGAACAGAACCACGATGAGCGCGGTATCGTCTGGCCGGAGCCGATCGCACCTTTCCACGTGTCGCTGATCCCGATCAACCTGCAGAAATCCGAGCGCGTCCGCGAGACGTCGGAGCGTCTCTATGCCGAACTGCAGGCGGTCGGCCTCGAGGTGCTGTTCGACGACCGCGACGCGCGCCCCGGCGTGAAATTCGCCGACGACGAACTGGTCGGCATCCCGCACCGCATCGTGGTGGGCGACAAGGGACTCGAGCGGGGTGTCCTCGAGTACAAGCCGCGCTCGGGCGACGGCGCCGGCGACGTCCCGGTTGCCTCGATCGTTGAATTCCTGCTGGAGCGCACCCGCGCGCGGCATTGAAATGCGCCCGCCCGTGCCATTCATCGCGCTGCTCGCGCTGCTCGCCGCGCTGCCGGCGGCCGCGGCACGCGCCGACCGGCAGATGGACCCCGAACTGCGTGGCGTCATCGCCGAGGCGATCGAGCCCACCCATTGCTTCGAGGACCGCTACGAGCAGGCGGTCTGGGTCGCCTACATGGAGCCGCGCCTCGGTCGCTACGTGAAGGACCAGCACGAGCGCGAGCAGATCCTGCACCACGTGCATTGCGAGGCCAGGCGCGTGGACATCCCGCCCGAACTGGTACTCGCCGTGATGGACGTGGAAAGCCGCTTCGACCGCTACGCGGTGTCCTCGGCCGGAGCGGTCGGGCTCATGCAGGTCATGCCGTTCTGGCCGCGGGAACTGGGGATGACCAACGACCAACTGGTGCGCATCGGCGACAACGTGCGGATGGGCACCACGATCCTGGGCTACTACCTGCGCAAGGAGCGCGGCAACTACCAGCGCGCGCTGCAGAGATACAACGGCAGCCTGGGGCGGCCGGACTACTCGGACCTGGTGATCGACCGGCTGGTCTCGCGCTGGCGCTACGCGCACTGAACGCGGCTGTCAGGCGGTACGGAACCCCGCGGGACGATGGCCGGGATCCGGCAGGGCGACGTCCTCGGCCTCGACCGACGTGACCTCCGACGCCGGCGAACCCTGCCACAGCCAGTCACAGAGTGCGGCGACCGCCGTCGGCTCGCCGCAGGCGAGCACCTCGACCCGCCCGTCGTCCAGGTTGAGGGCATGCCCGGTGAGGCCGAGCTCGATCGCGCGCTGGCGAGTGCTGGCCCGGTAGAAGACACCCTGCACTCGCCCTGAGACCAGACAACGGCGCGCCACCCACTCGCTCATCGAGACCTACGGGTTCGGGGCCGGTTCCGAAATCGTCGCCTGAGGCTTGTCGGACGCCTGCGCCTGCTCGGCCAGCTTGCGCGCCTCGATGGCCTTGTCGCGGGCCTGGTCGGCCTCTTCACGCGCCATCCTGTAGTCGCCCTTGCCCGAGTGTGACTTGGCGCTGGCGAGCAGTTTCTGCGCGTCGGCAAGCATCTCCGGAGCGTATTGCTCCGCGCCGGCTTTCTGCGCCGCGACGATGGCCTGCCGCGCATTGCTCATTTCCTGCACCGGCCAGCCGGCACAGCCGGACGCCAGCGCGGCACCCAGCAGAGCAGCCGCGATGATCGGGAGTTCGAGGATGCGTCGGGGTTTCATGGCTTGTTTCTGGCTGGCGAATGCACGCTAGCAACTGCACCCTGTACCGTCAAGGCTGCTGGACCTAGAATCCGCGCGCGCCCGGCGCGCGCCAACCGGGAAGAAATCCGATGACTGAAGTGCTGGTTCTCTACTACTCGCGAAACGGCAGTACTGCCGAACTCGCGCGGCACGTCGCGCGCGGCGTCGAGTCCGTGGCGGGCGCCCGTGCCAGGGTGCGCACCGTAGCGGCAGTGTCGCCCGTGAACGAGGCGACCGAGGCCGCCGTGCCGCAGTCGGGGCCGCCGTTCGCGACCCACGACGACCTGCGCGAATGCGACGGCCTGGTCCTGGGCAGCCCGACCCGTTTCGGCAACATGGCTGCGCCGCTCAAGTATTTCCTCGACGGGACCAGCGCCCTGTGGCTGAACGGCGCGCTCGACCGCAAGCCGGCTGGCGTGTTCACCTCGACCAGTTCGCTGCACGGCGGACAGGAGTCCACGCTGCTGACGATGATGATCCCGCTGCTGCACCATGGCATGTACCTGGTCGGGCTGCCGTTCACCGCCGAGGCGATGAATCGCACCCGCACCGGCGGCACGCCGTACGGCGCCAGCCACTTCGCCGCCGGCAAGACCGACACGAAGCCGAGCGACGACGAGCGCGAACTCGCGCAGCTGCTCGGGCGGCGCATCGCCGAGGCCGCGGTGGCGCTCAAGACGGCTCGCGGCTGAACCATGCCTGCCGGCAACCAGCAGCACCGCGCGCTTGCGCATCGTATCGTCCTCGCCAGCCTGCTGCTGCTCGCCGCCGCCAGTGTCGCCGGCGTCGTCGTCGGCTGGAGCGGGACGCCGTCGGCGATCCTCGCCGCGGTGCTGATCCCGCCACTGCTGCTGCCGCTGCCTGGCATCGTCCGTGGCGACCGGCGCACGCACGCCTGGGCGACGCTCTGCGTCGCGCCTGCGTTCGTCTATGGCCTTACCGAGGCCGTCGCCAATCCGGGCGCGCGGCCACTTGCGGCACTCGTCCTCGGCTCGAGCCTGCTGTTCTTCTTCGCGCTGGTCGCGTACCTGCGCATCACGCGGCCGCAGCCTCAACTCCCGCCGGCACCCTGATCCTCGAGCGCCTGGCGCAGGAAAGGCACTGTCAGGCGGCGCTGTGCCGCCAGCGACGCCTGGTCGAGACGGTCCAGCACCGCGCACAAGGTGTGCATGTCGCGCGGCAGGCGGTGCACCAGGTAGAGCGCGCCGTCCGCCGACAGGTCCAGGCCGCGTCGCGCCGCGCGCAAGCGCAGCGCCTCGGCCTGCCCGGCGTCGTCGAGTTCGTGCAACTGGTGCACCGAACCCGCGAGCAACCGCGATCGCAGGTCCGGCAGCCGGAATTCCACCGCAGCGGGCGGCTGCCCGGTCGCCACGCACAGCCTGGCCGGACCGTCCTGCATCAGCGTGTGCAGCCGGAACAGGGCCTGGTTCCACCCCGCGTCGCGCGAGACCGCCTCCAGCCCGTCGAGGCAGACCAGGTCCAGGTTTTCGCAGCCCTCGAGCCAGCCAGGCTCCGCGCCAGCCAGCGGGTCGAGGTAACTCGCGGACCCGCCGCGGTCGGCGGCCGCCGCGCACGCCGCCTGCAGCAGGTGCGTCTTGCCGGTTCCGCTGCGGCCCCAGATCCACAGCACGCGAAACGCGGGGCGGCCGGCGCCGGACAGCAACTCGACGACCTCGGCGTTGCGGCCGGCAACGAAGCTCTCGAGCCTCGCGCCGTCGCGCAGCCCGACACCGAGCGGCAACTGTCTCATCGCGCTGAAGCGGCCGGCGCCGTGCGCGCTGCCGACAGCGCACGCCGCGAGTACACCAGCACGTAGTCGAGTCCGCTCACTGCGGTGGTGACGAACGCCAGTGCGCCGAGCACCGCGATCGCCGGCTGCGACGGCCACGCGTACGCGGCCTCGGCCACCACCGCGAGACAGAACAGGATCTGGCAGAAGGTGTTCAGCTTGCTCGGGCGCGTCGGCTGCCCGTGGATCGGGCCGAGCAGCGCGCGGTAGGCGATGGCGCCGATCACGATCGCCACGTCGCGCAGCAGCACGGTCGCCGTGAGCCACCACGGCGCGAGCTGCGCGATGCTGAGGCACACGAACACCGTCACCAGCAGCAGCTTGTCCGCGAGCGGGTCGAGGTGCTTGCCCAGTTCCGTGCTCCACCCGAAGTGCTTGGCCAGGAACCCGTCGAGCCCGTCCGTGAACGCGGCAATCGCGAAAATCGTCAGGACCATCGCGTAGTGGCCCTGCAGGATGCCGTGCGCGACCGGGTAGACGAGCAGGATGCGCAGCACGCAGAGCAGGTTCGGCAGGAACCTCAGGCTCATGGCACGTAGTCGAAGTCCGGCGCCGGCGTGCCCTCCTCCCCGGCAGCTGCCGCGGGTACCAGGCGCGTGTCGAGCGCCGCGATCCGGCGCAGCAACTCGACGTCGCCGCGCAGGCTGACGTCCAGGCTGACGACCCGCTGGTCGAGCGCCGCGACGCGGACCGCGCGCACCAAGCTCAGCGACTCGAGGTAATCGACCAGGCGCGCGTATGCCCGCACGTCTTCGATCCCGCCGACCCGAATCGCCACGGTCGAGACCCCACGGCTCGACGCCGGCGCGTATCGCGCCGCCAGCGAGTCGGCGGCCAGGTCGACGCCGCCCTGCAGGTCGCCGTCGCCGCGCGCGGACCGGCCGCCGTCGATGAAAGCCCAGCTGACCGGCACTCCCGTTCCGACACCGGCCAGCAGCGGTTGCCTGGTGCCCCACTCTTCCGGCAGCGCCGCAACCTGTCCCCCGGCCAGCAGGGCGTGCACCTGCTGCGCGCCGACCGCCTGGTCCGGCCAGGTAATCGGAAGGCCGCGCGCAAGGGCCGCGCGCTCGATTTCGGTACGCTCCGGAACCCGATCCGAAGCCAGCAACGCCCGCTGCCCGCCAGCGACCGAGGCCAGCACCAGCAGCACGACGGTTACGGGCCGTTCCGCCGGCCAGAAGGGCAACTGCGCCCGCTGCAGCAACCCATCCATCTCGCGGGCATCGAAGCCTACCTTGAGCATGCGATCGGCCGACGTGGAGTATCGCTGCACATAGCGGGTGGGATCGGCCGCCGCGGCCGCGACCACCGGGTTCGAACCCGCGTCGCGCCGCCCGGATGCGCGAACCGCGGCCGAACGCAGGGCATCGCCGAATCCCGCATTGCGGTCGGCCGCCGTCGAACCGGCAAGCGGCACCACCGCCTCGTAAACGGCCACCTCGGCGCCTGCCGCCCAGGACTGGATCAGCAGCACGAGGCACATGAGGGCCCTGGGGGCCAGTCCGCCCTTGCCGGCGGTGGGTGTATGTCTATGCATGGGTCGACGGGAGTTCGGCCTTGCCGGCGCACGTGTAAAATACCACAGCCTCGACGACGTCCGCGGGGCAGGACCGCCCCGCGGGAGACGACTCGATGGCCGAAACGACCCCGATCACTTATCGCGACGCCGGCGTCGACATCGATGCGGGTGACGACCTCGTCGAGCGCATCAAGCCGGCCGTGAAGCGCTCGATGCGGCCCGAGGTCCTCGGCGGCCTCGGCGGCTTCGGCGCGCTGGTCGAGGTGCCGCTCGACCGCTATCGGCGCCCGGTGATGGTCTCGGGCACCGACGGGGTCGGCACCAAGCTCAGGCTCGCGATCGAGACCGGGCGCCACGACACCATTGGCATCGACCTGGTCGCAATGTGCGCGAACGACGTGGTCGTCCAGGGCGCGGAGCCGATCTTCTTCCTGGACTACTACGCCACCGGCCGACTCCAGGTGCCGGTCGCCGAACGGGTGATCAAGGGTATCGTCGAGGGCTGCCTGCAGGCCGGCTGCGCGCTGGTCGGCGGGGAGACCGCCGAGATGCCGGGAATGTACGAGGGCGACGACTACGACCTCGCCGGCTTCTGCGTGGGGCTGGTCGAGAAGGACGCGATCATCGACGGGACGAAGACACGCGCCGGCGACGCGATCATCGGCCTGGCGTCGTCGGGCCCGCATTCCAACGGCTATTCGCTGGTCCGCCGGTTGCTGCAGGCTGCCGGTGCCGGGCCTGGAACGATGCTGGACGGCGAGTCGCTGTACGACCTGCTGATCGCGCCGACGCGCATCTACGTCAAATCCGTGCTCGCGCTGCTGGCCGAGGTCCCGGTGCACGCAATCGCCCACGTGACCGGCGGCGGGCCGGCCGGCAACATCCCGCGGGTGCTGCCCGAAGGTCTCGAGGCGGTGATCGAGGAACGCAGCTGGCACCGGCCCGTGGTGTTCGACTGGTTGCAGCGTGCCGGCAACGTCGAGCGCGACGAGATGCACCGCACCTTCAACTGCGGGCTCGGCATGACGGTGTGCGTCGCGGCGGCCGATGCCGACCGCGCGCTCGGCATCCTGCACGGGCGCGGCGAGACGGCAACGCTGGTCGGCGAGGTGCGTCGCGGCAACCGCGGAGTCGTGATCGAGCGATGAGCGATCCCGGCACACGCATGCCGGTGGTGGCGCTGGTTTCCGGCCGCGGCAGCAACCTGCGCGCCATCGCCGAGCGCGCACGCGGCGGCGACCCGGCACTCGACATCCGCGCCGTAGTGAGCGATCGCGAGGATGCCGGGGGAATCGAGTGGGCCCGTGCCGTAGGCCTCAACACGGCGACACTGTCGCCGAGAAGCTTTCCCGACCGCGACCGCTACGACTCGGCGCTCGCCGCGCTGGTGGCGGCCTTCGAACCGCGACTGGTCGTGCTGGCCGGTTTCATGCGAATCCTCGGGCCGAGCTTCGTGGACAGGTTCGCCGGCCAGACGCTCAACATCCATCCCTCGTTGCTGCCGCTGCACCGCGGCTTGCACACCCACCGGCGCGTGCTCGAGGCGGGCGAACGCGAGCACGGGGCCAGCGTCCATTTCGTAACGCGTGAACTGGACGGCGGCCCGGTGGTCATACAGGCGAAGGTCCCGGTGCGGGACGTTGACGACGAGGCCAGTCTTGCGGCACGGGTACTTGAACAGGAACACCGGATCTATCCGAAGGCGGTCGGCTGGTTCGCCGCGGGCCGGCTGCGGTTCGCCGACGGCGCTGCGTGGCTCGACGGGCGGCGACTCGACACACCGGTGGTCGTCGAGCCGGACTCCGATGAACCGGCCTAGCTTGCGGGGCGCGGTGTTCGCGATCGCGCTTGCGGCCGGCATCGCGCTGCCCGCGCCATCGCCGGGCGCAGAACCCCAGCCCAGGGTGGCCGCAGCCGCGGGCGCGCCGAAGACCGCCGCCGCGGCGCGTCTCACGCAGTTCAAGGCCCGCTACCAGGCAAGCTACCGCGGCATCCCCGGTGGGCAGATCGAGACGGCGATGCACCCCGGGACGGTGCCGAACCAGTGGGTCTACGAGTCGCGCGCGTTTCCGAACCTGCTCGGCCGCATCGCCGTCAGCCCGGAGGCAAGGCAACGCAGCACCATGGAACTCACCGCGTCGGGCGTGCGGCCGCTGGGCCTGGTGTTCGACGACGGCAGTGACAGCAGCACCAAGGACGTCAGCATCACGTTTGACTGGGCCGGCGGCAGGGTTCGTGGCAACGACAAGGACAAGCCATTCGACCTGGCGATTCCGCCTGGCACGCAGGACAGCGCCTCGGTGCAGGCAGCGATGATCTTCGAGTTGCTCGCGGGCCGCGAACCCGGGTCGTTCTGGATCCTGAACGGATCGAAGCTGCAGCAATACCGCTACTGGCCGGAAGGCCGCGCCACGGTCACCACGCCCTACGGGCAGTTCGACACGGTCGTGTGGGCGAGCCAGCGCGACGGATCGAAGCGGGTCAACCGCGTCTGGCACGCCCCCTCGCTGGGCTACGTGCCGGTGCAGGCCATCCAGTACAACAAGGACCGCCCGGACGTGCAGCTGAAGCTGGTGGCACTGGAGAAGGTGCTCGTCCCCCCGACCGGGGACTGACCCGCCTCAGGCCCTGGGCAGCGTCACGCCCTTCTGCCCCTGGTACTTGCCGCCGCGGTCCTTGTACGAGACCTCGCACACCTCGTCGGACTCGAAGAACAGCATCTGCGCCACGCCCTCGTTCGCATAGATCTTTGCCGGCAGCGTGGTGGTGTTCGAAAACTCGAGCGTGACGTGGCCTTCCCACTCCGGTTCGAGCGGGGTGACGTTGACGATGATGCCGCAGCGCGCGTAGGTGGACTTGCCGAGGCATATGGTGAGCACGTTGCGCGGGATGCGGAAATATTCCACCGTTCGGGCCAGCGCGAACGAGTTCGGCGGGATGATGCAGACCTCACCGCCGAAATCCACGAACGAGCCGCGATCGAAGTCCTTCGGGTCGACGATCGTGGAGTTGATGTTGGTGAAGATCTTGAATTCGGCAGCGCAACGCACGTCGTAGCCGTAGCTCGACGTGCCGTACGAAACGATGCTGTGGCCGTTCGCGACCCGGACCTGCCCGGGCTGGAACGGCTCGATCATGCCCTGCGACTCGGCCATGCGGCGGATCCAGCGGTCGGACTTGATGCTCACGATCAGGTCTCCTCGACGGTGATTGACGGGGCCGCCGGCGCAGCCGCCTGCGCGACGGACAGGCTGGCGGCGGTGCGACGTGCCATCTCGCGGTAGGCGAGTCCCAGCGGACCGTCCGGGTCTGCAGCCACGGTCGGGCATCCGCCGTCGGTCTGCTCGCGAATGCGAATGTCGAGCGGCAGGCTCGCGAGCAGGGCGACGCCGTACTGCTCCGCCATCCGGCGGCCGCCTCCGCTGCCGAACACCGGCTCTTCGTGGCCACAGTTCGAGCACACGTGCGTCGCCATGTTTTCGACCACGCCGAGCACCGGCACCGCGACCTTCTGGAACATCCTGAGGCCCTTGCGCGCGTCGAGAAGCGCGATGTCCTGGGGCGTCGTGACGACGACCGCGCCGCTCACCGGGACTCGCTGTGCGAGCGTGAGCTGTATGTCGCCCGTCCCCGGGGGCATGTCCACGATGAGGTAGTCGAGTTCGCCCCAGCGGGTCTCGCTGAGCAGTTGTGTCAGCGCCTGGGTCACCATCGGCCCACGCCAGACCATCGGTTGTTCCTCCTCGATCAGGAAGCCGATGGACATGACCTTGACGCCGTGCGCCTCGAGCGGCTCCATGCTGCGACCGTCGGCCGACGTCGGGCGCGATCCCTGCAGTCCCATCATGCGCGGTTGGCTCGGGCCGTAGATGTCGGCGTCGATCAGGCCCACCCGCGCCCCGTCCAGCGCGAGCGCGATGGCCAGGTTCGCGGCGGTGGTCGACTTGCCCACGCCGCCCTTGCCCGACGCCACGGCGATGACGTTGGAGATGCCCGGCAATGGCGGCCGGCTGCCATCGCCTGTCCGCGACGCGACCTTCCAGCCGACCCTGACCTCGGCCGGGCCGATGGCCGGCTGTCCGGCAAGCAGGCGGCCGATCTGGCCTTCCAGGGCCGCCCGGCCACCCCCGAACGGAAAGCCCAGCTCGACCTCGACCAGCACCCGCCCGCCCTCGAACCTGACGGACTTCACAGCTTTGGCGTCGCCCAGCGGCATCCCGAGGTGGGGTTCGACATAATTCCCAACCACAAGCTGGGCTTCGCGGACGCGATCGTCTGTCATTTGTATGGCCAGTCCATTGGGAGAACGGCATGCGCCGTGAGCGCGTGATTGTAGCGGAATCCGGGCGGTCGATTGACACCGGCGGTGGTGTCGGCCGCCACGTGCCCGCATGGCATACTGCGCCCGGTCCCGGTGCCTCGCGCCGGGCGGCCCCAGACTTGACATAGCCCATTCGCTAGACGAGAGCCAGAACCGAACCAGTCGCCCAGCGCACATGAGCTTTTTCACCAACATGAAGGCCGACCGCCTGATCGCCGACATCAAGGCGGCGGGCGACAGCGCCGGCAATTACGAGGCGATGGACCGGCTCGGAAAGCTCGGGCCCGCGGCGATTCCCCGCATCATCGACGCGCTGTCCAATGCCGACCGGCAGGAAACCGAGGCGTTCGTCCGCGTGCTGGCCGCGCTGGTCGACAACAAGTCGCTGGCACAGGTGGTCGAGGCGCTGTCCGAGGCCAACCAGCGCACGTCGGCGGCCATCGTCGCGGCACTGTCGGCCGGCCGCGGCTACAACCCGCAGTTGCTGTTGCCGCTGCTCGACGACCCGGCCGCGCCGCGCGGCCCGATCATCGCGGTGCTCGGGACACAGAAGTCGCGGCTGTCGGCACGCGACCTGCTGACCCGCGCCTACAACCAGGAAGCGACCGAAAAGGCGGCGATGTTCAGGATCATCGGCGACATCGCCGATGAGAGCCTGGTGCCCGAGTTGATCAGCCGGCTGGAGGGCAAGGACCCGATCGCGCGCACCCACATCATCAGCATCGTCTCGCGCTTCAACCGCCCCGATGTTGCCGCCGCGCTGCAGGCACAGCTCAGGGACACCAACAAGTTCATCCGGCAGGCCGTGTTGAACGCGCTGTCGCGGCTCGACGGCAATGCAGACCCGGCGATCCTCTGCGACCTGCTGCGCGACCCGGACATGGAGACCCAGCAGAAGGCGATCGATGCCGTGGTCCGGGCCAACCACCCGGACACGATGCAGCACCTGGTGAGCGTGCTGAAGGACGAGAACGAGGATGCACGCCGCGCGGCCGTGGAAGTGCTGAACGTCATCGGCACGCCACAGCACGTCAGGTTCCTGCTGCAGTCGATCAAGGACGACGACTGGTGGGTCCGCAGCCGGGCCGCGGATGCGCTGGCCAAGATCGGCGGGCCGCGCGTGATCGAGGCCGCGCTGGAGTTGATCCGCGACAAGGACGAGGAAGTCCGCCGCGCCGCCATCGAGATCCTGAACCAGACCAAGGACGAGCGGGCGGTGAGCCACCTGATCGAGGCCACGCGCGATGCCGACTGGTGGGTGCGCGAGCGCGCCGTCGACGCGCTGGCCGAGATCGGCAGCCGCAAGGCGCTGCCGGCGCTGCTCGACATGCTGGACACCGCCGACGACCGCTCGATGCCGACGCTGGTGCGCGCCGTGGGCAAGCTCGGCGACGCGTCGCACCTGGATCGCCTGATGCCGCTGCTCGACAGCGCGTCGAAGGAAGCGCGCCTCGAGGTCATCTCCGCGCTCAGCCGGCTCACCAACCAGCAGAGCGCGGACGTGGTGCGGGCCAAGCTCGAGGACGTCAGCGCCTCGGCCGCCGACCCGACCGTCAGCCACGCGGCGCTGCGCGCCGTCGAGGGCATTGCCAGCCGGTTCCAGGCCGGCGCGTCCGCGACCGGGCCGCGCGAGACGCAGAGCACCGGCACCAGCGACCGCCCGGCGCTGGAGGCGAGCCGCACGCTGCTTGCCGAGCGGGCCGACGTCGACACGATCGTGCGCAAGGCGCGCGAGCAGGTGCGCCTCGACGTGTCCACGCTCAAGCCCGGCGACCTGCTCGAGGGTCGCTACAAGTTCGTGCGCAAGATCGGCAAGGGCGCGTTCGGCACCGTGCTGCTGATGGAGGACACGGTCGTCGAGGAACAGCTGGTGCTCAAGTTCCTCAATCCCAACGTGTCGCAGGACGAGGAGATGATGAAGCGCTTCGTGCACGAACTGCGCTACTCGCGCAAGATCACGCACCGCAACGTCATCCGCATCTACGACTTCCTGCACATTCGCGGCAACTATGCGATCTCGATGGAGTATTTCCCCTCGCACACGCTCGGCAACGAGGTCAACGACAAGCCGTTGCCCCTCGCCAAGGCGGTGCGGTTCGCCAGCGACATCGCCACCGGCATGTCGGTCGCGCACCAGTCGGGCATCATCCACCGCGACCTGAAGCCCGCCAACGTGTTGATCAACGATACCGGCCTGGTCAAGATCGTGGATTTCGGCGTCGCGGCGGCTCAGCATCAGGGCGACACCCAGCTCACCAAGACCGGTTACGTCATCGGCTCGCCCAAGTACATGGCCCCGGAGCAGATCCTGGGCAAGAAGGTCGATGAGCGCGCGGACGTGTACAGCCTGGGCGTCATACTCTACGAAATGCTGACCGGCGAGCCGCCGTACCAGCGCGGCGACCACATGGCTGTCATGTACCAGCACGTTCAGGGCAAGGCGAAGCCGCCGATCGAGGTCAACCCGGGCATCCCGCCGGGCCTGTCGGAGATCGTCACCAAGGCGATGTCGGTGGACAAGGCGCGACGGTTCCAGAGCATGGACGAGATGCGCGACGCGCTCGATCGCTACCTGTGAGCGAGGCCGATACATGGCACGCATAGACGCATTCCTGAAGCTCGGCGCGGCGCAGGGCTGCTCGGACGTGCACCTGTCGGTCGGGGTGCCGCCGATGCTGCGCATGAACGGCGAGCTGATGCCGATCAAGTTCCGCGACCTGGCCGAGGCGGAACTCGAGAGCTATGTCAGCGAGATCATGAGCGCGTCGCAGAATGCCACGTTCGCGACCGGCAACGACATCGACTTCTCGTACGTGTCGGCCGACGGCGCCCGCTTCAGGGTGAACGTCTTCCGCAAGGACACGGGTGTCGGGGCGGTGTTCCGCACCATCCCGTCCGACGTCCCGTCCATCGAGTCGCTGAACCTGCCGGCCGTGGTGACCAAGTTCTGCGACTACCACCAGGGCATGGTGCTGGTCACCGGCTCGACCGGCACCGGCAAGTCGACCACGCTGGCCGCGATGATCGACCTGCTGAACCGCACGCGCCGTCTCAACATCATCAGCCTCGAGGACCCGATCGAGTTCGTCCATCGCAGCAAGATGGCGCAGGTGATCCAGCGCGAGCTGCACACGCACCTGCCCTCCTTCGCCGAGGGCGTGCGCGCCGCGATGCGCGAGGATCCGGACGTCATCCTGGTCGGCGAACTGCGCGACGCCGACACCGTGCGCTGGGCGATGACTGCCGCGGAAACCGGGCACCTGGTCCTCGGCACGCTGCACACCACCGGCGCGGTCAAGACCATCGATCGCATGGTGGACGCGCTGCCGGCGGAAGAACGCGAGCAGACCAAGAGCTTCCTGTCACAGAGCCTGATCGGCGTCGTGACGCAGGTGCTGGTGCGCACTCCGGACCTGCGCGGGCGGCGCGCGATCTGCGAGGTGATGGTGATGAACCGCGCGATCGGCAAGCTGATCATGACCGACCAGTCGCACATGATCCCGTCGCAACTCCAGACCGGCAAGGACGCCGGCATGCAGACGCTGGACCAGGCCCTGCTCGCGGCGGTGCAGGCCCGCGAAGTGGACCCCGATGACGCGTTCTCCTACGCGCAGGACAAGCGGCTCTTCACGCGGTACATCGCCGACGGCACCGCGATACTGAAGGCCGACGTCACGCAGGGCATCGCATGAGCACCGGGACCACCACCCAGGCGCAGGCTGAGCCGCGACGCATCGACGAGTACCTGAAGGAAGTACTGCAGAAGAACGGCTCCGACCTGCACTTCGTCGCGGGCGACCCGCCGCGCATCAGGCTCTACGGAGAGCTGCAGTCGCTGCGCAACGAGCCCCTGGGGCAGGAGTACGTGCGCGAACTGCTTTCCGAGATACTGACGCGCCGCGCGCTGCAGCGGCTCGAGGACAAGGACGGCGCCGACTTCGCCTACATGATCCCGGGCGTGTCGCGCTTCCGCGTCAACGTGTTCCGACACATCGGCGGCCTGGGCGCCGTGTTCCGCGCCATTCCGTCCAAGGCGCTGTCGCTCGAGCAACTCAACCTGCCCGAAGCGGTCCGCAGCCTGTGCCGCGTCGGCAATGGCCTGATCCTGGTGACCGGAAAGACCGGGTCCGGCAAGTCCACCACGCTCGCTGCGATGATCGACGACATCAACGGCCGTATCAAGGGCCATATCCTCACGATCGAGGACCCGATCGAGTTCGTCCACTCGAGGCGCAACTGCCTGGTGAGCCAGCGCGAGGTGGGCCTTCACAGCCCGGGCTTCGCCGAGGCGCTGCACTCGGCACTGCGCGAGGACCCCGACGTGATCCTGGTCGGCGAATTGCGCGACCTCGAGACGATGAGCATCGCGGTGACCGCCGCCGAAATGGGCATCCTGGTGATGGGCACGCTGCACACCAACGGCGCCGCGGCGACCGTCGACCGCATCGTCAACGCATTCCCCGCGGACAAGCAGGCGCACGTGCGGACCATGTTGTCCACGTCGCTGCGCGGGGTCGTCTCGCAGCAGCTGATCCAGCGCGCCGACAAGCGCGGCCGGGTGGCTGCGCTCGAGGTGCTGATCAACAACCCCGCCGTTTCGAACCTGATCCGCCAGGGCAAGCTCGACCAGCTCGAGAACTCCATGCAGAGCGGAGCGCAGTTCGGCATGCGAACCATGGACTCGGCGATCCAGGAACTGCTCGACAGGGTCCTGATCACCGGCCACTCCGCCTACGAGAAGTCGATCAACAAGCAGCGTTTCGAGCAATTCAAGGGCGCCGGCTGAACCCGGCCCGGCGGGCTTCGGACGCGCGACGGGGCGCACCCCGCGCATGGCATAATTCCGCGCCCCGCCCGCCTGCCGACGCCCCATGACCACACTGAACCACCGCACCATCCTCGTCACCTGCGCGCTGCCCTACGCGAATGGCGCACCGCACCTCGGCCACATGGTCGAGCACGTGCAGACCGACATCTGGGTGCGTTTCCAGCGGCTGCGCGGCCACGATTGCCTGTTCGTGTGCGCGAGCGACGCCCACGGCACGCCGATCATGCTCAAGGCACGCCAGGAGGGCATCACGCCCGAGGAACTGATCGAACGCGTCGGCGCCGAGCAGCGCCGCGATTTCGGCGGGTTCGACATCTCCTACGACAACTTTCACACGACGCATTCGCCCGAAAGCCGCGAAGTCACGGAGGCCGTCTACCACCGGCTCGTCGCGGGCGGCCACATCCGCCGCGAGACCATCCGGCAGGCCTACGACGAGCAGGCGAAGATGTTCCTGCCGGATCGCTACGTGCGCGGCACCTGTCCGCGCTGCGGCGCCCAGGACCAGTACGGGGACAGCTGCGAGAACTGCGGCGCGACCTACACGCCGGCGGACCTCAAGGACGCGGTGTCGGTCGTCAGCGGCACGCCCCCGATCCAGCGCGATTCAGAGCACCTTTTTTTCAGGCTCGGCGACTTCGAGCCGATGCTGCGCGACTGGACCGGCGCCGAGGACCGCCTGCAGCCGGCCGTGGCCGCCAAGCTCGGCGAGTGGTTCTCGGCCGGCCTGCGCGACTGGGACATCTCGCGGGACGAGCCGTATTTCGGCTTCGAGATCCCCGGCGAGAAGGGCAAGTACTTCTACGTCTGGCTCGACGCGCCGATCGGCTACCTCGGCAGTTTCCTGCAGTATTGCCGCCGCACGGGGCTCGACTTCGACCGCTACTGGAAGGCCGGCAGCGACGCCGAGGTCTACCACTTCATCGGCAAGGACATCGTCTACTTCCACACCCTTTTCTGGCCCGCCGTCCTGCACGGCGCCGGTTACCGGACGCCCTCGGCGGTGTTCGTGCACGGGTTCCTGACCGTCAACGGCCAAAAGATGTCGAAATCCCGCGGCACCTTCATCACGGCACGCAGCTGGCTCGAGCACCTGCCCGCGGAGTACCTGCGCTATTTCTTCGCATCGCGCCTCGGGGACGGCGTCGACGACCTCGACCTGAACCTCGACGACTTCGTCGCCAAGGTCAATTCCGACATCGTCGGCAAGCTGGTGAACATCGCAAGCCGCTGCGCCGGCTTCATCGCCCGAGGCGCCGCGGGCCGGCTCGCAGAGCGCCTGCCCGACCCGGAGCTCTACGCTTCGGTCGTGGTTGCGGCGGGCAGCATCGCGCAAGCCTACGAAGGTCGCGACCTGGCACGCGTCGTGCGCGAGGTGATGCTGCTCACCGACCGCGCGAACCTTTACATCGACCAGCAGAAACCCTGGCTGATGGCCAAGGATCCGGCGCGGGCCGCCGAGGTGCAAGGTGTCTGTACGCAGGGAATCAACCTGTTCCGCGTATTGGTCGTGTACCTGAAGCCGATCATGCCCCGACTTGCAGCAGGCGCCGAGCGCTTCCTGGGGCTTGCGCCGCAATCATGGGATGAGGTCGCAACGCCGCTGCTCGGCACCGCCATCGGGGCCTACGAACCGCTGGCGACACGCGTCGATGCGGCAGCCGTCACGGCGCTGCTCGCAGCGTCCGTGGAAAATCTGAAGGTGACCGGTGTCCCGGCCGAGGCTGCCCCCGCAACCGCGGCGGTGCGCGTATCCGGCCCTGCGGCATCGGCCCCGGCCGCCGCGACCGCGCCGCTTGCTGCAGCCGATGGCCCGCACCTGCCGAATGCCTCGATCGAGGATTTCGCCCGCATCGACCTGAGGGTCGCCAGGATTGCGGCCGCGGAACTGGTCGACGGCGCCGACAAGCTGCTCAGGCTCACGCTGGACCTCGGTGGCGAGCGCCGCACGGTGTTCGCCGGCATCCGCCAGGCATACGCGCCCGAGGCGCTGGTCGGGCGACTGACGGTCGTGGTCGCGAACCTCGAGCCCCGCAAGATGAGGTTCGGCGTTTCAGAGGGCATGGTGCTGGCCGCCGGACCGGGCGGGAAGGACATCTTCCTGCTCTCCCCCGATGACGGCGCCGAGCCCGGCATGAAAGTGAAGTGAGCCCCACTGGCACACGCTGAACGGCGACCTTCCCACCCATGACGGACCTGCTGCTGCTGGCAATCGGTGCCAGTCTCGTCAACAACTTCGTCCTGACGGGTTTCCTGGGCCTGTGCCCGTTCGTCGGTGTCAGCGGCCGCTTCGAGGCGGCTGCCGGGATGGCGCTGGCCACGCTGTTCGTGATGACGCTGGCCTCGGCGCTCGGCTATGCGGCATTCCACTGGTTGCTCGATCCGCTGGGACTCGGATACCTGCGCACGCTGGTGTTCATCCTGCTGATCGCGGCCGTCGTGCAGTTCACCGAGCTCCTGGTGCGCGCAACGAGTCCGCTGCTGCACCAGCTGCTCGGCGTATTCCTGCCGCTCATCACCACCAACTGCGCGGTACTCGGCGTCGCGCTGCTCAACCTCGACCGACACCATGACCTGCTCGAGTCGCTGGTGTACGGCGCCTCCGCGGCTGCGGGATTCGGCCTGGCGCTGGTGCTGTTCGCCGCGATCCGCGAACGCATCGACAGCGGCGATGCGCCGGCGGCGTTTCGTGGCGCGCCGCTCGCGCTGGTGACCGCGGGCCTGATGGCGCTTGCATTCATGGGGTTTGGCGGACTCGGCGCCCGATGAGCGCCGGCTCGGTCGTGCCCGCGCTCGCCGTGGCTGCGCTGCTGGCCCTGGTGCTGGGCGCGGCACTCGGCTGGGCGGCGACGCGGCTGCGACCGGACACCGACTCACTGATCGCGCGCATCGACGCGCTATTGCCGCAGACGCAGTGCGGACAATGCCGGTACCCGGGCTGCCGGCCGTACGCCGAGGCGATCGCGCGAGGAGAGGCCGAAACGGACCGGTGCCCGCCCGGTGGGGACCACACGGCGCGTGCGCTCGCCGACCTGCTCGGCCGCGAGCCCCGCCCGGTCAACCCGGATTTCGGCACCGCCGCGGCTGCCAGCGTCGCGCGCGTGGACGAGTCTCTCTGCATCGGCTGCGCGCTGTGCCTGCCGGCCTGCCCGGTGGACGCGATCATCGGCGCGCCGCGCTTCATGCACACGGTGATCGAGGCTCAGTGCACCGGCTGCGGACTGTGTGTGCCGCCCTGCCCCGTGGACTGCATCGACATGGCGTCGCCTTCGACAGCCCGCGTGCCGCGCGGGCGGCGCGCGGCCTGAGGCCCGCATGGCTTCCCGACGCCGATTCCCCGCGGGACTGCACCTGGCCGCGAACAAGTCCGGACCAATGCGGCAGCCGCTGCGACAGGCGCCCTCGCCCGCCGTTGCGATCGTCGCGCTCGACCAGGGCAGCGGAACCGCGGCTGCAGCGACGGTCAGCCCGGGCGAGCGAGTGCGGCTCGGGACCCTGCTGGGGCGCGCGCCGGGTTCCTCCGGCACACCGGTGCATGCGCCGGTCGCGGGCGTGGTGCGCGCGGTGGAGGCTCACGGCACCGCGGCGGCGGCCGGCAGCGGACTCTGTGTCACGATCGAGAACGACGGCTCGGACCAGCCGGAGCGCGAACCCTCGCCGCTCGACTGGCAGGCCATGCAGCCCGAGCAACTCCTCGCGGCGATCCGCGACGCGGGCATCGGCGGCCTCGGTGGCGGCGCCTTCCCGGCCGCGGCGAAGCTCGAGCGGGCGAGATCGCGCGCCGCACCGCACCTGGTGCTGAACGGCGCCGAGTGCGAACCCTGGATCTGCTGCGACGACGCGTTGATGCGGGCACGTGCGGACGAGGTGCTGCACGGCGCGCAGGTCATGTTGCACGCGAGCGGCGCGTCGCGCTGCACCATCGCGGTCGAGGACGACAAGCCGGAAGCCGTCGCCGCCGTGCGGGCCGCGATGGCCGCGGCCGGCGATGAGCGCTTCGAGCTGCTGTTGCTGGGTGCGGTGTATCCCGCGGGAGCGGAGCGCCAGCTGCTCGCCACCGTCACCGGCATCGAGGTGCCCAGCGACGCGCTGCCCACCGCAGCGGGCCTGGTCTGCCAGAATGTCGGCACTGCGGCCGCGGTCGCGCGCTTCGTCCGCACCGGCGCGCCGCTCACCACCCGCATCGTCACCGTCACCGGCAGCGGAATCCGCCTCCCCGCCAACCTCGAGGCGCGCATCGGCACGCCGCTCGCTGAACTGGTCGAGGCCTGCGGCGGCTACGTGTCGAACCCGCAGCGGCTGCTCGCCGGCGGCATCATGACCGGCCGGGCGATCGCCACCGACGCGGTGCCCTTGACGCAGGCGATCAACTGCATCGTCGCCGCCACGGCCGCGGACCTGGCCGGTCGTGCGGCGGAATCCCCCTGCATACGCTGCGGCGACTGCGCCAGCGTGTGCCCCGTCGGACTGCTCCCCCAGCAACTGCACCGTGGCATCGTCGCGGCGAACGGCGCGCTCGTCGAGCGCCACGGTCTCGAGGACTGCATCGAGTGCGGCTGCTGCGACTACGTCTGCCCGAGTGCTATCGCGTTGACCGCGGTGTTCCGCGCCGCGCGCGCCGAGGCACGCGTCCGCCACGAAGAGCGCCGGCGGGCCGGGGAGGCGCGCGAGCGGCACGCCCGCCACCAGTCGCGCATCGAGGCGGAGGCAGAGGCAGGGCGCCGCGCATTCGAGGCGGCACGCCGGCGCGCACGCGGCGAACACGTAGACTGAAAGCGCGTGCGTTTCGACACCTCACCCGCTCCCCACATCGTCGCCGGCTACACGGTGCCGCGCGTGATGCTGCAGGTGCTGGCCGGCCTGGTCCCGGTCGCGCTGGTGCAGGTCGCGCTGTTTGGCCCCGGGCCGCTGCTGCAGATGGCGGTCGCCGGCCCGACGGCACTGCTCTGCGAGACGCTTGCCCTCAAGGCGCGCGGCCGCGACCCCGCGCCGTTCCTGCGCGACGCCAGCGTGCTGGTGACGGCGGCGCTGCTCGCGCTGGCGGTTCCGCCATTGCTGCCGTGGTGGCTGACGGCGCTGGGCACGGCGGTTGCGGTGCTGCTCGGCAAGCACGTCTATGGTGGCATCGGCCAGAACCCCTTCAACCCGGCCATGGTGGGCTACGCGGTCCTGCTGGTGTCGTTTCCGCTGCAAATGACCCGCTGGCCGCTGCCGGTCTCGAGCGAAGGCGTCGACTGGCTGGACCTGGCGCGGCTCACGTGGCAATCCGTCGTGCACGGGCCGGTCGCCGCGGCCTGGGACGCCTACACCGGCGCGACCGCGCTGGACTCGCTGCGACTCGGCCTCACGCAGCGTTATACGATGCACGAAGTCTTCACCGGACCCGCGTTCGGCTCGCTGGGAAGTGCCGGCTGGCAGTGGGTGAATGCGGCAGCGCTGGCGGGCGGGCTCTACCTGCTGGTCCGCGGCATCGTGCGCTGGCACGTCCCGGTGGCGGTGCTGGCCGGCATCGCGGTCCCCGCCTGGATCCTGCACCTGGCAGACCCCGGCGCGCACGCACCCGCACTGTTCCAGCTTTTCTCCGGCGCGACCATGCTCGGGGCATTCTTCATTGCCACCGACCCGGTCTCCGCGGCGACCAGCGACCGGGGCCGGCTGGTGTACGGCGCGGGCATCGGCGCGATCACCTGGACCATCCGCACCTACGGCGGCTATCCGGACGGCCTCGCCTTCGCCGTGCTGCTGATGAACCTGGCCGCCCCGCTGATCGACCGGTACACGGTGCCGAGGATCCATGGACACCCGCGGCGCTGAACCACCGCGACGCCGGCCGCTGCGCGCCGGGCTCACGCTTGCCATCGCGGCCACGGTCGCGGTCGGAATCGTGGCGCTGGTGCACGACATCGCCGGGCCGCGCATCGAGGCCAACGAGCGGGCGCAGCGCGTTGCGCGCCTCGCGGCAGCGCTCGGCGACGTCCCGTACGACAACGACTTGCTCGGTGACGTGATCTTGGTGCGCGATGCCGGGCGGCTCGGCACCGACGACCCTGTCCCGATCCACCGGGCAAGGCTTGCCGGCCGGCCGGTTGCCGCGCTGATCGAGACGGTCGCGCCCGACGGCTATGCCGGCGCGATCCGCCTGCTGGTGGCGGTCGGCGCGGATGGCCGGCTGCTCGGTGTCAGGGTGCTCGCGCACCAGGAGACTCCCGGTCTCGGGGACGCCATCGACGAGCGCAAGTCCGACTGGATACTTGGCTTCACCGGACGCTCACTGGCCGATCCAGCGCCCGGAGGGTGGAAGGTCCGCAAGGACGGCGGCGAATTCGACCAGTTCACCGGCGCCACGGTCACGCCCCGCGCGGTCGTCGGCGCGGTCGAGGACGCGCTCGTCTACTTTGCCGCCCATCGCGAGCAGGTGTTCGCGGAGCCGTCCGTCCCGGCCACGACCGGCGCGTGGCGACCGGGACCGTGAATCGCCCGATGCCCTACAATTCCCCGATGACTGCCCGCGAGATCCTGCGCAACGGCCTGGACAGGTCGAATCCCGGCCTGGTCCAGTTGCTCGGGCTCTGCCCGCTGCTTGCCGTCAGCAACTCCGTCGACAATGCGCTCGGCCTCGCGGTCGCGACGGTCGCGGTGCTGCTGGCCAGCAACGCCATCGCCTCGCTGGCCGGGAAATGGCTGCTGCCCGAGGTGCGGATCGCGGTGTTCGTGCTCACGATCGCCGCCGCCGTGACCTCGGTGCAACTTGCGATCGCGGCCTGGTGGCCGGAACTGCACGACGCGCTCGGCATCTTCCTGCCGCTGATCGTCACCAACTGCCTGGTACTGGCGCGCGCGGAATCCTTCGCCTCGCGCCAGCCGCTGGGCCTCGCTTTGCTCGACGGCGCGGCCATGGGACTCGGCTTCGGCCTGGTGTTGGTGACACTCGGCGCAGTGCGTGAATTCCTCGGCCAGGGCCTGTTGCTGGCGCTGCTGCCGCCGGGCGCATTCATCCTGCTCGGGTTGATGCTGGCGCTGCGCAACTGGCGTATCCAGGCCAGGGCCGCGAACCAGCAGGCCGGCGCGCCCGTGGTCACCGGGAGGCCGGCCGCATGAACGCGCGGCGTGCGCGCGCAATCTTCGAGCGACTGCGCGGCGCCAACCCGCACCCGAAGACGGAACTCGAGTACTCGACGCCGTTCGAGCTGCTGGTTGCCGTAATCCTGTCGGCGCAGGCAACCGACCGCGGTGTAAACCTCGCGACGCGCAAGCTGTTCCGCGACGCGAACACGCCGCAGGCGATCCTCGCGCTCGGCGTGGAAGGACTCGCCGCGCACGTGAAGTCGATCGGCCTCTACCAGGGCAAGTCCAGCAACATCGTGGCGACCTGCCGCATGCTGGTCGACCAGCACGATGGCCGGGTGCCGGAGGAGCGCGAGGCACTCGAGGCGCTGCCGGGTGTCGGGCGCAAGACCGCGAACGTGATCCTGAACACCGCCTTCGGGCAGCCCACGCTCGCAGTGGACACGCACGTGTTTCGCGTCGCCAATCGCACCGGTCTCGCGCGGGCCGACGACGTGCGCGGCGTCGAGGACCAGTTGCTGAAGCGCGTACCCGCGGAATTCATGCAGGATGCGCACCACTGGCTGATCCTGCACGGCCGCTACGTTTGCAAGGCGCGGCAGCCCGAGTGCCCGTCGTGCCCGATCGCGGACCTGTGCGAGTACCCGGACAAGACCTCGGCAAGCTCGGCACCGCGCGCCGCGGCATCCGGGCGCAAGCTTCGGCGTCCGGCACCAAGGCAGCCGCCGGCGCGTGCCGCCGCGCGGCCCGGCAGGCGCGGCTGAACGGATGCCGGTCTTCCACGACCAGGACCGCGCGTCCTTGCGCCGCAGCTACCTGCTCGCCTGGCGCAAGCGGCTCGAGGGCGTGCCGATGGAGCCTCTCGAGCACCAACTCGCCACGGTCGTCGAGCAACATCCCGAATACCAGCCGGTCATCGAGGGCACTGTCGAGGTGCTCGAACGCGATTACAGTCCCGAGGGCGGGCAGTCGAACCCTTTCCTGCACATGGGCCTGCACCTGGCGATACGCGAACAGGTTGCGACCGATCGGCCAGCCGGCATCGCGACCATCCACGCCAGGCTCTGCCGTGCGCTAGGTGATGCGCACGCCGCCGAACATCGCATGATCGAGTGCCTCGGCGAGGCGCTGTGGCGCAGCCAGCGGTCAGGGCTGCCGCCCGACGAAGCCGCGTACCTGGAGGCGCTGCGCGGGCTGGCCCGTCGCGGCCAGTGACATTCGCCAGCGGCAGGTGACATTCACCTGGCCATCTTCACCAGGCCATCGAGCGCCCGAGCAAGGCCTCCAGCCGCCGGTTGTGCGGCTCGAAATAATTCCTGAGCCGCGCCATCGTGCCGGCGTCCATCGCCGGATAGCGGCGGGTGTTGCGGGCCTCCAGGCTCACCGACGTGGCGGCCGGCAGGTCGAGGAACGCAAGCGTGCGGTTGAGCTCCGCGAGTGAGTCCTGCGCAAAGTCCTCGAAGCGCAGCACACGCACGTGTTCGCGCGGATAGAACGCGAGCCAGCGCTCGAGTTGCTCGGCATAGCGGCCGCGCGCGAGGTAGGAATGCAACTGGTGCTCGCGGCTTGCTTCGATCTCGCCGCGCGCGAGCATCTGCTCCGATCGCCCGAGGCGTTCGGGCTCGGCGTCGATCGCCGACTCGAACGACAGCTCTTCGCGCCCCTTGCCACGCTCGTGCCAGTAGTGCGAGTAGGCGCGGCGCGCCGGGTCGCGCAGCAGCACGACCAGCCGCGCGTCCGGGAGCAGTTGGTGCATGCGCTGCGGCACCGCCGGGTGGAACAGGTAGTAAGGGCTGCTGTCCAGGTTGAGGCCCGGCTCGTCCTGGCGCCCGAAGTGGCCGCGGTACCAGGCCTCGCCGCGCCGGTAGTTCACGTCGAAGTAGTGCACTTCCTTGCGCAGTGGCGCAATCACGCCAGGGTGCTGCGTCAGGTAGTTGTGCAGCGAACTGGTGCCGCATTTCTGCGCGCCAAGGATCACCGCGCCCGGCAGCGCCCGCGGCTGCCGCATGCGCAGCCTGAGTTCGGCCCGGCGCCCGGCCTCGAGCAGGCCGACCAGGCGCAGCGCACGAGTCAGGCCGGGATGCATGCTGATGCGCCGCCGGATCCGAACTCAGCCCGGCTTCGCACGAGGCGATTTTCGCTTCGGCAGGTAGAGGTCCGTGAGTGTGCCCTCGAAAGCCTCGGCCGCCATGCCGATCGTCTCCGACAGCGTCGGGTGCGGGTGGATCGTGAGCCCGATGTCGGCCGCATCCGCGCCCATCTCGATCGCAAGCGCGACCTCGGCGATCAGGTCGCCGGCATTGGTGCCGACGATGCCACCGCCGACCACCCGGTGGCTCGCAGGATCGAACAGCAGCTTGGTGAACCCCTCCTCGCGCCCGATCGACAGCGAGCGCCCGCTCGCAGCCCACGGAAAAACCGCCTTCTCGCAGGCGATGCCCCGCGCCGCGGCGTCGTTCTCCGTCAGGCCGACCCACGCGACTTCGGGGTCCGTGTAGGCGACCGACGGGATCACGCTCGCATCGAAGTAACTCTTCAGGCCGGCGGCCGCCTCGGCCGCGACCTTGCCCTCGTGGGTCGCCTTGTGCGCCAGCATGGGCTGGCCGACGACGTCGCCGATCGCGTGTATGTGCGCTACGTTGGTGCGCATCTGCCGGTCCACCGGGATGAACCCGCGCTCGTCCACCAATACGCCCGCCGCGTCCGCGCCGATGTTCCTGCCATTCGGGGAGCGGCCGACGGCCACCAGCACCTTGCCGTAGACCTCGGGGTCCGCTGCGCCCGGCCCGTCGAACGTGACGCGCAGGCCGTCCGCAATGGGTTCAACCGACGCGGCCCGCGTACCGAGCATGATGCGTTCGAAACGCCCGGCGATGCGCCTTTGCAGGGGGCGGACCAGGTCGCGGTCGCAGCCCGGGATCAGTCCGTCGGTCATCTCCACCACGCTCACCTTCACGCCCAGCGCGGCGTAGACGGTCGCCATCTCGAGGCCGATGATGCCGCCGCCGATCACCAGCATCCGGGCCGGCAGGTCGAGTTCCAGCGCCGCGGTGGAGTCGATCACCCGCGGGTCGTCGGGCAGGCCCGGCAGCCGGACCGACTCCGAGCCTGCCGCGATGATGCAGCGATCGAAACTCACACGCTGCACCGAGGCGCCGTCGGCAACCGCGAGGTCGTGCGGCGAGGAAAACCTCGCCGTGCCTCGGACCACGGTGACCTTGCGCTGGCGGGCCAGGCCTTCGAGTCCGCCGGTGAGCCGCGCGACCACCGAGTCTTTCCACTGGCGCAGCCTGGCCGTGTCCACCTCGGGCTCGCCGAAGCGGATGCCGTGCTCCGCCATCTCGCGCGCCTCCTCGACCACCCTGGCGGCGTGCAGCAGCGCCTTCGAGGGAATGCAACCGACGTTCAGGCAGACGCCGCCGAGCGTCGGCCAGCGCTCGACCAGCGCAACCCTGAGGCCGAGATCCGCGGCACGAAACGCTGCCGTGTAGCCTCCCGGGCCGGCACCCAGCACGGCCACGTCGAAATCGTAGGAATGGGTGGCGGGCGCGGTCGCCGTCGCAAGTCTTGCGGCAGGCTGCGGCGCCCGCGAGGCCGGCGCGCCGGGCCCGCCTGGCGCGACCGGCGGCATCGGCTGCAGCGGGATCGTGTCCAGGTACGGCTCGCCGCCATAGGGCTCGGGCACGCGCAGCGCCGCCCGGGTCGCGGTAGTCTCCGTAGAATCGTCGTGGACCGCTTCCAGCGTGGCGATCGCGGTGCCCTTGCTGACCCGGTCACCCACCTTGACCAGCAGGCTCTCGACGATCCCCTCGACCGGCGACGGCACGTCCATCGCCGCCTTGTCGCTCTCGAGCGTGAGCAGCGGCGTCTCGGGCGCGATCCGGTCTCCCGGCTTGACCAGCACCTCGATGACCGCAACGTCCTTGAAGTCCCCGAGGTCGGGAACCGTGACCACCCGCGCGCCCTGGTCGGTCCGGCAGTCTGGCTCAAGCGTTCACTCCTTGATGCGCGCTCAGGGGACCGCGCCGAGCAGGCGCGCGATGTCGGACATCGCGTGGCCAAGGAAGCTGGTGAATCGCGCAGCGTCGGCGCCGTCGATCACGCGGTGGTCGTAGGACAGCGACAGCGGCAGCATCAGCCGCGGGACGAATGCTCCGTCCTGGTAAACGGGCCGCAGGCTGGCCTTCGACACGCCCAGGATCGCCACCTCCGGCGCGTTGATGATCGGCGTGAACGCGGTACCGCCGATTCCGCCCAGGCTGGAAATCGTGAAGCATCCACCCTGCATTTCCGCGGCGGACAACTTGCCGGCGCGGGCCTTCTCGCTCAACGTTGCCAGTTCGCGCGCGAGCTCGAAGACATCCTTGCGGTCGGCGTCGCGCACCACCGGCACGACCAGCCCGCCCGGCGTGTCCGCCGCGAACCCGATGTGGACATACTTGCGAAACACGAGCTCGCCCGCCTCCGCGTCCAGCGCGGTGCAGAAACGCGGGAACGCCTGCAGGGCCTGCACGCAGGCACGCATCACGAAGGCGAGCGGCGTGAGCTTGATCCCGCGTGACGCGGCTTCCGGCTTCATCCGCGCGCGGGTTGCCTCCATCTCGGTGATGTCGGCCGAGTCGAATTGCGTCACGTGCGGCACGTTGACCCAGCTCGCATGGAGCCGCGGCCCGGCAATCTTCTGGATCCGCGACAGCGGCTTGCGCTCCACCGGCCCGAACGCCGCGTAATCGACCTCCGGCACGCGCGGCAGCGCCGCGGCCTGGGCCTGCGCCTGCGGTGGCGCCGTAAGCAGCCGCTTGACGTGCGTCTTGACGTCCTGCTCGGTGATGCGGCCCTTCGCGCCACTGCCCGCCACCGCGCCGAGATCCACGCCCAGTTCGCGCGCAAAGCGACGAATCGACGGGCTCGCGTGGGAACGCGAACCGCCGGCCTGCTGCGCGAGATCGGCTGGTGCCGGTGCGGCCGAGGGCGCACGGACGGCCGCTGGATGCGTCGGTGCAGGCGGTGAAGCTGGTGAAGCTGGTGAAGGTGGTGCGGCGCTCGCGGGCTGCGACACTGGCGCAGGGGCCGCAGCCACGCTGGACGGCGACGGCCTGGTTGCCGGCGTAGACGCCGCCGGTGCGGCTGCCTCGGCCTCGACGACCGCGATCAGGTCGCCCTGCGATACGCGGCTGCCCTGCTGGACCTTGACCTTCCTGACGATGCCGGCGGCAGTCGACGGCACGTCCATCGTCGCCTTCTCTGTCTCGAGCGTGACCAGGCTCGCGTCCACCTGCACGGCGTCGCCTTCGCGCACCGTGACCTCGATGACTTCGACGTCCTTGTAGTCGCCGATGTCGGGCACCCTGACTTCGATGAGCTGGGCCACGTGTCGTCCTCGCCTACACCGTGACCGGATTCGGCTTTTCGGCGTCGATGCCGAATCGCTCGATGGCGGCGGCGACCGTCGCCATGTCCAGCGTGCCCTCGTCGGCAAGTGCCTTCAACGCGGCGACGACCACATAGCGGCGATCGACTTCGAAGAAATCGCGCAGCGCCGCGCGCGAGTCGCTGCGCCCGAACCCGTCGGTCCCGAGCACGTGGTAGCTGCCCGGCACCCACTGGCGGACCTGGTCGGGGACGGTGCGCACATAGTCGGTCGCCGCGATGAACGGTCCGCCGCGCCCCTCGAGGCAGGTCCGCACGTAGGGAACGCGCGGCGGGCTGCCCGGGTGCAGCAGGTTCCAGCGCTCCACGTCCAGCGCCTCGCGACGCAGTTCGGAAAAGCTCGTCACGCTGAACACGTCGGCCGGCACGCCGAACTCCTTGTCGAGTATGTCCGCCGCGGCCAGCACCTCGCGCAGGATCGTGCCCGAGCCGAGCAGGTTCACCCGCACCTTGCCGCGCCCGCCGGCGCGCAGCCGATATGCGCCGCGCACGATGCCTTGTTCCACGCCAGCGGGCATGGCCGGCTGCACGTAGTTCTCGTTCATGCAGGTGACATAGTAGAAGACGTTCTCCTGCTCCACGTACATGCGGCGCAGGCCGTCATGGATGATCACCGCCAGCTCGTAGGCGTAGGCTGGATCGTAGGCGACGCAGTTCGGGATCGTGGTCGCGACCAGCTGGCTGTGGCCGTCCTGGTGCTGCAGACCTTCGCCGGCGAGCGTGGTACGCCCCGCCGTGCCGCCGATCAGGAAGCCGCGCGCCTGCATGTCGCCGGCCGCCCAGGCAAAGTCGCCGACGCGCTGGAAGCCGAACATCGAGTAGTAGACGTAGAAGGGCACCATCGCCACGCCGTGGTTGGCGTACGCAGTCCCGGCGGCGATCCAGCTGCACATCGCGCCGCCCTCGTTGATGCCCTCCTCGAGGATCTGGCCCTTCATGTCCTCCCGGTAGTAGAGCAGCTGGTCGGAGTCCTGCGGCTTGTAGAGCTGCCCCATCGAGGAGTAGATGCCGACCTGGCGGAACATGCCCTCCATGCCGAAGGTGCGCGCCTCGTCCGGCACGATGGGCACCACGTGCGGTCCCAGGCCCTTGTCCTTCAGCAGGATCGACAGCAGGCGCACCAGCGCCATGGTCGTGGAGATCTCGCGCTCGCCCGAGGACTCCAGCAGCGGCGCGAACGCCGAGAGTTCCGGCACCGCGAGCCTCGGCACGCTGGTGCGGCGCTGCGGCAGGTAGCCGCCCAGCGACTGCCGGCGTTCGTGCAGGTACTCGAGTTCCTCGCTGCCCTCCGCCGGCCGGTAGTACGGCAGCTGCGCGATGTCCTGGTCGGACACCGGGATGTTGAACCGGTCGCGAAACGCCTTCAGCGCGTCGTCGTCCAGCTTCTTCTGCTGGTGCGTGATGTTCTGCCCCTCGCCGGCGCGGCCCATGCCATAGCCCTTGACGGTCTTGGCGAGGATCACCGTCGGCTGGCCCTTCTGGGCGACCGCCGCGGCGTAGGCATTGTAGACCTTGTGCGCGTCGTGGCCGCCGCGATTCAGCCGCCAGATGTCGTCATCCGACATGTTGGCGACCATCTCCAGCAGCTCGGGGTACTTGCCGAAGAAGTTTTCACGCGTGTACGCGCCGCCCTTCGCCTTGAAGTTCTGGTACTCGCCGTCCACGCACTCCATCATCAGCCGCCGCAGCACTCCGCGGGTATCCTTCGCCAGCATCGGGTCCCAGCGCGACCCCCAGATGACCTTGATCACGTTCCACCCGGCGCCGAGGAACGCGGCCTCCAGTTCCTGGATGATCTTGCCGTTGCCGCGCACCGGGCCGTCGAGCCGCTGCAGGTTGCAGTTGACGACGAACACCAGGTTGTCGAGCTTCTCGCGCACCGCCATGGTGATCGCGCCGAGCGACTCGGGCTCGTCCATCTCGCCGTCGCCGAGGAAGCACCACACGCGCCGGTCCTCGGGCTGCACGATGCCGCGGTGCTCGAGGTAGCGCTGGAAGCGCGCCTGGTAGATGGCCATCATCGGCCCGAGGCCCATCGATACCGTCGGGAACTGCCAGAAATCCGGCATCAGCCACGGATGGGGGTAGGACGACAGGCCCTTGCCGCCGACCTCTTCGCGGAAGTGCCGGAGCTGTTCCTCGGTGAGCCGGCCCTCGAGGTAGGCCCGCGCGTAGATGCCGGGCGCGGAGTGTCCCTGGATGAACACCATGTCCCCCGGGTGGTCGTCGTCCGGCGCCCGCCAGAAATGGTTGAACCCGACTTCGTAGAGCGTGGCCGCAGACGCGTAGGTCGCGATGTGGCCGCCGTACTCGGAACTCTCGCGATTGGCCTGCACCACCATCGCCATCGCGTTCCAGCGGATGTAGGCCTCGATGCGGCGCTCCAGCGCCCGGTCGCCAGGGTAATCCTGCTCCTGGCCGACGGAAATCGTGTTTACGTAGGCCGTATTGGGCTTGAAGGGCAGGTGCGCGCCCGAACGCCGGGCGAAGTCGATGATCCGCTCCAGCAGGTAGTGCGCGCGCTCGGCGCCGTGGACGCGCAGCACGGACTCCATCGATTCCAGCCATTCACGCGTTTCCGCAGGATCGGCGTCTTCAAACTTCGAGGCTTCGAACATGGTGCGCGCCTGCGGTAATGATTTGCGCGGCACGCCCTGCTAGCATGCCGACGCGCAATGATCAGCGCTGGTCCCGGCAGGGTCAAGGCAGGCACTTGGCACAACTTCTTCCTCCCGAACTGAAAATCGAGGTCCGCGGCCGGACGGCAGCGCCGCTCGCGTCCGCGTTTGCCGGGGCCGATGGCGCAATCCTGCTGGTCGAGTCGACCCGGCCCGAGGAGGCTCTCGCGCGCCTGCCCCAGGCCGGGCTCTGGCTGCGGCTCTACCGAGCGGCGCTCAAGGACTCGCCGACGCCGGTGCTGGCCGCGCGCCTGCCGAATGCCCGTCACACGCTCGCCGTGGTGGGGTTCGCAAAGCCGGCGGCCAGCGCATTCGAACGGCTGACGCTCGCCGGCAAGCTCGCAGGGAAGGTCCTGGAACGCGGCGTGGCGCGCGCCGAGTGCAGCGTCACGGGCCTGGACGGCGCCGAGGCTGCGGCGTGGCGCGAGGCACTGGTGAGCGCGCTGCTGGCGGCCGCGGCGCCGATGCCGCAGCGCAAGTCCAAGGTCACCCCGCCGTGCGACCTGCGCGCGATACACGTGCACGGCGCGAAGACGCGGGATTTCGCGGCCAGCCGCGCCATCGCCAGCGGCAACCACCTCGCGCGCTGGCTGACGGCCCTGCCCCCCAACGAACTCGACTGTGTTGCCTACCGCAAGGCGCTGCGCCAGCTCGCACAACGCGAGGGCTGGTCGTTCCGCTTCCTCGACGAGCGGGCACTCAAGCGCCTTGGTGCCGGCGCGTTCCTGTCAGTGTCGCGTGCCAACGCGCATCGCGGCGCCGGGATCGTGCGCTTGCGCTACCGAGGCACGGGCCGCGGTTCGCGGCCGGCAATCGCGCTGGTCGGCAAGGGCATCTGCTTCGACACCGGCGGCATCAACCTCAAGTCGCACAAGGGCATGTACCTGATGCACGGCGACATGCAGGGCAGCGCCGTCGCGGTCGGCACGCTGCTCGCCTCCTCGCGCAGCGGCGCGCGCCTCGACCTGGACTGCTGGGTCGCGCTCACCGAGAACGAGATCGGCCCCAATGCCTATCGTCCGCAGGAAGTCGTGCGCGCCGCGAACGGCGTCACCATCCAGGTCGTGCACAGCGACGCCGAGGGCCGCATGGCGCTGGCCGACACGTTGACGCTCGCCTCGCGCGAACGGCCGCGGCTGGTGCTGGACTTCGCGACGCTGACCGGCGCTTGCGTCAATGCGCTCACCGACCGCTACAGCGGCGCGTTCACCAACCGGCCCGGGTTGAACGAACCGCTGCAGGCCGCGGGCCGGTCGAGCGGCGAGCGGGTCTGGTGCTTCCCGATGGACGAGGACTTCGACCACGAGATCGAAAGCCCGATTGCCGATGTCATGCAGTGTCCGCTCGAGTCGAAGGGTGACCACATCCTGGCCGCCCGTTTCCTGCAGCGCTTCGTGGAAAAAGACGTCCCGTGGGTGCACGTGGACCTGTCGGCAGCGGAACGCAAGGGCGGGCTCGCACACGTGCCCACCGACTTCACCGGTTTCGGCGTTCGCTTCGCGACCCAGCTGCTGGGCGATGCCGGGTTCCTGGCGCGGCTCGCGGCACCGAAGTGACCACGCTCGAGCTGCGCCGTCCCGACGACTGGCACCTGCACCTGCGCGACGGCGCCCACATGGCCGCGGTGCTGCCGTTCACGGCTGCGCGCTTCGCGCGCGCGCTGGTGATGCCGAACCTCAAGCCGCCGATGACGACGACCGCGGCGCTTGGCGAATACCGCGCGCGAATCCTGGCCGCGCTGCCGGAAGGCGCGGACTTCGAGCCGCTGATGACGCTGTACCTGACGGATGGCACGGCGCCGGAGGAAATCCGTCGCGCCAGCGAAAGCGGCTTCGTGCTCGGCGCGAAGCTCTACCCTGCAGGTGCGACGACGCACTCCGACGCCGGCGTGACATCGATCGAAAACACCTGGCCGGCGCTCGAGGCGATGGCCGAGTGCGGGCTGGTGCTGCAGGTGCACGGCGAGGTGACCGCGCCGGATGTCGACGTGTTCGACCGCGAGACAGTCTTCATCGACAGGGTCCTCACGCGGATCCTGGAGCGCGTGCCCGGCCTCAAGGTCGTCTTCGAGCACATCACCACCGCGGCGGCGGCCGAGTTTGTTCGGGACGCGCGCCAGGGCGTCGCGGCCACCATCACGCCGCAGCACCTGCTGATGAACCGCAACGCGATCTTTGACGGCGGCGTGCGGCCGCACCATTACTGCCTGCCGCTGCTGAAGCGCGAGCGTGACCGCGAGGCGCTGCTCGCCGCCGCGAGCGGGCTCGATCCGCGATTTTTCCTCGGCACCGACAGCGCCCCGCACGCGCGGCAGGCCAAGGAGGCGCCCTGCGGCTGCGCGGGGATCTTCTCGGCCCACGCGGCCGTCGAGCTCTACGCCGAGGCGTTCGAGCAGGTCGGCCGGCTCGAGCGCCTCGAGGCATTCGCATCGGAGCGCGGAGCGGCTTTTTACGGGGTGCCGTTGAACGAGCAGCGCATCACGCTCACGCGCCGGCCGTGGACCGTTCCGGACCACTATGACTTCGGCAGCGACCAACTGGTGCCGCTGCGCGGCGGAAGCGAACTCGCCTGGCAACTGGTGACCGAGTGAACGACGAACTGCAGGAAATCGCGATCGCCGGGCGGTTCCGCGGCTTCCTGCCGGTCGCGGTCGACGTGGAGACTGGCGGCTTCAACGCCGGCACCGACGCGCTGCTGGAACTCGCCGCGGTGGTCATCGAGATGACGCCGTTTGGCGAGTTGAAGCCGGGCCAGACCTACCGCTACCACGTGCAGCCGTTCCACGGCTCGCGCATCGATCCGGCCTCACTGGCGGTGAACGGCATCGACCCCCATCACCCGCTTCGACCCGCGATGCCGGAGAAAGAGGCGCTCACCCAGCTGTTCCGCGAGATTCGCAAGGCCGTGCGTGACACCGGCTGCACGCGCGCCGTGCTGGTCGGCCACAACGCCTCGTTCGACCTCGGGTTCCTGAACGCAGCCGTGGCGCGAAGCGACATCAAGCGCAATCCGTTCCACCCGTTCTCGAGTTTCGACACCGCGACGCTCGGTGGCGTCGCGCTCGGCCAGACCGTGCTGTCACGGGCGGTGACGGCAGCCGGACTCGAATGGAACGCGGACTCGGCGCACTCGGCAATCTACGATGCGGAACGCACCGCGTCGCTGTTCTGCAGGATCTGCAATCGCTTCCGGTTCATGTACGAGGAAGCGCTCGAGCGCGCGCCTGAACTGGCAATGCGCGAGCCCGGCGAGTCTCCCGCCGATCGACTAGGAAAACAGATGCCAGGCACCTGTTTTTCGTCAAACGCAGATCCAAGGGTTTTGGAAAATAGGTGCCTGGCACCTATTTTCCTGGCACCCATTCTTGGTCAGGCCTTTGCGGTCGCGCCGACGTCTGCCAGCAGCGTCTGAAGTTCCCCGTTCCGGTACATCTCGTTGAGGATATCCGAACCGCCGACCAGTTCGCCGCCGATGTAGAGCTGCGGGTAGGTGGGCCAGTTGGAGTAGCGCTTCAGGCCCTCGCGAAGCTCCGGGTCCTCGAAGATGTTGACGTGCAGGAACGCCGCGCCGCAGGCCTCCAGCGTGCGCACGGCGGATGCTGAAAAACCGCACTGCGGGAAGTCTGGCGTGCCCTTCATGTAGAGCACGACCGGGTTCGACTTGAGCTGTTCCTGGATTCTCTGGTTGATGTCCACTTCTCGTTTACCTCGCGGCCGCTCTCGCGGCCGTCGTCATTCGCGCCTCGACAGCGCTTGCAGCCTCGAGCCGTGCGATCACGGCCCACCGTTCTGAAGGACTCATGCGGCCCCAGCCGGCGATCTCGTCGATGGTCCGGCCGCAACCCGTGCAGCGGCGCATTGCGTCGAGCACGCAGACGTTGATGCAGGGCGACGCTGGACCGGTCATGTCGATCACGCAATGTCCGGGCAGGGCGCAGGAAGCGTTGAATTATGCGGATGCGTCGCCTATTCTTCAAACGCGGTGCAGCGACCGGCAGTTTTCGCTAACTCTTTGTCGCTAAACGTATTTATGCCCTGAAGGAGTTTCGATGAACCCCCTGAGCACGGTTCGCGGCTCGATTACGGCCGGATTCGTGGTCGCGCTCCTGGTCGCAGTGGCCGTGCCGCCGACCGGATTCATGGAACTTGGCCTTGCTCGCTGGTTTCACATCCTCTCGGGCGTGATGTGGATCGGGCTGCTCTGGTACTTCAACGTCGTGCAGGTTCCGGCACTCGCCGAGGCGGCGGTCGACAAGGGCGGTCCGGGCGCCGCCGGCATTTCAAAATACGTCGCGCCGCGGGCGCTGGCCTGGTTTCGCTGGGCATCGCTCGCGACCTGGCTCACCGGTGCCTGGTACCTGCTTCGTGCCGGCAACTTCGGCGGCGCATTCATGCTCGGCCTGGACAGCGCTCCGATCAACTACTACCAGTTCATCATCGGCATCGGCGCCTGGCTAGGCACGATCATGCTGGTCAACGTCTGGGTGCTGATCTGGCCGAACCAGAAAAAAATCCTCGGGCTGGTGCAGGCGTCCGACGAGGAAAAGGCCAAAGCCCGCAAGGTCGCGCTGTACGCTTCGCGAGCCAACTTCGTGCTGTCGATCCCGCTGCTGCTGTGCATGGGCTCGGCATCCCATGGCATGCCCTTCTGAGGGAGGGATGTCCGCCACGCCACCGGACCTCCGGGAACAGGTCGCCCACGCGCTTGCTGAAGACGTGGGCACGGGTGACCTGACGGCCGCGCTGGTGCCTGCGGGACGGCCCGGCCGCGCCACGCTGGTCACCCGTGAACCGGCGGTGCTGTGCGGACAGCCGTGGTTCGACGAAGTTTTCCGGCAGCTGGACCCGTCGGTTTCGGTCGACTGGCTCTTCAACGAGGGGGCGTCCGTTCCCGCCGGGCAGTTGCTGTGCCGTCTCGAGGGACCGGCCAGGTCGCTGCTCACCGGCGAACGCACTGCGATGAATTTCCTGCAGACGCTGTCGGGCACCGCCACCGTGGCGCGTCGCCATGCCGAAGCCCTCAACGGCCTGCACTGCCGCGTCCTCGACACGCGCAAGACGGTTCCCGGGCTCCGGCAGGCGCAGAAATACGCCGTGCGCTGCGGCGGCGGCAGCAATCACCGGATGGGGCTCTACGACGGCATCCTGGTCAAGGAGAACCACATCATGGCCGCAGGCTCGATCGCCGCGGCGGTCGCGGCCGCCAGGGCGCAAGGATCCAGCGTGCCGGTGGAAGTCGAGGTCGAGACGCTCGACGAACTGCGACAGGCACTTGATGCCGGCGCCGACATGGCCTTGCTGGATGAGTTCAGCCTCGATGACCTGCGCGCCGCGGTTGCGATGAACCGCGCGCACCCGCGCGGCCCGGTCAAGCTCGAGGCTTCCGGCAACGTGAGCTTCGAGAACTTGCGTTCGATCGCCGAGACCGGCGTCGACTTCATCTCGGTCGGCTCACTGACCAAGCACGTGCGCGCGATCGACCTGTCGATGCGCTTCGAGTTCGGCGCCTGACCTCGCGGGCAGCAGCCGACGTCAGCCGTTCGCCGCGACCCTGACGATCCGCTGCGGCGTGGCAATGCCGTAGCCCTGCGCGTAGTCGACGCCGAGGCTGCGCAGCATGTTGATGATCTCCGCGTTCTCGGCGAACTCCGCGATCGTCAGCTTGCCGGTCAGGTGACCGATCTCGTTGATCGAGCGCACCATCTCGCGGTCGATCGGGTCGTGGAGGATTTCCTTGACGAAGCTGCCGTCGATCTTCAGGAAGTCGACCGGGAAGTGCTTCAGGTAACCGAACGAGGAGAGGCCAGTCCCGAAGTCGTCCAGCGCGAACTTGCAACCCAGGTCCTTCAGGGACTGGATGAAGCGATTGGCCTGCGAGAAGCTGGCGATCGCGGCGGTCTCGGTGATCTCGAAGCAGATCTTCGTGCCGTCGATGCCGCTGCGGTGGAACTGGTCGATCACGAACGGCAGGAACTTCTCGTCGCCCAGGCTCTGGCCGGACAGGTTGATCGAGCACATCGCCAGCCGCTCGCGCTCATCGGAATCCGAGACCAGCCAGCGCAGCGCATTCTGGATCACCCAGCGGTCGATCGCCGGGGTGATGTTGTAGCGCTCGGCCGCGGCGATGAAGTCGTCCGGCGAGACGATCTTGCCGTTCTCGTCCTTCATGCGCAGCAGCAGCTCGTAATGCTCGCCCGACTCGGCCTTCTGCAGCGGCTGGATCGTCATCCGGTACAGTTCGAAGCGTGATTCCTCGAGCGCGTTGTTGATGCGCGCGGCCCACTGCATTTCACGGCGCCGGCGCATCAGGTCCAGGTCGTTCTCCTGGAAGCTGTAGACGCGGTTGCGCCCGGTCTCCTTCGCCGTCGCGCAGGCGCTGTCGGCCGCCGACAGCAGCGCCGCCACGTCCTCGCTGTCGCCGGTGATCGGCACCACGCCGACACTGCAGCCGAGGCGGAAGGTGCGCTCCTCCCAGATGAACTTGTAGTCGGCGATCGTCTGGCGCAGTTGCTCGGCCATGACCAGCGCCTCGTCCAGCGAGCAGCTCTCGAGCAGCACGCCGAACTCGTCGCCGCCCAGTCGTGCCAGCGTGTCGCGCCAGCGGATCCGGGTCTTGAGCAGCGTGCCCATCTGCCCGAGCAGCGCATCCCCGGCGCTGTGGCCACAGCTGTCGTTGATGATCTTGAACTGGTCCACGTCGAGGTGGCAGAGCGCGTAGGACGTCTCCCGCGCACGGGCGCTACGCAGCGCGCGCTCCAGACGGGACTCGAACTCGCGCCGGTTCACCAGCCCGGTGAGGATGTCGTGGCTGGCGTGGTAGGAGAGCTTGCGGTTCAGTTCGCGACTCTCGCTGACGTCGTGGAACACCAGCACGCCGCCGGAGACCGCGCCCGATCCGTCGCGGATCGGCGACGCCGTGCTCTCGATGTACATCTCGTTGCCGTCGCGCTTGATCAGCAGCGTCGGGCGCACCGACTTGATCGCCCGGCTGCGCCGGATGGCGACCGACAGCGGGTTCTCGAGCGGCTCGCAGGTTTCCTCGTGGAATCCGCGGAAGATGTCGTCGATGTGCCGGCCCTGCGCTTCCTCGAACTTCCAGCCGGTGAGTTCCTCGGCGACCGGGTTCAGGTACTCCATCACCAGGTGGTGGTCGGTCGTGATCACGCCGTCGCCGATGGACTGTAGCGTGATCTGCGCGCTCTCCTTCTCCTTGAACAGCGCGTCCTCGTAGAGCTTTCGCTCGGTGATGTCGAATTCGACACCGACCAGCCGGCGCAAACGGCCCTCGCCGTCCACGCGCGCCTTGGCACGGCTCACCACCCAGCGCCAGTCGCCCTTGCAGTGGCGCATGCGATGCGTGCTCTCGAACATCTTCGTCTTGCCGGCGATGTGGTCGCGAATCATGGCCTGCACGCGCGCCATGTCGTCGGGATGCACCAGGCGGCGCCAGTCGGGCTGGATGCCCGGATCGTGCTCGTCGAAGCCGAGCATCTTGCGCCAGCGCGGCGAGAAATAGACGGTGTTGTTCTCGACGTCGAAATCCCACATGCCGTCGTTGGCCGTGGGCAGCGAAAGCGCGTTGCGCTCCTCGAGGCGCCCGAGGTGACGTTGCACGCGCAGCCGCTCGAGGCCCGTCGCAAAACTCGCCCCGACGAGCTTCAGCAGCAGGTGCAGGTTCGCGTCCCACCCGTCCCGCGGCTGCGATGAACACAGCGCCATGAAACCGCACACGCGCCCGTTCAAGGACAGTCCGCACACCAGCAGCGATCGCACGCCGAGTTCGGCGAATCGCGCCGCATCGGCGGCAAACTCGCGCCGCGGCGCAAGCGTGTCCCGCAGTTCGAGGATGCGCAGGTGCTCGAGCTTTCCGGCGAGGTACGGGATGCGCTCGACCGCGTCGCCCTTCATGACCTGTGGGTCGAACGGCGTCAGCAGCCCGGTCGCGCTCGCGACGCGCTCGACCATCGTCCTGTCGTGGTTGAACAGCGCGATGCAGATCGCATCGACGTCGACCGCGTCACGCAGCGCGTCGAGGTCGCGCCTGATGCAGTTGTCGCCCGTCTCGCTGCCGAGCCCCAGGAAATCGACCGCCACCTTGGTGGCGAGGACGTCGAGTCCGACGGTGGGACGACCGCCGCTGCCGAAGACGACCTGGGTTGCCAGGAAATCCGGACTTTCCTGGTCGTTACCGCGTTCGGGTGCGGAACTCACCATCGCGTTGTCTCGGGCCCCCAGTCGTGTGCGCTCAGTGTGTCAGTGCGTTCGGCTCCGCATTGGAACTGATCCACAGTTCAGTTTGCTTCTGGTGCCGTCGGTTGCGGCGCATTCTGACATAGCTTGTAATGAAAGCAAGCTAACCTGCTGTATTTAAAGCGACATCTGGCGGCTGGTAATACCGGGCAGCGGCCGGGTTGCCCGCAGCAGCGCAGCTCATGTCCGGTGCGCCGGTGACCAGGTACCAGTGTTGGTTGTTGGACTTGCCGAGCGACACCGCATCGGCATCCTTGAAACACAGGTCCCGCGAGCGCTTGTCCATCACCAGCCCGCGTGCCGGGTCCGCGGCGAGCCACGCGGCCGCGTCGTTCGCCTCGTCCGCCCGCTCCCGCCAGCGCGCGTGCCCGAAGTTGACGCTGGGACGCCGCAACTGCAGCAGGTACTGCTCCTTGGCGCCGACCAGCGCGAGTTCGGGGATCGCGCCACTCGCCTGCTCGACGCGCGCCATGAATGCGCGGCCGGAGCGCACCTCGTTGATGCCGGGGTACACGACCAGCCCGGTGAACGCGAGTACCACGGCGAGCACCGCCGCGTAGGCGAGCCAACCGTCGCGCACGCGCAGCACGGCCAGCACCGCGGTCGTGCACAGGGCGAGCCCCACCAGCGGCAGCACGGGACTGATCCCGTACAACTCGGCGACGTGTCTCGCCCGCTCCGGCTGCACGGTCATGAACACGGCCACGACACCGGCCACCGCCGCGATCGCACAACCGAGCACGAAGGCCAGCCGCCGCGGCCCGCGCGCCCGCAGCAGCTCCGGCAGCCACGGTCCGGCGGCCATCGCGAGCGCTGGCACGGCCGGCAGGATGTAGAGCGTGCGCTTGCCGGCGCTCACGGTGAAGAACAGCACGACGATCACGACCCAGGCGAGCAGCACGGCGACCAGCGTGGAGCGATCGCGCAGCGCCGCGCGCCATCGCGACCAGAGCCAGGGCACCAGCGCGACCAGCGGCAACCAGAACAGCGGGATGATCTCGACAAAGTAGTAGTACACCGGAGCGCGGTGATGCCACGCATCCGCGTAGCGGGTCACCGTCTGCCGGAACAGGATCTCGTTGCGGTAGGCAAGCAGGTCGCCGCCCGCCCCCGAGGCGACCATCATGGGCACCAGCCACACGCCGATCGCGATCAGCATCGCGACCGCACCCGCGATGCCGAGCGCGCCGATGCGCGGCACCGCCGCACGCCACCGTCGCCGCACCAGCACCGCGAACGGCAGCAGCACGAGCAGTGGCAGGAATCCGACGCCCTTGGTGATGACCCCGAGACCGGCCGCGGCCCAGCCGACCAGGAACCAGCTGCGGGCAGGACCGAGACAGAGGTGCCGCAGCAGCCCGTAGAGGCTGAGCGTGGTGAAGAAACACAGCACCGCGTCGATTTGCGCCTGCCGCGCCTGCCAGACAAACTGGAACGTGAGCAGCAGGATGAACCCGGTGGCGAGCCCGACTTCCCGGCCGCGTGCTCGGCGCATCAGGTCGTAGACGAGCACGACCGTGCCGAGCCCCGCGAACAGCGATGGCAGCAGGAACCCGATGCGCAGGGAACCGGTCGTGGCGGTCGCGCTGGCGATCAGCCAGAAGAACAGCGGCGGCTTGTCGGCGTAGAGATCGCCGCCGACCCGCGGAAACAGCCAGTCACCGGAGCGCAGCATGTCCTGCGCAACGAGCGCGAAGCGCGGCTCGTCGGGCGCCCAGGGATCGCGCAGGCCAAGGCCGGTGCCGATCAGCAGCAGCCCCAGCCCGAGCAGCCACAACAGGTCGAGCACCACGTCGCGGCTTGATTCGCGGCCGGGACGCAGCAGGCGATCAAGCAGCGTCGGCGCGGCGACACCGGCGAGTGCGGCCACTCAGTCGTCCCCGCGGACAGGCACGCGCCTCGACACGCGGCGCAGCAACCACATGACGCCGAACAGGTCCACGATCCCGACCCACAGGCGATTGTTGAGGCCATACTTCGACGTGCCGCGGGTGCGCTCGCGGTGGTTCACCGGCACCGAGGTGACTTCGAATCCCTCGCGCTGGAACAGCGCCGGCATGAAGCGGTGCATGTGGTTGAAACGCGGCATGTCCATGAATACCGCGCGGTAGAAGACCTTGATGCCGCAGCCGGTGTCGGGCGTGCCGTCGCCCAGCAGGCCGCCGCGCACACCGTTCGCGACCCGCGACGAAAGCCGCCGCAGCCAGGTGTCGCGGCGCGTCGTGCGGTTGCCCATCACCAGGCGCAAACGCGGAGAGTCCGACGAGCGGGCGACGTCCAGCAGCTTCGGAATGTCGGCAGGATCGTTCTGCCCATCGCCGTCCAGCGTGGCGATCCACGGCGCGTGCGCGTCGCGCACACCGGTCGCCACCGCCGCACTCTGGCCCGAGCGGACCGCGTGGCGTATCAGGCGTATTTCCGGCATCCCCGCGTCGCGAGCCGTCCGCACGGCGGCCGCAGTGCCGTCGCTGCTGCCGTCATCCACGAAGATGGTCTCGTAGGCATAGCGCCCCTCGAGCGCGGCGTGGATCTCCCGGGCCAGCGGTTCGACGTTGTCCTGCTCGTTGCAGACCGGAATGACGACCGAGACGTCCAGTCCGTGCGCCGGACTCGTATCCTGGGAAGCAGCCAATGTGCGGACTCCGCTCTGCGGGACGCTAGTATAGTCGCTTCGCATCGGCGCGCACGCTCGCGCGGACGGCGCCTGAGGACGGTGGATGAGCGAACCCGAACCTGGACCAGGGCACGAGGAACTGCGCAATACGCTGTACCGCAAGGTCACGCGGGGCAAGCGCCGGCTGACCCGTGGCCGCCTGTTCGCGTATCGCATTGCCGTGATGCTGGCGTACCGACTGGGACGGCTGCTGTGGTGGTCGAACCGCATGCAGCCGCCGATCGGGCTGGAACGCGCGCGCGCCGCGGTGCGCGAGCACCGTGCGGTGATTCCAGCCTGCTGGCACCAGCACCTGTTCTACGGGGTGCGGGCACTGCTGGAACTCGAGCCGGACGGACTGAAACTCGGCTTCCTGATCAGCCCGTCGGTGGACGGCACGGCGCCGTCGCTGCTGGTGCAGCGCATCGGTGGCCACGTGATCCGCGGCTCGTCGACGCACACCGGTGCGCGGGCGCTGCGCGACTTCTACGAAACCATCGTCAAGCAGCAGATCTCGCCCGCCATCACGCCCGACGGCCCCAGGGGCCCGGTCCACGAGTTCAAGCCAGGCGCGGTGCTGCTCGCGCAGCTCACCGGCAAGCCCATTGTCCCGGTCAGCGTCGCCGCGTCCCGCTCCTGGCGCTTCAGGACCTGGGACCGCTTCGAACTGCCACTGCCGTTCAGCCGGGTGGTGCTTGCCTACGGTGAGCCGGTGCGCGTGCCGCGCGTGCTGAATGCCGAGAGTCTTGCGCAACTGCAGCAGGACATGGCGCAGAGGCTGCAGGCCTTGAACGCCGAGGCACGCGCAGCCTTGTCGTCAACGCCCCAGCGCTGACGCCTCGACCGCTTCCACGCGCACCGCGCCTGCCGGTCGCACGGTGGCCAGGCACGCGACGATGTCGTTCGAGATCTCGACCGGCGACAGGTGAAAGGACACTCCACCCACTCGCCCCGTGTGCAGCGACTCCCCGAGTTCGACCTGCTGCGCCTGCCGCAGGCCCAGGCCTGCGGCCTTCAGCACCGCCTCGGTCGCCGTCCAGCGGGCGAGCCGCAGGCTGCTGGCCCGCAAGTCGCCGGCCTGCCCGCCGAGTTGCTCGAGATCGAATCCGACCTCACCGTCGGCGCACAGCGCAACACCGGCACGCTCGCCGGCGTGCGACACGCTGAAGCTCGGCCCGCCGGGCAGGAACGGCTTTCCACCGCCAGGAAACCGGAGTGCTCCGGCCCCGACCGGCCCCGGCCGCAGCGTCGCCACGCCACGCAGCGCCAGCGCAATGCCGGCCAGGCTGGCGCACCGGTCCGCGGCGCCGCGCCCCTCGAGTTCGAGCCGCTTCGCGTACGGCAGGCCCGCAAGCACTCGGGCCAGCCCTTCCGGACACGGTCCCGGCGGCAGCGCCGCATGCAGCACCAGCACGTGAATCATGGCCCGATTGTCGACTCGTGCACGCGCGCCCGCAATTCTGGGAGAATCCGCGCTTTCCGGCCCGCATGCCGAGTTGAGGAACGATGCCCAAGTACCAGACGCTGACACAGGCGCTCGACGACCGCAGCCGGGGCGCCGCGACCATCACCTACCTCGAAGGCGAAAATGCCGAGAAGACGCTGAAGCTGGCCGACTTGCGTCGCCGCGCGCTCGGCATCCTGCGCCACCTGCAGGGGATGGGCGCGCGCCAGGGCGACATGCTGATACTGCATGTCGCGAGCAACGAGCAATTCGTCGACGCATTCTGGGCTTGCCTGTACGGCGGAATCGTGCCGGTGCCGGTCGCGGTCGGCATCAGCGACGAGCACAAGCACAAGTTGCTGCGCATCGCCCGCCAGCTCGGCGCTCCGCTGCTGTACACGGACCGCAAGCTCAAGGAGCGGCTGGCTGCGTTCGCATCCGGCGCCGGCGATGCCGGGGCCTGGGCGGCACTCGAGGCGCGCACATTCCTCGTGGACCAGCTCGACGACATTTCACGCGAGGGCGTACAGGCGAAAATCGGCCCGGATGACGTGGCATTGATCCAGTTCTCGTCCGGCTCGACCAGCGAACCCAAGGGTGTCGTGCTCACGCACGGCAACGTGCTCGCCAATGCGGATGGTGCGCAGCTCGCGGCGAAGTTCGACGAGCGCGACATTTCGCTGAGCTGGATGCCACTCACGCACGACATGGGCCTGATCGGCTTCCACCTGATGATGGTCTATGCCGGCTGCCGCCAGTACCTGATGCCGACCGAACTGTTCGTGCGGCGCGCATTGCTGTGGATGAAGTTCGCCTCTGCCAAGCGCGCAACGCTCACATCGTCGCCGAATTTCGGCTACCGGCACTTTCTCAAGGCCCTGGGCGACAAGACGCTCGACGGTGTCGACCTGTCGAGCGTACGACTGATCTTCAATGGCGCCGAGCCGATCTCGGTCGACCTCGCCGGCGAATTCCTCGACCGCATGGCCCGGTACGGCCTGCGCCGCAACTCGATGTACATGGTCTACGGCATGGCCGAAGCCTCGCTCGCGGTGACGTTCCCGGAGCCGGGCGCCGACATCAAGTACATCACCGTGGACCGCCGCTCGCTGGGCGTGGGCGCGACGGCGCGGCAGGTGGGCGCCGGCGACCCCGCGGCGCTCAAGCTCGCCTGCGAGGGCCGGCCGCTCCCGTATACCAGCGTGCAGTTGCTGGACGACGCCGGCAGCGAGGTCGGCCCGGGCGTCGTCGGCCACGTGCTGATCCGCGGCGACAACGTGACGCACGGCTACTACGAGAACCCGCAAGCCAATGCGGCCGCAGTTTCGGCCGACGGCTGGGTGCGCACCGGCGACCTTGCGCTCTGGCACGACGGAGAGCTTTACGTCACCGGCCGGTCAAAAGAAATCATCTTCGTCAACGGCCAGAACTACTACCCGCACGACCTGGAGATGATCCTGCAGCACGAGGCGGGCCTGGAACACGGCAAGGTCGCCGCCGCCGGCGTGCGCGCCTCCGGGGCTGCCACCGACGAACTGGTGCTGTTCGCGGTCCAGCGCGGCGACATGAAGGATTTCGTCAGTGTCGCGGCCACGGCCGTGCACCTCGTCAACGAGCACGCGGGCGTCGAGGTGGCGCGGGTCGTGCCCATCGCGCGCATGCCGAAGACCACCAGCGGCAAGATCCAGCGCAGCGCGCTCGCCGAGAGCTACGCCAACGGCGAGTTCGCGGCCGAGCTCGCGGAGTTCGATGCGGCCTGGGCCGCGGCGCATACCCAGGGACGCGCCGCGGCCGGCGGGATCGAGCGCCAGATCAAGGCCATCGTGGACGACGCGCTGGCCGGCAAGCACGTGGACGTCGATGACAACCTGTTCGAGGTCGGCGCGAGCTCGCTGACGCTGATCCAGATCCACGAGAAGCTCGACGAGCTCTACCCCGGCACCGTGGACCTGACGGAACTGTTCGACTTCCCGTCCGTGTCGCTGCTCGCGAAGCATCTCGAGGAGAAGCTCGGCGCACGGCCCTAGTTGCCGGCTACTTTGTGCTCGTCCCCGTACATGCCGCGCTGCAGCTTCCAGCGGCGGTGCGACCACCACCAGCCGGCGGGATCGTCGCGGATCCACTGCTCGAGCGCACGTGCGTAGCGATCGGTGATCTCGCCGCTGGCCAGCTTCTCACCCGCCTCGTTCAGCACCGTGCACACCAACTCATAGCGGCCGCGGGCCAGCCGATTCATGCGCACCATGATCACGCGCGAACGCAGCGCGCGTCCGAGCATCTCCGGCCCCATGTAGAAGGCCGTGTCCTGCCCGAGGAACGTGCACCAGTGCTTTTCGGGACTCGTCCTCGGCACCTGGTCGGCGATCAACCCGATCGCGGCCGCCTCGCGAAAGCCGGCCAGTTCCCGCAGCACGGACTTCGCCGAGACAAGACGCGCGCCGAATCGCGCGCGTCGCCGGCCCAGCCATGCGTCCACGCGAGCATTGCGCCCGGGCTTGTACAGGCCGACGAACCGCGCCGGGAATTCCAGCGACAGCCGGTAGAGCACCCACTCGAAATTGCCATGGTGCGCGCCGACCAGCACCAGGGTGCGCGGCGGCGTGCCTGGATCCAGCACTTCCGGGTTCGTGATCCTCACGCGCTCGCGCAGTTCGGCCTCGCTCAGCGAGGACGCGTAGAGCGCCTCGGCAGCCAGTTCGCCCTGGCGCTGCGAGAATTCCCGAACCACCGACCCGGTGCGGTCGCTCGACCACTCGGGAAACGACCGCACCAGGTTGCCGCGGATGACCGAACGACGCAGGCCCAGTACGCGGTAGGCGAGCCACGCCAGGAAACCGCCGATTGCGTAGCAGCACCGCAGACCCCAGCTGTCAGTCATACACGCCCCGCGTGCGCTTCCAGCGGTTGTAGGCCCAGAAGTACCGGGCCGGCTGCTTGCGCACCGCCGACTCGACCGCTCGGACGTAGGCCTCGAGTGTCTGCTGTGGATCGGCACGCTCACCCGGGGCCAGCAGCGGCACGAAGCGGGCAACGTAGTGCCCCCTCGCCTCGCGTCGCATCTCGATGAAGATCGGCTGGTAGCCCATCCTCGCACTGATCCAGCCGGGACCGGCGAAGAATGCGGTCTCCGTGCCGAAGAAGCTGACCCACTGCTGTTGCTCGCTTTTTGCCGCCGGCGACTGGTCGGCGACCAGCGCCAGCAACCTGACGGCGCCGCGCTGCGCGATCAGGTGATTGACGACCTGCTTCGCGGTGACCATCACCGCGCCGAAGCGGCTGCGCAGCGCCGTCAGTTCGCGGTCGGCGCGCTCGCGGCCCGCGGGCTTGAACGCGGCGACCAGCGGCACGCCGAAGGCGGTCGAGCAGCGCAACACCAGCCACTCCCAGTTGCAGTGGTGCGCCGCCAGCAGCAGCACGCGTTTTCCGCTGCGCAGCGTTTCTTCGACGACCGCTTCGTCCTCGAAACGCAGGCGTTCGACCAGATCGCGCTGCGAAATCCGCAGGCCATGCACGGACTCGGCGACCAGCTCGCCCAGGTATCCGTAGAACTCCGACGCGACCCGCCCGCGCTCGGCCGCAGTGGCTTCGGGCAGACAGTGTTCAATGCCGGATCCCACGAAACCGCGGCGCCAACCGAAGACGCGGGCAAGGAACGCGGCGGCACCGAAGAACAGGTAGAGCAGCGGCAGCGGCAGGATCGAGAGGGCTTTCAGCACGGCTTCAGCCGAGTCCCAGCTTGCGCGACACGGCCCGGAACCGCGCATGATCACGGATCGAGTCGAGACCGGGCTCGCAATTGAGGAAGCCGATGATCTGCGAGCTGTCGGTCACGCCGCGTTCCAATGCATCGAGCGCGGCGGCGCTGTCGCCCAGCGCCGCATGAATCAGTGCGAGGTCAAAGCCCACGCCGAATCCACGCGCGCCCAGTGCCTCGACGCGCTCGATCTCCCGTCTCGCTGCCTCGACCTGGCCATCCAGCGCGTACGCACGTCCAAGATTCGAGAAGCTGCCGGGCACCGGCTGCGGGTGCCCTTGCAGGACGCGCAAGGCTTCCTGAGGCTCGCCGCGCAAGTAGTACGCGTGCGCAAGATGATTGCGGATCAATGCGGACTGCGGTGCTGCGTCTACCAGGCCGACGAGCTGGGCGACTGCCGCGTCGTAGTTGCGCGCCAGCGTCTGCACCATGCCGACGTTCGCCGCAAAGGTGAGTGACATGGGCTCGATGGACTGGGCGCGTTGCGCCTCGGCCAGCGCCTCCGGCAACCGATTCTGGTAGGCATGATTGTTGGCAAGCCACATGACTGCCTGCGCATAATCTGGATTGAGCTTGAGCGCCAGGCGATAGAGGCGTTCACCGTCCGCCCAGTCTCGCGACTGCTGGACCTGCAAGTGACCGAGGGCCGCTTGTGCCTCCGCGAGCTGGTCGTCGAGCGCAACAGCGCGATCCGCGGCCTGCCTGGCGCGTGGCAGCGCGATGCCTGGCGGCAGTATCCCGAATACGCCGAACACGGCCCAAGCATCGGCGAGCCCCGCGGCCGGCAGCGCGAATGCCGGATCGCGTTTCTCGGCGGCTCTGTAGTACTGGATCGCCTTGCTGAGGCCATCCTCGGTCTTCAGGTTCCACTGGTAGCGGCCGTTCAGGTACAGCTGCCAGGCCTCGATGTCTTCGGTGTAGTGCCTGGTGAGGCGGCGACGAGCCTCGTCTGACAGCTCGACGGACAGGGCCTCCACCAGCTGCCGGGCAAGTGAGTCCTGCACCGCAAAGAAGTCGTGGGATCGTTCGTCGAAGCTGCCGACCCAGAGCGCCGATCCGTCGCGCACATCCAGCAGCCGCGCCGTGAGTCGTATGCGATCCGGCTGGAACTGCACGTGACCCTCGAGTACCGCAGCCACCGCGAGATCTCGGCCCGCGGCCAACGGGTCCTCGTTGGCGCCGGCGAACCGGCGCACGGAACTCAGCGGAGTCACCGTAACACCTGGCAGGCCGCTGAGTCGGTTGATCAGGGTCTCGGCGACCCCGAACTCGAGTGCCTCATCACCGGCCTGTTCGACCAACGGCTTGAACGGCAACACCGCGATCGACTGCGGCATGCGGGACTTGCCTGACGGTCGACGCAGCCACCAGGCGGTGGCCGCGGCCGTCGCGAGCGCGGCCGTGCCGCCCAGTACCACCAGCAGTTTCCGACGCGACGCCGACTCCAGCGGCGCCACCGCTGCGTCGGATTGCCGGGACGCCGACTCCAGGGGCGGCACCGCGGAGGGTCCAGTGTGCGGTGGCGCGGTCGCCGCATCGGACCGCTCCGGCTGCACGGCTTCCGTCGCCCTCGGCGCCTCCTCGTCAGTCTCCACCTGAACTTCCGCCACAAAGCGGTACCCGCGGCCCGGCACTGTTACGATGATCCGGGGCGCCTCGCGCCCATCGCCCAGCGCCCGGCGCAGCGCCGAGATTGCCTGGTTGAGGTTGTTCTCCTCGACGATCGCCCGTGGCCAGACCGCTTTCAAGAGGTCGTCCTTGGTCACGAGCCGGGCGCGATTCTCGACCAGGTACAGGAGCGCCTCATACGCACGACTCGCGATCGCGAGCACGGCGCCGTCCGGCCCGGTGACGTGGTGCTTCACCAGGTCCACCCGGAACATTTCGAAACGGTAGGCTCGCATCATTTCGAGCGAAGCCTACGGCCTCGCGTCCTGCCACTCAATAGTGGCCCCTTGGTGGCCCCGATTCGACCTGTGCTAATGTGAATCCAGGTCGTGTCTTCGGCAGGACGCTGCGGCCAAGAGGCGAAGGACAACCATGCCACGGGGTGGAGTGCGCCGCGCGAGGTGTGCCGCTGCCGCATGGATTGCGGCACAGGTTCCTTTTGCGTCCGCGGCCACCCAGGACGACGCGATCGAGGAGGTCGTCGTCACGGGCTCCAGGATTGCCCGCGCCGATTTCGAATCCGCGAGTCCGATCGTCACGCTGCCCGCGTCAGCGTTCGAGCAGACATCCGCAACCTCGGTCGAACGCATCCTCAACACACTGCCGCAGTTCGCGGCCTCCGCGACCGGCACCTCCAACAATCCCGCCAATGACGGCCAGGCGAATGTCTCGCTGCGTGGCATCGGCGTGGCCCAGACCCTGGTGCTGATCGATGGCCGTCGCCTGATGCCGGCCGACGGACGCGGTTCACCCGATTTGAACGTGCTTCCACCGGCACTGATTTCCAGCGTCGAGGTCATGACCGGCGGCGCCTCCGCAGCCTACGGCTCCGATGCGATCGCCGGGGTGGTCAATTTCAGGTTGATCGATCGCTACGACGGCGTCGATATCGGCGGTCAATGGTCGCAGACCGACCAGGGCGACGGAGCCGAATACACGATCGGCATGACGGCCGGGACCGCGTTCGCCGACGGCCGCGGCTCGGTGATGGGCTATGTCGGATACACGGACCGCAAGCAGGTCAACCAGTCGGACCGGGCGTTTTCCCGGGTGCCCCTGAAGTACTTCGCGGACGAGACCGAGGGCGTCGGCCGTGGCGGCGCGTTTCTCGCCACCGGCAGCGCCATTACCGAAGAAGGCACGTCGGTCGTGTTCTCCAGCCAGGCCGCATTCGACAGCTTGTTTGCGTCCTATGGTTTTGCTGCGGGCAGCGTGCCACACCAGGCGGGCATCAACCCGCAGGCCGGCATCGGCACCAATCCGGACGGCACCGTGTTCACGATCGGCATCGAGGATGTTCCAGGCGGCGTGGTGAACTTTCGCGGCCGAAAGGACCCTCTGCTGTCGAACCGACGCCTTCACACGTACAACTATGCCCCGACCACGGCGCTGCAGATGCCGCTGGACCGCACGACCGTATTCCTGCACGGCAGCTATGACTTGACTCCTTCGTCCCAGGCTTACCTCCAGGCGCTCTACTCCGACTATTCCGTCAGCCGGCAACTCGCACCCGTCGATGCCGGCATCTTGCTGGTGCCGCCGACGAACCCCTACGTTCCGGCCGACCTGGGGCTGCTGCTCGACAGCCGCGCAATGCCCAGTGCCCCGTTCCGATACATCCGCAGGATCGCGGAACTCGGGCCGCGCGTGTCGCGCAATGACCGGCAACTGCTGCAATTGACCGGTGGCGTCAAAGGCCGCGTTTTCGAGGACTGGAACTACGACGTCTACGTGCAGTGGGGCGACAATGACCGAACCGAGCAGCAGACCGGAAACGCCAGCATCTCCAGGTTCCAGGAACTCGTGTTTGCACCCGACGGCGGCCAGTCGGTGTGCGGCGACTTCAACCCGTTCCTGGTCGGCGCGATTTCCGAGGCCTGTGCCCGGTACATCTCGGTGAGCGGTTCACACCAGATCACCGTGCGCCAGACGCTGGCAGAGGCGTCGGCAAACGGCCCGGTCCACACGCTGCCGGCCGGGGACCTGCGCGCCGCGTTCGGTGTCTTCTACCAGGCGCAGGATTTCGACTTCAAGCCCGACGACGCACTGAGCGTGTTGCTACCCCCGGTTCCAGGTGTAATCGGCGGCCGGCCTGACGTCACCGGCTTCCCAACGGCGCCGGCCCGCCAGGGCAGCCAGGGTAACCAGGACGTCTACGTCGAGGTGCTCGCGCCGATCGCGCGCGACCAGCCCGGTCTGCAGTCGCTGGATGCGGACCTCGGCTACCGGCATTCGTCCTACCGGCACGGCGGGGATGCGGACTCGTACAAGGCGGAGTTGCTGTACCGACCGACCCAACCAGTGCTGCTGCGCGGCTCGTACGAACACGCCGTGCGTGCACCGAGTATCGACGAACTTTTCTATCCCCAGCTTTCCAACCAGTTCGAGATTCCGATTCCTGACCCGTGTTCGTACAAGAATGGAGCGCGGGTCGAGCCCAACAAGGCGCAGGTCGAGGCCCTCTGCCTCGCGCAGGGCCTGCCGCCCGCGCTGTTGCCCGACTACCTATTCAACCTTCGTCGCGTCGATGGCGTATCCGGCGGCAACCCGGGCCTGCAATCCGAAAAGGCAGACACTTATACGGTGGGCGCTGTACTTGATTCGCCCTTCGACAGCCCCGCGCTCAAGGCGCTGCAGCTTTCAATCGACTGGTACAAGATCGACCTCACGGACGCGATCGGTCGCTGGGACTCCAAGTCCGCAGTGGAACGCTGCTTTGATCCCGCCTACAACCCGAATTTCGACGCAGGCAACATCTATTGCAGCTTTTTTACCCGCAGTTCGACGACAGGCGAGATCTTCGCGCACATCGTGGACAGCAACATCGGCGGCATCCAGACCTCGGGGGTCGACCTGCAGGTCGACTGGGCCATGGACGCAGGAGCGGGCCGGCTGGGCGCCAACCTGTACGTGACGCACGTCCAGGACTGGAAATACAGCGACCCGTCCGGCGGTACCATCGAGTACGTGGGTACCATCGGCGGCGGCGGGATCACGCAGGCGCTGCCCGAATGGAAGTCGCTACTGAACCTCAGCTACCAGTGGGGCGCGTTCGGCACCTTCGCCCGCTGGCGGTACATCGATGCAATGGCGGACGCGAAGTATCCTGATTTCCGCGTGCCGAGCCGCAACTACCTGGACCTTGGTGGAAGCGTTGCCATCAAGTCCGGCAAGTTGCACGGCCTGACCGCCAGCGTGGGCGTGGACAACGCCACCGACACTGACCCCCCGCTGTTCCCGAGCTATTCGCAGGCCAACACCGACCCGTCGGTGTATGACGTGCTTGGCCGGCGCTACTATCTGAGCCTCGGCTACAGTTTTTGAACCGATGACACGCCCCGTCCCAGCCGCCGGACTCGCGACACTGCTGTTGGCTGTGCTCGCGGTCACCTCGGCGGCGCGCGCGGAAGTGGCCAGCGCGGTCACACCGGCTACGATCCTGGTGCACAACCCCGCCGAACTCGTCAGCGCACTCGACGCGCGGAACGCCGGCCGACACATCCGCGTGCTATCCGGTGACTATTCAATCACCGCTCCGCTGCTCGTGCCGGACGGTGCGCTGCTCGAGGGCAGCGGCGAGATGCTGATCGTGGATGGCCTGCCGGTCGGCTTCGAGCCGGGCACCGAGACCACGCTGCGGGTCGCCTCGGCATTCGAGGGCGACCTGGTGACCCTTGGAAACGGCGCCGCCATCAGTGGCCTGAAGTTGATCGACGTCACCCCCGTGCCGGCCACGCCCGTACCGCGTAACGGCAACGTGGTCACGCTGGGTTCGCGCGGGCCCGGCGACAGCGTCACCGCGGATATCCGCGACTGCGAAATCGTCAATCCACAATCCTACGGGGTTACGGCCGACGGCCCGGCCGGCCACGCAATCGTGATATTGACGCGGAATCCGGGGCGACGGGACGACCCGCCGCCGCACGAAGGCGCCGCGCTCAAGTTGCACATGCTGCACTCGATCGTCCGTGCAACGGGCAATGGCGGAGCGGTGTTCGCGCTCAATTTCGCGGCCCGTGGCCGGATATCGGTCGAATTCGAGGACAACAGGATCGAGGGACCAGTCTCCATCGCCGGCGGTGCCAGCCGACCCGACCTGGTAACGCACGCCAGCACGATCTTCGACTCGAATCGGAACCTGTACACGCGCAATCCCGGTGGCCTGGACCGGTTCGCCTGGAGGGTCATCGGCGGCAGCAGCGCGCACGTTCCGGGGCTTGCCGCGCCCGGGGCCAGCTTCAACGTGGCGAAGGTCCACTCCGTCGACGATCGTATCGAAGGCGTCCGTGTCGGGATCCTGGCCTCCGCCGGCCGCCGCTGGCTGGGCGCATCCGGACCCGTCTCGGACAACCACGTGGACCTGGACCTGACAGGGACCCGAATCCGGACCGAGGGCGACGAGGCAGCGGATTTTGCGCTGCAGGGCACGCTCTCCGAGGAGGCAAACGGTGTCGGTCGTGAGTTTGCGGCGGGTGATCGCAACATCGTTCGCGCCGTCATGCGTGGCGTGACTGCCAGTCCGGCGCAGCGCGCCAACCGATATGCCGACGTCTATGGTCCTTCCCGGCCAGCGGACCAGGGCAGCGGTAACCGGCTCGAATTTGCAGGCACGCTGGCCGGGTTTGCAGTCGCCAACCCCGGCATTTCGCCGGCACCGCCCGCGGAGTTCTTCGAGAAGGTCCACTGAACACGGGTCGTCGGGCACGGCCGGGTGTGCCCGACCCTGCCGCCACGGCCTTCTCACTTCCCCGGGCCCACCTCGCCCAGGATCCCTGCGACCTCGTTACCGTCCTCACCGTCCCAATAGCCGACCGTACTTTTCGCCGCATCCTTCAGCAGGAATCGGGCCTCGGGTGACTGGTCGAAAGCGATGCGCACCCCGGTCTTGCCCGAATCTGGATAGCCCACCACCTCCGGCAACACGGCCGTCGAGATCGCGAGATAGACGAGGTCCTCGGTTCCCGTGTTAACCAGTTGGTGTGCCGTCTCCGCGCCGCCCGGCAGGTTGACGATGTAGTCCTGCGGCTGCACGTCGAATGTCTCGGCGCCGACCCGCAGCACGCCGCTTCCGCTCAGGATGAAGAAATGCTCTTCGTTGGCGTGATGGTGATGCAGCGGGAACGCTGCCTTGCCAGCGGGCACCCGCGTCACGTTGGCGCCGATAGAACGTGCCCCGAGCCCTTCCGCCAACTCCGCCATCGAGTACTCGAAATGGGCGCCGCTGCTGCCGGAGTGCACGTGCGCATCCGCCAGGTTCAGTACCGGTTTCTTCATGTCGGGCCACCTCCGTCATGACATGCTGACGAATACGCCGTCCTCGCGCAAATTCGGGCCGAGAAAAAGGGCCGGCGCACCTGCGCCGGCCCTGAAAGTCGTCAGACCGAGAGCCGATACCCTACTGCATGCGCTCCGCGGTGACGTGCGCACAACCGGACGGCGGCACCGTATTGCCGGCCGTATCCTTGAAGGTAACCGCAGCGTTGCTGGTCCAGTGATCGGCATCCTGGAACTCGATGCCCTGGTCGAAGCGCTGCAAGCCTCGCTTGTAGGCCGGCGTTCCCGCCGGAGGGTCGACGCTGTCGAACAGTATCAAGCCCTCAAAGACGGCCCGGAAGGAGTTCCAGCCAGTTCGCTCCCAGAACCCGAGGCCGGGAGCGCGCTGGCCAGGCTGGAAGGTAATCCCCGACGTCGACTCGACCACGGTCCCACCGGCATTGAATGTCTGGTAGGCCTTTATCTTGATCGGGGTGGCCGTGCCAGTCGCGCAATCGTAAGGGTTGATTGTGACCACCCAGGTACCTTCGAGCCTGGAAGGGGGGGACCATCGATCGTGGCCAGTGCTGCCGGCTGCGGCCGGACCCGCCGCCGCCATGATCGCAATCATCGCAGCAGCCGAACGCAGGACCGTGCTCTTGTTTTTCATCTCGACCTCCTGGGGACGACGGGATTGCCGCCCCTTCGGTGGTCAAATTGCCTGCGCGCGGCATTCCGATCTTTGGGAAATGCTGAACCGTTCTGAAAGTTTCTGAATGGCGGGCTCAGGGCCCGGCGAGCGCCACGTTGCCCCCCGAACCGCCAGCAGCCATCTGCACGGCCGCTGCGCGGCATGCCGGGGTTGGCCGCGGCTGGCCGCGGCGGATTTCCAGGAAATGTTGGTGCCGGAGGAGGGAATTGAACCCCCGACCCGCGCATTACGAATGCGCTGCTCTACCCCTGAGCTACTCCGGCATGGAGGGGCGCGCAGTATACGGATTCGACCCGTGGCCGTGAAGATCTACGCGGTGCGGCGGATACCGATGACCACCGTGACCCCCGCCATCTCGGTGCCGGGGGGCAACGGGGGCAGCGTCGCGAAGCTCAGTTCGTCCGGCTGTATGTCGAACATCTCGCCGGTGTCGAGGTCCTGGAAATGGTGGTGCAGCGCCATCATCGAATCGTAGACGCAGCGCTCCGGGTCGGCGTGAATCTGCCGCAGCAACCCCTGGTCCACGAACAGCTTCAGCGTGTTGTAGACGGTTGCTTTCGACACCCTGCCCTGCGATTTCCGCAGGGTGTCGAGGATCTGCTCCGCCGTCAGGTGCCGCGGCTGCGTGAGCAGGATCTCGGCGATCCGCAGCCGCTGCGCGGTCGGTCGGACACCGTGGCGCTCGAGGATGGCTCGGGCCCGATCGAGCGCCTCGTCGACCTGGATTGGTTGACTGGACATGGCCAGGAATTATACGTCCGCACCGCCGCCTGCGCTCATTTTGGCGCGAATTGGCCACAAAATCGGGCTGATCCGCTGCCTGCCCTGCCCCAGTATCCGCGTCCGGGATTTGCGAACTGGAGTGCGCCATGGAACGGCCGCCTGGATTCTCCCTGCCGGAACTGATGTTCTCGATGGCGATCATGGCCGGGCTGGTTGGCTGGGGTGTGCCGGCCTACCGCAACCTCGGGCGCAACGCGGCCCGCAGCAGCGAGGTCAACCTGTTCCTGCAGTCCGTCTACCTTGCCCGCAGCGAGGCGATCAAGCGCAACGGCGTCGTGAGCCTGTGCCCGAGCCTGGACGGTGCGCATTGCGCCCCCGGAGACACCGACTGGGACCGCGGCTGGATCGTTTTCGTGAACAGCGACCGCGACTCGCCCGCGGTACGGGATGACGGCGAAGACCTGCTGCATGCCTACGCTGCGTGGGACGGCGGCAGCGTGGTCGGCAACCGCGAGACACTGTCGTTTCGCGCTTTCGGGCAGAGTGGCGTCACCGCCACGTTCACGTTCTGCGACGACCGCGGCAGCCAGCACGCGCGCGCCGTGATCATCAGCCAGTCGGGCCGGCCGCGGGTCTCCGACCGCAGCTCGTCCGGAACCCCGCTGAGCTGCGCCTGACATGGCCGGAAATCCAATGCGCGGCGCTGCATCCTGCGGATTCACACTGGTCGAGGTCCTGGTCGCCGCAGTGGTGATGGCCGTGGGGCTGCTCGGCGGGGTCGCGCTGCTCCTGACTGGGCTCCGTGCCAGTCGCCTCGCCACACAGCAGACCAGCGCCGCGATCCTGGCAGCCGACCTCGGTGACCGGATCCGCGCCAACCGGGCGGCAGGGACTGCCTATGCGCTCGACGCGGGGTCGCTGCTCGCCGCGCCGGACAAGGCCTGCACCGTGGTCGGCGAATGCAGCTCGCAGGATGTCGCCGCGCGCGACCTGTATCAGTGGCAGCAGGCGACGAGGTCGGCGCTGCCGGACGCGACGACGAGCGTCGCGGTCTCACCGATCGATGGCTTGCCCGCCAGCCTGTACCTGATCGTTGTCGAATGGACGCAGACAGGCCAGGCCACGGCCGCGTGGTTTGCGCTGACGGTCCAGGCATGAGCGCGCCTCGGGCCATGGCACTGGGTCGTTCCACGGCAAGCCATGCCGGTCTTGGTCTCGTCGAACTGATGATGGCAATGGTCATCGGCACGTTGCTGGTCGCGGGCGTGGTATCGATCTACCTCAAGGCCCGCGAGGTGCGCGCGGCACTCGACAGCAGCGCACGACTGCAGGAAATCGCGCGTTACGCGCTGGCAATGATCGAGGCAGACGTCCGCCTGGCGGGGTTCTGGGGCCTTACGAGTCGCAGCGAGACGGTTGCCGCCAACGCATCGCTCATCTTCCCGGCCAAGTGCGGCGGTAGCGACTGGATCACGCCGACACTGCGCTACGTCGATGGCTCGAACAACACCTTCCTGGCGGCCGCGAACTGCGCCGCCAGCAGTGGCGGCGCCGAGCCCGGCACCGACGTGCTCGTCGTGCGGCGCGCCAGCGCCCAGCGCATGACGCCACAGCAGGCCGTCATCGGCGCGGCAGACCGCAACCGCGTACTCATCGTCACCGGCCACACGGGCGGCCAGGTATTCGTGCCGGCGGACATCGGCAACCGGGTTCCCGCCGGGTACGCCACGGCCGATGTCGCGGGCCAGCCGCCGCAGGCCGACACTCGTGAACTGCTGGTGAACGCTTACTACGTCAGCACCGGCTCGAGCCTCTCGCCCCGCTACCCCGCGCTGCGGCGCAAGACGCTGGTCTCCGGGCCGGACATCTCCGACCAGGAAGTGATCGCCGGCGTCGAAGACCTGCAGTTCCAGGTGGGCCTCGACACCGACGGCGACTCGGACGCAGACGTCTTCGCCAACGCGGGCTCGTTTCCACCCGGCGCCCGGCCGGTGTCGGTGCGCATCTGGCTGCGCGTGCGCGCCGAGGAGCGCGACCCGTCGCTGGGCAGCCAGGTCATCGAGGCCTGCGCGGACCGGCCGTCGAGACTTGCCACCGACGCGCACCGGCGGCTGCTGGTGTCCAGGACGCTTCGGATCAGGAATGCATCGCCGTGAACCGGGCACCCGCGCCGACCTCAGCGCACCCGCGCCGGCCACGACGGCAGGCCGGTGTCGCACTCGTCATCGCCCTGGTGTTGCTGCTGGTGCTGACGGTGCTCGGCACCACCGGCCTCGTGACATCGGTGCTCGAACTCAGGATGGCGGCCAACGCCCAGTACCAGGCGAGGGCCTTCGCAGCGGCCGAGTTCGCGATCGAGCAGGCTGTGAACTCGTCGGGACTGGCCACCACGATCAGCCTGGAAAGCCCGCTGGTCGTGCCGGCCTCGGGCGCCCCGCCCACCGTCCCCGGATCGACTCCGGACGCATACACCTACCAGGTGTACTTCGACACCGTGACCGACCCGGCTCGCGGTGGCGTGGCAGTCGAAGGACTGCGCGCCTACCACTTCATCGTCGAGGCAACCGGCCACTCGTCCCGCGGGGCGGCCGACACCCACGTGCAGGGGTTCTACGTGCTGGGCCCGGAGGTCGCGCCCGAGACGCTGACGCCGCCCGCCTGCGCGCCGGACTGCCAGCGATCCGTCGCTCTATGCGCCCGTGCGCACCTTCTGGCTGCAGCGAAATGCCGAATAGCCCGCGAAGGCTACCCGGCTGCAACAGGCCGGGAGCAGCACGCCCATTGCCCGGCACGCGGGCCGGCTTCACGCTGGTCGAGATGGTCGTGGCGCTGGCCATCGCGGCATTGCTGGCCTGTCTCGCCGTTCCGGGTTATCGCGCCTACCTGCTGCGTGTGAACCGATCCGAGGCCCGGGCCGCACTGCTCGCGCTCGCGGCGGCCGAGGAAAGCTTCTACACGACCTGCAATACGTACGCCGTCGTTCTCGATGACTCGACGGAGTCGTCGTGCGGCACATCGAGCCTGCGGTTTCCCGTCGCTGCCGGGCTCGGCGCCTACTCGCTCGAGGTCACGTCCGCGGACGCCTCGACCTGGGCGGCGGTCGCAACGGCAATCGTCGATGGCCCGCAGCAGGCCGACACGCGTTGCCGCACGCTCGGACTCAATGGCACGGGCAACCGCACCGCCAGGACCGCGGACGGTACCGCCAATCACTCAGAGTGCTGGAACCGGTAGCGGCGCCGCGCAGGAACCTCAACGGCCCGCTACACGCCCCGTGCGCAGCTCACGCGGCAGCGCAAAAACCACGCTTTCCTCGCGGCCGACGATTTCATCGGCATCCATGCCGCCCCATTCGCGCAGCCGGGCCACGACACGCTGCACCAGCAGTTCCGGCGCCGAGGCCCCCGCGGTCACGCCCACGCACTCCTTGCCCTCGAACCAGCCGCGCTCAAGGTCCTCGGGCCCATCGACCAGAAAGCCTGGAATGCCCGCCTTCTCCGCGATCTCGCGCAACCGGTTCGAATTCGAGCTCGCCTGCGAACCCACGACCACCACGACGTCACACCGGGTCACCAGCGTCTTCACCGCGTCCTGGCGATTCTGTGTCGCGTAGCAGATGTCTTCCTGGCGCGGCGTCGTGAGCGTCGGGAATCGCAGCTTCAACGCATCCAGCACGTCGGCGGTGTCATCCACCGACAACGTGGTCTGCGTCACGACGCCCACGCGAGACGGATCGCGCACCTCGAGGCACTCGACGTCGGCGACGTTCTCGACCAGGCTGATGCGGCCGCCGTTCGCCGCATCGAACTGCCCCATCGTCCCCTCGACCTCCGGATGCCCGGCGTGGCCGATCAGGATCACCTCGCGCCCATCGCGCGCGAAACGCACCACCTCCATGTGCACCTTGGTCACCAACGGGCAGGTCGCGTCGAACACGCGCAGGTCACGCCGCTGCGCCTCTTGCTGCACGGCCCGCGCCACTCCGTGCGCGCTGAAAATCACCGTCGCGCCGTCCGGCACCTCGTCGAGTTCCTGCACGAACACCGCGCCGAGCCCCCGCAGGCGGTCGACGACGAAGCGGTTGTGCACGACTTCGTGCCGGACATGGATCGGCGCGCCGAACAGTTCGATCGCACGCTCGACGATGTCGATGGCGCGGTCCACGCCAGCGCAGAAACCGCGTGGATTGGCGAGAAGGATCTGCATGCCGATCGCGGCCCGTCTACTTCCGCTTCTCGCGGAACGCATCGAGGATCATCAGCACGGCCCCGATCGTGATTGCACTGTCGGCAATGTTGAACGCGGGGAAGTAAGAGGCGCCCCAGTGGACGTGGATGAAGTCGATCACATAGCCGTAAATCACGCGGTCGATGACGTTGCCGAGCGCGCCGCCGAGGATCAGCGCGAGCGCGAGCGGCAGCAGCTTGTCGCCGCGCGGTGCACGCCACAGCCAGACCACCAGCAACACGCTCATCGCCAGGCCGAGCCCGATGAAGAATGGACGCTGCCAGCCCGACGCGCCGGCCAGCATGCTGAATGCGGCCCCGGTGTTGTGCAGCAGCGTGAAATCCAGCACCGGCAGCACGTCCACGCGCTCGTAGAGCTCGAAGAATCGCGTGACCAGGAACTTCGTGGCCTGGTCGAGGCCGACCACCGCGAGCGACAGCCAGAGCCACGCGGCCGGATGCGTGCGCTGCACGACCGGCTTCACCGGGCGCGCATCGGGTTCGGCTGCGGCCGGCGGCGTGGCCGGCTCGAGGTCGGGCGAGGGTGTGCCCGGTTCACCTGCCGTTGCCACCTAGGCGTACCTCCGCGTTTCGCCAGGACCATCCACGTTTGACGCGCAACGCGCGCAAAGTTCCGGGTGCGCGGCCACGCTGCCCACGTCCGGTCGCTTGTGCCAGCAGCGGACGCACTTCGGCGCGGTCGACGCATGCACCTGCAGCCACAATCCTTCAGCGCCCTCGAGGTCCGCGCTGACCGCGGTATCCGGGCGGGTTCCGGCCGCATGGACGCGGGCCTCGGAGGTGATCAGCACGAAGCGCAGTTCCTCGCCCACCTGGTCCAGCGCCGCCCGGGCTTGCGGCCCCGCGTAGATGTCGACGACCGCGTCCAGCGGAGCACCGATCGCGCCCGCCACGCGCAATCGCTCCAGTTCGCGCAGCACGGCTCCGCGAACCTCGAGCAGCCGCGCCCAGTCGACCGGATGCGCATCGGCCTGCGCAGCAGGCAGCTCGGTCCAGGTCGCATGGAACACCGATTCGGCGCGGGCGCCTGGCAGCAGCCGCCAGATTTCCTCGGCGGTGAACGACAGGATCGGCGCCAGCCAGCGCACCATCGCCTCGGCAATCAGCCACATCGCCGTCTGCGCCGAGCGGCGCGCCCGGCCGGTGGCCGGTGTCGTGTACAGGCGGTCCTTGATGACGTCGAGGTAGAAGCCGCCCAGGTCGACCACGCAGAAGTTGTGCACCTTCTGGTAGATCAGGTGGAAATTGTAGTCGCGGTATGCGGCGACCAGCTCCTGCTGCAGTGCCCGTGTCCGCTCCAGCGCCCAGCGGTCTAGCGCCAGCAGTTCGCCGGCCGGCACGGCGTCCGCGGCTGGATCGAATCCCGCCATGTTGCCGAGCAGGAAACGCACGGTGTTGCGGATCCGGCGGTACGAATCCGACATTCGCTTGAGGATCTCGTCGGAGACGCTGATCTCGTTGGCGTAGTCGGTGGAAGCGACCCACAGCCTGAGCACGTCGGCACCGAGCGTGCTGACCACCTTCTGCGGCAGCACCACGTTGCCCAGCGACTTCGACATCTTGCGGCCCTTCTCGTCCACGGTGAAGCCGTGGGTGAGCACGCCCTTGTAGGGCGCATGGCCCTTCTGCGCCACCGAGGTGAGCAGTGAACTGTGGAACCAGCCGCGATGCTGGTCCGAACCCTCCAGGTACAGGTCCGCAGGTGTGCGGATCTCGGGACGGCTCTGCGATACGCAATGGTGCGACAGGCCCGAGTCCACCCACACGTCCATGATGTCGGTCACTTTCTCGTAGTGTCCGGCGTCTGAGCCAATCAGGCTCGCCGCGTCGAGGTCGAACCACGCATCGATGCCGTCCTTCTCGACCAGTTCGGCGACTCGGTCGATGAGCGCCGGCGTGTCGGGGTGCGGCTCGCCGGTTTCCTTGTGCGCGAAGATCGCGAGCGGCACGCCCCAGGTGCGCTGTCGCGAGATGCACCAGTCGGGCCGGCCCTCGATCATGCTGTAGATGCGCTGCTCGCCCCAGGCCGGCGTCCACTGGACCTTGCCTATCTCCTCCAGCGCCCTGGCGCGCAGCCCCGCCTGCTCCATGCTGATGAACCACTGCGGCGTGGCGCGGAAGATCACCGGCGACTTGTGGCGCCAGCAATGCGGGTAGCTGTGGCGGTAGGCCTCGTGGTGCAGCAGCGCGCCTTTCTCGTCCAGCACCTCGACCACGTGCTGGTTGGCGTCGAAGACTTTCTCGCCGGCGAAGATCGGCGTCGATGCCAGGAAACGCCCGTCGCCCCCGACCGGGTTGTCCACGGCCAGGCCGTACTTGCGGCCGACGACAAAATCCTCCTGGCCGTGGCCGGGCGCCGTGTGCACCGCGCCGGTGCCGCTGTCGAGCGTGACGTGCTCGCCGAGCACCACCGGAACGACGCGGTCGTAGAACGGGTGACGCAGCGCGAGCCCCTCGAAGGCCGCGCCTTTCGCCCGCGCGAGTTCGCGCAAGGACGTCGCGCCCGCGCGCTCGATGACCGCTGGCGCCAGCTCGGCGGCGAGCAGCAGCAGCTCCTCGCCCGCGCCGGACTCCACTGCATACAGCGCGTAGTCGAACTCCGGGTGCAGCGCGACCGCCTGGTTGGCGGGCAGTGTCCACGGGGTCGTGGTCCAGATCACGATGCTGGCGCGTCCGGACGGCAGGTCCGCGATGCCCAGGCGTCGCGCGAGATCGGCGCGGTCCGCGGCCTCGAAGCGCACGTCGATCGAGGGCGAGGTGCGCTCCTCGTACTCGACCTCCGCCTCCGCCAGCGCCGAGCGGCAGTCCAGGCACCAGTGCACGGGCTTGAAGCCCTTGTACAGGTGGCCGTTGCGGATGATCTGCGCGAAGGCACGCAACTGGTCCGCCTCGTAGCGCGGCGCGAGTGTCAGGTACGGGTTCGCCCAGTCGCCCATCACGCCCAGGCGGATGAAATCCTGGCGCTGCACGTCAACCTGGCCCATCGCGTATTCGCGACAGGCCTGGCGGAATGCCTTGGCATCGAGCGCTTTCGCCGCGCGGCCGCGAGTCTTCTCGACCTGGTGCTCGATCGGCAGGCCGTGGCAATCCCAGCCCGGGACGTACGGTGCGTCGTAGCCGTCGAGGCCACGTGCCTTGACGATGATGTCCTTCAACACCTTGTTGACGGCGTGGCCGATGTGGATCGCGCCGTTCGCGTATGGAGGGCCGTCGTGCAGGATGTACTTCGGCCGCTCGGCCGCGATCGCCCGCAGCTTCTCGTAGGTCGCGTGTTCGCCCCACCAGGCCAGCATCTCGGGTTCGCGGCGCGCGAGATCCGCCTTCATCGGGAAGGCGGTCGCGGGGAGGTTGATCGTGTGCTTGTAATCGGCCATCGAGCAGCTGGGGACGCGTGTGGTCGTGTGTGGCAGGTGAAGAACCGAGAATTTTGCAGCAACGGCCCGACTTACTCCAGAAAATGCGGCAATTGCCCGTCCTGTCGCGTGAAAAGGCGGCGCCGGCCCTGCTAGGCGCCGAGAACCGCGCGGGCCGCGGCGGCATCGACGTGCATCTGCTCCACCAGCGCATCGAGCGACTCGAATCGCCGCTCGTCGCGCAGTCGCTGCACGAAGTCCACGTCCAGGTAACGGCCGTAAAGGTCGCCGTCGAAGTCGAACACGTGCACCTCGAGCAGCGGCTCGGTGCCGTCGATGGTGGGCCGGGTGCCGAGGCTGACGACCGCCGGGTGGTCGACCAGGCCCGCCCCCGAAACCCGCACCGCGAAGACGCCCCACAGCGGCACGACCTTGCGGTGCAGCGCGAGATTGGCCGTCGGATACCCCAGCGTGCGGCCGAGCTGCTGGCCGCGGCGCACCCGGCCCGCCATCCGGTACGGGCGCCCGAGCAGCATGCGCGCCCTCTGCAGGTCGCCCCGCCCGAGCGCCTCGCGCACCAGCGAACTCGAAACACGCTCGCCCTCGACCAGGAACCGCCCGACCTCCTCCACCTGGAAGCCATGGCGGGCACCGGCCTCGCGCAGCGTCTCGATCGTCCCCTCGCGACGCCGCGCGAAGTGGAAATCGTGGCCGACCACGACGTGTCGCGCGCCCAGTCCGCGCACCAGCAGCCGATCGACGAACTCCGCAGCGCCCATGCCCTGCATGCGTCGGTCGAATCCGAGCACCACGGTGCGATCGACCCCGTACAGCGGCAGCGCCTCGATCTTTTCACGCAGCCTCATCAGGCGCGCGGGAGCGGAATCGCCCTCGAAGAACTCGCGCGGCGTGGGCTCGAACGTGACCACGGTCGCCGGCAGCCCGAGCCCGAGCGAGTGCTCGCGCAGCCTCGCCAGCATGTGCTGGTGTCCGCGGTGCACGCCGTCGTAGTTGCCGATCGTCACCACCGAGCCGCGGTGAGGCTCGCGCAGGTTGTGCAGGCCCCGGACCAGCTCCATCGGGCCTACCCGCCGCCGGACGGACGGACCCGCAGCTGCGAGACACGCAGGCCCAGCACAAAGAGCGTCGCGAAATAGATCGCCGCGCCGCCTGCCACCAGCAACAGCGTCCACTCCATTCGCGCCAGCGTGCGCATGGCCATCCACCGCTCGGTGTCCCCGGCGACGACCCACAGGAAGACTCCCATCAGCACGTTGCCGGCGATGACCTGCACCAGCATGCGGCGCCAGCCCGGTGCGTGGTGCAGGACCTGCGCGCGGCGCAGCCCGCGATAGAGCATCGTGGCGTTGTACCAGGCGGAAATGCCGATGTTGAGCGCGAGCAGCGCGTGCAGCCCGGGCTTGTTGCCATACAGCGCCAGCGGCAGCACGATCACCAGGTTCAGCAACATGTTTATCGCCAGCGCGCGCACGCCGATCTTCATGGGCGTGCGGGTGTCCTGGCGGGCGTAGAAACCGGGCGCCAGCACCTTGACCAGGCTGAATCCCATCAGCCCGGTGGCGAATGCAACCAGCGCGAGCGAGGCCATGCGCACGTCCTCGGCGTTGAACTCGCCGTAATGGAAGATCGTCACAGTCAGGGGCCCGGCCAGCACCATCAGCGCGACGGTGGCCGGTGCGACGACCACGACGGTGAGCCTGAGCGCCCAATCCAGCGTCGCCGAGAAACGCTCGACCGACTGCTCGGCGTGGTGTGCGGCGAGACCCGGCAGCATCACCGTCGCGAGCGCGACGCTGAACACCCCGAGCGGGAATTCCATCAAGCGGTCGGCGTAGTACAGCCAGGAGATGCTGCCCGTCACCAGGAACGACGCGATCAGCGTGTCGAGCAGCAGCGCCACCTGCGAGACCGACGAGCCGAAGATCGCCGGCAGCATCAACTGCGCGATCTTCTTCACGCCCGCGTGGTCCCAGTGCCAGCGCGGGCGGCGCAACAGGCCCATGCGCACCAGCGACGGCAGCTGGAACGCCAGCTGCACCGCGCCGGCGACGAACACCCCGACCGAGAGCACGACCCCGGGCCGCTCGAAGCGCGGCGCGATCCACGCGGCGAACACGATCATCACCAGGTTCATCAGCGTGGACATCAGCGCCGGGACGCTGAAGCGCTTGTAGCTGTTCAGCACTCCCGAGGCGAGCGAAGCGAGCGAGATGAAGAGCAGGTACGGGAACGTCCAGCGCAGCATCTCGACCGTGAGGTCGAATTTGCCGGCGTCGGCGTGGAAGCCGGGCGCGAACAGCAGCACGAACAGCGGCGCGGCGACGATGCCCACGATCGTCACCACGGCCATGAACCAGGCCATGGTGCCCATGGCGCCGTCGACCAGTTCCCGCACCTCGTCGTGACCGCGCTGGACCTTGTACTCGGAGACCACCGGCACGAAGGCCTGCGAGAACGCACCCTCGGCGAACAGCCGCCGCATGAAGTTCGGGATCTTGAAGGCGACCAGGAAGGCATCCATCAGGACGCCCGCACCGAACATCCTCGAATAGACCATGTCGCGCAGCAGGCCGGTGACCCTGGACAAAAGGGTCAGGCCGCCGACGATGCTCGTGCTGCGGAAGAAGCCGCCGCTCACGCGGGGACCCCGTCAGTATTGGGTGCAGGTGACTTCGGGCAGGGGCGCATGCGGGGCGAACTATAGCCGGGGACCTCCCCTTTTTTCGCAAAATAGGTGCCAGGCACCTATTTATTGGGACCCCGTTCCCCTTGACCTTCCGGGGCTCGGTCGCCAGAATACGCGGCTCTTTGACTGACCTTGCCGGCCAATTGCCGGCCCGCAGGAGACCGATTCCGTGGCGAACATCAAGTCCGCAGAAAAACGCGCAAAGCAGGCCGTCACGCGCCGTGCCCACAACATGGCCGCACGCTCGCGGCTGCGCAGCTCCATCAAGAAAGTGCTGAACGCCATCGGCGCCGGCAACAAGGAAGACGCCGCCTCGGCCCTGAAGGCTGCCCAGCCGGTGATCGACACGATGGTGACCAAGGGCATCATCCATGCCAACAAGGCCGCCCGGCACAAGCGCGAACTGAATGCCAAGGTGAAGGCGCTGGCGGCGAAGTAAACGCCCCGCCCGGGACGACGAAAAAGCCGGCCTCGAGCCGGCTTTTTCATGCGCGCGATTTGATGCGCGCAATCCGTGGCCCGGCGGCATGCCGGCCGGCTGGCACTTTGCGGGGCTCCGCGCTCGCGGCCTGCCTACTGCTCGCCTGGCGAGTCCGCGCTGGCCCGCGCCTCGGCCGCAAC